>UQQR01000053.1 GCA_900543215.1 uncultured Oscillospiraceae bacterium | reverse complement strand
CTTTTTTGTAGGCTCTACTTGTTTACCCCAACATTTATTATAGAGCCTTTTTAAAATGCGGCAGCGATTTTATGAAGCTGCCGCATTTTCGCATACAGGCGATAATAATTATTGCGTATTTTTACAGCATATGGTAAAATTATGCTGAGGAAAACAGGTGAGGTGTCGGCTGATTGTTAAAAAACAAAAAAGTAATTCCCATTATTATAATTGCGGTATTATGCGCGGTTATATTTGCGTTTTCTTTAATACCGCATATTGAATTACATAAATGGTCCCTTTCTACGGCGCAACAGATAGACCCACCGCACTTTGTTGTTGCATATAACAGCGATTATAACACTTCATTTAACGACAGTGCTCTTTTCGAGTATGCAAAACCGATAAAGCTTATTTTAAAAGCCGAAAACGGTAAGATTACAATAACTGATAAAACAAATAACAAAATCTATAACGGTACATACAAGCTTAAATCCCGAAACAGATTTTCATCTCAAAGCTACGATATTGTTATAAACGGTAAAAATGGAACGGCAGATGTTAAATTAAAGCTTAACAGCACACTGTTTATTATAATCGACAATTACAGTTTGATATTTAACGCCGAACAGAACACAGTAGGATAGCTTTGTGAAAACGGTTTTTAAGAAAATCCTTATGGTATTTCCGCTTGGCATATTATCCGTTGCTTTTTTGTATTTATGGAAATTTATTTGCGCTTTATTAAATATCAGCGCAAAAAATCCCGAAATTATTTCAGGATGCGTTGTGTCATTAAGTTTATCGGTCACCGCAGTTTGTTTGCGTAAACATAAAATTCGGGGTGACAGGCTTCAATTAAACGGCGGTAAAGAAACAGTGCTTTATATCCTGAAATCTAAAGATTACATTTCGAAAATTATTTCCTTTGAGGTGATTTCTGCCGTATTTGTTGTTGCAATCGGTATAGAGAACAATACGCCGTTTCTTCCGCTTGTTTTCGGGGCGATAATTTTAATCATTGTCTCTTCATTGGCTTTTGCAATTATTGATTTTTGTATTTGGCTTGCGGCTTATAAAATTCCCTAACTGAAAATCGGTGAGCATTCCTTCTTTAAAAGAAATGCTCACCGATTTTAAATTTATGATATTTTAAATTTTTTCAAGCAGTTTATCCATAATATCGGGACCGTGTTCTACGAATAAGCCGGTCTTTTCCGCATTTTTCTCCGTGAATGACGAAACTCCGTTTTCCGTTTTTTTGCTGTCGTAAATCATATACGGCACTGGCGCGGAGGAATGGGTCATAGTTTCAAGCGGAGTCGGGTGGTCGGGCATTATAAGTATTCGGTAATCGTCGCCTGAAGAGGAGAGATAGTCAAGCATCGGCTTTAAGGCTCTGTTTTCTATGTATTCAATAGCTTTTACCTTGTTTTGAGCTTCACCTCTGTGACCGCATTCGTCCGGCGCCTCAAAGTGAAGATATACCAAATCGGTACCGTTTTTAAAGGCGTTTATTCCGGCGTCGGCTTTGCCCTCAAAATTCGTATCGATATATCCCGTTGCGCCCTCAACCTCGGGCGTCTCCATTCCGGCACAGATTCCTATACCCTTTAAGAGGTCAACCGCGCTTACAACACAACCCGAAACACCGTTCTTTTCACGGAAGTTTTCAAGCTGAGGCTTCCTGCCCTCGCCCCACAGCCATATTGAATTGGCTTCGTGAAGTCCTTTACTGCGGCGTTTGATGTTTACGGGGTGGTCTTTAAGTATTTCATAGCTTTTTTTCATAAGCGCTATAAGGGGGACGGCGTTTTCGGAATCGCTTAAATATTTTCCGATTACTCTTCCGCTGATGTCGTGCGGCGGAGTCATATTGCCAAGCTCCGTTGTCCCGTTTGATACCACAAGGCAATGGCGGTAGCTTACGCCGCCGTAAAACTTGTATATTTCATTTCCGAGTTCCTTTTCCACGGTCGCAATTATTTCGTGCGCCTCCTCGGTTGAAATATCGCCTGCGCAGTAATCGACCATTGTTTTGTCCTCATAGTTCTCTTCGTCCGACAGGGTTACTATATTGCACCTGAGCGCTACATCCGTAGGTTTAAGCTCCACGCCTATCGACGCCGCCTCAAGCGGAGAACGGCCGGTGTAACAAATTTTGGGGTCGTAACCCATTACAGACAGGTTTGCTACATCACTGCCGGGCTTTAAGCCCTCTGCAACGGTACGGCACATACCGACCTCGGAAACGGCGGCAAGCTTATCCATAAGGGGCTTTACGGCACATTCCATCGGTGTTTTTCCGTTAAGCGCCGGGTTCGGAGTGTCAGCCATCCCGTCGCACAGCAATACCATATATTTCATAATCCATTCCTCCAATATGTTACCTATTATAGCAGTTTAAATTTTCAATGTAAAGCAAAGTGTTAAAAAATACTTTAAATTTAATTAAAAATGGTATATTATAATAATATAAAACAAAAAGGGGGACGCATAATGTTAAATCAAATTAAACTTACTGTGGGCGGTGTTAACTACACCGTTAAGAGCGATGACAGCGAGGAATATTTAAACGAGCTCGGCGAGGAGCTTGAGCAAAGGCTGCGCAGAATTACAAAACGCAATCCCACCCTTTCAACCACTATGGTTGCCATAATGGCGGCACTTGAGGCGTCGGACGAGGCAAAAAAAGCAAAGTCAGAGCTTGAGGAAATCAAAAAACGCCACGAAAGCAAAAGGAAAGAACCCGATCTTTCAAATCAGATGAGGATACAGGATAAATGAGTTTTTCCGGTGAGACCGAAATTTTATCGCCCGTCGGCAACAGGGAAATGCTTGTTGCCGCGGTAAGAAGCGGAGCGGACGCGGTTTATCTCGGCGCTAAGGAATTTTCGGCGCGCAGAAACGCCGAAAATTTCACTTTAAGCGAGCTTGAGGATGCCGTAAGCTACTGCCATATAAGAGGAGTCAAGGTTTATCTTACCCTTAATATACTTATTAGGGACAGCGAGCTTAAAGCCGCGGTAAGCCTTGCACGGGACGCCTACAACTGCGGAATTGACGGCATTATAATTCAGGATTTAGGTCTTGCGGCGGCGCTTAAAGAGCTGTTGCCCGCTTTGCCGCTTCACGCTTCAACGCAAATGTCGATACATACACCTGCGGCGCTGAATACTTTAAAAAAATTAGGCTTTTGCAGGGTGGTTGCCGCCCGTGAAATGTCAAAGACCGAGCTTCGTGAGTTTTGTAAGGAAGCGAAACGCTTAGGACTTGAGGTTGAGGTGTTTGTTCACGGGGCGCTTTGTATGTCCGTTTCGGGACAGTGCCTTTTATCGGCATTTTTAGGCTCAAGGAGCGGAAACAGAGGATGCTGTGCGGGTCCTTGCAGACTGCCCTTTAAAGCTCCGAACGGCACGGGGTACGATTTAAGCCTTAAGGATCTGTCACTCTTTGAATACATAGGCGAACTTGCCGAAATGGGAGTTACCTCCTTTAAAATAGAGGGAAGAATGAAACGCCCCGAATATGTTGCGGCGGCGACCGCCGCAGGCAGGACCGCAATAGATACGGGCAGTGTGCCGGACAGGCTTTACAGTACGCTTGCGAATGTATTTTCGCGTTCCGGCTTTACGGACGGGTACTACAAGGATAAAACGGGTCCCGAAATGTTCGGAATACGCACAAAAGAGGATGTAAAGGCGGCGGAAACGGCTTTTCCGTTTTTGCACGGGCTTTACAGGGGTGAACGCTCCTCGGTTGCCGTTTGCGGCAATCTTGAGGTAAAATCGGGCGAACGTATCACGCTTACGCTTTCCGACGGAGAAAATACCGTTACGGCAACAGGTGAAATTCCCGAAGCGGCACGCAATTCCGCTGTCGATGAGCAGTCGTTAAGGGAAAATATCTCAAAGCTCGGCGGCACGCCGTATTATTTTAGCGACCTTAAAATCAGGTGCGACGGCGGACTGTTTGTAAGCGCAAAGCAGCTTAACGGCTTAAGAAGACAGGCGACAGCACTGCTTGACGAGAAAAGAGCGGAGCCGAAAAGGGAAAAAAGCAAAGCGTTTTATACCGAAAAAACGCCCGACAGCAAACGCTCGGCTGTTCCGAAAATTTATATCAGGTGTGAAAACGAGGAGCAGATACCAAAGGATTTATCCGGTATAGATACGCTTATTTTTCCGCTTGAAAAAAATATCGCAAATATCCCCGAAAATGTTTCCTTTGCCGTTGATATACCGAGATTTGCCGACGATAAATATATTAAAGCAAGGCTTTCGTATTTCAAAGAAAAGGGTGTTAAATGTGCGCTTTGCGGTAACATTTCCGCTATGGAAATAGCTGACTTTGAAGGCTTTTGTGTAATAGCGGATACCGGAATTAATGTATACAATTCCGAAAGCGCAAAGGCTGTCGGTAAAATGGGAGCCGAGGCGATAATATTATCGGATGAAATTACGCTTACTGCCGCCGCGGCTTTAAATTCACCCGTACTGAAGGGAATAGTCGCATACGGAAAAATACCGCTTATGCTGTTTAAAAACTGCCCGTTAAAAAACGGCAGGAGCTGTAAAGAGTGCGACAGGAAAGGAAAAATTACCGATAGGTGGAATACGGAATTTGCCGTGCGGTGCAGGGCAGGGGCAAGCGAAATGTTAAATTCAGTTCCCATTTGGCTTGCAGACAGAAGGGACGACCTTAGATCGGTGGATTTTGCGGTGCTTTATTTTACCGACGAAACCGCTGATGATGTAAGGAAAATAATTGATTCGTATAAAAAAGGTATGCCGCCCCGCGGCAGTTATACAAGAGGTCTCTTTTACAGAGGGACAATTTAAAGGCTCTTTGTCAATAGTTGGGGTAAAGAGTTAAAATGCGAAATTGAGTG
>UQQR01000052.1 GCA_900543215.1 uncultured Oscillospiraceae bacterium | reverse complement strand
ATTTTTGCTTTGCAAAAGTCCGGTCAACCTTACATAGCTAATTCTTGATTTCACTAATTGTTTGAAATTAGGCGTCTTTGACGCCTATTTCGTTATGCCTTTTTTGCCGTCACTCAATTCACAACAGTTTTTGATTTTTAGACTTGACTTTTAATAGTTAGTCTTTCAAGTGCCAGGGGTGGCTCACAGCCAAAATTTTTAATATCCCCGGCCCTTCACATATTGTACTTAGGTTATTATATGACATTCACCGACAATTTTCTGCTTTCTATCTCAAATAATGACTCGCAATAACCGACAATCTTTCATGACCGAGTCTTTTTGATACCTCAGCCATAGCCTTTTTGTCATATATCTTACCTGCCATAAAGGGACCCAGACAAATCGGAAAGACGGAGTCAATCAGAAAATTTGCAGAAGCTAATTATAAAAGTGTTGTTGAAATCAATTTTGTAACATCGGAAAAATATAAACAAATTACTGTGGATGGTTATAGTGCAGAATCGGTCATAAAGAACATCTCTTTAATTGCTCCTTCACATAAATTTATTCCCGGAGAAACATTAATATTTTTTGATGAAATTCAGGAGCATCCCGAAATTGCAACTTCCCTTAAGTTTTTTAGTATTGACGGCCGTTTTGATGTGATTTGTTCCGGTTCTCTTTTAGGTATTAACTATAAGAGAATTGAAAGTAATAGCGTCGGTTATAAAACCGACTATAATATGTATTCTCTTGATTTTGAAGAGTTTCTTTGGGCGAAAGGATACACAGCAGATATAGTAGAAGATATGCTTACCCATATGAAAGAATTGAAACCTTTTTCTCAGCTTGAGCATTCTGTATTTTCTTCTCATTTTTTGGATTACTGTATTCTCGGCGGTATGCCTGCTGTAGTTCGTGAATTTATCAAGAATAAAACATTTGAAGGCACTCTTGATTTTCAGCGGCAATTACTTGCGGACTACAAGGAAGATATTCGTAAGTATGCCGACGGCATAGACCAAACCCGCATTATAAATGTGTTTAATAGTATTCCTGTTCAATTAGCCAAAGAAAACAAAAAATTCCAATTATCCAAGGTGGAAAAGGGCGCTCGTTTTAAAGATTACCGAGGATGCATTGAATGGCTGGAAGATGCAGGTATGGTTCATATGTGCTATTGCCTTAATAATGCTGAACTTCCGCTTAAAGGCAACTACGATATTAACAAATTTAAGATGTATTTTTGCGATACCGGACTTTTTGTTGCTTTACTTGATGATGAAGCACAAGAGGATTTGAGAGCAAATAAAAACTTGTCAGTATACAAGGGTGCATTATATGAAAGCATTGTTGGAGAAGCACTCGTAAAAGAGGGTTATCAGCTTTATTATTTCAAGCGTGAAGACTCTACTCTTGAAGAAGACTTTTTTGTTAGAACCGCCGACCATTTAATACCTGTAGAAGTAAAGGCAAAAAACAGTAAGTCGAAATCGTTAGCACAGCTTATAAAAAGTGATAAATATTCTGATATATCTTACGGAATTAAATTCTGTGCGGGGAATATCGGACTTGAAAATAACATTTATACCTTCCCATATTACTGCACTTTCCTATTGAAAAGATATCTTAAAGAGGTATTTTGATGATTATTAAAAATCATGAGACGTGGGTGCGAACCAAAATACTTTTTAAAGCATATTATGACCGAGGCGCCTAAATTTATAAAGAAATGGAGAAACAAAAATTACGTAGTACCGAGTCTATTTTAGAAATTTTTCTTTGCCTGTATTGCAATCAAAATTTCCTGTAACACAGGCTTTTTTAAGATGATGAGTGTGCTTGTCAACCTTTCTTTAAAGTGGAAAATCAGTTAAAAGTGCAAATAATTCAAACTGCAATCTACCTTTAGGTGAAAATAATTTTGAAAAAAGTTTGGAAATCGGTGTAGATTATTCTGTAATATATACATCTTATGTTTTGGAGGTTTATCTATGGAACGGCTTACATTACCTTTATACTTCATCTCCTTTTTTGCAAGAGACCTCGCAGACGGAGCAATGAAAATATAATAATTTATCTCGGTCATTTGTTAATATCAATATCCAAATTCATATGCACCCTCAAAAAAGTCAAACACTTTTAGATATATATTTTTTTATTGGATTTTTTAATAAGAAAAAGCAAAATGTTTAACATTAATTTTTTTAAAGAAATTTCCCACACTTTTCCCACAAAACAGTATGTCAACGGATGTTTACAGCTTACATTTTTCAATTTTCAAAAACTTCATAAAATCCCAAAAATCCGCTTGGTTAAAGGCTTTGCGGGACTTTCAATTTTAAATAATTTTCTCATATCTATGACTATGACTCTGTTTGTTGGGGTTCGAATCCCTATTCCCCAGCCAGTATAAACAGTAGGTTTTTAAAGACCTGCTGTTTTTTATTGTGAAAATTAAATTTCCCATCGTTTGAAATTTATCAGCTTTATGGCATTAAAAAACTGTGCGTATTATATTTTTGTCTTAAGAATTCCCTATACCCGCAATTTAAAAATAAAGTTTTACGATTTGCAGTGACGGATTTTAAAATCTCCTTCTTAATAAACAGTTAATAACAACATAACAGAAAGGTACGGCCGATGTCTTCTACTAATCAGCCGTACCTCTTGTCTATCTGCAAAATCTGTGATTTCCTATTGTGGTTATGACGGGACGGGAAAATATCCATTTGCTCGTTGCCGTATTCGGATTGTAATAGTATATTGCGCCGCCGCTCGGGTCAAGACCGTTTATTGCATCTCTTGCGGCGGAATAGGCGCTGTCGGCTACCGCCTCGTAAAACTGCCCGTCATTTATGCAGGTAAAGGCGTTTTTCTGATATATAACCCCCGAAAGCGTATCGGGAAACGATGGATGCTCTATGCGGTTTAGTATTACCGCTCCAACCGCAACCTGACCGAGATAGCTTTCTCCCCTGGCTTCCGCCGAAATTATTCTTGCAAGCAGGTCGTAGTCCGCCGAAGAATATCCGCCGTAGGAGGAATTCGTGCCCGAAATTCCGAGAGCCTTTAAGGTTTGTTCCCCTGCTATTCCGTCTGCCGAAAGTCCGTTGTCCTTTTGAAAATTCACCACGGCGTTACGGGTTCTCGTGCCGAAAATTCCGTCCGCCGTGTAATTATAATAGCCCTTTTCCTTTAACACCTGCTGTATTTTTCTTACCTCTTCGGAGCGTGAGCCCATTTTTGAAAGTCCGAAAACCGAAACGCTTAGAATTGCCGCCGCCGTAAAAATACAAAAAACGGTTCTTAATATTTTTCTCATAAATGCACCTCCTACTTATGTTAATAGCCTTACCGAATAAAGTAAAAATATTCCTTTTGTTTTTCGGCAAAAACAGTCTCTTTTCTTCCCCACGGTTTGACATTTTTAACCGCCGTGCGGTTGTATAATAAGTTTACATAATTTTTGGCGGTGATATAATTTGAAGGAAATTGTAAAGTTGACGGGAACAAACGATAAAATAAACCGTTCCGCGCTTATTTCGGCAGCATTGTTGCATTTTTGCGCCGCGGCGGCGGGCTTTATTGCTTCTAAGGCTGTCGTACTCGGCAATATACTTCCGTTCGGTCTTTCGTTCCTTGCCGGAAGTTCGCTTACATACACGCCTGCGGCGGCAATAGGAGTTTTTATAGGATATTTTATTCCGGCGGTAGGAAGCGGAGGGTTTAGGTATGTTGCGGCGGCGTTTGCCATAGTAGCCTTAAAGCTTCTCTTGGGCGGCTTCAAAAAGCTTTCCTCAAATTCGATATTTTTAAGCTTTATGACGCTTTTAGCCTCGTTTCTCACCTCGGCGGTAACGCTGAGCGGACTTAATTTTAATTTTCTTTCGGCATTGGCGGAGGCCCTGCTTGCGGCAGGCGGAGCGTTTTTTATCTGCCGCAGTTTTGCCACATTCAAAAACGCGGCGGCAGGGCTTGAATCGGACGAGCTTGTTTCGCTTTTTGTGCTTATAGGTATAATGATCATAGGCATAAACGGATTTGAATTTAACGGCATAAGCCTCGGACACATAACGGGCATAGCGGTAATTCTGACTGCGGCGAAATACGGCGGAATACCGTCCGGCGCGATATGCGGAACAGCTACGGCGTTTGCTATGAATTTAAGCGGTATGTCAGGCGAAGTTTCTGTTGCCTATGCATTTATCGGGCTTATGGCGGGGATATTTTCCTCGTTCGGCAAATATGTTCAGGTGTCGGTTCCGCTTGTTGTCGGTCTTTTAGGCTCGCTTATTTCAAAGGACCCTATACTTATTTCCCAAACTGTGGTTGAAACGGCGCTAGGCTCGGCGCTTTTCCTCGCTGTTCCGAGAAAAGCCGGCATAAGACTCGGCAAAATTTTCTCGGTATACCCGAAGCTTGTAACGCCCGACGGCTTTAAACGCTCGCTTTCAATGCGGCTTGACATTGCCGCAAACGCGCTTTGCGATGTGTCGGAGACGGTAGAACAGGTATCGTCGGAGCTTGCCAAAATAAACTCGCCCGATTTCGGTACGGTAATTACCTCGGTAGAGCAGGACGCCTGCGCCGGTTGTAAGCTCCGTCTTCATTGCTGGGAAAGCAAGCGCGAGGAAACGCTTAACGCCGTATTGCAGATGACAAACGCAATTAAAAACGGTAGCCGCTCGCCGGAAAACGCCGCACCCGAGGAATTTAAAGGCAGATGCCTTAGGGTTTCAAGGGTGGCGAACTCAGCCTATACCCGTTATTCGGATTATGCTTCAAGAATTGCCGCCGAAAACCGTATCGACGAGGTGCGCTCGGTTGTTTCCGACCAGTTTGACGGCATTTCCTCTATGCTCTCCGAACTTTCCCGTGACCTTGAAAATGACGACAATTACGACAATTCCGCCGCGGAAAAGGCTTCGGCGGCGCTTAAAAATCTTGATATACGGGTTGACGAATGTTCAAGTAAAATTGATAAATACGGAAGAATGTCTATTGAAATGAGGATAAAAAAAGACCCGTCGCTTGTCATAAACAAGCTGCAAATTATGAAGCTTGTTTCGGTTGTTTGCGAAAGGGATTTTGATGTTCCGTCCGTCAGCGAAAACAGTGGCAATATTTTTATCGTGTTAAACGAACACGCCGCATTGCGTGTAGATGTCGGTGTGGAACAAAAATGCGCCTCACAGTCGGCTATGTGCGGCGACGCATATAAATATTTCTTTGACGGCAGAGGGCATTTTATTATGATTTTATCCGACGGAATGGGAACCGGCGGAAGAGCGGCGGTGGACGGCGCTATGGCGTCTGGGCTTATGTATCGGCTTATCAAGGCAGGTTTCGGCTATGATTGCTCACTCAGAATACTTAATTCCTCAATGCTTTTCAAATCAACGGACGAGTCCCTTGCCACGGTGGATATAGCAAGCATAGATCTGTTTACGGGTAAGGTTGAGCTTTACAAGGCAGGAGCGGCACCCACGCTTGTACGGCGTTCGGGGCGCACGGGAAAGGCGAAAAGCACCTCACTTCCTGCCGGAATACTTCGTGATGTAAGCTTTGACAAGGCAACAGTCAAATGCAAGGAAGGCGATGTGGTAGTACTGATGTCGGACGGAGCCGTATGCGAGGGCACCGAATGGATAAGAGAAGAAATAGAAGCGTTTTCGGACGGAACAGCCGAGCAATTATCCGAGCGGATATGCGAGGGTGCAAAGCGCCGCCGCACTGACGGGCATGAGGACGATATAACCGTTATGACTGCCATAATCAAAAAGGCGGTAT
>UQQR01000051.1 GCA_900543215.1 uncultured Oscillospiraceae bacterium | reverse complement strand
GAGGGATTACTCCCCCTCTAGGCTGATACCTCTTTTGTGTTTACCGGACTCTTTGTATCGTTTGTGATCTTGACGTTGATCGGATCTGCATCCGCCGCTGTTCCGACTTCAAAGTATAATGCCGCACTCGCATCGTCACGGAGCACTTTATCACCGTACACACAAAGTCCACGAATTCCGTCTGCGAACTTATTCTGTAAGCGCATCGCTTCCACTTCATTGATCTGCTTCGCCGCACCGATCGCGGATTTATGGTTTGCGATAATGACATTTGCCGGAAGCTCCTCGGAACACATCACCTGCATGCCATTGATCGTCTGACCCTCTACCACTCCATTTTCCAACACTTTCGGGTTTGCCGTGAAGCGCTTATCTTTGGACAGTAATCCAAGATAATCCGCATTTACCGTCACGAAACGGTTGACTTTCGGAACTTTCTTCTTGGAGAGCATCGTTCCAAGATCTACGATGTAATCATATGCGCTTGCCGCAGTTACTTTCTTCTTCGCGGAAGAACTTCCGATCAGAAGTTTTGTCCCTGCCAACAACGCCGCGAAAAAGTCTTTATCATACGTCTCCGCAAGGACCGCCGCATGTTCTTTCGTTGTCGCTGACAAAAGATCTGCTTTTAACTGCACCTTATCCACATCGTCCAACGCAAACGCAAAATATTTCTTCTTGTCAAATGCCATTTCTACCGGAGTCGTGTCGATGTCATCCCAGTCCACACTTCCTGAGTAATCTTTCAGTGTCCCCCCTGCAACTCGGTTAAAAATGACTTTCTGCCCTTTGATCTCTGCCGGTTTTGTTGCTAATACATCCGCAATCGATACGGAATGGAAGTTCGCTAGAAGCGCTCCCTCCCAAAGGGTAGGTTTAAAATTATCTGCTGCCATATTCTTTCATCCTCTCTCTTTCTTATTCTTTTGCCATCGCCGCAAACTGTGCCGCCACTTCTTCGGCTGTCATGTTGTCGGCGTTTTGCACAAGTGTATCAAATGCCGTTGTCCCTGAACTACCTCCGTCAGGGTTTGCCGGATTTCTTCCCGACAAAACAGGATTAAACAGATCCTTATAGCTTTCCTTCAAGCCTTTCATCTGCTCGTCCAGTCCTGAAACTGTTCCATCATCCGAAACGATCAGTTTTTCACGGTCAATTTTCCCTGCCAGCAATTCCGCGTGTTTCGCATTGTTATCCGCAAGCGCCTTATTGATTGCCGCATCGATCTTCATGCCTTTAATCTCTTTCTCATGGTCAGCTTTCAACTGCTTGATTGTCCCTTCGTGCGTTTTGATCGTCTTCTGAAGCTCCTCGTTACCGGCATTGTTCTTTTTCAGATCCCCGATTGTCTCATTTGCAGTCTCAAGCTCCTTTACCTTTCCGTTATACTGCTCTTTCGGAATGATATGCTTTGGCGCTTCCTCATTCACCTTTTTCATGGTAGCCTCTACATCCAGCTTCCCGTCTGCTGCATAAACCGCATTTGATAAAATTTTCTGTAACCACTCCATTTTTCTTTACCTCCATAGATTTTTATACCGGCTCTCCCGGTACTGGGATGTACCGTTGTTCTTTATACCCTGCAACCTATAAAAAAGGGTAGAAAAATAGCACCCTTACGGATGCTTCGTGTGCTCTGTAGCCCAGAGCTGGGAGATATTCAGGATCACCTTATCCTTTCTTTACAACCGCCTTTTTCGCAGGCTTCGCTTTTACCAACGCCATTTTTGCGTCGTTACTTGGCGTAGACAACTCTTTGAACCGTTCATCTGTCAGCTCCAGTTCATCTCCAACTGTGACTTTCCTCTTCAGCTGCTTGTCATAATAACTTTTAACACATACTGCTTTCATAGCACTTCCTCCTTTCCTGCTTTCTGGATATAAAAATACCACCAATCGTATTCGACCGGTGGTATCTACTCATTTTCTTCAAATTTTATTCCGTTATTACATTCCTTTTCGTATGGCTCCCATATTACCGTGGACGGAATACCTCTAGGAAATGCTTTGCATCGCATAGTATGTTTATCGTGATCTTCTATAAAATTATCACATAACATGCATTTGGGAAGCGCAAAACTACTTCCTCCAAGGATATATGTATTTTTTGATGAGTTCTTTTGCTTCATTCGGAATCCTCTCTCCATTTCTATATCTTACAAAAGCTTCCGCCAGACTTTCCGCGCCATCACATGTCCGATCAGAATACCCTGAAATACCTGCGACAAACGTCTTGCGGAGTTCTTCTCTCATATTTCTATAATCTTCTTCTGTTATACAATTCTGAAATGGCAAAATGTGCGCAATTTCATGTGCGATATAGTCTTCGAATGTACTTCCTGCCATTTCACAGACCCCCCGCAGTGCGGCAGATCGCGGCGGCGTTTGTCGGGGGTCTTACATCTCTTTACATATTTGCCCCGAGCGGCGGTACTATTGGCGGAATATTTATACGGCTTGCCTCCTGCGCTGTTATGGTGCTTATAAGCTTTGGCTTTAAAAGCCTTAAATGCTTCGCAAGGGGCTGTGCGGTGCTTATGATAGTTTGCTTTGCTTACGGCGGAATTATGACCGCGCTCTGGTACTTATTAAAGCCTGACGGTATGGCGGTTATAAATTCGGTGGTGTATTTTAATATTTCTCCCGCAGTGCTTATAGGGTCTTCGGTAACGGTTTATTTGCTTTATACGGCGTTTTATTCCTTGCTGAAAAAAAACTCGGCTTTGGCGGAAAGATGCAATATTACGGTATTTGCGGGCGACGGCAAGGTCAACATGGAGGGAATAATAGATACCGGAAATTCCATTGAGGACACTTTCGGGAATTCCGAGGTTATAATTACGGACAGCAAGGGTGTTGCCGCTCTTTTCGGAAACATTGATATTGAAAGCAATGAAAGCTTAAAATCCCGATACCGCCTTATGCCGTGCGGAACAGTGTCCGGAACGGGCGCGCTTGACGGTTTCAGATGCGATATGGCTACGGTCACGGACGGCACACGCACAGTACGGCTCGAAAAGCCTATTCTTGCCGTTTCCAAAACACGGCTTAATGACGATTATCAGGCAATAGTCAATCCGAAAATATTTATGTAGGGAAGAAAACAGTATGAAAATCAAGGCTTTATTTCAAATTATTCTTATAAAACTCGGTATAATTAAACCGACCTTTTATATTAACGGCGCTGCAACGCTTCCGCCGCCGCTTTCGGCTGAGGAGGAGCAGGACCTGCTCAGAAACGGCGGACAAAGCGGCAAGGATAAGCTTATTGTACATAATTTGCGGCTTGTGGTGTATATTGCCCGAAAGTTTGATTCCTCCGCGGTCAATATAGAGGATCTTATTTCAATAGGTACAATAGGACTTATCAAGGCGGTAAACACATTCTGCCCCGACAGAAACATAAAGCTTGCGACATATGCTTCAAGATGTATTGAAAATGAAATTTTAATGTATTTGAGGAAGAACGCGTCTCAGAAAAACGAGGTATCGATAGACGAGCCGCTTAATATCGACTGGGACGGAAACGAGCTTTTGCTTTCGGATGTTCTCGGAAGTGACGGCGACGAGGTAGGCAGGGGAATAGAGCAGGAGGACGAGAGATTTCTGCTTATGGGCTTTGTGGGCGAGCTTCCGCCGAGGGAAAAGCAAATAATGGAAATGCGGTTCGGTATGAACGGATATGATGAATACACGCAAAAGGAGGTTGCGGATACTCTCGGAATCTCACAGTCATATATATCGAGGCTTGAAAAAAGAATAATAAATAAGCTGAAAAAACAAATTGAAAAAGCAGTGTGAATGTGTTAAAATAACTTAGGTGGTATATTTGGAGGATGTCGGTCTATATCTTTTTTGGTATCTTGTTATAATAAATCTCGTTTCCGCGGCGGTATGCGTTTTTGATAAAAGACGGGCTGTGAGGAATAAATGGCGTATCAGCGAAAAATCGCTTATGCTGCTTGCGGTATTGGGCGGCGGCGTCGGTATGTATGCCGCAATGCTGGCGGTACGGCACAAGACACGCAAAAAGAAATTTATGATAGGAATACCTATTATTATTATAATTGAGACTGTCGCTCTTATATACGCTTTACATTAAAAGAAAAATAAAACGGGGGAATTTTAAATGGCTTTTTGTACCAAGTGCGGAAAAGAGCTCACGGAAAACGATAATTATTGCCCTTCCTGCGGCGAACCGGTAGCCAATAAGGGCACAAAGACTGAAAACAACGCTCAGAATAATTTTGCTCAAAGCTTTAATGAGTTTACCGACACAGAGGACAGAACCGCCGAATTTGACAGCGCAGATATTTCGAACAACAAGGTATACGCAGTACTGGCGTACATAAGCATATTGGTGTTGGTTCCGCTTATCGCGGCGCCTAAGTCCAAGTTTGCCCGTTTTCACACCAATCAGGGCTTTATCCTTTTTGTCGGCGAAGCGGCTTACTCGGTAGTGCGTAAGGTGTTGCTGTCTGTCTTAAGCGCTGTGGCGTGGGGACCGGTCTGGATAGTATATAGGGTCGTAGCGCTTGCCACTGCGGTAATCGGTATAGTGTTCCCCGTATTTTCGGTAATCGGCATAATATATGCGGCGCAGGGAAAGGCAAAGGAACTGCCGATTATAGGAAAAATAAAGCTGTTCAAGTGACTTTTGAATTTTAAAACGGATGACGGGGCATAAAGCCAGATCGCCAGTTTAATATATAAATCATAACCACCCGTCAAACGGGTGGTTTGCACAAGGGCTATAAGCCCATAAAGCCGACCCGCGTCTCAAGGCGCGGGCTTCCTCTTTGTTCAAGCCTTAGAGTCTTTGCCACTTTGGCTACCCCTAAAGGGGTTAGCTAAATGGGTCTGCGTATTCTCTAACGCTTAACTTATCCAATGCAATATCCGCTTTCTCTTGGTCTTGGATATATTTTTTTATTGTGCTTTCGTTTAAGCCTACTGTTGAAACATAATATCCTTCTGCCCAAAAGTGTCGGTTGCCAAACTTATATTTTAAATTTGCATGTTTATCAAACATCATCAGTGCGCTTTTACCTTTCAGATACCCCATAAAACTCGCTATGCTCGTTTTTGGGGGTATGCTTAGCAAAAGATGTACATGATCCGGCATCATATGTCCCTCTATTATCTCTACTCCTTTATATTTGCATAAGGTCTTTATTATTTCTTGCAAATCTTTCCGAGTTTGATTATATATTATTTTCCTGCGGTATTTCGGAACAATTACTATATGGTACTTGCATAACCATTTTGTGTGTGATAAACTATTTGTGCTGTTAGCCATTAAAATTCTCCTTTCGTAGTTCTCTAAGACTTGAACAACCTTATTGTACTACTTTGGAGAATTTTTTTGTATAACAACTGACGCGCACCCGCATAGCGGGTGGTTCTTTGTTTCGGACTTCGTCCTCAACCGGCTAAAGCCATAATAAAAACAGGTCTTAATCCCATACGGATTAAGACCTGTTTTTGTGGGAGGACTATAAAATAGATTTTTTCGCCTTTTTGGGAGTAGTATTTGTTCCCTTACGAAAAATCTTGAACTTTCAAGGTTGATGGGGCAGCGGTGAGCCGCTGTCATTCGGTCAGCGGCTGCACCGATTTAAGACCGCCTTTGAATATTACGGTAATCTGTTCTTTGGAGTCCACCACTATGCATTCAAGCAGTTGGCGGACGATCTGGTCATCGTATTCCATCGGGCGGTTCTTTATGCCGTCGAGTATCGTGTAAATATCATCGAGTCGGGATTTTGCGTTTTCTCGCCGCTGCTCTGCGTCGGCTATGCTGTCGAGCTGCTGTTGCAGGCGGCTTTTTT
>UQQR01000050.1 GCA_900543215.1 uncultured Oscillospiraceae bacterium | reverse complement strand
TGCCGTCCATCTTGGTGTCGTACCGAGCTTTGAGGCGTTTGGCTAATTCTTTCTGCAGCATATTTGATTTCTCCTTTTTAGGGTAATAAAAAAGGCAGATAGATTTTTGATTTCTATCTGCCTTGCGTATCATTATTCGGTTGTGTGAGAGTTCAAGACATCCAACAAAGGGAAAACATCATTTTTATATCTGTCAAAACGGTTCGCTGAAATTTTGCCGTATAAACGGTGAAAACCCCGATAAAATCGGGGTTTTCACGGGCTACATCTATTTTGTAGCCCTTTTATGGTGAAGACAAGTGGACTTGAACCACCGACCCCCTGCATGTCAAGCAGGTACTCTAACCAACTGAGCTATGCCTTCATAACGCACTTACATTAGTATAAATGTAATGCGCCGTTATGTCAAGTAAAAGATTTAATAATTTACCCCGTGCTTTTGCACGGGGTAAGTCATTTATATCTCTGCCAAATGCTTCATATTCTCTTTTATTCCGTTACAGCAGGAATGGAATTTTTCTTTTTCCTCGTCCGTCAAGGGTAATTCGATAACTTCTTCAACGCCCGAGGCTCCGATAACGCACGGTACTCCGGCAAACAGACCGCTTTCACCGTATTCGCCGCATAACTCGGCACTGGCAGGCATTATAGCCTTTTCATCATGCAGTACGATATGAACCATACGGGCCGCGGTTGCAGCGATTCCGTATTCCGTGCAGCTTTTTCCCGAAAAGGTGACCCAGCCGCCGCCTATTGATTCCTTTTGAAGTGCATCACGGTCAAAACGGAAACGAGAATCTGTTTTTGCCCAGTCGTCAAGCGGTTTTCCTCTGAAGCTTACACAGCTCCACGGGGCAAACTGCTGATTTCCGTGCTCGCCGAGCATGTAGCAGGTTATTGATTTGTGGTCGATTCCCGTTTGACGGGCAAGCGCCGACAAAAGCCTTGAGGTATCAAGTCCGGTTCCGGTGCCGAATACACGACCCTTGGGCAGCCCTAAATGCAGTGCTAATTCTCTTGTCACAATATCACAGGGATTGGTGATGTTGATAAGCACGCCGTCAAAACCGGAGGCTTTAATTTTATCCGCATAGCTGCGAACCGCCGGTATTGTGAAATCCATTTCCGTTACACGGTCATGCGTACTGCACAGCAGTTCGATTTTGCCTACACAGTTTACTATAACATCGCAGTCCTTAAGGTCCTCAAATTCACCGGGTCTTACCGTTACGCGGTGCGGCAGATACGCCGCCGAGTCACGCAGATCCTGAACCTCGCTGTCACGCTTTGAGTGATTGAGGTCCACAAGTATAAGCTCGTCCGCAATGCCCTGCATTGTAAGTGCGGAGGCAACATGCGCCCCCACATGACCGAGACCTATAATTCCGCAAACACGCTTTTTCATTTTAATAACATCCTTTCAATTTTTTAATATAAACATCTTGCAAAAGCAAGGTTATTTACCGAAATGCGGGAATATAACACAGGTATAAAGCATAGCAAGCGCCATATAAAGAGCTAAAATGATACCGAATACCAAAAGGGTGCGGCGCATTACTTTATTTTCATTGCCGTTTTCACCAACGGTGGCGCAGGCGGCAACAGTATTATTGGGGCAAATCATATTGCCGAGCGAAGCGCCTGCATTCTGACCCGCAAACACTGTGATCGGGTTCATACCGAGAGCCTCTGCCGCCTGCATATGCATATCGGCAAACATTATGTTAGAGCCGAGTCCGGTTCCCGTAACGAAGGCGCCGCCCGAGCCTATTAACACAGCCGCCGCAGGATAAAGGCGCCCTACAACGGAAGCGACATCCGTAGCAAGCAGGTTTATCATACCCGTATTTTCCGACTGCATTATATATGATACAATAAGTAAGCTGCCTATTGTGACAAGAACGGGAAGAACGCTTACAGCAGTTTCCTTGCATATTTTAAAATACTGTTTTGCTGTTACGCCCAGTGTTAAGGCACCGAGTATACCTGAAAGTAATATTACCAAATCAACCCAGAATATATATCCGAAGGTACACATTACCGCAAATCCGTTTTTCACAACAGCCGGAAAGCCGTAACGTACGGTAGGAAGCAATACAAGCATATAAGCATACGGCGAAAGAGCGCGTAAGGAGCTATATTTACGCTCTTGCTTTATTTGCTTGTGACGGAATTCCTCGGGGGTCTTAATTTTGAAAATTCTGACATACACAACAGAAAGGGCTATTGATATAAGACCTGTACCCATGGATGTTACTTCCGCACCCACGAAATTTGAAAGCAGAAACATAACAAGACCTGTAGTTACGCCGGTGAAGGTAAGGTAGGGGACAATACCCTTGAAGCCTTTTTTGCCGAATGCGAGGGCTATCATCAAAAACGGGATAACAAGAACACCGAACATATGAAAACGACCAACCATAGAAGAGTTAAGCGCTACGGTAGAAACACCTGCGTCTACAAGCGCGGCGCCGCCGTTTATCGTTGTAAGACCCGCGCCGCCCCACGAGCAAGGCGTTGCGTCGCCGAGAAGAGCCACCGCAATTGAGGTTACAGGGTCAAATCCGAGAGCTACCAAAAAAGGTGCGGCAATGGCTGCGGGAGAACCGGCACCCGCGGCTCCCTCTAAGAATATCGGGAGCATAAGTCCTATAATGATAACCTGCACACGGCGGTCATCGCTTATGTGTGCTATTGTAGCTTTTACATCGTCAATAGCGCCGGTTTTACGAAGAATATTCAGTATGACGAACGCTCCGAAGACCATAAGTACGATTTTAAGACCTTCTTTAATTCCTTTCCAGATAAGCGCGTCAAAAACGGTAACATTCTCTGCAAACGAAGCTCCGGTAACATTAAAATATGTAAATCCCAAAAGCAATGTCCAGATAAGCGCCAGCGGCGCAACCCTTTTAGCCGGTTGTTTAAAGCCTAATATTCCCACCAGTACGACTATAAGCGGACTCAGTGCGAATACAAAATTCATAAACTGCATTTTCGGTTTCTCCTTTAAAATCCAAATGTTTTTAACTTCCCTTATTGCCGGCCGGACAAAAGGGGTATATAAAAAACGCCTTTGCCGATTCGGCAAAGGCGTTTTTTTCAAATTCTGTCATACTTTGTTTAACAAACTTCGTATGAACCTGTATCCGAAAAACAAGCATTTGTCGATTGGCGATTAAAAGCATTAATAATAATGCTTAGAATGTTTGTAATTCGTATAATAAAAAGAGACACCGATACAAGAACGGTGTCTTTGACAAATTTTAAATTGCGGAAGAAAAAGGCACAGTTATCCTGAGTTTTAAAGCCGTTACGGAAAAACTCTTTCATGACACTGACCCCTTTCGAAATTCTTTGCGAACATAATAGCACAATAAATCTAAATCTGCAAGTGTTATTTCTGAAAAAACATAAACGCTGTATGAATTAACAAACTATTCTAAGGCGGTTTATAATGTTTGTGAAAAATAACAAGATTATTATTTGTAACTTTTAGCGATTGTTACTTTTCGGTTTCATCAGAGATTTTTTATTGA
Organism: uncultured Oscillospiraceae bacterium; assembly: GCA_900543215.1. Lineage (GTDB taxonomy): Bacteria > Bacillota > Clostridia > Oscillospirales > Acutalibacteraceae > UBA737. Next base: position 3,082 of record UQQR01000050.1, on the reverse strand, counting down.
CTTTACCGAAACGGTGAAATAGAATTATATAGAATTTAAGGCTCCGGAATGGGGGGACAGCAGTGGAAAATACGGATTTATTCGCAACGGAAAAAATCAGTAAAATATTATTTCGTCTTGCTCCGCCTGTTATGCTGGCTCAGTTGATTCAGGCGCTTTACAATATTGTGGACAGCCTATTTGTGGGCAGGTATTCGGATTCGGGGCTTACGGCTTTATCCATTATTTATCCTATTCAGCTTTTAATGATAGCTCTTGCGGTCGGAACAGGCGTAGGAATTAATACCGCTATGGCGGCAAGGCTCGGCGTCGGAAACCGAAAAGAGGCAGATGAATATGCGGGGGCGGGAACACCGCTTGCAATAGCGCTTTGGTTTTTATTTGCGCTGATTTGCTGGGCAATTATGCCGTATTATGCAAGGATGTCTACAAGCTCCGAAGCCGTTATTCGGGATGTTACCGTATACGGAAGAATTGTATGCGTATTCAGCTTTGGATTATTTTTGGAAAGCATTTGGGCCAAGGTCTTGCAATCGGTCGGCGATATGAAAACGCCTATGACAGCACAGATTATCGGCGCCGTTACAAATATCATCCTGGATCCGCTCCTTATCTTCGGTATACTCGGACTGCCGAAAATGGGAATTGCCGGCGCTGCCGCCGCAACGGTAGCGGGACAAATCGCCGCCGCAGCGGTCGTGTTTAAAAAGGGTTTTCGAAAACCGCCGCAAAGAAGCGTATACCCCCGTTGTATTGCGAGGATATTCCGTCTCGGCACGCCGAATATACTTATGCAGGCGGCGTATACCTTTTACATATTGGGGCTTAATCTGATACTTTCGCTTTTCAGCGATCAGGCGGTTACCGCACTGGGGCTTTATTACAAATGGCAAACCTTCTTTTTCATTCCGCTCGGGGCTATGCAGACCTGTATCGTACCGATCATCAGCTACAATTATGCAGCAAGAAATATAGAACGCTGCAGGAAAACGCTTAGTAATGCGGTTGTATTCGGACTTGCTCTTATGGCGCTCGGTACGGTATGCTTTATTTTAATTCCGACAGAAATGCTCAAGGTGTTTACATCAGACGCAAGGGTAATCGAAATCGGCAGTGTAGGATTTCGGTTTGTCGGCATAAGCTTTTTGCCTATGGTGACCTCACTGATTTTCCCCGTCTTTTTTCAGGCTGTCGGTTCTGCCTTTAAAAGCTCGGCTCTTACCGTTATTCGCACCGTTATTTTGTTTGTTCCGTTGGGTTTTTTATTTTCAAGGCTCGGTCTTAATTGGTTTTGGATGACTTTTCCCGTTACAGAAGTGCTTACGAGTATTGTCGGTGTGGTTTTTTACCGCAAATTTCTTATTAATAACAGATGATTTAAAAAAATAATCGGCACAAATTCAAAGCTGTAAATAATACGGATAATCTATTTGTCCCGCAAAAAGTCATATATTATGTGGTGAAAACATACAATTAATTAGTCGACAGGTGCAAATACACCTACTGGGGAGTTGATTGTATGAAAGAAGCTACAAAGGACAGAGCCGAAATATTAGGCGAATATATTCTTGATACGGGGGCTACCGTAAGAGCGGCGGCAAAGGTTTTTAAAATAAGCAAATCTACCGTACATAAAGATGTTACCGAAAGATTATCGCATGAAAATCCGCAGCTTTACCGCAGTGTTAAGCAGGTGCTTGAAAAAAATAAGCAGGAAAGGCATATAAGAGGAGGAATGGCGACAAAACGGAAATATAAAGGAGAAAACGGCTTGACAATTTAAGCCTTTAATGCTATAATAGCGTTGCAATTTAGGGAGCTTGATGAAACTCAGGCTGAGAGGGAGTCCGTTATACTATGACTCCGACCTGCGACCTGATACGGATAATGCCGTCGTAGGAAAATACGCAAGGAGTATTGCCGCAGGCCGATTTTGCCTGCGGCTTTTTTATTCGCAGGGGATTGCAGAATAAAAAGGAGTGTTTAAAAATGTCAACAACAAAAAATTCTGTTTACAAGCTTACCTTGAGCGCGGTTTTCGTAGCTTTGGCAACGGTTCTGAGCCTTATTGAGGTTATTAAAATGCCGCTCGAGGGTTCGGTAACTCTGCTTTCCATGCTTCCGATTGTTATGATTTCCATAATGTTCGGACTTAAATGGGGCTTCGGCACCGCGTTTGTGTATGCCCTCGGTCAGTTGGCTTTAGGTCTTCCCGAGGTTCTCACATGGGGGCTTACGCCGGCTATGCTTATCGGTACTGTCTTATTCGATTACATAATTGCCTTTACGGTTTTAGGCATTGCGGGAATTTTTGCGAAAAAGGGCTATGCCGGCATTTGCGGCGGCGTTGCGCTTGCAATCTTTTTAAGATTTGTAAGCCACTTTATATCCGGCTATGTTATATTCAGAAATCTTGAGCAGTTTAAAATTTTCGGAAATATTTTTACAAACCGTCCTATCCTTTATTCTTTGGCTTACAATGGCTTTTATATGCTGCCCGAGCTTGTTATCACAACTGTTGCGGCGGCAATCATTTTCCGTATACCCGCGGTGAAAAAGCTCTTCGCCCAATAAATTTTGCTTGTCTTTTTTCCGTCTTTTTGTTATAATGGCTCTTACGGAAAAGAGGCGAGTGTATATTGCGAGAATTCGGCATACGGCTGAAGAATACTTTTTTCAGTAAAAAATTCATCGGTTTTTGCCTGATAGGAATAGTAAATACCTTTAATACGGCGTTTTTTTCATGGTTCGCGCATCTTAAAATTCAGCAAAATATTTCCGCATATATCGGATATTTTATTTCGCTTACAATAAATTACATACTTAACAGCAAAACAGTATTCAAATGCAAGCTTTCGCTTAAAAAATATTTTTGCTTTTTACTTTCATATATACCGAATTTTCTGATTTATACATTTGCGAGTATGCTGACGATAAATGTGCTGAAAATAGGTCAGTTCTGGGCAACGACCATTGCGACGGTAGTCGGCGGCCCCGTTACTTTCGTTATAATAAAGCTGTTCGCCTTTGAGGAACGGCTTAAAAAGTAAATAAAAACAGGCACAGGGCAGACCGTTCGGTC
>UQQR01000049.1 GCA_900543215.1 uncultured Oscillospiraceae bacterium | reverse complement strand
GTTCTTTCTATTTTACACCACATTGGAGGTTTACACAATATTTGGGATGGTCTCTTTTCGTTATACAGTAACCGCACATGAAATCCATGTGCGGTTACCTTTTAATTATTCACCCATCATATCACAGACATCTTTTAATTTATATGTGCTTCCATTCTTCATTTCAAATAAAACATTATATACTGTATGACATGCACAATAGTCTATAATTTCTTTATTGTAATTCAAATTCAATGTCATTGCGTCTGCCAAATCATCTATACTTTCATATAATGAGACATATGCAGCTGCCCAATCAGGTAAGGTGTTCTCTATAGCCGCTTCAAAAGCATCACCAGGAGTATAGTCTGCAAATTCATTTCTCAATACCGACTCTATTCCAGAAGCAACGAGAAGACCTGTGGTAACAACACGCTTAATAATAACACCTGCAACAGTCGATGTGAAGAAATTCGTCAAGAATACAACATTTAAAATAGAGGAGCAGACTCCCAATATTTCAAAAAAAGTATGCCAATCATATATTGGGTGCATACCAAAATATGCTTCTGATTCTGACAGAACATCATTAATTTCTTCATAAGTATCAACCCTGTACCAAACTCCATCTATCGTTCTAGCAAAGTATTTTGGTTCGCGGTTAAATAGTAATCTAAAAATCCTGTCTTTATATTGCACAATATCTTCTAAATCACCGTCTATTTCCGCTGCAAACCTTTGGATATAGTGTGCAACACCATGAGGATCAATCGCATATAACAACTTAATTTCCTCGTCGGTATATTCTTTTGGGGTTGTATTAGACAGAGGCGGATCATTTTCATTGTAGTATGTAAAAAAATTGTGATTTGATCTTTGAATTAAAAAAGTATTATTCATATTTTCTTCATCAAAAATCATATCCCGGTTTATACAACGCCATACTTTTCCTGTTTTGTTAAATACAACCTTGTTAAATGCACCGTCTTTTTTTATAGTGACAGTATCAATGATTACCGTAAGAGTACAATTTGCCTGATACCCGCCGTCAGCCGTAGTTGCGGTGATAGTTGCCGTTCCCGCACGCTTTGCGGTGATTCTGCCGCTGTGTATTCCTACCGTTGCGACATTTTCATTGCTGCTGCACCATGTTACCGACTGATTGGTTGCGTTATACGGTATAATTGTTGTGCAGAGATACTCGACATCACCCACATTCATTGTAAGACTTGTCGGGCAAACCTCAATACCTGTAACCGCTACCGGTGGATTGACCGTAACTCTGCACTCTGCATACTTTCCACTGCCGTCCTGCGCGGTTGCGGTTATTATTGCCGTGCCTGCGCCCTGTGCCGTGACATAGCCGCTGTCGGGGTTGACCCTTGCAACACCGGTGTTGCTGCTACACGATATGTTTTTATTAGCAGCGTTTGCGGGAGAGACCGTTACGGATAAATAATTGCTTATACAGTATAAAAAATAACACTGACAGTTTGTGTCAGTGTTAGAAAATATATTTTTTGTTATAAGAACAGAAAAACAGCGGTCAGTGGAAGCTGACCGTTGTTTTTACACGGGGATATTTAATCAATTTTAAAATCTTCCGCCGAATAATATGCAGTTTACTGTCATTGAATCTTTAACCGCCTTTTCCGCCCGTTTCTTCAAAGCATTCATCGGCGATTCCGTTCTCATCAAAACCTATTGAAAATAATCGTTCAGGTGTTGTCCCCAGATAGCCCACCTTTTTTGGAACTATAATATACGAACATATTGCCGAAGAATAAAGACCTTGATCATTTTTAGGCATAGTCACTACATCAAACTCACCGTACTGCTCAATTATTTCCTGTGAATTTTTTCCGATTATCCAATCAGAATCATATTTATACTTTTTACCACAGCTTGTTAACAGCACAGCCGAAAACAGAATAACAGATACCGCAATATACGCCTTAAGTTTCATTGATTTCCCCAACTTTCTTTAGTATTCGCCGTGTGAGGTAAATTATATAAATGCCTTATTGTGTCTGTGAATTTTTAGTATATCCGTTGCAAAATTTGCCGTGCATTTTTTGGAAAAAGCTGATTTGATATGCTATCGTTTGTAAAAGAAATTTATGGATATTAAGCAGATTGACTGTCGTTCATTATTGAAAAATTTCATTCAACAAACCAATAAGTAAACCTAATATTAGAAATACCGCAACAAACCAATCTATAAAGGACATTTTTTGTTTTGTATCGCATGGGACAAGAGGCAGTAATATAGATTTTATTAGGGAGAATACTAATAATTCCAATATGCATATCGGTACAAGCCATTTTTTTATGTTTAGAAAATAATATGTTAATATAAAAATTAAACCTATATCACTTCGGCTTGTACCATACGGTTTAAGACATAATTTATTGCCGCAGGAGGGACATTGAGTTGTTCCGCCGCAAGGTAATAAAAGCATTTTTTTTAAAAAGCTTATTTCCCCACCGCAACAAGGACACTTAAACAAATCTTACACCCTTTCATAATATGCATTTTTAATAAATAGTCAATCATTTATCTGTAAACATCATATTCGCGATTATTCACATGATCATAATAATTGGCCCCAACATATACAGTTTGAATACCATCAACATTATATTCTGAATATCTACCCATTGTTTCAACTCCATTTGAAAAATGATATTTGATTTGATGACAATCATAAAATTCATCTTTATTGATTACAGATATGTTAATGTTGTAACAATCATTAGTACACGAAATTCCCTTTTCAATATCATCATAAAAGAAATATATATCTGCCGCATTTTTAACCTTTTCCAATATTATTTTTGGCACTTTTTTAATATTAGGTATATTAAGAATTCCTTCGGCTATATAAGATGCAAAATTCTTCGCAATGTCCGCACCGGTCATCTTAGTAACTCCCGGATGATCTCTGGCAACTAAATCTGATACTGCTGATAACATAACTGAATATGGAAATGGCGTAGCTGCACTGATAATAGAATACAATGTTTTTAACAAAACCCACTCTGTTACACAGGAGCCTTTATTAACATGAATGTATATATTACTGTTCCCAAGGCTAATATTATATTCCGGAACATATATTCCGTTTTTGTCACAATATTCATATTTAGTCTTGTTTTCGGGCAAACCTCTAATTGCATCAATCATATACAACATTTTTTCTGCATATATTGGAAACTGTTGAACTATTGACAGATATTCATGCAACAAGGAAACAATTGTAAAGTAGTCACTATCATTGAGAATTTCCTTATCTTGCAAAGATGGTGATTTGACTCTATATCCGCATTTGGAGCACACATAGTAACCATCACATTGCAAAACCATTTTATGTTTTGTAACATCTCTATAGTTTGAACCGCCACAATATTCAGTTGAAATGGTAGTTGTAATACCTCCGCAACCTGTTCCGCCGTAGCTATACAAATAATATTGCAATCCTGTGACTGTCACCGCCGGCGTGGAATCGGTTATTGCAAGAACCTCCGCCGTGGATTCAATCGGCTCCTCCGCGTCATCAGCCGCCAAAACAACTATTTTGCTGTCGCTTATGCCTATTGCCGCAGTGCCCTTATTCGTCGCCGCACGAGCCTCTTCCATTGTGCAGGGCTTCCAGCCCATATAGTCGTTGGTTTTAACGGTTTTAAAGACCTCTTTTATAACCCCGTTCGGCAGCGCAATGCCCATATTTTTAAATACTGCTCTTGCTGTCGACAGCGAATCCTCGGTATGCTCCTGTTTTAAAGTATTTCTTATAATATTATTATATTGCTTCTTGTTCATTTATATTATATCCTCCTTACCACATTTTTGCAATAATATCTTCGTTTGCGGAATACACATCTTCAACCGACAGTGAATCAAATGCCGTAGCCCCGCATAACCAAAGTGACATATCCTCAGGCTCAAGCGCGGAAGGGCAGTAGGGCGCCCATTTTTCCGGCATACCGTCAAGCTTGGGTTCCGTTAATAGTTGGTTTTTCGATTTTGTCAGCCACCAAGCGTTCAGATGCAAGTTTCATTTATAAAAATTCAAAAAATTTACCTAAAATTAATTTCCATAATCTGCGGAGCTAAATAACTATCTCCCGTTGCAATTACAGAAAAACCTGAGCCCTTAATTTTAGGCTTTAAAATCAGCCCTTCGGATTTCGTAATGGTTTTCGTCCTGCCGTCAATCAGCAAGGATGTAAAATCCAAACTTTGATAGCCATTTTGAGAAGACGAATCAGAAACAGGTGTTTCTCCGGGGATCTTATTGTCCCAGTTCGAACCAAAACTACAGAAACGTGCCGAAACCTTGTACGCACTAAATTCAACCTTGCTTTGATTGAGCTTAGGCATATGCAGCACCGCTTTTTGAATTCGTTTATCCATAATTTCGGGTATTCTTGAATAATCAAGCCGCGAATACAACCATTGTTCTCCGTAAGCAGAAGAATTGCCGATAAAACCAACACTGCCAAATGCGTTATTTGTGGATGGATTCATACTTTCAACCGTTGTGTCCTGAAACAATTTGTTCTCATAGAGATTCGCTTCAAAAAGTACACTTTGAGCCAACGGACTTGTAGAAAAAATTGCGATTCTATAATGTCTATCCGTAAGCTTCTGATACTCGATTTTTGCAGGAGCAATCACATTTCCGCTTGTGTCAACTGTGCCAATGCAAGAGAATACAACAAATGGTCTAAAACGTTCCTTCATCAGAGCAAAGCACTTATCATTCGCGCTCACATTCAAAAACGGTTGTCCGACCTCAATAGTAAATGTTGCTTTCTCTTTTGTCTTTAGTGCGCATTTGAATGCCACGCCGTTTGTTGTAGGGGTTAGTACCATACTTCCACAACGAACCTTTTGTGATGAAATCAAATTGCAGTTTTGCGACAATTCTATCGAACAAGAACCTTCTGCATTTTCTATTAACACATTTTTCGAAACAGTAATATTGGTGTTACTACCGGTCGAAAAAATCGCATCACCGTTAGACTGAAATTTTACATCAATCATTTTTCGCGTTCTTCTGCTATAGATTGGTGTACTGAAATAATATGCGGTCTTTGTTCCGTTGCTTTCCTGAACAACCAACCTGTAACGATTGCTATTATGGTAATCAATAATGATTGGGGAACCTCTCCTCAATTTTGAAATCTCCCCTAATACAGACTGCATTTACATCACCTCCGATTTTTTATTTTTACAGCTGCAATCATAGTATAAAAAATAACCCTGACAACGAGTGTCGGGGTTGAAAGAAATTGTTGTTACAAAAAAAGAGTGATTAGATTACTAACCACTCCTTTAATGAAAAGAAGAAAAATTTTAAAAATTATAATTTATTGAATATATTCACCTTCACGTATTTCAACATTTGTTGCTATATCGTTTTCAAACTCAATAATGTACCATTTTCTTATAAGCCCAGGTGTATATTTAGGATAATTATAATGACTCGCTACATATTCGGCATATAAATAATTTCCGCTCTCATCATATTTGCTATAATCGAATTCTCCGTATTTTTCTATTATGTTATCTTTTGAGTTTCCAATAATAAATCGGTCATTAAATTTATAGTGAGTGGGATGGAAACACCAATAAACACCTATTGATAATACTAAAACGATGAAGATGCAAACACAAGAAATTACAATCTTTTTTTTCATAAATCATTCTCCTAAAATACACAAACTATCAACACTCAAAATGTCCCCGCGCATACGGATAACCATACATATAACTATCGTTATCATAGTGTGCATAAGTTTGCTGTTCAACATATTCATACACAGGGATTGGCGGCACAGCCATACGTTTTAAGGTCCAACATTGAGCAATAACGAATCCTATACATCCACTATCAACATATGAATCATAAGCTAAATTAAATTCCGCAAGATTCAAGGAAGGCTGTAATATTTCCAAAACATCTATAATATAACCAGCCATATTATAGGCAAAAGAGGTCGAAAAACCCTGTAAAATCAACTCTTCAATTAATTCATCTATAGACTGCTGTGCTTTAATTTTAATAGTATTTATGAAAGTGGATTGTTGTAATTTATATCCCCATAATATACTATCTTGATTATCTATATAAACAATCTTTTGAACAGACAGTTCCACTTCATCTTTATCATAACTATCGTTTATCCAAATAGCACCTTTTGGATTTGAATAGGCAGGCAACATATCCTTTACAAACTTAAACCTTAGCGTATAATCGCCATAACCAGTTGAAGAAGTGTGACTAACAGCAATATAGTATCGTTTCATAGCTTCGAGGTGTGCTGTAATTTTGAAGTTACCGTTACCGTTGCTGTTATTATCAGAATCAAGCAAACCGCCGGATGCACAGTATAATTGACCGTAGGTGTTAGTATCGCCCTCCGTGTAAACTTCCATTACACAGTTTCTTGCGGGAACAAAGGTATAATAATCCACATCATTCTGACTGTGCAAATATCCTGTTACAGTTTTATCCTGATAATACACACCAATAACCTCGGTTGCTGAATCCATGGTATTGCCGTGATCATCATCAAAATACGATACTCTTATGTCAAAGTTACCCGTATTACTACCGTATGCTTTAACTCTAATATAATATGTTTCGTAATATTCAAGTTGAACCCAGAAATTGAAGTTCAACCCATTACTACCATCGTCATTATATGCAATTTGATTGCCGTAAGAATCATACAGATAACCAACGGTATCTAACGAACCTTTTGTATGAACAGTATACCAACCCGGACTACCATTGGGATGAACTCCGCTTACATTTGCGGTAAATTTGTACCAAACTTCATTGCCCGGGCAAGTAATACTACCACTTCGCCAATTTAAAAAAGGAAGACTTATCGCCGATGCCATATCATTAGAATAGCATCCGTCATCACAATCATCACCAACGCAGAGCACCGATACACCTTTGTCCAGTGACCTTGCGTTAAGTTTTGCAATGTTCGACATAATTTTGTCCTTTTCATCAGAGGTTATATCATATTCTTTGGTTAATGTCAATGTTTTTGCCGTATTCATACTTGCAGAAAGAGACGTTTCTGCTTTTATATCTGCAATAATGTCCAATGATGCTTTTTCTGGATTTACACACCAATTTTTCAAAACTGTTTCTGAAATAAAGGCAGTAGCACCTGAAGTTCCACTTACATTTACTGCGTTACCGTTAATATCCGTTGTAATTTGTGAACCGTTGGCAAAACAATCTACTTTTTCTCCGCCGTTAGAATAATTAGCAATAGTATCACCATTCTTTGCACCAACCGATAGTACATTATCAAATGCCGCAGGATACATAATTCGCTTTTCATCCTCAAATCCACCATCATTACCAGCAGCTGCAACCATAACAATTCCGCAACTCGATGCACGGTTAATCATGTTTTCTAATAGTTTGGATTTATGGTAATCGCCAAAACTCATACAAACAATATTAATTCCGTTATTGATTGCCCAATCAAGTCCCTGCATAATAGTAGATGTTTTTGCAAATCCTCTGTGATCAGCGACAACAACAGAGCAAATGCTCGGTGATGCAATTTTATTTTCCGCATTTGCAACAACGGCGGAAATGATTCCTGCCATTTGTGTACCATGACCGTTTTCGTCTGTAGAAACATCATTAACAAAGTTAACAAACCCATTTATCGAAACATTTGATACACCGGTATCAAATACTGCAAGCTTTACCTCCTCGTATAATAAAGTAGTAGTTTTTAGTGTCCCTCTCCAAGGACATATGCTA
>UQQR01000048.1 GCA_900543215.1 uncultured Oscillospiraceae bacterium | reverse complement strand
CTCAATTCACAACAGTTTTTGATTTTTAGACTTGACTTTTAATAGTTAGTCTTTCTATTGTTAATAACAAGATTTTTACCTGCCAAATAAATAGTATATTCGCTTTCATTCATGCCATTGTTAAGACATTTATATTCGTAGTCCTTTTCAACAATTTCTACTCCGGCAAGCGTTTTAATGGCTTTAAGCTGTGCCATACTCATTGACACCGCTACACAGTTCGCAAAATCCAATTGCTTTACATCATCACAGCCCAGTTTTTCAAGTCCGGTTACGATGTTTTCTTTTTCATTAGCATCACATCCAATAATAAATGGATACTTTTCCACATCTAAAGAAATTTTTGCAATCTGATCTGCATTTTCAATTTTTTCTGTTTCTGGTTCAAGATAAATTTCTTGCTCTGCACCAATTTTAATTTCGTCCATATGTGTAGGACCCCTTTCTTTTAAAATATATTTTTTATTTTTTTAATCGGCGTCACGACACTTTGCAATTGCTTATACAGTATAAAAAATAACCCTGACAGCTTGCGTCAGGGTTAGAAAAAAATTTTTCTTAATTTTTTACTTTTTCTTCAAAAAACCTCTGTGATTTGGATTTTGCATGCGATATGCGCGATATCAGCTCCTTTTTATCCTGTAAACACCCGCATCGGCAAAGAAAATCCGCAATATCGTCAAGACAAACAAATGCTTTTTTCTTATATGCCTCGCAATACTCTATTTCAAGTTCAAAATCCGTTTTGCCGAGATATGTGTTTTTGTCAAGCACGGCTTTGCAAAATGCATTATCGTACAGCTTCAGCCTTTCGGTGACAAGCTCGCCCTGAAAACGAAGTCCCAATGCATTAAAAACAGTCGGGTCAAATTCGGATTTTTCGCATATATCGGTTTCGATACTGCACTCGGCACCGTCGGCATTATGCTTTTTAACCGTAGCCTTATATATTCCGTTTTTATAGCGTATGCGGCAGGTTATGCCCTTTTTATTCATAGACAGGTCGTCGGTGTCAAAATAATAATTCGTTTGAATATTTGCGGATGTATGCCGACATACAGATTCAGCAAGCGCGGTGTATTCCTCCTCTGTCAGCATAAGCTTAATTTCGCGTTCGATCATTTTTTCACCGCCTTATTATTTTACCTGAACCGTTTTTCGGTATTTCGTTCACCAGTGTTATTCTTGCGGGCATTTGATATGCGGGCAGGCAAGCCTTGCAAAGCTCCCTTATTTCCGACGGGTCGGAAAAATCACCCGCAACAGTTAAAATTATCTGTACACCGAGCTTTTCGTCCTTTTCTCCGTATGCAAGAGCCTCCTTTACACGCGGATCAAGCTTTAATGCACTCTCTATCTCCTGCGGATAAATATTCATACCGGCTTTAATTATAAGGTCGTCGTTTCTGCCTCTTATTTTAAGCAGTCCCTCGCTGTTTATAAGAGCTGTATCGCCCGTGCAAAGCCATCCGTCCTTGAATATTTCGGCGGTTTTTTCGGGATTGTTATAATAGCCTGCCATAACATTATCTCCCTTAACCCATAAAACGCCTGTTTTTCCTTGCGGGACTTCATTGCCGTTACGGTCAAGAATTTTGATTGATACCGACTTTAACGGCAAACCGACGCAATCGGCATAATTCTTAAACCTTTCGGGCGGAAGAAAAGCCACCCTCGGTGAACATTCGGTAAGACCGTAAACATGATAAATTTCGGCATTCGGAAAAGCTGCGGATATGTGCATACCCGTATCACGGTCCATACACTCTCCGCTTATGGAAATGTGCTTTAAAACGGAGCCGCCTTTATTAAAACGCGCCATCATACTGAGAAGTGTGGGCGTTCCGCAGAAAGCAGTTATACCGTACTGCCTTATAAGTCTTAAAGCTATTGTCGGATTGAAACCGCCGGAATAAAAGCGTATATCGGTGCCTTTTATGAGTGCTGTTAAAAATTCGCCCGTGAGCACGGCGCAATGATACAGCGGACGGGCAATTAATATACTGTCGTTTTTTGATATATTAAAATAATTTGCTATATCCGATACATTTGAGATTATATTTTCCTCTGTCAGCATAGCGCCCTTGGGAGCTCCGGTAGTTCCGGAGGTACACATAATAAGCGCCGGGTGAAGCTCCGGCTCGGTATAAGCCGAGTCCTTGATATGTAAAATTTGAAAATCACCGTTTTCATCGGTAATCACAGCCTCCGGATTTATTGCATCCAAAATTTTATTACAGTGCAGTTCTCCGTATCTTCGGGAGAGCGGCACTGCCGTAACACCTGCCGCAAAACAGGATAGCAAAGCCATACCTGCCGCCATTTCGGATTCGCAGAGAATGGCACAGCATTTTATTCCGTTAAGCTTTGCCGAAAAATTTTCGGCAAAAACAAGCAGTTCCTCGAAGGTCATTTCGGCGTTATTTTCGCACACCTTTTGATTATGATTATTTTGTATTCTGCTCTTCAGAAATTCCCACAGCATTATTTTCCAGCACCTTTCCCATTTTTTCTACTAGCTCGGTCAATATTTCCCGTTCATTTTTTTGGAGACTCAACAGCTTTTCCGAAATGATCGGTAATACCGAGTCACGGCGTTTCATATGATGAGACGCATATAACATTCTCATTGTATCCGCCTCTTTAACAAGCGGACGGTATTTTTCACTGAGCTTATTGTCAAAATTCAGCGTTTCTTCGATTTTAATTATTCTTTCAAGCATAACCTTCTTATGTTCCCAAATGAGACGAAAAACACGCCAATCCATAAATCTGTAAGGTATTTCACCTCTGTACAGTTTCATCACATATTCGGCAATATAAGTGTGAACTACTATTCCTTTTACTTCGCCGACATCTGAAAAGGAATATTTTTCAAGATCGGAATTTAAATATTCAGATAAATTTGCGCATACTTTTGTAGGCGATAATTCAACATTTTCTCCTTTTGATCTCAGGGCATAAATATTGACAATTTTATTGTTTTTTATTGCGGATTTCCAACCGTTGGTAAAGCAAATCTCCGGTGTCTGAAATTTCCGATAAAGCCAATTACTGTCGTGTGCGTAAATACAATATGTCCTGTCGGTCAAATTGTAACCGTAAATAAGCCCATCATGATATAAGTGTCTTTCTTTGTACAAGCTTTTATTCTTAACATAATAATCATCTACTCCTAAGAAATACAAATAATAACCTGAATCAATCACATTACGTATTACTTGATTGATGCATCCCTTGAGAAATACAGTTGAAATCAAAGTCTTTTCAATATACGGATTAACTTGTAATGATGAATTAATAATATCAATAAACGGACTGCCGAAGCCCTTAAGAAAACAGCGATTGCATAGCAAATTCACAGCCTCGTTTAGATACCAATTCCTTATTGGATCATCAATATCGAGTATTGCCGCTCCCGAGCCTTGATACTGATATGTTTTATAAATCGGTTCATATATCGGCAGTTCAATGCATTTATTCATTTTCATCACCGATATATCCTTCTGTAAGCTTTATAACATCCGCAACGGTAATCAAATCAAACGGATTCATATCCTTTTCGTCAAGCTCTATTGAAAAGGAATCCTCTATCTCAACAAGCATTGTCACCATTGAAAGACTGTCAAGAGATAAATCCTCCTGCAATCGTGCTTTGGTTTCGATGCTTTTTTCACCGCTTAACTCGGATAGAATGTGTTTAATTCTTTCTTCGGTTTTCATTTTTCATCACCCTTTCTACACTGTTCTTTACAATGTCATAACAATCCTCTATCGGTTTTTCAGTCGAAATAAGTATACCGCCGTTTGCTTTGCATATAGAAATGTATTCCGAACGGAGTTTGTACTGCAAATCTATATCAATGTATCTGTCTTTTTCTGCCGCACGGCTTCTGACGCGCTTAATTGCGGTTTCAACCGGCACATCAAAAAAGAATGCAATATCGGGTTTTACAATTGATTTTGCAATTTCATATATCCAAGCATCGTTTTTAAATCCTCTGGCTCTGAGATTTGCTAGGCAAGAGTAAAAATATCTGTCGCTGATTACAATTTCTCCGCTTTGCATTTGCGGCTTAATAACCTTGTTGCAATGCTGTAATCTGTCGCTTGCGGCAAGGAGAGACAGACTGCGGTAATCGTAAGTGTCGTGATTTGGATTGTCCGTATATGTTCTGAAAATATCCGAATTACGCACCGCATCAGTAGGCTGTTTAGTTAAAAACACACTGTGTTCCTCTTCCAGCTCCTTCTTTAGTCGGGTCAGCATAGTCGTCTTTCCGCATCCGTCAAGTCCGCAAAATGTAAACAGAAAGCCTTTAGTATTATTTTTCTCCATATTAAGTGATTTCAACTCTTCCGACCTCCTTTAAAAGAGATTTCCGGTTGGCTGCAAAAAATCTTTTTTCTATATCCTTTTCGGTAAATATAAGCAGCTTTCCGTCTTTAGGTGAAATGACGGTGTGAATAAATTTCGGGTCATTATTTAATATTTCCTCTGCGGCGGATACGGCATAGGAATTACCGAATTTAAAAAGCTTTGACATTTGTATAATTGCAAAGGCGCATATTTTTTCCGTTCCGAGTTCTTTTGCCCGCTTGAATATAAAATTTATTTTGCTTTCATCAGAATCGTAAATAAGCATATAAATATCCGCATATTTATACATTGTCATATCGCGCGTCATTTCAACCCAGGGAAGGGTAGCGGCTTCCTTATACAGATGGCTGCACAGATGTATGAAAAAATCGTCCTTTCGCAATGTCCGAACCTTAAAGCCCTTAAATTCTTCAACAACCGTGTTATTGATCATTTCGTCAAGCAATTCGGTATTTCCGGGCTTATAGTCAAGTGAAAAATTAATATCCACCTCTAAAAATTTCATTTCCGGAAGATTGATTTCTTTAATGTAAGGTACGGTTTCGCCGCGCATCATTTTTGATTCTATTATTTCTCTGCGCGTCGCCGGTTTTATTTTTCCGTCATCAATATTGCCCTGAATAAATCCTTCGCTAAGAAGTGTGTTGCCAAGCTCTGTTACATCCTTTGGACGGACGAGCAGATCAATGTCGTTTGAGGTTCTGAAGCCATCGGGATATGCTTTGCAAAGATAAGCGCCCTTAAGCATTGCATACTTACAAGAGCAGTTTTTAAAAATATCTTCAAGATACTGCACACACCAAAAGAAGCACTTGTTTTTTTGAATATTCTGTTCGTAAGCAGATTTAAGTGAGTTTCTGAATTCGCGATTAACCTTTTTCAGTAAATCATGCTTTTTTAATACACCGTAAGCCACCGTCTGCATACGGTTAAAGAACAACTGTCCCAAAACAGTCGGTGTAGCGGCCGAAAGCAGGTTTTTGTCGAAGGTGTCAGCTTTAAAGCTGCAAAGACTTTTGAATAATTCTTTTTCCTTTTTTGTCATTAATAATTTCCTTTCTTAATTTTTGTGTACTGCGAAATAATTGTTTTAAGTAATTCTGTTTCGTCATTTGATAAATCACAGACTGATTTGTCCTGGGCAAAATGCAGCAATTTATGTAAAATACCAAGCTCGCTGTCGGTCATATACATATGGTTCATTTTGTAATCTCCGGCTACATAAATGCCGCCGTCATAACGGCCGCACTGTGTATAAATAGGCTCTGTAATACTTAAAACTGCAATATCCCGCAAAATTGTTCTTTCAGAAACGCCGAACTCAAAGCTTAGATTTTTAACCGTTTCATGCCGTCTGCGGCAAAGAACTCGCATGATTTCCTGTCTTCGTTCGGCTGTTCCCATCTGTCCTACCTCCTTTCCTGGAGATAGTTTATAGCTCAACCCTGACAGCTACTGTCACCGTTAAAAATTTTTTTAAATTAAAACGCCTTAATAAATAAAATTAACAACAGATAGAGAGTAAGCTTTTAAAATAAGCTATCCGTAGTAAAAATTTCGTTTAAAAATGTGAGCTTCAAGCTATACCTTTGTTTTGTCAAATTGTCTATATGGAAGATTTGCCGCCGCAGCGACATGGTATAAAGTTCTTACAGGGAAGGATGCTGATACAGAAAAATTTGCAGAACAGAATCCTGATTTTGATATTTCTCTGCTCAAGGTTATTGAAACGGCAATTTTAAAGTTTTAAGTTTGGATGGGTGAGAAATCATTTATAAATGCGAACAAATACCAATATTTTATTTAAAAAGCAATATAACGGTCTGATTTATTTAATATTAGAAAATCAGGGAGGAAAAATCAGACGATTACAAACCATATGTTTGATTTTACAGTAGAAAAGGTTAAGGCAAAATATAAAGATTCAGACGGAGACTGTAATACAGTAATTTTGCAATTTATATATTGCAGAGTTGCGAGGGATAAGGTATATGTATGGCTTAGTTCTGAAGACAAGGTAAATCTTGTTGAAGTCAAGGGTAATATGGGACGCTATTCTGTCAGACTCGATTCCCAAGAGGATATTTTAAACTACATAGAGGAATACTTAACAAAAGACGGATATGCAGAAGATTTGAAAATTGATTATGACTATAATGACGAAGAAGAGTTTAAAAGAAAAATTGATATTTTTGGATTTTCTGAAAATGATGAGGACTGTATTAAAAACAAGTCGTTGTCAGGCAAGTATGAGTTTTGGATTGATGAAAGCGAAAAATACTATACCAATATATACTTGCTCCAAAAGAGTACGGGGGATATGCGTCTTGCGGCAAAGCTTATAAATAACACTTCGTACGATTATGAGGAATATTGTGCCAACAATATTAGTAATGCTACAGAATATTTCTTTGATAAAGCATAGCCGTAAAAAGCACATTTATTCATGAGCGATAGTGAGGGAATAAATGGGCGAGAAGACAACAAAGGGGTTTTCAAGTAAAAACTTGACGCTTTGGATTTTTAAAATATAATAACGGTATAATACTTTTTATCCTGTCTTTATTTTGAAATAAGGACAGGATTTTTTATTTTTAATATTTTAAGGTGGTGAAAATTTATGTTATAAAGATTAGAAATCGGATTAAAATTTACGGTTGAGTCTGCGGAAAATGTGCCCGAGTGTGACTCACGAAGCTTTGCTTAATGACAAAATAAAACGAGAAAGGGGGGGGATTTTATGAGCAAACACAGAGGAAGAAGAAGCAATTACATATCGGAGAGGGATAAAATAATGCATAATTTGAATGGGCTTTTTGTACCGGGTACAAAGAAGAACAATGCGGAAAGGTATCAGATAAGGAGCTATAAAAGCCTTGAAAACTATAAAAATATCGCCGGAAGATTTATAGATTACTGCGAGAAAGAGAATATAAAAACAGTGTCTGCAATGGAAAATATGATAACTGAGTATTTACTTCTTAAAAAATACGAGGGCTGTTCGAACGCTACATATAAAACATACCGCACAGGACTTTCAAGGGCATTTAAAATAGACGCTGCTGAAATTCAAAGGAATGTGGATATACTTTCCTGCGGCAAAAAAGACTTTACATTAAGGCAGCAAGACCTTAAGCGCTCAAGAGATTATTACTTTAAGAACAGAACTAACGATACCGAAAAAGGGACGACGGCTTACGAAATAAGAATAGTTTGTGAGGCGACAGGTCTCAGACGGGCGGAGCTTGAAAGCGTATGCCCACAGCATTTTTTATATGACGATACAGACAATAAATACAAAATATTTCTTACAGCATCAAAGGAAGCGAGAGAAAAAACAGGATACAAAAGAGTTGACTGCAAGGGTGGAAGAGACAGAATCATTGAAATATTAAACGATAAAGAAGCAATAGATATAATTAAAAAATGGTGTAGGGACAAACCGCCCGACGAACCTATTATGAAGAATAAACACATAAGCAGAAGTCAGGATATACACAGCTATAGGGCGGTGTATGCCAACAGGCTGTATACGAAATATGCAAGACCCGTAAGTGAAATAGACGAAAGAAAACGAATACCGGCGCAGAGAAAAAGTAAATCAAGGGACGGTACGGTTTCACCGATAATAAGGCTGAAGGGTGATTTGAACGGTGTTGTACTTGACCGTGAAGCCTGCCGTGCCGTGAGCCGAAACCTCGGACATAACAGGGAAGAAATTTTCGGCGCTTCGTACTTTAGAAAGGACCAAATACCAAAGGAAATGATAACATTATAAATCAAAAAAGCAATTGAAGGCATATACATCCCAATCCTTAATAGCGTCATCTAAAGCATAATTAAAAGGATTAACAGAAAGGAGAGGGTATAATGCAAATGACCGTTAGATGAGTTATTGACATTATACCGGAATTTATAAATGGAAATTATAAAAATCACCAGCAATCAAAATGATATTAGTGAATATCAGGCTCTATCCCAAATTTTGTGTAAACGCAGAAATGCGGTAAAAACAGAAATAAA
>UQQR01000047.1 GCA_900543215.1 uncultured Oscillospiraceae bacterium | reverse complement strand
TATGCAGAAAAATCTTAATAACTTGTTTTTTGCTACAGGGTAAAACAAAATTTATGGCAGTGTAAAGTTAAAATGAAAAGATAGCTCACGAAATCATAGAAAAGCTTCACGCAACGAGCAAAAACTCCCGTTTCCTTTTAGACAAATTTAAACCGGCGACCTGAGCCGGGGTAAGACCGTTTAAAGCAGAATGAGGGCGAACAAAGTTGAAGAAAAAGACGAACAAGGAAATAAGGTTATTGGCACTTTCAAAAGAGGAAAAGCCCTGTTTGGTTTTGTACCAAGCCTTGAATTGCTTGTTAAAGCATTCGATTAAATTGTTTGAAATGTCGTCTTTAAAGCTTTGAACGCGAATGTGCTTAGCACCGTCAAAAATGGACTTAACCGGAACCTTGTAGGCTGAATAACGGTCTGAAACAACAGCGGACGGTTTACCAAGCTTAACGGCTTCGCTGAACAGAGAAACAGCCTGAGGGGAATCCCGATGCGGGGACAGGTGAAACCCGATAACAAATCTTGTTTCACTGTCTATGATAAACCAAATATAATGCTTTACACCTGCTATTTTAACTACCGTTTCATCGGCATGCCATTCATCGGAATTGAGGTCTAATAAGGAAACAAGCTGAATACGCATATCGTCAAACATCGGGGCGAATTTAACGCACCAATTGCTGACAGTGGTATGAGAAACCTTGATATTAAAGGCGGTTTTAAGTATGAGACTGATATTCCGAAAGGAATTCTTGCCGAGATAAAACATTGACAAAGCAGTGATGATAATTTGAACGGGATAACGCATACGCTTGAAATTGTGCTTGCCGAAAAGGGTTGACATAGACGGAGCGGTAACAGCAGCGGACATCCTTACAAAAAAGGAATGGTTGCACTTTTTGTCAGTGCAGCGGTAGTTTGAGTAATGCTCATAATCGTTATGCAGAAAGGAAGCCTTTCCGCACACGGGGCAAGGCGGATGTTTCCGCCGGCAATTTGCCCCCTCCGACCTCGGTCGTTCGGGTGCAAATTGATGATGGCAGTTTCGGCAGAGATACTTTTGGTAACCATTTGAATCTTTGCCGTAACGATAAAATGAATGATTGTTGTTGCATTTCGGGCACCTAATATGATATGATTTCATCAGAGAACCTTTCCTTTCTTTTGGGAGTACTTGTGTTTTGTGGTGAAACCATTATACCAAAAGGAACGAGAGGTTCTCAACTTTCATTTAAGTTTACAATACGAAATAATAATTTAGGAGGAAAGAAAATGAAAAAACTAACAGCAAGCATAATAGCGGGCGCGTTAATGATTTCAGTGATGGGCATAAACGCGTTTGCGGCGGAGACAGCGACACCGAGTATAAAGGTGTACGGAAACAGCGTAGCAACTGCAAAAGACAATACTGTAAATCTAAATGTAAGAATGTCAAACTTTGCAGGCGTTGCGGGAATGGATCTCACAATAGAGGGAAAGGGAGTAACACTCGGAGCACCGGCATCAAGCGACATCGCGCTTGTGGAAAACAGCAACTATAAGCTTGAAGGAAACAAACTTCATATAGTAGAACTCAATGCTGAAAAGACGCGCACATTGAATATTAAGATACCGGCAACTGTAAGCGGATATGAAGCGGGAACGATAACGGTAACATCCAGCAAGCTTGCCGCTGATGGAACAAAGTTACTTAACGAGAAAACAGAGTATAGCGTTGACAATGCTGACGGCAGCGTAGCGGTTGTACCCGAAAACAAAAAAACAACTACGGATTTACAAGATAATGACACTACATTCTATCCGTATAACAGCGTTTATACCGGTGAAGAACTCACCAATGAAACCCGTTTGGCGAAGGATGGAGATGGAAAGTTTACAATCCCCAGTGGGGCAACTGCAACTTACAAAGCATTTGCAAAACCCAAAAACAATATACTTACTTTCGGTACAAGCAAAAAAATTAATGCAACAGGCGAAGAAAATAATCTCCAGTTTGGTACATACACCAATAAAAATGGTGTTACAAACGGTACAATGCTTATATTAGGCAGCTGGGTGAATTATATTGATTACCAGATAAAAGAAAAAGGTTTAACTGCCGAAGAAGCGTTACAGGCAATGTATAAAGCAAAACCTGTAGAAAATAAAGATTACGCAAAGCTTTATTACATAAACGCCAAAGGCGAAAACAAAGCCGTTCTTGTGTATAAGAAAGACCGTAAAACATACTCCTGGAAGATGCGTGATGACAGTGCAATGGAATATGCGCTTCGTATATATGATTCAGGAAAATACACCTGCACAGCCGTTGGATATTATGTGGACGGAGGAAATGTAGTATTTTCGAGCCAGCTTAGATCCAACATTTTAACAAAGTAAGGAGAGTGGATATGATGAAAAAGATATTTGCAAATCCCGAAATAGAAGTTACATTACTCGCCTGTCAAGATGTTGTGTATACGAGCGGTTATGACTATATAAATGCAGACACGACAGATCCGGATTTGGAGCAGGACTGATAACAAAATGACAAAACGAAACATAATAATCACCGCAATGGCAGTGCTTGTCGTTATAATAGCCGTAACAGCAATAATAACGGTAAGCAGAAAGAAAAACGACGGTGGAACAACCGAACCGACAAAGACATCTTCGGAATACAGAGAAGATGAAAGCAGAAGCGAAGGAGAAAAAAAGGCGACTGACAACAGCACGCCAGACAAAGTTGATGTTATTGATGTAGGCAAGGATATAAAGGAAGAGGAAAAAGACCTCGAGATTGAAAATACCGATGATACATCAAAAGAAAACAGCAGCAAGGCCGACGCTTCCTCGTCGAAAACAAGCTCGGCTTCGGGCGGCAGTTCAAGCTCCTCCGAAACGGGCAATGGCTCTGATTCGAAAACAAATACTTCCGAAAAGCCCGACAATACCAATAAAAGCAAGGACAATATGACGGGTTGGGCAGCTTGGGAGTGAGCTTATGACAAAACAATATGAAGCTCCTAAACTTGAGATTGAAGTGCTTTCGGTTACTGATGTACTTACCGGTAGTAAGGACGGTGCTGGTAGTAGGGACAGTCAGAAAAACTGGGGAGCTTGGGAGTAAACGATACTCCCTGTAAAAGAATATCCGTTTTGCCGATAACGGACTTTCGGCACTAATTTTAATCGGTAAATAGATAAGTTTAAATAAAAATTAATCGTTGTGTGTGAAACTGGTTATAGCATTATGATATCGGTTTTAAGCAACAATCATTAAAACGGGCAATATAAAGTTAACATAAGCATCAATTTATTGTATCATATAGAAAATTAGAATTTCCGTTATTTATGATAAAAAGTTCTTAATTTTTATTTTGAATTATAATGATTGAGATTTTAAGGAGGAATATATATGAAAATAAGGAAACACCGCACAACTGCTGAAATTTAATGAATACCTGTCATTTCAGCGGAGGGGGGCTGGTGCTTCCCCATATTTTTGTTCGTATGGGCGCACTGACTCAGGCTGCCAGGCAGGGCCTGTCAGCCAAAATCAAATTCGCCAAGGCGAACACGATACCGAGGCCTTTTGCTTTTCAAGGCCTCGGTATCGTGTCTTTCGGAAGCGCAGCTGCTTCTTCACAACTCCGAATACGTGTTCTACTTTTGCTCGTACAGATGATTTCGCGTGTTCCGCTTCTTTGGCGACTGCCTGTTCTTCTTTGCTCAGCTTCTTTATCCGGGATGGACGGAGGTTGATCTTGTACCGGATTTTTCGGCCGGATTTGTTTTCTACGACGGCATCCTCGCGCTTTTCCGCGCCGAGATAGCCGCTGTCACCGTAGACTTCATCCTCGTCTCCGGTCAGCAGCTTGGATGTTTCGGTCACATCGTGGACATTCGCCGCCGTAGCCTCTACCGTATGCACCAATCCGCTTTCCCTGTCCACGCCGACATGGGCTTTATAGCCGAAATGCCATGTGTTGCCCTTTTTCACCTGATGGGCATCGGAATCGCGCTTCTTTTCCCTGTTTTTGGTGGAAGACTGAGCAGCGATGATGGTGGAGTCCACAATCGTCCCCTTTTTCAGTATCAGTCCCCGCTGTGTGAGCAGCGTAACCACCCGAGCAAACAGCTTTTCCTGCAGCCCGTTCTTGAGCAGAAGATTGCGAAAGCGTCCCAGGGTATCCCCATCCGAAACCTGATTGCTGGAATCCACACCGCAGAAATCCGAAAAGGCACGGCTATCAATTGCTTCCGCCACCGTTGCCCCATCGCTGAGATCGTACGGGTTCTGCAGGAGATACAGACGAAGCATGATTTCCAGCGGGTAAGGTTTGTTGCCGCGCTCTCCTTTATAGTAGCACGGCTGAATCAGCGCAAGCCATTCCTTCCACGGGACAATCCGTTCAATCTGTGCGAGAAATTCTTTTTTCTTCGTCCGTACCTGTGCCAGTTCGTCTCTGAATACGGATATTGTCATCTGTTTATTCATGGATTAATTATATCACATTTTCCCGCATCCGGCACATTTTTTTCTGTGCGGTGTTGCCCTTTATTAGGCAAAGATTAAATTAAAGGGGATTACGGTATGAGTGAGAACAATAAAGAATTTGAAAAAGACTACGATTCTATGAAAGACGTTATTGAGTTTCAAAATAATATGTTTAATCCCGGTCATTACATCGGTACGGGTAAGGTGGCACCGACGGTATCCGCGCCCGGAAACGCAACACCGTCAGCGGTATTTTGCTTTATTGCCTCTGCCGTTTTTTTAATATTCGGTTTATGGCTTTTCTTTTCCGATACCCAAGTTGTGTCCTCCGGATTAATCGAATCCCCTCTTATAAATAAAATTATTGTCTTAATAATAATGTGGGCAATTTCAGCATTTTTTCTGCTTATGGCTTTAGGTTATCTGAGAAAAGCAAAGCGATACCGTAGAGCAAAAGCCGCAATTGAAAATGAGGAAACCGACGAATCGGGCAACGATACGATTTGGCAGCGAACCTGCCCGAAATGCGGGAAAACCCACGACATCGATTACCCAAAATGCCCGAATTGCGACTATAATTATCTTGAACGCAAAGGCTGAGGAAATTTTTATTAAACAATAAAAAATTACGGGGGGGAGTAAAAAATGGCTGATAATACCGAAAAGAAATGTGAATATTGCGGTGCTACATATATTGTAAGCGACGGATACTGCAGAAATTGTTGGAAAAGGCTGCCCGACGCCGTATCCCCAAAAGAAGAGCTGTTAAACGGAGTGAAAAAGGCGGACTGGCATTTTTTCATTGATAAAAACGCTTCGCGTTATGTTGATATTTACGCCGAAAACGAGAATAAAAAATTCTTTTTAAGCTGGAACTGGGCGGCATTTTTCTTTGGCGTTAATTGGATGTGCTACCGTAAAATGTATAAAAACGCGGTGTTTTTTGCGGTTTTGTATTCTGTTATTGCGGTATGCGTAATGCTTTTAATATCTAACGCATATAAGAATCAGTTAAAACCTCTTTACGAAGAAGTAATAGCTTATGAGCAAAATTATAACGGAAATAATTTTACCGCAAATAATCCGGATTTAATTATAGAAGTAAACGAACAGCCGATAAAAGCCTATGAAGCACGCGAAAAAATAAGCTTTATTACAAATAAAATCACATTATGGACGATTTTTGTAATGCTTGTTTTACAAATACCGATCGGATTGACAGCCGACTGTATTTACCGCTCGCATATACTTAAAAAAATCAAATACTCAGACGGCGGAACATCGTACATAGCGTTTTTTGCAGGCTGTTTATGCAATAGCATTTTTAACAGAATTATTGTAAGCCCGATTGCGGTCGCTTTAATAAAAACGGTTATGAAATAAACGATAAATCAGGTAACTTTATGAAAATAAAAACAAAAAAGATAATAATTTATACTTTCTCTTTGGTTTTAATTCTCTCTACCGTGATACTTACGGTTGCGGCGGCAGTAAGCTCTTACAGCTATGATATCAATAATAACGCTGACGTTTTTAAGGGCTTCGGCGCTGTTATTTATTTAATGCTCGGCGCATTTTTTGTGCTTTGCGAAACAGACTTTTTTGTACTGTACATTATTTTATTTTTAAGCCGAAAACAAAACTCAAAACGGCGCTTAACATTCTTTCAAATTTAAGCTTGCTTATTCTTTTTATTTACGGTTATTTAATTGAAGTATATACGGAGCTTTGGAAATACGAAAGTCCCCTGCTTGCAGTTGCCTTGTTTTTGGCGTATATGATTTTAAGAACTGCATATATTGCTGCCTGCTGTTATCGAAAAAATACGGAAAAGCAGTAGTGATTTGATCAGAAAGTCTTTCCTTTGGGAATAAATGCGTTTTGCGGTGGCGTCGACAGAAAACACAAAGGAGAATAATGCGTGATTAAATATTTTTTGAAACCGCTCGACTGTATTGACATTACCGTAATATTGTTAATTATATTATGGTTCTTACTTTTTACTTTCAATAAGTATAAAAGGTTGCAGCTGACGATATTTTTAATTTCTCACACATTATTTTACATATCTAAAATTATTTTAAACAGAGGGAATTTTTTTGTAACGGGCCTGACAGTATTGTTAGTTTCTTTTATCGCTTTTTCAATCAGGTATATAATCAACCGTAAAAAATCAGAGAAATTTTCCGAAATCAAATGGGTATATTGTTTTTTGAGCGTTGCCTTAATACTGTTTTTAATATTCGGCTGTATTTTAACAGAGGCAAGCACTGTTCTGCTGCCGCCGCAGCATTGATGAAATTAACTGTTATCGGCAACGGCTTTTGCCGAAAGAGACTAGCTGTGAAAAGTCGAGAGAAAATTAAGACCTAACAAGACGAGTTGATTAGGGTGTTTTTAAGGAGAGAATATAAATATGAACAACATTATATGCGAAAGTATTCCTGAAGATGGCGCGTGTGTTTTAGCCACCTCAAATGATGTGTTGTCGTATTATAAAAATGTTTATTATAGCGATAAAAGTGACATGACTTATTCTCATATAAACACTTATATTCATGAACAGCCAAAATCAAAAACAGTTTGTTTTAAGTGGGATTGTGAGGTCGCTTGTGACATTGAAACTACAAAACTTGTTTTGTATAATAAGCACAGTATGGTTGTTTGGGCAGAATATTTAATGTCAAATAAAGTTACCGAAATTGATATAGATAACCTCTATACAAATTATGATTATGCTTGGCAAATTATATACAAACAAAAAAATGGAAATACTATTAAGTCTGAAATAAAATGTTTTAGAACTAGGCCGGGCCGCAGAATAATTAACATAGAAGGTGTAAAAAACGTCAGGGATTTGGGTGGAATTATAACAAAAAAGGGTTCGGTAATCAAGCAAGGCCTATTGTATCGTAGTGGTGAGATTGATACACCAGATCATAGAATTACTGAAAATGGAATTCTTGTTTCATCAAATATTTTAAATATTAAAACCGAAATTGATTTAAGAAAACCCGAACAGCGAGGCGAAACATCAATCATTGAACAAAGTTTACTTGGAAGCAATATAAATTATATTAATTACAGCTGTGCAGAATACAATTTTTTTATTGAATTGGAAAATCGAAATGAATCAGATATTATTAGAATTTTTTCTGATTATGCTAACTATCCAATACTGTTTCATTGTGTTTATGGGGCAGACAGAACCGGAACAATTGCATATTTAATAGAAGGATTATGTGGAGTTGAACTTGATGAACTTACTAAGGACTACGAATTGACTGCATGGAGAAACAGAACATACGAACCATACAAAGCACTTGTTGCAGCAAGTCTTGAATTGCCTGGTGAGAGTCTTTCGGATAAAATATATAAATTTTTCAATGAAAAGCTCAGTCTTAGTAAAATGGAAATCAGTAATATTAGAAATATATTAACTACAAATTCAGCTGTATTTAAGAGTGATTCTTTAAAAAAACCTTTCAATATGTCTGGCGAATGGGTGCAATTTCATATTGAACTTAGAGATTGTCATTATATTAAACAGGTAAGAGGCATAAATGAAGAATTTGCATATAAATTAAATGGTGATATACTCTCAATAAAAACAACTGATTTCTCAAAAAGTGGAATGATTCTATTTGATGATGGCGGAATACTTGAATTTTGTTTGAATTAGAATAATTATATTGAAAAGGATGAAAATAAAGTATACTAAGGTCAATAATACCATTGCTGTATTTTATTTATAAATATGCTTTTCCTCATACCTGCAAATATCTATATATTCTGTGTTTCAATTTCACTTTTGTTTTTTAAAAGGCAATAGCGGTTATGGAAATATTTATAGCCAAAATATCAGGGTAAAGTATGGTGCAATAGCTAATGTTAAATTATCAACATAGAAGTATGAAAGTTTAGAATTTTGGATTGTCTTTGCAAATTTCAATACTTTGTATTGTCTATAGCAGAAATTTAAAGGCAGTCGTCATCAATTGAGAAAGGTTGAATACGGTGTTTTATCCATTATTGTTAAAGCCGCCGGTGAAGGATTACCTTTGGGGCGGCACAAGACTGAAAACCGAATATAATT
>UQQR01000046.1 GCA_900543215.1 uncultured Oscillospiraceae bacterium | reverse complement strand
GGCTCAAGCGCGGAAGGGCAGTAGGGCGCCCATTTTTCCGGCATACCGTCAAGCTCGGGCTCTGTTGCCGCGAATACCGCGCCGAGGCAATCGGTGTCCTTTGTAGCCTGTACATAATGACTGCACTGGCGGTCAAAGTTAAAGTTTTTTGACGAATCGGTGTTTGCAATAAACCCGGGAATATATCCGTTTGCCGAAATAACCTGTGCAAAGGAAATCATCCAATTGTGATTTATGCTCCAATCGGGCTTTATCTCCGCAAATATTGCTATGCCCTTATTCTGCGGAACACCCAATAAAAAATAGCCCTGACAGTTTGCGTCAGGGTTAGTAAAATATATTGGAAAAAATGTAACCGTTTTGTTTCTTTTATAAATTTATTAAATATCATATAATTATAATAACAAAGATTTTTAGGAGTCGTGCGTATGAAAAAAACATTGCTATTTTTTATTTTAATTATAACTGTAATCTCAATTTGTGCTTGCGGAAAAAACAATAAATCTTATGATAAACACAGAGATAATGCAGAAACATCCGGTATCTTAAGCGAAAACAATGCACAAAAATACGAATTGACCGACATCCTTAATGACAAAATTTTATTTACCGATGAAGCAGGAAAATCTGTTTGTTTAAAAAATTACCGTTCTGAGAAATATCCTGATTTGCAAATCACGCCGGATAAATACACAACAATAGATTTGGATAATGACGGCTCAAATGAGCTTGTATTATATTCTTCATCTAATGTCGGACTTTATCTGATCTTTCACGAATATAACGGAGTAATATACTCCTTTGAATTTACCGAACGCGATATGATTGATTTGAAGCAGGACGGTAGCTTTATTCAAAGCAGCGGCGCGGCAATCAATTCGTATGTTACATTAAAATTCAGTAAAGATAAATATACGATAAATGAGCTTAAAAGCTCTGAGAATTTCAATAATGCTCCAAATGCCGAATGGACGCAAATTACAGATGAAGACAAGACTCTGTATAACAGATTTTTAAGCGGCAAGGCAGAAGCCTGCGACAAACAGGGCGGCAAATTAAAAATAAGCGATTTATCCGATAATAATTCAACCGAATATGCTTTCTATGATATTAACGGCGACGGCAAGGACGAATTACTTGTACGGAGTAATTTGCTGTATATTTTTTGGATAAAGGATAACAAGGTTACACTATGGCATGAGGATTTGAATTATGTGAAAATTTTATCCGACAAAACATTGCTTTCCGTAAGAGAAGGTACCGCACCCGAACACACAGATTACATTTATAAAATATTAGGTTACGGCGGAAACGAATTATATAAAACAGAGTTTTCTGAATATCGTTCCGATACCTCACGCAAATATTTTGCAAACGGTGCGGAAATATCCGAAAACGTTTATAAATCACTTTTTAATAAAGTTTTAAATTCCAAAACTGCCTCTGTCAATTGGCTTAAGAAATAATATTAGGAATTAAATATGCTTTACGGAGATGTGCTGTTATGAAAAAAGTCTTTCTCATTTTTTTAACCGTTTCGGTTATTTCTATGCTTGCAGGTTGCAATAAAAGTAATTCAAAAGCCCATTTATCTCAATCAAATATATCACCCAATACATCAATGTATACCGGCATTTTAGACGATTTAAAATCCGACCTCTCGGATTCGTATTATTTTATAAAGGATATCGACGGAGACAATTCGCCTGATCTGCTTGTCCTTAATAATACTAAGCTCTCCGTTTACTCGTATGAAAAATCCGCCCGATTAATCGGCGAGCAGGATTTTTTGACCGGTACCGTAAGATTTTTTTCCTCCGATAACTCCGAATATCCCGGAATTTTCTATTTTACCGTCGGCGGCGGGGCGAATCATTACGGATATATGAGCATAAAAAACCAAAAGCTGTTTTTTGAAGATTTGTGGGAAGAAAACTATGCGTCGGAATCAACAGATACTACAGAGAACATAAAAGCACTGTCTGCGGATAAAGGATTGATTGAGGAATCAAAAAAGCTGTATGAAAATAATTCTGATATAAATTTCACACATTTAAAATAAAACAAAGTAATAATTTTTATAATCATATTGTGAAAGGTATGCTGTTATGAAAAAAGTCTTTCTCATTTTTTTAACCGTTTTAGTTATTCCTATTTTTGCCGCTTGTCGCAAAGGCAATTCAAAGAACTCATCATCTCAACTTAACCGCTCCGAGGGAAAAATTACAATATATACTCCCGACAGTGCCTTGCCAAATTTAAAAATCAAGATAACTCACACAGACAATACTGAAAATTCAATAAAATCATTGGCGGTCTTTTCGGACAACAACGGACAGATTCAAAATATAACCCCAATCGAAAATGCTTCTTTTACAAAAAAGCCTCTTTATTTTCGCGATATAAATTTTGACGGATACGAGGATTTACTTATACCGTATCAGAGAACAGCTGCAGCAGAATACTTTATAGGCTATATTTGGGATGAAAGTAATAAACAATTCATTTTAGCTCCCACTTTTCAGACTTTGGCTAATGTTTGCCCTGATACAGATAAAAAGACCGTGTTATCAAACCATACAGCGGACCGAACAACATTTTATTCTATCAGCAGTTATAATAATCAAACAAAAGATTTTATAATACAAAAAACATTTTCTTATTATTCAAACGGGATCTATACCGCTTATACCGAAGAATCGTTAATTGACGGGTCATTACAGAAAATATCGGAATTTACTTTGCCGTCCGATAATGACTATTATGAAGCAAGCCCCGAACTGTCAAAATATCTTTCCGATGAATCCGTATGGAATTTAAGCGGAGAAAAATGGAAAAACTATTTCATTTCGTTTTCCGAAATTTTAGATAAATAGATATATTATTTTTAACAAATCAAAAATCCGAGATTAGATTATTTTAACAAATCTCGGATTTTTGATTTTGTATCAGTATCTTAAATTAAATTGCAGAATAAACTACAAAAGCTCCGTAATCACTATTAGCGGGGTAACTAATAGAACCACCGTCAGATTTAATTTGACCCCATGTTCTGTTACTTCTTGTAGGTTCGACAGTCGGATCACGCCTACAATCAGCCCGATTCATCACATAAGGCGAACCTTCACCTATATTGGCTTTGGCTTGCGAAAATCCAAGATTTAACGCCTGTGTTTTATACAAGTTTGATAAGCCATTATAAGCAAACAATGTATATTTAACATTGTCTTCTATACTTAAATTTCTTCCGTTTGCTTTTGATACTATATATTTTGCCGCATCGTTTGTTACGTTTTGAAATTGTGAATCAGAAAGTGTCCCTATTGGGTAACTTTTTCCCCATATTTGATATGGTCCATTTCCATTGTTTGGACCTTCTCTTTTTAATCCATATTCGCGGTAATGAATAGCTGCGAGAAGTTTCCATGGAATTCCGTAACAATTTGCAGCATTTTGATAAAACTTTTTATTATAATTAAGTAGGTTCAATTGACTGTTGGATAAAATTTGCAGTCCCCTGTAATCAGTATTATTACCAATTATCGTATTACTTCCGTAGCCATACGAATAATACTGCAGCCCTGCAACAGCAACAGCCGGTGTGGTATCGGTTATTGCTAAAACATCAGCGGTAGATTCAATCGGCTCCTCCGCGTCATCAGCCGCCAAAACAACTATCTTGCTGTCGCTTATGCCTATTGCAGCCGTGCCGCTGTTTGCCTCTGCACGAGCCTCTTCCATTGTGCAGGGCTTCCAGCCCATATAGTTATCGGTCTTAACGGTTTCAAAAACCTCTTTTATATCCCCGTTCGGCAGTGCAATGCCCATATTTTTAAATACAGCCCTTGCCGCCGACAGTGAATCCTCGGTATGCTCCCGTTTTAGAGTATTTCTTATAATATTATTATATTGCTTTTTGTTCATTTATATTATATCCTCCTTACCACATTTTTGCAAGAATATTTTCGCTTGCGGAATACACATCTTCAACCGACAGTGAATCAAATGCCGTAGCCCCGCATAACCAAAGTGACATATCCTCAGGCTCAAGCGCGGAAGGGCAGTAGGGCGCCCATTTTTCCGGCATACCGTCAAGCTCGGGCTCTGTTGCCGCGAATACCGCGCCGAGGCAATCGGTGTCCTTTGTAGCCTGTACATAATGACTGCACTGGCGGTCAAAGTTAAAGTTTTTTGACGAATCGGTGTTTGCAATAAACCCGGGAATATATCCGTTTGCCGAAATAACCTGTGCAAAGGAAATCATCCAATTGTGATTTATGCTCCAATCGGGCTTTATTTCCGCAAATATTGTTATGCCCGCATTTTGAGCCACGCCTGCTTCCTTTGCAGCCTCTACCGCTCTTAGCGCGTCCTCGGTACCGTTTATGCCCGAAACCGACTTTTCGGTAAGGTCGCGGATCACAAGAGCCACCTTGCAGTCCTTTGCCCTTAAAAATTCGATTTCATCGGGTGTGATTTTGTCCTCACCGCAGAGAGTACGCATACAAAAGCTCGGAAAGCCTTTCTGACGCATCACCCAATCATACATTGTATATCCGTTTTTCAGCTTTTTGTTAATAGGCGTGGCTGAATTAACGCCGAAAATAGTTTTCATTTTAAATTCCTCCTTAATTTTTATTTTTTTGCTTAAAATTAAACTATTTTTTGGAATCGGTTTCCCGATTTCCCGCAGCTGCAAGTACAGTATAAAAAATAACCCTGACAGTTTACGTCAGGGTTAGAAAAAATTTTAAATTTTTTCAGCGCAGTCAAGTAATATCCATCCCGCACCCGATTTAAGCCTTCCCCATTTAGTTCCTCCGTTTTCGTATTGCTCTTTAACAATGGTATAAACACCGTTATCTGTAATTGCTCCGACCTTTTCGGTATCAGTTCCTGCGTCCTTATAAATATAAGCGCAATTTGCTGTCACCTTTATCAAATATGGACATTTGCCGGTTACATCTGATTTTACGATATTATCGGATTTTTTCTTAATAATTCTTAAAAACTCGGTGCTTATGGGA
This sequence comes from uncultured Oscillospiraceae bacterium, assembly GCA_900543215.1. GTDB lineage: Bacteria > Bacillota > Clostridia > Oscillospirales > Acutalibacteraceae > UBA737. Next base: position 3,912 of record UQQR01000046.1, on the reverse strand, counting down.
CTGCAAATAGAATTTGTCCCTTTTTCATTTTTGTCTATAATCGCGCGATTACCGATTGGTTCGCTTTTTACATACCAATTTTGCGTCCTTACCCATAAGGGTACCGCGGCTCCGTCATAGTATGAAGCATTGTCTGCAATAGAAACTAAATCGCCTTTTTCGATTAAATTAATCTCAGAAGAATTATCACTTATATTATCTGCTTCAATACTGCTGTTATTAAGAATTTCCGAAACCTTTGCTCTGAAATCAGCCATTGTTTGACCGAAATTTTTCATCCAATGCTCGGGATCGGAATGGTTGCTGCCATAGCCTAAACGGTATGCTTCGCAGTGACCGACTATATTGCTTACTTCTATACCGTAATTTTTGCAAAGCTCGGCGCAATATTCTGCTGCGGCGGAAAAAGCTTTTTTGTAGTATATTTTATCGGTCAGACCGTCCTCGCAGATTTCAAACTGAATATAGGCGGGATTATAATTATAGCTGCCTTTTTTGCCGTTTCCTACACCCCAGCAACATATATTGTAGGGCAAAATATTTGCTATTTTTACCTCATCGTTTTTATCATAACCGATGAAGGAATGAACACAGACCTTTCTTCCGTTCGGCATTGCGGTATTCCAGTGATTACCGTATTGATTAACACCTACCTCCTTCGGAGCGTCAACATATCTTTTCAAATAAGGATTATCGGCTCCCGTTGAATGAACCACAATGCCCTGAGGCTTCATTTTTTGTGAGGCAATGTAACAAAGGTTTTTCGTTGCATATGCTTTAATAATACTAATCATACTTTATTCTTCCTTTTTTGATTGAATATAAAGCTGACTTATGTATACGCTTGCTCCTGCCGACAAAACGCCCTGAGTTATGGCTGTAAAAAGTGCCGAAAGTATTTCTCTCGCGCCATTCAAGCTTTCGGTCGCAAATATCCAAAGGGCAGATAAAATAATTGCGATTGTGCCGAGTATTACAGGTATATTTTTGTCGGCTGTCCTGCTTTTTTTAAGCCCAATGCCTATAACATAAAGGACAGGTACTAAAATAAGTAATTCTGTTTTAATGTAATCTGTATAATCCATTTTTTCACCCCTTCATAAATAGTCCTATAATAACAGAAATTATGCCTCCTGCCATTGCCGCAATTATAGCCGTTATAATTTGCTGAATACGCATTTTTGGAATGGCTTCTATTTCCTCAATTTTCTTTTCGTGCCTTGCCAGATGCTCATTTGTATGTTTAAGCTCGGTTGCAAGCGTTACCAGAGTTTCGTTCATTGTGCGTATTTCAGTTTGAACGGCTTTTAACTCACGGATTTCTTTTTCTAATATCAAAAGCTTTTGTTCATGGTTTGCCAAAACAATTTTAACATCCTCCATAACAGATCTCCTTTCCGTATTTTTTTACAGCTGCGGCTTTATTATAAAGCTTAACCCTGACGGTTTATGTCTTAATTAAAACTAAACTGCCGGCTTTTTGTAATTCATTATAATCTTATTAAGTAATTCTGTCTCCTTGAAGCTTAGTAATATTTTTCTGTTTCCGACACTCATTTCTTTTATTTTCTCAAGCAGGGATATTTCATCGACTCCCATATACATTTTATCTAAATGAAAACCCTCAACAACATACACACCGCCGTTATATCTTCCGGTTTTTACATAAACCGGCAAAATATCGCTTATCTCATCAATATCCCGTTGTATTGTTCTTACTGAGACGCCGAATTCCGTTGCCAAGTTCGGTATTATTTCATGGCGGCGTTGACAAAGTAACCTCATTAGCTTTAAACGTCTTTCGGCAGTCCCAATGAAAATCACCCCCTTTCGCAGATTTATCGAATGAAGCATATTATTGTTGTCAAAAATAGACTGTTTTTATGTTTTTTGGGATAAAAATTTGGTTTATAAGCAAATTATATCATTAGAAAACTGATATAATTGTCATATTTTGTAGAATGGAAAATTTATTTTGTTTTTTGTAACAATAAGAGGATTATTGTCATACAGTTTGCCGAAATGTTGCTCAGAGCAACAAAAAACAGCGGTCAGTTTTAACTGACCGCTGATAAACGATAAAGCATATTAGATTAATAATTAGGTTTTGGAAAAGCAAGATCGGTAAAATCCCATTTTTCGGTATCAAACGAAACAATGTCGGGTAATCGGTCTGTTTCGATGCAGTTTTTGAAATAAACATTTCCGTTTTTTCTGCCTATCATTGACATTTGCATATTTTTTCCGTTGCAGGTAATCATACCGTAAACATTTTCAAGTCCTAAATCTCCGGTGTCCACACACTGGTCTCCGGAAACAATACCGATAAATGTGTATATCCCAATGCGTGTTCTTTTTATCTCGAATTTAATAAAAGCATTTTTTATATCACATCGGTAGGCAGAGTTATAAACTCCGCATAATCCACCGGTATAACTACATCCGACATTCACTTCGTCTATGCTGCCGACATAAACTATGTCGGTTATATAAGAATTTGTCGGTTTACTGTTTCTGGAATTAAGTATTCCTGCAATTCCGCCGCAAGTAACGGTTTCCCCTTTAACGGTTATATTAACATCAGAATATAACAGGCTCATACGATAATAAGTGTCCTCGCGGTTTGCGTCGAATCCACCTACGATTCCGCCAATCATTGCAAATACCAAATCGCTGGACGATACACTTATATTCCCCGTTGCCTTACATTCGCTTACTTCTATTCCCCTGTTTACGGCGAACATACTGCCCACAACAGCGCCTACATACAAGGATTCTGCTTTGTTGCGTTTCGGGATTGATATGTTAATATTTTCAAGTGTTATGCCTCTTATTACGGCGTCTTCTGCATAGCCGAAGAAGCCTACGCAAGCTTCATAACCGGCGGCATCTGTCATTTTATCAGTTAAGGCTGTTACAGTCAAATTACTGATAGTGTGACCGTTACCTATAAATTCGCCCTTAAAAGCTTTTCCGCGAACCCCTATGGGCGTCCATTCAATTCCGGCTAAATCTATATCCGCTTCAAGCGTGACCTGCTCGCCCGCATATGAATGTCCGCACATAACAGCGTTGGCAAACTGATTCAGTTCATCTAAATTTGTAATTTTGTGTATATTTGTAAAATTCGTTTCCGGTAACGCAGGCTCTTCGGGCACCGGCTCGCGCTCAAAAATATCGGGATTTATCAGCGCATTGTCATTATCGGAAATTTCATTTTCTTCCGCAGTGTTTTCTGAATTACTGTTGCCTCCGGTTTCCTTTGGAGCTTCAGAAAAGCTTGCAGCCGCAACAGATGAAGGGGCCTCAGCATTTTCCTCACTGCTTGCAGTCACAGAAGAAAACTGTGCTTCATTCGCAAATTCAGAGATTACTTTTTCTATTTCGCCATCGCTCAATCCAAAATCATAAGGCGAGCACGAAGAAAGAAAGAATACAACCAAAGCCATGCTGATAACCGACATAAAACTTTTTGATACTCGCATACATACAACACCTTTTAATATTATTTAAGGGAACCGAATAATATGCTGCATTTTATATACCTGAATTTTGTTTTAATATTATTATACACTATTCTTTTCCCAATTTCAACCAAAATGTTAGCAGAAAATACAATGGATGTTGTCGAATTGTGCAATCACGTTCGCACATCGGTCTTTCGGTCAATAGCTTTATTGTGCCGGTGGACTTGTTGCAGCGGTCAGCAAAAGCCGACCGACCATTGATGAAATGAGGTGAAAATTGGTTTGGACAGGAGACAAGAGAACCGTCCCCCCTTGTCTTCCCCCTTGTCTTCCGAGGTTTCAGTTTCCGGTGCGAGATAAATTTCCTTTGCACCATTTTTAATTTTGTCCATCTGTGGAACTCCTCGTATAATAAAGTAGTAGTTTTTAGTGTCCCTCTCCAAGG
>UQQR01000045.1 GCA_900543215.1 uncultured Oscillospiraceae bacterium | reverse complement strand
TCTCCGATTACAGACAACTTGCCGCCTTCGGAGATACCGTGTTGGCGGCAACCTACAGTGAAAAGAACGGCTTTATGTTCTGCACATGGAAACAGAATGCAGACGGCGACTCGGTGTTCTGGGGAGATTACTCTCCGAACTATGAATATGTCAAGGAAGCCTTTGCCGTGCGCTCCGGTCTCGTCAACAAACACCGCCTGTTCAGTGAGAATGAATCGGCAGACCTTTGTCGCTGTGTGGACTTTGCCAAAGGCAACTTCGAAACGCTGACCTATGAGCAGGAACGGCAGCTCGATAAGCTCCAAGAAAAGCTCACGGACGGATATCCCTCCCTCGAAGCCGAGCCGCCGACCTTTGAACAGTCGACAGCTTCACAACAGAATATGTAATATTATCAATCGCCCTTCGGTTACACAAAAACCGGAGGGCTTTTTTTATTTCACAGCAAGGAGAGAAACAATGACCATATTTTCAGATAATCCACATGACAGACGCATGGAACGGCTGATGATGACCGTTCCGAATTTTGCACCGAGAGGCGTGGGCTTCCGTTTTACCGAAGCACAGGTATTCATCACAACAACCGCTGCCACACCCACAGAGATACTGACAGCCACCATGAGGCAGATACGCTGTCCGCCTTTCCGTAAGAGATTCAATGAATATATAGAAAGCGAGGAAACGCCTATGACCTACCTTAGTGTCGGTTATATGGCTGTAAACATTAAGGGTTGTTTTTGCCGACATATGCCCTATGGTTGCCGACAGGGTTTTCACGTCCATGCCGTATTCAAGCGCCAGTGTCGCAAAAGTGTGCCGCAGATCGTGAAAGCGCACGCGCTTACAACCCGCCCTGTCGAGTATTATTTGCAGTCTTTTTCTTACTGCTGACGGGTCGCGGGTTTTACTGCTGTCTTTCGGTGACGGAAATATCCACTCGGAATTTACTGTTTTCTTATGCTCCGAAAGAATTTCCAACAATGCTGTCGGAAGTATAATTGTCCTTACAGACGACTTGGTTTTCGGAACGGATATTACTCCTCCCCGCACCTGACGCTCAATTTTCAGCTCACCGGTTTTAAAATCAAGGTCACTCCATTTAAGAGCAAGTATCTCTCCTCGCCGCATACCTGTCATTAATTCAAGCAGAAACAGCTCGTAGTATCCCTCCTCATTAGCCTGATACAGAAACCTTGCTATCTCGTCACTTTTTAAAATTTTCATTTCCTTCGGAATATCCTTTGGGAGCTTTGTGCCGTCAGCGGGATTTATATTAATCAGTCCGTCATCAACAGCCCGTTCCAGCGCCGACCGACAGCTCGAATGTATCAGATGTACCCTTCTGTCGGATAATCCCTCTCCGTAAATATCAATCCGTATTTTTCTTCCGCTCTGCTTTTCGTGGTTGTAGAACTGCTGTAAATCCGCGGTTTTCAAAGCTTTTAACGGTATATTTCCAACGGCGGGAATTATATGATTATATATACAATTCTCGCGCTCCTCCTGCGTCGCCTTGCGGATTGTATTTTTACAGTATGTCCTATACCAAAAATCTATCCACTCACCGAAGGTCATATCCGCTGTAATTTTTTCGGTTGGTTTAATATATTGCTCTTTCAGCTTTTCAAGCTTTTCGGCACATCCGGTTTTTGTTTTTGCGGTGACATTTTTGGTTATGGGAATATTTTTATTGTCATAACCTATAACCACTCTGCCCTCCCATCTGCCGTCCTTTCTTAGCCGTAACGTACCTTCACCACTCTTTCTTCTCTTAGACACATCTGCCGCCTCCCGTTATTTCATTCATCATATTCCCGATTATATAGGCGGCACCTCTCTGCATATCTTTTGTAACGTGAGTATACAAGGTTTTGAAGGACAGCGACGGCGAACCTATTTTGTGTGAGGAAATCGCCTTTGAAGATTTGCAGTCATTTTTGTATTATGATTTTTTAAGCGGTGTCAAGAAAAACTATATTCCAAACCGCTGTAAGCTGTGCGGCGCTTTCTTCTTGATTAGAGGCGGAAAATATTTCAGCTATTGCGACCGTCCGCTTAAAGACGAGCCGGACAAAACCTGCCGTGATGTAGGAGCCAGACGGCGATATGACGACAAGTGCAAAAACGATCCTGTCTGGCAGACCTATAACCGCGCCTACAAAGCGCATTACGCACGGTATTTAAAAAAGAAAATGACTGCCGCTCAGTTTGAAGAATGGTCACGCTTTGCATCAAAATTAAGAGACTCCGCAGAGGCAGAAAAAATATCTTTTGAGGATTATTATACCACGATACGGAAATAGTCTTTCCCTGCGCTTTTCTTTGTTTTATGCGGTGTAATTTTTGACTTAATCAAACTCAAAATCTTATTATATTTAATATGCATAATCCAAATACCACTCCGCACAATGCTCCTAAATATGTAAAGCTGTATACCGTTATATCAATATTTTCGGTTTTTCTTATAATCACCCCGTATGCGGGTGTGCTTGTCATACCTCCCGCTATTACGGACAATCTTGCCACCGTGTTTTTTTTGAAAATAAAACATCCCCAAACGTTTCCGACAAATATACAGCTAACAGTTATAAGCGCTCCGTAAGCAAACCACTTAACATCCGACAGCATATTAAGATTTTCTCCCGCCGATATGCCGTTGCCGACAAAGAAAAGCATCAACCCAAAATTACGATATATAGCTAAACCGTTTATGCACTTTTTCATATTCAAAAACTTATCTGCAAGGATACCGAATATTATTCCTGCAATCAATATTCCTCCCGCTGTACCAACAGAATGGTTTAGAATCGGAATTTTTAAGCCGCCTAAAGCCGTCCCGATAACTGCTGTAGCGGCGATTATAGCCAAACCGTCTGTTCTGCAATTTTTGGGGTCACCCGAAACCACTTTTTCGCTTTGTGGTTTTTCAGCTTTCCGCAAAAACACCTGAACAAATAAAACCACGCCTATAACCCCAAACAGATAAGCCGCACCGTATCCCGCGGAGGCGACCGACGGATCAATATTTCGCATATCACACACGCAGGCAAGTCCGGGTGTGCTTGTCAATGCGCCGCATAATATTCCCAGTAAAAAAGATATATCGGCAGACCTATCAATAACTCTTATGACAACAGCGGTAACAAAGCCGACAAACACCGTTGATGCTCCCGCTGCAAGGCATATTAAAGCCTTTTTAATATTTCCCTTCTCAACGGTAGCGCCCGCACTTACACCGATTACCGATACAAACAGCGCAATCCCTAATTTTGAATACTGAGACATTGCAACTTTAAATTCAGCGTCAAAAACTGTCGGCAAATAATGTGAAAGCAAAAAGCCTGCCGCAATAGCCTCAATAAGTACGGCTGATACATCCAAAGAAATTGAACGTATTTTTATATGTCCTAAAAACAATCCTATAATTACCACCGAAAAAAATATAAGAGCGGGGCTCAAAACAGTTATCATTTCTCGTCACCTTAAAGCCCTAAATGCAAAGGCCGTATATCGTTGCAAAGCATATTAATCTTGTCTAACTGCTTATCAATGTGATAATGACCGCAAAACCATATGTTATAATCGAGCTTCTTTTCAAGCTCGCCGAGCCAAATTTCTGTAGAGCGGTCAATATCAGGCTTAAAGAGCTTTTTGGATTTTGCCTTTCGCGGCTTCCTTTTCACCGCTACGTTTTGTCTTGTAGACATAAACATTTCGGTAGGCAGATATTCAATCGGACAGGTGTGTGTGAGCATTCCGTATATGCGGTTATTCTCCTCTGCCAGCCTTAACTCCACCTTTGATTTTGTTTCGCTGTTAGGCATTTCATCAGACCAGAAAGGCTTTTTTTCTTCTAAGCAGCGAAGCTTATCAACGCTGTGCGCTCCGCCGACAACCATATACTTTTTGCCTTCAAAGGTATATATTTCTCCGTCAATTGCAAAATATATGTTAGGATATTTAGGTTCATAATAGACCTTTCCTCCGCAAAAGCTCCGTATACCGTAGGTCCCAACATTTTGCGGTCTGTTTTCTTTATTACCGTGCAGACAGAATAAGGTAATATTAAGTGCGGATATTTCCGATTTTAGCTTATCGTCCCTTTTATCATCATAGTAATTAAAGCCCGCATCTCCCAACACTATTAATACATCCTTGCGACGGGTTTTCATATTGCGGCAAAACGCCTTAACTCTGTCGAAATTACGATGCTTGTCTCCCGTAATAAAAAATCTTTCAGGATTGCCTCCGTCGTAATAATCTATAACTGTGTTTTCTTTATATGACTGTTTTAGAGTAAGAAAGAATATTACCATACTTTCGCTGAATACTCCTCCGAAAAGTCCGAAAATAACGGTGCTGTCGGCGCAAAAAGGCTTACAGAAAAAAGAAATACCTATACCGATAAAGACTCCCAAAACATATTTAAAATACTGTATTGCGGTAGGCATCTTTTCTTTATTTTTAAGCAACGTAATGCACCAAACACATATTATGTTCAGCACTAATCCTATTATCATCAAACTTAAATTTAACATTATAATCTTTCCTTCTTTTTATGTTTTTTTACAGCTGCAAGCATAGTATAAAAAATAACCCGGACAGTTTCTGTCCGAGTTAAAAAAATTAATATAAAAAATTAAATTTTTTTCGTATAGTCGAGCGAAATCCAGCCTGCACCCGATTTAAGCTTTCCCCATTTTGAGGCGCCTATGCCGTTTTCTTCGGAAACAATTGTGTAAACTCCGCGATCGGTAATGCTACCAACCTTGTCTGTATCGGCTCCCGCACCCTTGCGTATATTAAGTACATCTACGATCACCTTTACAAGATAAGGACATTCATTTCTTTCCGAATTACAATCATTTCCGCCGTCAGACTTTATCACAGTCAAATATTTTTTACTTATCGGACTGCATATGGAATTTGTGCCGGATTCGTTTTTGTCAATTACGACTCTGTCACTTTCCGATATTTCTTTAACATACCAACGCTGATTCTTAACCCAATCGGGAACAGTAGCGCCCGAATAATAAACCGCGTCCTTTGCTATTGCAACTAAATCGCCTTCACAAATTTCATAAGCAACCGTTGCTTTAGAATTTGCGCTATTCAGCGTGTTTTCACCGCCGTCTTTCAAAAGCTCGGAAACCGCTTTTCGAAAATCGTCCATCGTTTCACCGAAATTTTTCATCCAATGCTCTGGGTCGCCGTGATTACTGCCATAGCCCAAACGATAAGCTTCACAATGTCCTACAATTTTATCAACTGCAATACCGAAGATTTTACAAAGCTCGGCACAGTATTTAGTTGCAACTGAGAATGCTTTTACGTAGTAAGTCTTATCAGTTAAATTATCCTTGCAAATTTCAAACTGAATATATGCGGGGGAATAATTATAGCTTCCCTTTGAGCCCTGCCCGACTCCCCAACAGCAAATATCAAGCGGAAGAATCCCCGCGACCCTGACCTGCATATCCTTATCGTACCCGATAAAAGCGTGAACACATACCTTCCTGCCGTCAGGCTCAGGCTGATTCCAATGGTTTCCGTTTGTGTTTGTTCCGAGCTTTTCAGGACAGTCCACATATCTTTTCAGATACGGATTATTAGCGCCTGTCGAATGAACTACAATTCCCTTAGGCGTCATTTTTTGCGCCGCTTTATAGCACAAATTATTTACCGCATATGCTTTTATAATATCCATTTTTCATTCCTCCTTTTATGTCTGAACAATAAGCTGATTCGCATAAACGCTTGCACCCGCCGCAAGAATACCCTGCGTCACCGAGGTGAACACAGCATAAGCCGCGTCCTTAATTCCGAAAATATCGCTTGTGGCAGTAACCCAAACGGCAGACAGCACAATCCCGATTATTCCTATAATAACAGGAATCCGTTTATCGGGAACCTTGCTTTTTTTAAGACCTATGCCGATAATATAAAGCACTGGAATAAGAATAAGCAATTCTTTTTTAATATAATCCTTATAATTCATTTATATCACCCCTTAATTAGCAGTCCGATAACCGTAGAAATAACCCCGCCTGACAATGCCGCGATTATTGCGGTTACAATTTGCTGCATTCGCATTTTCGGTACTGCTTCAATTTCATCGATTTTCTTTTCGTGGCGCGCCAGATGCTCGTTTGTATGCTTAAGCTCGGTTGCAAGAGTTACTAAGGTTTCGTTCATAGTGCGGATCTCTGCCTGAACGGATTTAAGCTCGGAAATTTCATTTTCCAGCATAGCAAGCTTTTGCTCGTGATTTGCCAAAACAATATTTATGTCCTCCATAAGACCTCTCCTTTCGTTATTTTTTGCAGCTGCAGTTTTATTGTAGAACATAAACCTGACAACAGTTGTCCCTTACTTTTTCAAGTACCGCTATTTCATTATCACTCATATACATTTTGCCACCATTGAATCCGTCAACCACATAAACACCGCCATTGTATCTGCCTGTTTTAACATAAATCGGCAACATATCGCTTATTTCATCTATATCTCTTTGGATGGTTCGTACAGAGACATTAAACTCTTTAGAAAGGTTAATAATCGTTTCATGGCGGCGTTGACATAACAATTTTATGAGCTTTAAACGTCTTTCGGCTCTCCCTAAGCGAACCATCTCCTTCCCATTAAAACACAATAATCAGTTGCGGAATTTGTTGGTGTTTGATATTAATTATTGAATTTTGTTTTATTAGCAATGAATAATTTGTAACATAATCTATTATAGCATTTAAAAAACGATGCAAATGTCATATTTTGTAGATTTAAAATATAAATTTATTATGAATATACATTACTTTTCTTCTTTTGTAACGGTTTATGCGGGTTTAAAATACGAATCCGGTCGCTTAAGCCGTTGAAATTACGGTTTAATTGCAGGTTGTTACTGTTGCTCACAATCCCTGCGCCGCCGTCGACCGAATGGGTATTTATTCCGCTTTCCTCTCCATTCGCAAATATAGAAAAAGCCAATCAGGAGCAAACGCCCTATTTGGCTTGCCAGTCGGTGAACCGTCAGAAACCACCGAAAAAAGGTGTTTTTAGCATCAGATGACCGTAACCGTTATATGTCGCCCGCATAATATTTCCGTTCGCATAGGTCATCTCTTTAAGTCTTCTGTTGCCTAACCGTATAGTGTGTAACAAAAAGCGGTCAGCCGAAGCCAACCGCTCTTTTAAGGAGATTTTCTCAAGATAAAGAACCGTCACATATCCTCTTTTAAATTATTTATTTTCAATTAATCCGCAATAAAAACCAAGATTATAATCAACGCCATCGATTGTGCAATCAAACATAAACACATCGTGCTCTATTCCGTTAACAACTATAGTATCTTGATCAGGATTCTGAAAAACACAAACATACGGCTGTCCAAACTCGGTTGACTCCAGTTCGATACAATCATACGGATCGTTAAAATTAGTTAAATCGTATATTGAAAAGTTTATTCCGTGACAATACCTTGATATTCCATCCCATGTAACATAAATCCAAGGAATACCGTTTGAATCTTTTGCTAATGCTATAACAAGAGATTCCGCTTTAGTGAATTTTTCAACATGAAGCACTTCAGCAACATCATATTTTTCATCCATAGGAGTTGTTAAATTTGTTTGTAAGAACTCTACGTCAATATCTATCGATTGATTTTTAGATTTATTATTATTGTAAATCGTAGCAACAATCAAATATAAAGACACAATCAAGACTGATATAACGATAATCCTTTTTTTCATGTTTATAATCTGCCTTTCCGCGAAAGGCACCAACGGGGTTATGAAACCCGTTTGGCTAACTTTCGCTAATAATATTTTTTGATATAATAACCTCGGAGGTTCGGTAAACTACAGAACCCGTGGAGGTGAGTGGCAGGGCTGTATAGCGGCAAACCCCGCATGATTATATGGTTCGGTTGTTCGTTAAGGCATCAACGAATGGCGAAAAAAAGTAGCCCGTAAACTTATCTCTTTCAAATCGACTCGATTTTGCCGAACAACCAGTCAATGCCGAATCTTCAAAATAATTTGTTTTGGAGGTTTTATGGCATTTAAAATTTTTCGTAAAAACTGTTGCGGACTTGATGTCCACAAGACTTGGATTTATGCTTGCATTGGTATTACCGATACAAACGGTCGTACAGAGTACAAGCAGGCTCGCTTTTCCTCGTTCTCTAAAGGATTAAAGGAATTAGCTGATTGGCTTGCAAAATATTCTTGTACCGATGTTTGTATGGAATCTACAGGCAAGTATTGGATTCCGGTATTCAACATCCTTGAAAAATCTTGTTTTGTAACGCTCGCTCACCCTAAATATACCAAACCGCAAAAAGGAAACAAAACCGACCGTAAAGACGCTAAATGGATTTGTGACCTGTTTATGTGTGATATGATTAAACCGAGTTTTATTCCACCGGCGGATATACGTCAACTTAGGGACTTAGTACGCTACCGAACCAAATTGACGAATATCCTTACCAGCGAAAAGAACCGTGCTCTAAATTGCCTTACAGTTTCTAATCTAAAGCTTGATGATGTGTTTTCCGACGTGTTTGACAAATCCTCACGTTCCATCATCAATTACATTTTAGAGCATCCGGGTCAAAGCTTTGATGTGACACCTTTTGTAGACAGGCGCTGTAAAAAGCCTATTGAAGAAATTCAGGCTGCTGTTGACGGTGCTGTTTCCCATGAACAAGCCACAAGACTTAAAGAGTGTCTGAACCACATTGACGAAATCCGCACTCATAGGCAAAATATTGAATTTGTAATTCAACACTTAGCCGAACCGTATGCATATGCTCTTGAATTACTGCAAACTGTTCCGTGCTTGAATTCTGACCCTATTACTGCAATTTCTGTCATTTCCGAAATCGGTGTAGATATGTCCGTTTTCCCAACTTCAAAACATCTTGTTTCTTGGGCAGGATGTTGTCCCCGTAATGACAAAAGCGATTCTAAGGTTAAATCTACCCGTATCTCAAAAGCAGGTACTTATCTTAAACCTTTGCTTGTTCAGGTTGCTAATGCTGTAATCCGTTCGGACAAGCATCCCGAATTCAAAGAACGATACCGCAGACTCAAGGCTCGTCGTGGACATAAAAAAGCCATTATTGCTATTTGCCGTATGCTCCTGACCGCTATCTGGAACATACTGTCCAAGCTTGAGCCCTATTCTCCAAACGGTTATCTTAAGGATAAGCTTACAGAACATTCTGTCGTCATCTCTAAAGCGGAAGGGCTTGCACTGCTTCGCAAAAGAGGTTACTTTTTCAAGGATGAGGTTGTTTCTTCTTCACCTTGACCTTAACCGCTTCCAAGACTTTCTTTTTGCCGCCTTTTCGACGGCTTGTTTGCTATGCTCTTTTTTTGCTTGTGTGAATAGTTATTTTGTTTCAAACTTGCTCCTCAAACAAAATTATAAATTCATTATCATGGAATAGCATATAATACCGTAACCATAGATGTAGAAAAGGCTGGAAGTGTGATTTCCAGCTGTGAAACCAAACTACCAATCATTGTAGTAATTGGTCCTGCAACAGGTGAAAATACCGGTATGAGAGAAAGAGCAGCTACAGTTATTGTAACAAGAGCAATAAGCCATAAATCCACTTCCATAACAAATTTAATTGCAAATGACACCTTGTTTTTACCAGAAGATACATTTTGACAAATTGCTAATTCTAAAAACAAAGTTTTAGAGTTTAATCCAATTGAAGCCTTTATTGAAGAAGAAAACAAAGACAGTGAAACAGTAA
>UQQR01000044.1 GCA_900543215.1 uncultured Oscillospiraceae bacterium | reverse complement strand
CTCTGTAAATTTTCGAAATTAATTATATTATAACACTTTTCAGGAAATTTGTGGCATTTTTAAATAATTTGTGAATATATATAAAAGTTTTTAAAAACCACTTGACAAAACAGCAATTATGCATTATAATAAAGCCAGACAAAGAGAAAGGAGTTGATAAAAGTGAGAGAGGATACTCCACCGGCTTCTTATCAAAATAAAACGAAAGTGGTGAGTCCAATGAAGTAAGCAGCGGCAACGCAAAACGATAAATACTTAACGGAGAATCCAATGTACATTTAATTGTTCCGAAAGGAATTTAATATAATTTCCCATAAAAGGTGATTTATATGATTGTAAGGCGTTTAGCTATCAAATAAATCGAAACGGGTGGGACCGATGCACAGTTAATTTTCTAAAGATTAATTATAAGAAACCGTAAAAGGATGACTTGAATGTTCTTTAGGTGTTTAACCGAAAAATAATTTTAACGGGTGAGTCCGATGTACAATTCATTTTAATGCTCGGTTAAATTTAAGTCTTTTCTCAGAGTATTAAATTGCTTATGCAGTGCAGATGCATTTACGACATTTTCAATTAATATTAATATTTTACCTATTCAAAGGTTTACAGATAAGGTTTAATTAAGAGCAACGGTTAAAATTGAATATGAAAAAAATCTAACAGCCGCGATTATCCAATCGTGGCTGTTTAGTTTGTTGATAAATCTACACTTTAATTTCTTTTCGGCGTTTACGCCGCCTTCGTTTTTTCGCTGACATGTGCGGCGAAAAAACACATTATAAGCGAAAAGCCGTTGAATGGCGGCTTTTCAAGGGCACAGGGGTGGTATTGGCGGGGATAGAGTGCAGTCCGAAAATCTTTGATTTTCGAGCAAACGGCATCACCGACCAAAAGAGTGTCGAATTTTCGACGCTCGCAGCAGCCACGATTGGATAATCATGGCTGTTTTGCGCTTTATCACCGCGTTTTCTACCGACAGTAGAGTGAAAAAATTTCCTCTACGGCAGGCATTTCCCTTTTAGAAAACAAAAATGCCCGAATAGGGTGAAAAAATCGGTAACGGAGAATATAATAATCACAAACGATTTTCTTTTTAAAGGAGAATTTTTATGGGCTACAGAATAGTTACCGATTCAAGCGCTAATCTTACCGACGAGCAAATTAACGAATACGGAGTGGAAATTCTATCGCTTAAATATTATATAAACGGCAAGGAATACGATAGCTATGTTAAAGGTGTTCCCACGGATTATACCGAAACATATTCATTGCTTCGCCAAAAGGCAAAAATAACCACCTCGCTTGTTTCAAGAGAAATTTGCGACAGCGTGATACGTCCTATACTCGAAAACGGCGAGGATGTGCTTGTGCTTGCTTTTTCTTCGGGACTTTCGGGTACTTATCAGAATATCGAAAATGCCGCAAAGGATTATCGCGAGGAATTTCCCGACAGGAAGATACGGGTGGTGGATACGCTTTGTGCTTCTCTGGGCGAGGGATTGGCGGTTCATTATGCGGTAAAGCTTAAAAATGAAGGCAAGACGCTTGATGAGGTTGCGGATTGGGTAGAGGAAAACAAGCTTCATATATGCCATTTGTTTACTATTGACGATTTGTTCTTTCTTAAAAGAGGAGGCAGACTGTCGGGCAGCGGAGCTATGCTCGGAACATTGCTCGGAATAAAGCCGATGCTTCACACCGCCGATGACGGTAAGCTTTATGTTACCGGTAAGGTAAGGGGCAGAAAGGCGGCTGTGGAAAGCCTTATAAAATCAGTCGGTGAAAGAAGCACAAACATAGAGGACCAGGAGGTCTTTGTGGTACACGGAGACTGTGAGGACGAGGCTGAATATATAGCGTCGGAGATAAAAAAACGCTATAAGGTAAAAAAAGTGGTTTACAACTATATTGACCCCGTAATAGCGGCGCACGCGGGACCGGGTACGCTTTCGGTATTTTTTATGGGTGAAAAAAGATAATAAAAATAACTAATGGCGGAGGTTTTGCCTCCGCCATTAAATTTTATATGATTGAAATTCCTATTCCGAGCGCTCCCGCACCTACATGGCAGGAAATGCTCATAGGAAGCGCATCAAGCTCAATTTTATATTCAGGGAAACGCTCTGCCGTCGCGTTTAAAAAAGCTTCTCCGGCGGATCTGTCGCCTGAATAGGCAGTTCGTACTTCTATATTTTTGCCGCCAAACTTAGTTTTTAAGTCGCTTTCAATGCCGTCAAGCATAGCCGAAACCGCATTTTGCATACCTCTTACCTTTTTGTATGCGTCCAGCTTGCCGCCCTGTATCTGCAACACCGGCTTTATACCGAGCAGAGTACCGACGGCGGCTCCGGCGGCGGTTACACGGCCGCTTTTTTTAAGGTGCTCAAGTGTATTTACGGCAACATATATGCTTTGCATATCCGCCTCGGCTTCAAGCTTTGCGGTTATTTCTGCGGCTGAAAGCCCTTCCGACGCCAGTCTCAGCGCTTTAAAAACATCGGAATAAAGCGTTACCGAAATTCTGCGTGTATCTGCCACAAATACTCTGTTGTCATACTCTGCGGAGAGTGCCTTAGCCGTAGCGCAGGTTCCGCTTAATGCGCTTGACATAGGTATGTATACAAGGGATTCGTATTCCCTTAATACTTCATCCCACATATCGGTAAGTGCCGCAGGGGAGGGCTGTGAGGTTGAGACCGATGCGCCGGAGTCGAGCCTTACAAAAAATTCCTCATACGGCATATCTACATATTCGGTGTATTCCGCATCATCTACCGTAAAGGGCATTTTAAGAAGAAAAATTCCCTTTTCCGTCGCTGTTTTGGGCGTTATTCCGCTGTTTGTATCTGTCATTACAGCAGTTTTTTTCATAAGCCGACCTCCGAAAATCAATAAGCTGTGGTTTTTTTGATTATAACATTCAAAAAACGCTGTGTCAAGCGTGCTTGTTTGCTTGACATCAGAACAATTTAAGGTTAAAATAAATCAGGATAAAATTTATGATACTGGAGGAGAGTAAATTGTCGGTAAAAATTTCACCGTCGGTACTTACGGCGGATTTTTTAGAACTTAAAGGTGCAATAAAGGAGCTTGAGGTTGCCGGAACGGATATGTTGCATCTTGATGTTATGGACGGTATTTTTGTACCCAATATATCGTTCGGCGTGCCGGTTATTAAATCAATAAGAAACCATACCTCGCTTCCGCTTGATGTGCATCTTATGATTGACCGTCCGCACAGGTACATAAAGCAGTTTGCCGAGGTGTCGGATATTTTGTGCTTTCATTATGAAGCAGGAAGCGATGTGGGTGAGACCTTAAAGGAAATTAAAAGTTATGGCTGTAAGGCTTGTCTTACCATAAAACCGAAAACCGCGCCGGAAGAAATTTTCGAATTTCTCCCGCTTTGCGATATGGTGCTTGTAATGTCGGTTGAACCGGGTTTCGGAGGTCAAAAATTTATGCCGTCCGCGCTTGATAAGCTGTCAAAGCTTAAGGCAGAGATAAAAAGACAGGGTCTTGAAACCGAGCTTGAGGTTGACGGCGGAATAAACGCCGAAACAGCGCCTTTGGCTGTAAAGGCAGGCGCCGATGTACTGGTTGCGGGTAGCTATGTATTTTCAGCCTCCGATATGAAAAAGACCGTATCGGAAATCAAAGCTCTTTAGTAAAGGCACGGCCTATAACCGCAACGGCATTGTCCTTTACAATGAGCCTGCCGTGTTCTTCTGTAAAGGCGCAGGCGGCGGCAGAGCTGTCCGACCGAACACAGTATTCATTCATAAAAAACAGATCCTTTGTCGACGGGCAGGAAATAATAAGTCTGTAAATTCCGGAAATTAAGTAAAGACTGCTTTCTCCGCGGATTTTTCGGCTCAAATAAAGTCTTGAAATGCCGTCTGTCATAGAGGATGAATCGGCAAAATCAAAGCATGCATAAAATTTGCCGCTTTTGCGCTTTTTCTCCGCGGGAGATACGGTTATAGTGCAACCGGCGCTTTCACGGGCTCTTATTTCCACCAGAATATCGCCGTCAAATTCGTCGGGGTATTCGGACAGTCCCTCTCTGAGCAGGAGAGCGACGGTAAGCCTTGTGCCGGCGTTCATATCGTTAATTCTTTCATAGGTTCCGAAGAAAGCGAGCACCTCGTTATCGGTGAGAGATATTTTGATTTTGTTTCGGTCGGCTCTGTAAACCGTCATACTGATTACCTCCGGATAATTTTTCTTTTTCGGGCATAATAATTTCGGGTGAGTGACGTGAAACGCGGTAATGTGCTGTTTTTTAAATCTATGCTTTATACGGCGTCGGCAATAATTCTTTTGTTAATAGGATATTTTTCCGCCGGATATTTTTTCGGCTGAACGGAGGTAAATAATGAGCTATATTGAACTTAAAAGCGGAACGGACATACGGGGCGTTGCAAGCGACCTCGGCGGTAAAACGGTGAACCTTACCGAACAGGCGGTTTACGACATAACCGCGGCATTTATAGTGTGGTACATAAATAAATATGAAAAAAATTCCGCCGAAATGAATGTGGCGGTCGGTCATGATTCACGAATTACGGGCGAAAAGATTGCCGCTAAGGTAAAAGAAGCGCTTATTAACGCAGGCGTTTCGGTAATTGATTGCGGTCTTGCTTCTACTCCGGCGATGTTTATGACGACGGTTGACCTCAATGCGAACGCCGCAATCCAGATAACCGCAAGCCATCACCCGTTTGACAGAAACGGACTTAAATTTTTCACCCCCGACGGCGGACTTGATTCCGAGGATATTTCGGATATAGTAAAGCTTGCGGATAACGGCGAGGAGATAATCTGCAACCGCGCCGGAGTTACAATGCTTTACGATTATATGTCCAAATATGCCGCAAGACTGCGTAAAATGATATGTGACGCAGTCGGAAAAAAGGAAGAGGACAAGCCGCTTGACGGATACAAAATCATAGTTGACGCAGGTAACGGCGCAGGCGGATTTTACGCAAAGGATGTTCTTGAAAAGCTCGGAGCGAATATTAACGGCAGTCAGTTCTTAGAGCCTGACGGGATGTTCCCCAATCATATACCGAATCCGGAAAATGAACAGGCTATGGAAAGCATATGCGCCGCCGTTAAGAAAAACAATGCGGACCTCGGAATAATATTCGATACCGATGTTGACAGAGCCGGCTGTGTAGGTACCGACGGCGCCGAAATAAACCGCAACCGACTTATAGCGCTTGCCGCATATATGGTTTCAGGCAGTAAGGGCGGGGCCACGATAGTAACCGACTCCGTAACAAGCGACGGACTTCACGAATATATTGAAAGCACCTTAGGCGATAAGCATTACCGTTACCGCAGGGGCTATAAAAATGTTATAAACAAGGCGCAGGAGCTGTGCGCTAAGGGAATCGACTGTCCGCTTGCGATTGAGACCTCGGGTCACGCGGCGCTAAGGGAGAATTATTTTCTCGACGACGGCGCTTATCTTGTGACCAAAATAGTAATAGAGCTTGCACGTGGCAACGATATAGAAAAGATATTAAAGCCGCTTAAAATGCCTGCAGAGGAAAAAGAATGCCGCTTTAATATCCTATGCGACGATTTTAAAAATTACGGCAATAAGGTTATAGAGGAACTTACAAAATACGCCGAAACCCGTCCCGATTGGAAAGTGGCGGACGATAACAGAGAGGGCGTCAGAATTTCAACCGAAGACGGATTTTTCCTTTTAAGGCTGAGCGTTCACGACCCTGTAATGCCGATGAATTTCGAAAGCAATGTAAACGGCGGCATAAAAAAAGATATAGACAGCCTGAAGAGCTTTTTTACTCAATTCGACAAGCTTGATATATCTTCGCTTTCATAATTTTTTAAACAGACGGGAGCAAAACCCTTGGGGTTTGGCTCCCGCCGTTTTAATTCAGGTATTGTTATCGGGACAGCCGCAGCAGGGAGAATCCGCAATGTCGCAGGGTCTCGGCGGGAAAAAGTCATCCGTGGGAAACTTGATTTTCCTAAAGGTGTCGCAGGGCTGATCGGTGGAATCATCGCAATGCTTTTCCGGAATACAGAAGTCGTATACGGGTATAAGCATCTGAACATTCCTTATAAGCTGTACTATTGTGAAAAGACCGAGCGTTACATAAACGGTGGGATTGCCGTTCTGAAGGTCTGTAACCACATTGCCGCCTATGCAGTCGCATACGCATTTCGGTATACAGCATATGCTGTCGTAGCAGTCTCTTATTTCGCCTATTCTTGCCGACAGCGGAATCGGGTCAACCGCCTGAACAACGCATTTCGGCATATTAGAGCTTCTGCGTGTGCTTCTGTCGCAGTCGTCATCCTCGCGCATTGTGCTTGAAAATACCTTTACATTGCCGTCACTGCCGAAAAGTATTACCTTTTTGGAATAAGAGGTAATGCCGTTTATGCAACGGGGGCAGGTGTGAGGCGCAGTATAAATGTCAAAGCCCAACAGGAAGAAGAATGTCAGGTCGCAGGAATAGAAACCCTTGTTGAAATTGACCGGTTCAACATCGATGAAAACATTAAGTACCTCCGCCGAACGCAGGCGTACACTTAAAGCATTGTTGACTATTGCTTGATCCTCCGGCAGGAAAAAGCATCTCAAATCCTCAAGGCAATCACGGTCGCAGCAGGAATCGTAAACTCTTCCGGCGTCTATGCAGACAGCTTCCTTAAAGCTGCTGTTTTCGGGCGGACAGCCGTTTTTTAAATCTGCCATATAATAAGCCTCCTGTAAAAATATTGAAGCTTTTAACTTCACTAATATCATATGTAACGGGGCTTAATGCGTGAAGAAATGTTTTTAATAGTTTTCGCTGTAATAATAGTCCTCATTATAAAAATAATTGAAATTTTCTTCTTCGGCAGCCCTTCTTTCCCGTTCCGCCTTAGCGATAGACTTTATGTTTTTCCTTATGCAGTCCTTTGCTCTTTCTCGTGAATAATTATATTTTGAAGGTTTGCTTTCGGTTTTTTCGTAAATCTTTCCGTTTTTTATATTAAACAACCTTTCTGTTTTTATATAAAGTGCGGTTAAGACGGCGGATTTAACAGCTTCGTCCTTACAGTCGGCAAGCTCTGCTATATATGGAACGGCAGAGTCCGAAAGACCGCTTAAATATTCAATATCTATTTCTGTCAACGCACCTCTTTTATAGGCGCTTACATTATAACCCGCAACCGTGCGGTCAACATCGCAAAAGCCTGTTATAAGACCGATAACCGCAAAGCAAACAATAGCGCATTTTACCGCGGGAATTTTTTTGACCGATACGGAAAGTATTATTAAAATAAAAAGTAAGGCTAAGGCTATCATAAAAATGCTTGTAAGCAGGCGTAAACGGGTAAGCCCGTAAAAGCTTATGTATAAAAACATTTTTGAAATTGCGGTTGCTGTGAAAACAAGAGAAAAAACGCATATGCCGATAATGCTTAAACGCACAGAAAACGGAAGCTTTTTGTTTGAATCTTGCTTTGCAAAAAGCATTATTAAAAAAACTATAATCAGATTTACGGTGCAAACGGCACATAATTCAAAAAAGCCGCGCCTTGCATATTCGGAGAATGAAAAGGTATAGCCTTCAGGCAGTATGCCCGAAAATCCGCCCGAAAAATATGCCGATTGCGAAAGAAGATACGCAAGATATACCGCCGAAAGCACCGATGAGAGCGTAACCGCGGTTAACGGCGCAAGCCTCTTGTAATCTTCGTGCAGGTGAACGATACAGTCTTTAGGCTTCAAATTGTTTTTAACCGCAAAAAGCATCGAAAACAAATAAATTGCCAAGGCGGCTCCTAACAGTATTTTAGCAATTACAATGCCGAATTTTGAAAAAGCTGCGGAAATAAGTCCCTCAAAGGCGGCGTCTGCATGTATAAGCAACGGCAGAATAATAAACAGTATAGGAACAGACAGCGCTATGCCGAGAAGCACCTGACGGTTAAACGGATTAGAGCCTTTTTTATTGCGGTAGGCTTTATAAGAGACGAACGGCGCCGTTATATTGTCAAACGGCTTAACGATTACGGTATCAAAGGAGCTTATTACGGGTGAAGAATTTTTATTTCTTTCCGTAAAGCTGTAAGAAACAAATATCCCGTAAAGAAAAACGGCCGCAACAAAAAAGAGGGTGTTAAGTGCCGAATTGTTATAAATAAGAAATATTACAGAAAAGGCGGCTGAGGATAAACCGCAAAAAACCGAAAATGCGCCAAAGCTCTTTTTAAGCTTTAAAATATATACTGCGGTAAGTACAAAAAGCATAATAAAAGAAACGGTAAATCCGGCGTTAAAGCCGCCGAAAACCGACCAATCCGCAAAGAGGACAGAGGCAACAAGCGTCATGACCGCAAAAACGGTATCACGTTTATGCCAGACGGGTATTGTCTTTTCCGAACTGCCGTCCGGAAAATTGGGTGCGGTGTTTAAATTATCGGACATCAGTCATCACTCCTGTACTCAAGTATATCGCCGGGTTGACATTCAAGAACCTCACATAATTTTTCAAGTGTTGAAAATCGTATAGCTCGTGCCTTGTTTGTTTTAAGTATAGAAAGATTTGCTTGGGTAATATTGATTTTTTCTGCAAGCTCGCCCGAAGATATTTTGCGTTTTGCCATCATAACATCAAGATTTATTATTATTGCCATGCTTTTCACCCGTTTTTATATTGTAAGCTCATTTTCGTTTTTAATTTCTATTGCCGTACAAAAGATATTTTTTATCACCCTTAAAATCAGGGCAAAAAATCCGGCGGCTGTTCCTATAATATAAAAAGGCAGATAAAAATAACCGCTTATAACGGTTATCAACGCAACCGCGACACAACACCATGAAAGTATGCGCAAAAGCTTAACATTTTCATATATAAATACTTTGGACCGTAAAATGTTTTTTAACAAATGTCTGAGGGCTAAAAGCAAAATCAAGACAAAAGGCAGGCAAAAATAGCATACCGTTACCAAAACGGTTTTAAGCGCCTGAGATTTTCCTGTGATTTCAATATATCTGCCGGCAAGAAAGGGAAGAAATATTCCTATAATAATGCTTAACAAAAATATAAAATCGGTAAGTACAAGAGAGAGTTTAGCTGATTTTTCCGGAGTCCACATAAAATAATCTCCTTTAATATGAATTTTGTAATTTTATGGTAACACAATATTTATCGTTTGTCAATAAATAATTGTTGAAAAATGATATTGCGGTTTGATAATATTGAAAATAACAAATGAGAAAACGGGAGAAAACGAGAGAAAACGAGAGAAAATAAAAGATAATAAATATTAAATTAAAATTTTGAAATTTTCTTGTTGACATCCTTTCCCCATTGTGGTATTATAATGAGGCTGTTTAAAAACATTATTTTTTGGAGGTTTTGAATTATGTCAACATTTATGGCAAAACCTGCCGAAATTCAGCGTAAGTGGTATATAATCGACGCAGCGGACAGACCGCTCGGCCGTACCGCTGCAAAGGTTGCGGATATTCTTCGCGGCAAAGTAAAGCCGGAGTTTACACCGCATGTTGATTGCGGAGACCATGTTATCGTTATAAACGCTGATAAGGCAGTTTTAACAGGAAAGAAGCTTGAAAAGAAGTATTATCGCCGTCACACAGGCTATATCGGCGGTCTTAAGGAAGTTAAATATTCCTCACTTATGAAGACCAGACCGGAGCTTGCTATGGAGCTTGCCGTTAAGGGTATGGTTCCGGATACTACAATCGGCCGTAAGGCTCTTACAAGACTTTATGTTTACAGCGGCTCTGAGTATGCACAGGTAGCACAGAAGCCGGAAAAGCTTGAATTTTAAGAAGGGAGACAGAAACAATGTTTGAAGCAAAGCCTTATTTCTACGGAACAGGCAGAAGAAAAAGTTCTGTTGCCCGTGTTCGTCTTTATGCAGGTACCGGAAAGGTAACCATTAATGACAGAGATATTGATGATTATTTTGGTCTTGAGACCTTAAAGCTCATCGTTCGCCAGCCGCTCGCGCTTACCGGCACAGCCGATAAGTACGATGTAGTTTGCCGTGTTGCAGGCGGCGGAGTTACCGGTCAGGCAGGCGCTATCCGCCACGGTATTTCCCGTGCGCTTCTCCAGTCTGACGCAGAGCTTCGTTCGGAGCTTAAAAAAGCAGGCTTCCTTACGAGAGACCCTCGTATGAAGGAAAGAAAGAAATACGGTCTCAAAGCAGCTCGTCGCGCTCCGCAGTTCAGCAAGCGATAATCGACTG
>UQQR01000043.1 GCA_900543215.1 uncultured Oscillospiraceae bacterium | reverse complement strand
AACGTCGTGAGACAGTTCGGTCCCTATCTGTCGTGGGCGCAGGATATTTGAAAGGAGCTGTCCCTAGTACGAGAGGACCGGGATGGACGCACCTCTGGTGCACCAGTTGTTCTGCCAAGGGCATAGCTGGGCAGCTACGTGCGGATTGGATAAACGCTGAAAGCATCTAAGCGTGAAGCCAACCTCAAGATTAGATTTCCCATAGCATAAGCTAGTAAGGTCCCCGGAAGACTACCGGGTTGATAGGCCGCAGGTGTAAGCGCAGTGATGTGTGTGCCAGGCGGTACTAATAGACCGAGGGCTTGACCTATTACTTTTCGTTCCTCACCTTGCTCTCTTCTTTGTTCGGTTTTTTGGGTGCGAGCAAATGTAAAGCTTAGGCGATCGGTTTTCCGGTCGCTTTTTTGTTTTTATTGCTTTAACCTTTAGTACGAAATACTTAAAAACAAAAACCGCCCGTTAAACGGACGGTTATAATTTAATTGAGGCTTTCAAATACGGAATATATCATCATATGTGACTTTAAGTATTTTTTTTATTAAAAATATTTCATCGGGATATAGATGTCTTTGTCCCACTTCGATTTTCGCAAGGGCGCTCCGTGTAATATCACAGCCCTCAAGCTGCAATTTTACTGACAGTTGCTCCTGTGTGAAGCCGGATTTTTCCCTTAAAATGCGAATGTTATCACCAATCAATTTTTCAATTTCGTGGTTCATTACAATTTTCCTTTGCACTTATTTAAGAACAAAGTTCTTGACATTATTATATTTCCCTGATATAATATTATTGCACCTGTATAGGTGCAATTTTTCAAAGGGGAGCCTTATATGAAGCTTTGTGCGCATTGTGGAAAGGAAATTGTGGATGAAGCTACGATATGCCCCGAATGCGGTTCCCTCACGGAACTGACAGACAAGCAGGAAAGAACACCCGATATTATTAATTTTGCGTTAGCTTTTTCTCTTTTAGTTCCGATAATCGGTCTTATTTTGGGAATAATCGGGGCTTTAAGATACAAAAAGCACAGAAGTAAATGCGTTACGGCTATTTTTGTATCCATTGGCGTAATAATTTTGATGCTCCTTATTTTGCGTTTCACCGATATTGATTTTACAACTTTCAGAATATAAAAAAGCGACCGAAAATTCGGTCGCTTTTTTATGTAATGCTATTATAAGCTGTTTTTATAATCACGGACAGTATTGATTTCTTATATTTGTTGTGATATTATAGCATCGCAGCAAACGAAAACGGCTGAGCCGCGAAATATAAATCGGTTCAATGCCCGAAACGGCTTTCGTTGCCTTTATTATTGTAATTTCTTATATAAAAATCCTGTAAATTAAGGAGCGGATTATGAGTACAATGAAAGAAAAAATGCACACCGGAGAGCTTTATCTGCCGGGGGACGAGGAAATTACCGCAAGGCAGCTAAAATGCCTTGATAAGCTTTACGATTTTAATATGACGCGCCCCACCGAGCTTGAAAAGCGTGAGGAAATGCTTAAGGAAATGTTCGCCGAAATAGGCGAGGGGTGTTATATTGAACCGCCGTTTTATGCGAATTTCGGCGGCGCGCATATCCATTTCGGGAAAAACATTTACTGCAATTTCGGTGTTACTATGGTGGACGACACGCATATATATGTGGGCGATTATACAATGTTCGGGCCTAAGGTTACGGTTGCAACGGCGGGTCACCCTATTTTGCCGGAGCTTAGAGAGCAGGCATACCAGTATAATGCGGCAGTGCATATAGGAAAAAACTGTTGGATAGGCGCTAATGCCGTTATTTTGCCGGGTATTACAATAGGCGATAACGTAGTGGTGGGCGCAGGCAGCGTTGTTACAAAGGATCTGCCCGATAATGTTGTTGCGGTAGGAAACCCGTGCAGAATATTTCGCGAAATAAACGAGCACGACAGGGAGTATTATTTTAAAGACAGAAAAATCCCGAATGAACTGAAATAAAAATTTTTAATTGAGTTATAAAATGATAATAAGAACAGCAGATATAAACGATTTAAAGGATATAGCCGCAGTTGAGGCGGAGTGCTTTCCGAAAGCCGAGGCGGCAACCGAACAGCAATTAGGGGAAAGACTAAAATATTATTCAAACCATTTTCTGCTGATGTTTGACGGCGACAGGTTAGTAGCATTTACAGACGGCTTTGTTACCGATGAGCCCGACCTGACCGATGAAATGTACGCAAGAGCCGATATGCACAATGAAAACGGCGCGTGGCAAATGATATTCGGGGTTAATACCGTTCCCGAATACCGCAGACAGGGGCTTGCCGGAAAGCTTATTTCCGAGACTGTAAAAATCGCAAAAAAAGAGGGCAGACTGGGACTTGTGCTGACCTGTAAGGATGAATTGGTGCCGTATTACGCAAAATTCGGATTTATAAACGAGGGAGT
Organism: uncultured Oscillospiraceae bacterium; assembly: GCA_900543215.1. Taxonomy (GTDB): domain Bacteria; phylum Bacillota; class Clostridia; order Oscillospirales; family Acutalibacteraceae; genus UBA737. The sequence goes on along the minus strand of UQQR01000043.1, from coordinate 8,049 downwards.
AACCGATAAATCCGTTCACGGAAATGTGAAATGGAATCAGATGCGGTTAAGCTTTGGTGAGTTCTGATTTTGTGCCGCTGTAACTGCATCATACAAAAATTATTTGATTTTATTGTTATTAAAACGAAAAATAAGTACAATGCAACCAAGAATAATGCCGAGGGGGACAAATATGGAATTAAGGGGAAGTAAGATTAATTTTTTGGGCGACAGTATAACCTTCGGCCACGGAACAACGGCGCCCGAAAAAACCTTTTGCAAATTGATTGAAAATCGCTACGGAGCAGTCTGCCGCAATTACGGCATTTGCGGAACAAGAATTGCGAGACAGCAAACGGGAACAAATCCGGATTATGATACAAACGACTTTTGCGCCAGAGCCGTAAAGATGGACAAAGACGCCGACGCGGTAGTGGTTTTCGGCGGAACCAACGATTTCGGCCACGGGGACGCGCCTCTCGGTACTATGAACGACCGCACGCCCGATACCTTTTACGGAGCCTTACATACGCTGTATACATCGCTTTTGGAAATATATACGGAAAAACCGATAGTGGTTGTAACTCCGCTCCACCGCACTAACGAGGACAATCCGAGGGGCGACGGCAACAAATCGTCGGACGTAGGTACTCTTAAAGTATATGTCGATATAATCCGTGAAGTTGCGGAGTATTATTCGCTGCCGGTGCTGGATCTGTATAAGAACAGCGGAATGCAGCCTAAGGTGTCTGTGATAAGAGAGACTTATATTCCGGACGGACTTCACCCGAATGATAAAGGTCATATGATAATTGCCGAAAAAATTTCCGAATTTCTTAAAACAATCTGAATTATGAACGGACGCGAACCGAAACGGTTTAGCGTCCGTTATTGCTTGTTATGAGGTTTTTATTACTTGACTACGGTCTTTAAGTTGGTGTATAATATATTTTGAATTGTTATATGGAGAGGTATGGGCAATGGCAAAAACTACCGCCGAATACGGCAACGACAGTATTAAAAAGCTTGAAGGCCCGGACAGGGTCCGTAAGCGCCCGGGCGTTATTTTCGGCTCGGACGGACTGGACGGATGCGAGCATTCGGTTTTTGAAATAATTTCCAACTCGATAGACGAAGCAAGAGAGGGCTACGGTCAAAAAATTATCGTAACAAAGTATGCGGACGGCTCTGTTGAGGTGCAGGACTTCGGAAGAGGAGCGCCGGTAGATTTCAACAATAAGGAGCAGTGCTTTAACTGGGAGCTTTTGTATTGCGAGCTGTACGCCGGCGGAAAGTACAATACAAACGACGGCGCAAACTATGAGTACTCGGTCGGTCTTAACGGCTTGGGACTTTGCTCTACCCAGTATTCCTCCGAATATATGGATGTTGAGATAAAGAGAGACGGGTTTAAGTACAACCTGCATTTTGAAAAGGGATATAATGTAGGCGGACTTAAAAAAGAACCTTACGACGGCAAGGATACCGGCACAAAGACCCGTTGGAAGCCGGATATAGAGGTTTTTACGGATGTGGATATTCCGACGGAGTATTTTCTCTCCACTCTTAAAAGACAGGCGATAGTAAACGACGGTCTTCTTTTTGTTTTCAGGGAACAGCAGGGCGCTCGGTTTATACAGAATGAAATAGTTTATAAAAACGGAATAACGGACTATGTAAACGAAACGGTCGGAGAGGAAAGGCTTTCTTCCGTGCAGTTCTGGCAGACCGAACGAAAGGGGAAGGACCGTGAGGACAAGCCCGAATATAAGGTGAAAATAAACGCGGCGCTTTGCTTTTCAAACAAGCATACGCTTAAGGAATATTATCACAATTCAAGCTGGCTTGAATACGGCGGAGTACCCGAAAAGGCGACAAGAAACGCCTTTGTTTCGCAGATTGACGCATATATAAAGCAGAGCGGAAAGTATAAATCAAACGAAAGTAAGATAACCTTTTCGGATGTTGAGGAGTGTCTTGTTTTGGTAATCTCCTCGTTTTCTACCGTAACCTCATACGAAAATCAGACTAAAAAGGCAATCACCAACAAATTTATATATGAAGCTATGTCCGATTTCCTGCGGCATCAGCTTGAGGTCTATTTTATAGAAAATAAGGCGGAAGCCGATAAAATCGCAGATCAGGTGCTTGTCAACAAGCGCAGCCGCGAGAGAAGCGAAAGAGAGAGAATCAATCTTAAAAAGACCCTGCAATCCTCGAACTCAATGCTTGACAGGGTGGATAAATTTGTTGACTGCCGCTCTAAGGATGTTGAGCAAAGAGAAGTATTTATAGTTGAGGGCGATTCGGCGTTAGGCTCCTGCAAGCTTGCAAGAAATGCCGAATTTCAGGCTATAATACCTGTAAGAGGTAAAATTTTAAACTGCCTTAAGGCAGATTATGAAAAGGTATTTAAAAGCGAAATTATAACAAACCTTATTAAGGTGCTGGGCTGCGGCGTTGAGGTAAAGTCAAAGGCAAACAAGGGTCTTGCGACCTTTGACCTCTCGGCGCTTCGCTGGAATAAGGTTATAATCTGCACCGACGCGGATGTGGACGGATTCCAGATCCGCACCCTTATTCTCACAATGATATACAGACTTATGCCTACCCTTATAAACGAGGGAAAAATTTATATTGCGGAAACTCCGCTTTATGAGATAGGCACTAAGGATATGACTTATTTTGCCTACGACGAAAAAGAGAAAAACGATATTCTCGGCAAAATCGGCGACGGCAAATATACCATACAGCGTTCAAAGGGACTTGGTGAAAACCAACCCGATATGATGAACCTTACCACAATGAATCCCGAAACAAGACGGCTTATAAAGGTTATGCCGCAGGACGCCGAGCGTACCTCGCAGATGTTCGACCTGCTGCTCGGGGACGATTTGCAGGGCAGAAAGGACTTTATCGCCGAAAACGGTTATATGTATCTTGACGAGGCAGACCTGTCTTAATTCGGAATTAAAATGAGGAAGTGAAAGCTTGGCTACTAAAAAGAAGAGGGAGCCGAAGTCGGTAAAGCCAAAAATAAACGCTTATATCGCCGGCGCGGGACTTACGGTTGAACAGCCGATAACCGACACGCTTGAAACCAACTATATGCCCTATGCTATGAGCGTTATAGTTTCCCGAGCAATACCGGAAATAGACGGCTTTAAGCCGTCGCACAGAAAGCTTTTATACACTATGTATAATATGGGGCTTTTAAAGGGCAACACAATAAAATCGGCTAATATAGTCGGACGCACAATGCAGTTAAACCCCCACGGCGACGCTGCGATTTACGAAACCATGGTGCGCCTGTCCGAGGGGTATCAGGCTCTTTTGCATCCGTATGTTGCGTCAAAGGGTTCGTTCGGTAAGGCGTATTCCCGTGATATGGCGTATGCCGCGTCCCGTTATACCGAGGCGAAGCTGGCGCCTATTGCGGCGGAGCTTTTCTCCGATATAGATAAGGACACGGTGGATTTTGTAGATAACTACGACGCTACAATGAAAGAGCCCACGCTGTTTCCCGTCACATTCCCGTCCGTGCTTGTAAACGCGAATACGGGTATAGCCGTGGGTATGGCAAGTTCAATTTGTCCGTTTAACCTGCGTGAGGTATGCGAAACCACAATAAATTTTATAAGAGATAACGATATAAATGTTGCCGATACGCTTTTGGCGCCCGATTTTCCGATAGGCGGACAGCTCCTTTACGACAGAGCCGCAATGGAAAAGATCTACGAGACGGGACGGGGCAGCTTTAAGGTTCGTGGCGTGTATGCTTACGATAAATCGCAGAACTGCGTGGATATTACCGAAATACCCCCGACAACCACAAGCGAGGCGATAATCGAAAAGGTTATAGAGCTTGTAAAGCTTAAAAAGATAACCGAAATCAACGATATACGCGACGAAACCGATTTGAATGGTCTTAAAATAACGATAGACCTGAAAAGGGGAGCGGACCCCGAAAAGCTGATGAAAAAGGTCATTAAAATGACTCCGCTTGAGGATAGCTTTTCCTGTAACTTCAATATTTTAATTGCCGGCTCGCCCCGTGTTATGGGCGTTAAGGAGATTATTTCCGAATGGGTCGCATTCAGAGAGGAATGCGTCCGCAGGAGAGTTTATTTCAAGCTTTCAAAGGCTAAGGATAGGCTTCATCTCTTAAAAGGTCTTGAAAAGATACTGCTTGATATTGACAAGGCGATAAAAATAGTTCGTGAGACCGACGAGGAATCGCAGGTTGTGCCGAACCTTATGATAGGCTTCGGAATTGACGAAATTCAGGCGGAATATGTGGCGGAAATAAAGCTCAGACACCTGAACCGTGAGTACATTTTAAAGCGCACGGCGGATATCGAAGAGCTGATGAAGGAAATCGCCGAAATGGAGAGCGTTTTAAACTCCCGTTCAAAACTGCTTAATATAATTATAAAGGAACTTAAAGAGGTTGCCGAAAAGTACGGTCAGGACAGAAAGACCGCAATAATCAGCGCCGCACAGGAAAGCGAAAACGACGACCTTGTAGAGGTTGACACCTCGCCCGTTACGCTTTTCTTTACAAAGGACGGTTACTTTAAGAAGATAACGCCGCAGTCGCTCAGAATGAGCGGCGAACAGAAGCTTAAAGAAGGGGACGAAATAACCCAAACGGTTGAGTCCACCAACGCCGAGGAGCTTTTGTTCTTCACAAACAAGTCGCAGGTCTATAAATCAAGAACTTCGGATTTTTCGGACGGCAAGGCGAGCGTGCTCGGCGATTATGTAGCATCTAAATTGGAATTTGACGAGGCGGAAAACGCCGTGTTTATGGTCGCTACTGCCGACTATTCGGGATATGTGCTTTTCGTTTTCGATAACGGAAGAATAGCAAAGGTTCCGCTTTCGTCCTATCAGACAAAGACCAACCGCAAAAAGCTTATCAAGGCGTATTGCGATAAATTTACGCTCCACAGCATTTTTTGCGTCAAGGAAGATACCGAACTGCTTCTCAAATCCACAAACGGGCGTATGCTTATAGTAAACACCGCCTCGATACCCGCAAAAACCACTAAGGATAACGGCGGAATCGCGGTAATGACCCAAAAGAGGGGACAGCGCTTATCTGAAGTCACGGTCTACGAAAAGGACAGCCTTGACGGCGACCACCGCTACCGCACCAGAAATCTTCCGGCGGCGGGCAGTAAGAAACCGACGGGAACCGCCGAGCAGGAGCAGATAATTTTTTAAAAAAATAAGAGCGTCGGCTGTTGCCGGCGCCCGTTGTCGGCGCCGGTGCAAACGCATTTTCCGTCGCTGACAAGGTTAATATAACCCATAAAAACAATAATATACATTAAAAACGGAGAGAATTGCAATGGCAAGAGAATTAGCAAAGCAATACGACCCCAAAGAGGTTGAGGACAGAATTTATCAGTCCTGGCTTAGGGGAAAATATTTTCACGCAAAGTGCGAGGAGGGCAAACCGACCTATACGATAGTTATACCGCCCCCGAATATCACGGGTCAGCTTCATATGGGACACGCGCTTGATAACACGCTTCAGGATATACTTATCCGATTTAAGCGTATGCAGGGCTACGACACGCTGTGGATTCCGGGAACCGACCACGCTTCTATCGCAACAGAGGCGAAAATTGTCGAAAAAATGCGGAGCGAAGGCCTTACAAAGGAAGATGTAGGCAGAGACGGATTTTTAAAGCGTGCGTGGGAATGGAAAAAGCAGTACGGCGGCAGAATTATAGAGCAGCTTAAAAAGATGGGCTCCTCCTGCGACTGGGACAGGGAGCGGTTTACTCTTGACGAGGGCTGTAACAAGGCTGTAAACGAGGTTTTTGTACGCCTTTATGAAAAGGGTCTTATATACAGGGGAGAAAGAATAATAAACTGGTGTCCCCACTGCAAGACCTCGATTTCCGACGCGGAGGTTGAGTACGAGGAGCAGGCAGGGCATTTCTGGCATCTGCGTTACCCGTTTAAGGACGGGAGCGGTTATTTGGAGCTTGCCACCACACGCCCCGAAACACTGCTCGGCGATACCGCCGTTGCGGTAAACCCGAATGACGAACGCTACAAGGACCTTGTGGGCAAGACCCTTATTTTGCCGATAGTTCACCGTGAGATCCCCGTTATCGCGGACGATTATGTTGAAACGGATTTCGGAACAGGCGTTGTTAAGATTACCCCCGCGCACGACCCGAATGACTTTGAGGTGGGACTGCGCCATAACTTAGAGGTAATAAATGTTTTGACGGACGACGCCAAAATTGTTGACGATTATCCGAAATATGCGGGAATGGACCGCTATGAGGCAAGAAAGGCGATAGTGGAAGACCTTGAAAAAGAGGGCGCGCTTGTTAAAATAGAGGAGCATGTTCACAATGTGGGCACCTGCTACCGCTGCGGAACAACGGTTGAACCCCGTGTTTCAAAGCAATGGTTTGTTAAAATGAAGCCCCTTGCCGAGCCTGCTATTGAGGCGGTTAAAAAGGGCGATACCAAATTCGTACCGCAGAGATTTGAGAAAATTTATTTCCACTGGCTTGAAAACATACGCGACTGGTGTATTTCCCGTCAGCTTTGGTGGGGTCACCGCATACCTGCGTGGTACTGCGCCGATTGCGGCGAGATAACCGTTTCCAAAACCGAACCGCGCTGCTGTTCCCACTGCGGCGGCAAGAATATCGAACAGGACCCCGACACGCTCGATACATGGTTCTCTTCGGCGCTGTGGCCGTTCTCAACCCTCGGCTGGCCCGATGAGACCGAGGACCTTAAGCACTATTACCCGACAAATACGCTTGTTACGGGTTACGATATAATTCCGTTCTGGGTAATGCGTATGATGTTCTCAGGATTGGAGCAAACAGGTCAGGTTCCGTTCGATACCGTACTTATACACGGTCTTGTGCGTGACTCACAGGGCAGAAAGATGTCAAAGTCGCTCGGCAACGGCGTTGATCCGCTTGAGGTTATTGATAAATACGGTGCGGACGCACTCAGATTTTCGCTTGCGACAGGCAACAGCCCCGGAAACGATATGCGTTATATCGAAGAAAGGGTAGAGGCAAGCCGCAATTTTGCCAATAAGATATGGAACGCCGCAAGGTTTATACTTATGAATCTTAAGTCGGACAAGGTTTTGCCGATAGAGCCGCAAAGCTTTGCGCTTGAGGATAAATGGATAATATCAAAGTACAATACCCTTGTAGCCGAGGTTACCGAAAATCTTGAAAAATACGAACTTGGTATGGCGGTCCAGAAGCTTTACGATTTCATTTGGGATGTTTTCTGCGACTGGTATATTGAAATTTGCAAATCAAGGCTTAACGGCGAGGACGAAAACGCCGCCGACACCGCGCGCTCGGTGCTTATATATGTTTTCACGGGTACGCTTGCGCTTTTGCATCCGTTTATGCCGTTTATAACCGAGGAAATATGGCAGTCACTTCCGCATAACGGCGAGGCGCTTGTGATTTCAAGCTGGCCTGTATATTCCGAAAAATTCGAATTCACTGCCGAGGAAGAGGCGTTTGAAAAAATAATGGCGGTAATAAAGGCAGTAAGAAATCGCCGAGCCGAAATGAATGTACCGCCGTCCAAAAAAGCAAAGGTTTGCATCGCAACCAAGTTTAAGGACACATTCTCCGAGGGCATGGCTTATATCTGCCGGCTTGCGTATGCGTCCGAGGTCGAGATAGGCGACAGCTTTGAGAGCGACGGCGCGGTAAGGGTAATCACCGACTCCGCTACGGTCTATATGCCTATGCGTGAGCTTGTGGATTTCACCGCCGAGCTTGACAGACTTAAAAAGGAGCTTAAAAAAGCCGAGGAGGACAAGGAGTTCTTCGAAAAGAAGCTTAACAACAAGGGCTTTGTTTCAAAGGCACCTGCCGCGGTTGTTGAGCAACAGCGCGAGAGCCTTAAAAAGGTGCTTGAAAAAATCGAAATGCTGAACGGCAGTATCGTCGAAACAGAGAAGCTGATGTAAAAAGAAACAGACCGCAAATGCGGTCTGAGACCATCCCAAATATTGTGTAAACCTCCAATGTGGTGTAAAATAGAAAGAAC
>UQQR01000042.1 GCA_900543215.1 uncultured Oscillospiraceae bacterium | reverse complement strand
GACTTGGGGGGAACCCTGCGGCACACGATACGAACGATGCTGCGGAGTTATGACATCCGCGCCAGCGGAGACCTGTTGTGTTCCCATCGTCAGGGGGCGTGACAAATGTGACGAAAGCTGAGAAATATAAATAGGAAGCGTTTGCCGCTTTCTGTTCAAAATCAGATACCATGCGCTGGTGGTTTCGGCTGCCAGCGTATTCATGTGATTTTGAACAAACACGATGACAAACTTGACGGATTGGAGGAAATATGCTTTATGGAAAAACTTATTACGCGAAAAGAAGCAGCAGAAATTTTGGGTATCAGCATTGCAACGCTGGACGCGGCCCGTAACAATGGCCTTATTTCTTATGTGCAATATGTGCAGAATGGCTGTGTGTACTTTACCTCAGCGGGCCTTCAGGAGTATATCGCAAAATGCACCCACAGAGCAAAGCCAGCAGAAAAGAACGCAACTTATCGTAGACCTCGCAGAGCTGGAGTGTGAGTCGATCCGTATCCTTGCTGGAAACGTAATGGTCTGATAAAACATAGATACAGCGCTGGAGTATATTCTTAGGAGGTGGCGGAATTGGCAAAAAGAAAAAGAGCAATTCCACAATACGGTACAGTTACGCTTAACGGCATAGATTATTATAGAACGCGGGTTCAGAACGCAGATGGAAAACTGGTGGCCCTTTATGCGAGAACACCGGAAGAATTATATGATAAAGAGTTGGGAGCATTAGAGCAGATCGACAACGATACATTCTGTCGGAAATCCCCGACGGTTGCAGACTACTGTGAAAAATGGCTTTTGATGCAGTCGGTTCATGTGAGGGCAACCACGCTGATAGATTATACCTCAAAGGTCAGACGGCACATTATAAAAGAACTGGGACAGATGCGGATGGCAGATGTGACACTGGATGACATTCAGCTTGCACTTGTTCCTGTTTCCGAGAAGTCCGCTTCGGTATATAAGTCAGTGGTTATCCTGTATAAATCCATTTTCCGTGCAGCAAAGGAAAGTAAGATTATTGATAACAACCCAACGATTTACCTTACGGCCAAAGGTGGAGGCGTCCCGCAGAAGGACAAAGCTGCATTGACGGATGAACAGGCCACCAGACTGCTGGATGCCATTCAGGGACTTCCGCCGTATGTATTTGTCATGTTAGGGCTGTATGCAGGATTGCGGCGAGAAGAAATTCTTGCCCTAAAATGGGATTCTGTATATCTGGATGTGGATTGCCCTTATTTAACGGTACGCAGGGCATGGCACACGGAAAATAACAGACCGGTGATTCTGGATGAGCTGAAAACGAAAGCCGCGCATCGAAATATTCCGTTGCCGGTTTGCCTGGCGGACTGTCTGAAAGAGACAAAAGCTAATTCACAGTCAGAATATGTGGTGCCGAACCGGGAGGGCGATCCGCTGTCTTACACACAGTTCAAGCGGCTTTGGCAGTACATTGTAACCCGAACAGTCAAGGAGCGTTTCTATTATCGCTACGAGGATGGAAAGCGTGTAAAGCACACGGTTACGCCGGTCCTCGGTGAAAAGGCAGCACATAACGGCAAAGTGATTTACAGTTTGGATTTTGAAGTGACACCGCATCAGCTGCGGCATACATACATTACGAATCTGATTCATTCGTCCGTGGACCCGAAAACGGTTCAATACCTGGCGGGGCATGAGAGTAGTAAAATTACGATGGATATTTACGCAAAGGTCAAATACAACAGACCGGATGAGCTGGTAAGAACAATGGGTGGTGCATTTGCCCAGTGGGATGCAGCACAGGCATAACAATTATAAAGAGTAGGAAACAAAGCTGGAGCGAGGCAAGGATGTCTCGCTCTTTGTTTTACATAATCCGTATCTTTGATTAAGTGGGTGCTTTCTGATAAAAAGAAGGTGTGAATTTAAGAACACTCATTATCAGGAAAGGAAGATTTGTATGGCTAAGAAAAAACAAAGCGTTCCAGAGTACGGAACGGTTACAAGAAAAGGAACACTGTATTACAGAACCAGAATTACAGATGCCGATGGAAAGCAGGTCAGCTTATATGCGACCACCTGTGAAGAATTATATGAAAAGCAGTTGGAGGCCCGGAGACAGGTGGATGAGATCATCTTTCACCGAAAGCATCCGACAGTTGCCGAGTATTGTGAGAAATGGCTGCTGATGCAATCAGCAAAGGTGTCTGCGGCTACTATAAAAGGATACAGACAGAATATGAAGAATTATGTCATTAGCTCTCTGGGAGATATGTATATGGAGGAAGTGACTGCGGATGATATTCGTCTGGCGCTTGTTCCGCTGTCTCAAAAATCGAAAGGACTGTATGATACGGTAAATATGCTGATTAAGTGTGTGTTTTATTCGGCAGAGCGCAGTCAGCTGATAACCGATAATCCATGTGTGGGAATTTCAGCAAAGGGCGGAAAAGCATCGAAAAAGAAAGATGCCTTAACAGATCAACAGGTTGCGGTTCTGTTGGATACGGTGAAAGAGCTTCCGCCATATCTTTTTATTATGATTGGTTTGTATTCCGGCTTGCGTCGGGAAGAAATTCTTGCATTGCAATGGGATTGTGTATTCCTGGATGAATCCACACCATACATTTCCGTGAGACGTGCATGGCGCGCGGAGCATAACAGGCCGGTGATTTCTACCGTTCTAAAGACAAAAGCAGCTAAAAGGGACATTCCCATTCCGAAGTGCCTGGTGGACTGCCTGCGGGAAGCAAAAGCCAATTCCATATCGGAGTATGTGATTGCGGACAGTGAGGGACAGCCGCTTTCCTATTCTCAGTTTACGAGAGTTTGGCAGTATGTAGTTGTTCGCTCTGCGAAAGAGAGAACTTACTATAAATATGTGAATGGACAGAGCATCAAATATACCGTCAAGCCGACATTAGGAACAACGCAGAGGAACAATCCCAAGATTCGCTATACCCTGAATTTCGATGTAACACCGCACTTGTTGCGGCATACCTACATCACGAATCTGCTCTATGCGGGCGTTGACCCTAAGACAGTTCAGTACCTGGCAGGGCATGAGAATAGTAAGACAACTATGGACATTTACGCGAGGGTCAAGTATAATAAACCAGAGGAACTTTTCGAGGTAGTGAATGATGCTTTGAACCAGGAGAATTTCGATGAAAAATCACCGATTTCCATGGTTAAGGAATAGGACAACCGACAACAGAAAATGCGAAAAAGCCCGTAATATCAAGGAAAAACGCACCATAGAGATGTTTAATACGGTCTCAAAGGCGCTCGCCGTGCACCGCAGTTCTCAAAGAGATAATTATTTATCGCAAAACAAAACCGTCAGATTTTCTGTTGTATTATTGACGGGTAAATGTAGTTGGTATGTAACCGGAAGGCGTAAAAGCCTTCCGGTTATTGCTGTCTTTACGGCTTTTATAGGTTCAGCCTTTTTGAGTTCCGTTTACTACCGTCGGATATAATATACAATGCTATCGGTACTGAGAGGATAAAAGGGGAACAACTCCACAGAACAGCATCAGGTCTTGTGTCGGAAATCATAACACGCGTCACATCGTCGGGGTCGTACCACACGGTAACGGTATCCCCGATTTCGTTTTGCGGAAAATTTCCTTTAAAGCTGTCGTGTCCGTTATAGTCCTTACCGTCAACGCTGTACTTGAAATACAGAATATGATTGACATTATAGCCTGTTTTCCAATCTGTTATAATTGCATATGCGGAGATCCATCTGCTGTATTCCTTTGTTTTAACAAAATTCAGTGAAACCGATATTACAGATGCAAATGCAAAAAGCAAGAGCAGCCGTACAGGTTTTAAGGAAAAAATCTTTTTTGCGTTCATTCACCTTTTCCTGCTTTTCTGTCTTGATTTTCCAATCTCCCGAAATAATCGTCGAGCCCCTGATAATCAGCATAGTCATCATAGACATATGATGTGGGGTAATTTACGGCGTAGTAGTCATAATCGTGAATGTATTCGTGAACCTTAAAAAGTCCCCCAATGCTGTGTGACGAAACCGATTTTTTCCAAAGACCAAGCGCAGTTTGCAGATTTTTTTCGGCTTGTTTGTCCTTTATTGCAGATGTTGCATATTCAAGTGCGGATAAGATTTCTTTACTTGAGGAGAAACAGCGTTCGTCGCCCGAAATGGGGTCTGTAAACGGTTTTCCGCTTGAAAGGTATTGCCAGTAAATGCTGTCGCTTTCCTTTAGCAATGAAACATTTTGAAGCAAAAGTTTCTCAATTTCGTAATGTGCGTTTCGCAATTTTTCTTTCAGTTCTTTTGCCGTCTTATCATCAAGACCTCTCAGAATTTCCGACTTTTTGGTATTAAAGTACGCCGTATCAGGGTTTTTCAGTTTAGAATTATGCAGGTAATATTTCTTGTTGGTAAAAGCCAATATTTCCTTGTAAACCGTGTTTGAAATGTAAAAATGTTTTTCCTCGCCGTCCTTTATAACGGCGACCTTGGCTTTTATATAAAGAGAGTCATTGCACATTTTAATACTGAACACGCTTTTCCCCTCGCCGTTATAAAAATCAAAGCTCCAATAAGTGCTTGCCGTGCTGAATTCCTCAAACTGTTCGGGCTCTCCCCAATAGGTTTCGGACAGCAATTTTATAAATTTTGTCACTGTCTCCTCATCGTCGATAATGTATTGCTTTTTTGATTTGCTGATATAGCTTGTGCCCACAATTTCGGTTACATCTCCGGGGAATAAATCGGCAATCTCATTGGCAGGTGTCCCCGTAAGCAGTTCCTTTGCGTTTACATAGAATTTTTTGATTTCCTTAACAATCGGCTCTCTGACCTCCTTTATTCCGCAGGCGACCGAAGTTAAGCAAATCAAGGCGGTAAGCATCACGCAAGCCGTGCGTTTGCCGGCTGTGTTTATTAATCTTAAAACACCCTTTTGATATTTTATGACGCGGCGCATATTAAATTCAAACTCTTCGGAGAAACAGTGGGAACTGTCCGCGCAGTCAACCAATTGCGCATCTGTAAAAGCATTTTTAAGTATAAGCCGTGCGTTATCCATAAAGCACCTCCGACAATTTTTCAGAAAGTATTTTCTTACCCCTTACAAGCTGCATTTTTACGGTTGATTCCTTTCTGTTAAGCAGTTTTGCGGTTTTCTTTATTGAATAATCTTTGGCATAATGCAGATATAAAACTTCGTTATAAGGAGAGGGAATACTTGTGATTACAGAAATCAGCTCCTTATATTCGGTGTCGCACACCAAATGGTTTAATCGGTCTTCATTTATGCCGATTTCGTTTTCACTTAACGGCAGTTCTGTGATTTTTGTTGTTTTTCTTATGTGGTCATAGGCGGTATTTTTTGTAATTACAATTAAAAATGATGCCGTTTCCCGACTTTCAATATCATTAATCAATTTTATATTTTTTGCCGTTTTTATAAATGCTTCCTGCAAAATATCCTCGGCATCGTTGTCATTTTTAACTATGTTGAGGGCTGTATAAAATAACATACCTTTATATTTATAATAAATTGCTTCAAACTTGTTTTTTTCGTTTATATTAAGGTCAATGGACGAAAAAATTAAACTAAACACAATACCACCTCTTATCTTATATAACGAATATGCCGTGGATTTTGATTACAAATCTTTTGATTTTTCCTATTTTACCATATTTCCGCTACCTTTTAAACTGAAACGGTATCTATTATAAAAAGCATTAAAAAAATCTGCTGTTTGCATTATATGTAAAATGAGTGACAAAAGAGGTCAACAAGGCGGATATTATCAGCATTTATAAACCGCTGTTTTCTTAATATCGGTCTGTAATTATCGTTTGACTAATAAAAACAGCATATAATGATATGCCCCCAAAAGTCAGAAACCTTTGGAGGCATATTTTTATGTGTGAAAAAGACAAAGTCTTTAAAACATGGGATGGTTAAAACATCACTGATATTACTTTTTTATTTTATTTTCTTTTTTTACCCGCTATTATGTTCATACCTATGTAAATTGCTATAAGCAATACAATACTCGCGCAAAGTATAAGGTACATAGCGCCTGTCGTGACCCTTGTGCCGAAAAAGTCAAGCTTGCAGTCAACGCTTTCCTTAATCATATCAACAACCTCGGTCGGGAAGCCCTGAGCCTTCATTTCTGCAAATGTACCTCTTAAAATGTGATTTCGTAACAGACTGGTGCCGTAGGTGCCCGGCAAAAACGAAAGTACGTTTTTAAGACCGTCGCCGAAATTCGAAATAGGCATATACGCGCCGCATATAAAGCCGTAGCCCGCGCTTACGATAGTTCCCACCGCCGAAGCCTGACCGTCCGTGGTTAAGAAGAAGTTGACACAGGAGGATAGTGCGGTGCCGAACATAGTAAGCAGAAATACATCAAGTACCAAAAGGGCAACATCCGCCGCCGTAAGATACCAACCAACAGCCGCAAGATACAAAAAAGATGACGCGGTAGCGCAGAAGCTTATAATGAGCGTGGAAATAAGCGTTGAAAGATAATAACCGAAGCCGAGTGTTCCGAAACGCACGGGCGTTATAGTAAGGTCGTGTATAGCACCGCTTGTTTTGTCCTTTATCATTAAAAGGTTTGAGCAAAACGCCACGGTGATACAGCTTACCGCCAACAGCGATGAAATAAGCTGACCGCCGACGCACCCGTTCAGTACATCGTCGGAAATTTTTGCTCCCGCCGCGTCAAGCGCCGAACGGAAGGAGTCGTCATAAACCTTTTTTAAGAAGGTAGAATAAAGTACAAGCAGTATAACAGGTGTTATAAGCGATGAGAAAAACATACCCTTATCTTTAAAGTAAAGCTTGGTGTTGCGTTTTGTAAGCGCTAAAAGCCCTGTCATTGCTTTTCACCTCCGGAATTGGTAAGCGTTTTGCCGGTTACGGCAAGGAAAACATCATCCATCTTGCCTTTTGTAATCTCGTAATCGCTGAATATTTCGGGGTTTTTTATAATAAGCTCGGTGGCTTCCTTTGTGTCACGAACCGAAACCCTGAAAGCGTCCTTAAGCTTTTTATACGGCATACCGAGCTTTTTAATAGCTTCCTCATCGGTGCCGTACAGTGTGATGAAGTCCCCCGTATATGTATTTTTAAGAGACAGCGGAGTACCCTCGGCGGCTATTTTTCCGTGGTCGAGGATTATCACAAAATCGGCGTCCGCCGCCTCTTCCATATAATGGGTTGTGAGAAAAACGGTTAGGCTCTCCTGGCGGCGCAGCTTTTCCACCACGCTCCACAGCAGTGTGCGCGTTTGCGGGTCGAGACCCGTTGTAGGTTCGTCCAAAATCAGTATTTTAGGGTTGTGCAAAAGCGCTCGGGCAATATCTATCCGTCTTTTCTGACCGCCCGAAAGCTTACCTACGGGACGGCGTAACAGATCCTCAAAATCAAGAAGCTGTACAAGCTCCGCCAAACGCTCCTTGAATTTCGAGCCGTGTATGCCGTAAAGCGCCGCACGGCTTTCAAGATTTTCCTTTACCGTCAAATCCCTATCAAGCACAGAGCTTTGAAAAACCACGCCGAGACTGCGCTTTATAAGGTCTGGCTTTTTGTCAAGGTCGGTTCCGCATATTTTTACACTGCCGCCGTCTTTCTTAAGCTGTCCGCAAATGATATTTATCGTTGTGGATTTGCCAGCGCCGTTCACACCTAAAAAAGCGAACAATTCGCCTTCTTTAACGCGAAAGCTCAAATCGTTTACGGCGCACAAATCACCGAAGCATTTTTTCAAATGCTCAATTTGTATCATATCAGACATATTTACCCTCCCGAGATTTGAAGTATACAATATAATAATAAACGATTTTAAGCGTTTGTCAAGCAGGACAGCAAAATATACGGCGGAGTGATGTATTGTGAAAATTTACGGGTATGTTCGTGTATCGAGCACGGACCAAAATGAGGGAAGACAGCTGTTAGCCCTGTCGGAGCGGAATGTGGACGAAAAAAATATTTACAGGGATAAACAGTCGGGAAAGGATTTTGAAAGACCGCAGTACAAAAAATTAATTAAAAAACTGCGGCAAGGCGATTTGCTTTACATATTAAGTATTGACCGCTTAGGTCGCAATTACGAGGAAATTCAAAGGCAGTGGCGTATCCTGACAAAGAAAATAGGCGTTGATATTTGCGTTATAGATATGCCGCTTTTGGACACAAGGCAGGGTAAGGACCTTATGGGGACATTTATTGCCGATTTGGTTTTGCAGATACTTTCCTTTGTCGCGCAGAGCGAAAGAGAAAACATTAAAAAACGGCAGGCAGAGGGCATTGCCGCCGCAAAGCTGAGGGGAATAAGCTGCGGCAGACCCGAAATACCGTTGCCCGAGGATTTCACGCAAACGGTAAGGCTGTGGGGCGAAAAGCTTATTACGACCGAGGCGGCGCTTAAAAAATGCGGTATGAGCAGAACCACATTTTACCGCAGAAGACGGGAACACGGGTTTACGGAATAGTAAAAGGGTTTCAAAAGGTGTACCTTTTGAAACCCTTAATTTTTACCTTATTCTACCATACAAGTTTTCAAATTTCAATAGTTTTTTTAAAAAACGGTAACAGTATATTGAAAAAACAGAAAAATCTCTCATTTTACGGAGGAATTCAAAAGGTACACCTTTTGGGATTAAAAGCTTCAGGAGGAGAAAAAATGAAAAAATTATTGTCATTAATACTTTCGGCTGTTACGGCAATTTTCCTTTTGACCGCAGGCTTCGGTTTGTCGGCAAATGCTGAAGCCGCAACAGGCGGTACAACCGGCGACTGTAAATGGTCGCTTAACGGAACGGTGCTTACAATAAGCGGCAACG
Organism: uncultured Oscillospiraceae bacterium; assembly: GCA_900543215.1. Lineage (GTDB taxonomy): Bacteria > Bacillota > Clostridia > Oscillospirales > Acutalibacteraceae > UBA737. The sequence continues at coordinate 2,264 of UQQR01000042.1, read as the reverse complement.
GTTCAACAGGCGATTATTATTCGTGCGGACCTTGGGGGAGCAGCATAACAGATGTAGTTATAGAAAATGGTGTTACCGGTATCGGAGATCGGGCATTTTACAACTGTCTCAAGCTCACCGGCATAACTGTTCCGGCAGGTGTTAAAACAATAGGCAAAAGAGCGTTTGATAATTGCAGAAATTTGGAAACCGCAGTAATCAATGCCGAAAATGTCAGTATCGGTGAATATGCGTTTTATAACTGCAAAAGTCTTTCGGAATTAAGTTTTCCGAAAATCGTTAAGAATATCGGTGAACATGCATTTGCCCTTTGCGGTAATCTTACAAGCGTAACAATTCCGGACGGAATAAAAAAGCTTGAAGGCGGTGTGTTCAGCGGCTGCGGCGGTCTTACAAGCATAGTTATACCGGCAAATATTACGGATATAGGAGAAAACGCTTTTTACACCTGCGACAGCATTATAAGCGTGACCCTGCCGAGCGGCATAAACAATATAGGCAAACAGGCTTTTTTCGGCTGCGACAGTCTTAAAAAAGTAAACATAACCGATATTTCAAAATGGTGCGATATAAATTTTGAGGGCTTTGCCGCGAATCCGCTTGAGAATGACAACGCGGCGTTGTATCTTAACGGCAACCTGGTAAAAGAGCTTGTTATTCCCGATGATGTTTCGGAAATCAAGCAGTACGCATTTAAGTACGGCACTGGATTTACTTCGGTCACAATACCGTCGAACGTTAAAAGCATAGGAGAAGAAGCCTTCCTTCATTGTGGCAATCTTGCAAGCGTATATATTGAGGGCGGCGTGACAAGCATCGGTTACAAGGCATTTTATAATTGTGATAAGCTTGCAAGCGTTACCGTAAACGGCGACAAAGCAAGTATCGGCGGATATGCATTTTCGGGCTGTGAAGCCCTTACCGAGCTTAATTTGAGCGGAATTGAAGACATCGGCACAAACGCGTTCTCAGACTGCGGATTTAAAAATATCACAATTCCCGATGGTACCGTCAGCATAGGCGAGAGTGCTTTTTTCTCCTGTGGCGACCTTGAAAATATATTTATACCCAAAAGTGTAAAGAGAATATACAGCGGTGCTTTCAACACTTGGTCTGCGGATTACGATGTTTTTTACGGCGGAAGCAAAGAGGAATGGGAAGATATTGCGATAACCTCAAATAATGAAGCTTTGTTAAGATCCCGAATGCACTACAATGCAACAAAAATACCGGAAGTTGTTTTCGGTGAAAACCTTGAATACATAAACGGAGAATGGCAGTATTTCAAGGACGGAGATCAGAACTTCGATTACAGCGGACTTGTAAGCTATTGCGGCAGATGGTTCTATGTTGAAAACGGTTTTGTTAACTGGACTTATACCGGACTTACAAATTATTACGGTACATGGTATTATGTGGAAAACGGCGAGCTTAACTGGGGCTACACCGGTCTTACAAATTACTACGGCACTTGGTATTATGTAGACGGCGGTGTACTCAACTGGGGTTATACGGGTCTTACTAATTACTACGGTACTTGGTACTATGTAGACGGCGGTGTACTTAACTGGGGTTATACCGGACTTACAAATTACGGCGGTACATGGTACTATGTTGAGGGCGGCATACTCAACTGGGGCTATACGGGTCTTACCAATTACTACGGTACATGGTATTATGTAGAGGGAAGTATACTTAATTGGGGCTACACAGGACTCACAAATTATTATGGCACATGGTATTATGTGGCGAACGGTGTGCTTGATTGGAATTATACCGGTTCTACCTATTTTTACGGTACTTGGTACTATGTAAGGAACGGAGTATTGGCATAATTATAAATAAAAACGCGTCCGCAGATTTTTTCTGCGGATGCGTTTTTTGTTTCCAAATTAATTAAACTCTGCTTAAAAGCAACTTCGCATTGCCGGAAAGTCTTACCTGCAAGCCTGCGGGTATAAATACACCGGCACCTTTGGCGGCTGTAAGCTTTTCATCGTCGAATCCTATGGCAACCTCGCCCTCAAGCACTACTGCCGATATAAAGCTGTCGTCATATTTAAACGAGGTACTGCCGTTCAGCTCCATTATCTCGGCAGTGAACAGATTGCAGGAAGCAAGCTGTCTTACGCTGCCGAAGTCGGTTTTTTCGGTCTTGCCTGTGTTTCCGTACGGTATTTGCGGTCTTTCCCTTTTAGTCACATCAAGTGCTTTTTCGATGTGGAGCGGTCTCGGCTTTCCGTCCGCTCCGAGCCTGCCGTAAT
>UQQR01000041.1 GCA_900543215.1 uncultured Oscillospiraceae bacterium | reverse complement strand
GTTCTTTCTATTTTACACCACATTGGAGGTTTACACAATATTTGGGATGGTCTCGCATTTTTGCACTTAGCAACTTTTTCTGTCTGTAAATAAAAATCTCCCATCAAGTGCAAAATCATTAAAATTATAAAATTTACCATATTTCTTCTCCTAACAATTCATAGATTGCCCTATCCATAGTTCTGCTTTCCTTGATTCTTCCTAATGACACATATCTATCAACATTCTGACGTGTGGTATTAATTATTTGCGCAATATAAGTGGACATTCCGTGCATCCAGAAGTCTTCCATATAAAATGTGTTTTCATAAGAAATTTTTGCATCCATCATTTTTTTAATCATTATGAGTTGTTCAAGATTGATATCAAAAGTTTCCCTTTCTCTGAATTTACCAATCACATTATTCCAACGTTCCCGTTGTATTAATTTAATTCTGTTCTTTAAAATAAAATCGTAGAAATTCATATTTTCTTCTGTTGGTGTTATAGGAGAAATTATGTCGGCAATAAGTTCAATTAATCGTACCATTTGAGATTGTTTTGATTTTATTTCAGCGTCAGCCATACAAAACATATTTAAATATTTATCGTATTTTGAAACAGTATTAAAACATACGGCATTGCTTTTCTTTTTTTGGATAGAATTAATTGCATCCCGGCACAAATAAAATGTTTCTCCGTCCAAGGCAGACGATTCCCATTCTTTGTCATAGTATTTAATTGCGCCATATCCTATCCCGCAGCGTATTTTTATCGGATAAATCAAAAGTTGTAATTTTCTGATATACAAAAATGCAGTTTGAAGATTCATAAATAAGCCTTGAAATTCATCTCCCGCACTTGATACTACTTCTTTTTTAATTGCATAACCATATACATGGTTCAAATACATAATGCTTTCCATTAAAACATTTTGAACATCATATCTATCATTATAACGCCTTGATTCTACGATATCAAACATTACAGCAGCATATTTCATATTGCGTTATCTCCTTGTAATTGGTTGTGCTTATTATAACAAAAGACTTTAAAAAAAGCAAGTAATAATAATTGCTCTTACCAAAAGCAACTGATTATAGTTGCTTTTTGGTTTTGCAACGTATTTTACTTGCCTTTCCATGCCTAATCTAATACTAAATTCATCATAAATTTAAAGTTCGTATTATTTAATTTGCTGTAAATCTTTTATTGTCTCAGGTGAAAATTTTATTTCAGCCATTAGAGGCCCCAAAAGGTTTTCAATTTCGTTGATATAAGTCCAACCGTTTTCTTTTCCTGATTGTTCTCCCTTTGAAAGCACACTCATTAGCTTTATTATAGCCTGAGTTTTTTCATATTCTTCCATATCAACAATAGGATATTTTCCTCTGCCGTTTTTGGTGAGAAACACAGGTTCACCTACGGAAATATCACACAAAACCTCATTATAATTTCTTAAATCCGATACGGGTTTAATATTCGGCATAAAAGCCATCGTCCTTTCTGCTGTAAGTATTATATCCTAATTTATCGTAAAATGCAACAGCGCATTTGATTTTTATGCAAAAACAGTAAACAGAACTCTGACTTTCTATTTACCAAAATTAAAAAATAATTGATTTTGGTAAATATATTGGGTATAATAGTTTTAGAGGTGGTTGCTTTGAAACTTATAAAACGTGCTTATTATTTGAATAAACTGATAAACGTTATCGGAACTCCGGACATAAAAGTAATAACAGGCGTTCGTCGCAGCGGAAAGTCGAAGCTCTTGGAAGCGTTTATGGGCTATGTAAGAAATAATATTGCAGACAGCAATGTTATTCATATCAATTACAATCTTCCCGAATATGATAATTTGCTTGATTTCCGCTCGCTTTACGATTATGTTAATTCGCATTACATTGAATCCGGTAGAAACTTTGTTTTTATAGACGAGGTGCAGATGTGCGAAGACTTTGAAAGAGCGATTAACGGTCTGCATGCGTCTGAAAAATACGATATTTATATCACGGGTTCAAATGCTTTCCTGTTAAGCTCAGACCTTGCGACGCTGTTTACCGGGCGAACCTTTGAAATTAAAGTGTTTCCGTTTTCTTTTGGGGAGTATATGCAGTATTTTGAATATTCGGACAAATATTCCGCATTTGATGAATATATGCTTGAGGGCGGAATGGCAGGCTCGTATCTTTACAAAGATAACGAAGCCAAGTACGATTATATTTCAGATGTTTTTAATACCCTTATCGTCAGGGATATTCGCCGCAAATATAAAATCCGCAATATACAATTGATGGATCGCATAGTTGATTTTTTAATGGATAATATATCGAATCTTTCTTCGTCCACTAATATCACAAAAGCTTTAAGTAGCGCAAATGAAAAAGTAAACCATAATACGGTCGGCTCATATAAGCAGTATCTTTGCAATGCATTTGTGTTTTATATGGTGCGCAGATACGATATAAAGGGCAAAAAGTATCTATCAAGCAATAAAAAGTATTATTTAAGCGATCATACTTTCCGTTATGCCAAACTCGGAACAAAAAATATGGATTACGGCAGAGTGCTTGAAAATATTGTTGCCGTTGAACTTTTGCGCATGGGTTATGAGGTATATGTCGGAGTACTGTATAAAAAGGAAATTGATTTTGTTGCCGTAAAACGTAACGAAAAGATATACATCCAAGTTTCCGACAATATAAGCGATGAAAAAACATTTGAGCGTGAGGTATCACCGCTTTTAAAGATAGGCGATGCATATCCAAAAATTCTCATTGCCAGAACTCGACACGACGAGTACCAGTACGAGGGCGTAAAAATTATCGATATTGCGGATTGGTTATTGAAGAATGTGAATTATGCTGACATATAGTGAATTATTAAGGCAAAATAACATTCTTGCCGAAGAAAACAAAAATTTAAAAAGAGAAATTTCCGAGCTTAAAACCAAATTAGGAATTGTAATAAATTAGCCTTTTTTCATAAATCCATGTACCTCCATAAAAGTCCGTAAAACCGCATGGTTGCAAGGTTTCTTAAAAAAGCAAAAGCATAAAGCTCCATGTAAAATCACATAATTTAATGCCATTTGGGCGTAGAAATGGGCGTAGATTGATAGTTCAAAATCGGAGTCCAATGCAATTTTTACTGATAAATAGTACGCTTATAAGTTTCTACGGATAAGACCATACGGCATAACAGAACAAACCGAAAATTTTATATTGCACCGCACAAGCGGCGTTTCCCACTTCCACACGGAAGAACAGGAACGCCGCTTTTTTCATGCCCTTTGTTACGCAGTAGGGGCAGAAAAAGCCTTGCTACAAGCGGCTTTGCGGAAGCAATTTTGACAGGGCAAGGGGTTTATACCTTTTCCCTCAAAATCGCCGTTCTACTGCGTAACAAATCCAAAGCAAAGGAGTGATGAAGCTATGGCAGTATTCCGCGTGGAGCGCAACACAGGCTACACCGTAAAAGCATTGACGCGGTAATCGTTAAAGACCTGTCCCGACTTGGACGGCACAGAACGCAGACCGCAATGTTTATAGACTATCTTCGTGAAAATGATGTGCGTGTGCTTTCGGTAACCGAAAACATAGACACAAGCAACGAGGATGACGATCTGATGGTTGGCTTTATCTAACGAGCGCTACGCCACACTATCTCTGTCTTATGAGGAGGAGCAGAAAACGCTGAAAGCTGCTGTTCCGGAGATGCAGGTCTATTTGGAAACCGAAACGGATAAGACTGAGAGCTTGCAGCGGTTTATTCAGAAGGTGAAACAAATCACGGAGCTGAAAGCCCTGACCCCGGAGCTGGTCCACGAGTTCGTGGACAAAATCGTGGTGTATGCGCCCAGATACCTTGACGGCAAGCGAGTGCAGCTTTTGGACATCTATTACAGTGGTGTGGGCATTCTCCACGAACTGACACCGGAGGAGATGGAAGAAGCCTTCCAGCACCACCTCGCTGAGCGTAACAAAGAAAAAACGGCGTAACCACAAGGGTTACACCGTTTCAAAGAAACAAATTTAATTGAGATACAAGAGCCACCTTGGGGCACCTTCCTTACGGAGGGTGCCCCAATTCGGAGCTTTTTTGTTTTATACCGTTGTTTTCTGCTTTTCCTTAATATCGGACGGTTCGTGCAAATCATCTATCGTAACTCGGCTTTCGTGCGGAATGGGCTTCCAGGTGACCTTTTTAAACAGTGCCACATACTGCGTATATCTTCCGATAATGTCAAAGGTGGGCCAGGTAAGGGAATAAAGCAAAATTTTCGAAAACGGCAGTTTTTTGATCCTTTTATGCTCGATTACAAACAAATATAAAGCCGTAACCGTATTTTCAAGATATTTGCCGAGCCTATACAGTATACGCCACCAAACCGCCACAAGTATACCGAGAAGCAGCGCCTGAACGCCCGGTCGGGAGCTTATTTTAACAGGAAAAATAAATTTCAGTAAAGAGCCTAAAAGCGTGCTTTTGGTGAAAACCGCCGTGTCATTTATTCCCACAGCATAGCAGTAAAAGCCGTAAGCCGCCACAGGGACAATAAGCCATTTTACTATATTTATAACGGAAAACGGAGTTAATTGCATAAGTGTATCGTAAGAAGCGGCACGGTGCCTTACCGATTCCGCAATGTCAAGGCAGAATTGCCTAAATCCCTTTTGTCCCTTTTTCTTATCTTTATTCCAACGCGTCTTTAAAAAGTGTTTGCCGCAAAAAATATTTATGAAAAGGTAGGGGCCTGTTTCGGCAAAGGCAAGCAGATGCCCTTTAGACCATCGAAGCCGCTGTCTTAAAGCGATTTTAAGGTTTGTGGGCTGTTCGTCGTAGAACTCCGCCGCATCGTTGTATGTTATTGCGTAGCCTTGTGCGACAGCGTCCGCCGTAAGCGCTCTGTCCTCCGTAAGGGAGGTGTATTTCCAGCCGTCTCTTACAACTTCGCTTGCAAACAGAAAGCCGGTTCCCTGTATGTTAGTCGCAAGCCTTAACACCGAACGGGCACGGTGGTTAAATCTTATCGACCTGAGCCAGTGCAACGCGTATGTAGAAGCAACCCAGCTTTCGTCGAAATTCTTTGTGTTGCGATATGAGGTTATTATCTTTTCGCCTACATCAAACGAATCGTTCATTCGGGAAATGTAATCGGACTTAAGCAGATTATCCGCGTCGAAAACAAAATACCCCTCAAACGATTCACGGCCGTATTCCTCGCCTATTCTGTCAAACAGGAACTGTAAGGCATAGCCCTTTGTTTTATGCTCGCTGTCAAACCGTTCGTAGCAAACAGCGCCCTTCCCCCGTACAATATCGGCGGTTTTATCCGTGCAGTTATCCGCCACCACAAACACTGTCACAAGCTCCGACGGGTAATCCTGCTTTTTTATACTGTCAAGCAGGTTGCCGATAACCTTTTCCTCATTTCGTGCGGCAATTACAACGGCATATTTATGTTGCTTTTTTGCAGGTTCAAATTTTCTTGTAAAGAAAAGACCTATTATTTTATAGGCTGTTTTGTAAATAAGCATTGCCGAAATCACCGAGCCTATGACTGCGTAAACAGCCTTAAGTTCAGGATACCAGCCGCCTATCTTATCAGCGGCATTCGCCGTGTACAAAACAGCCGACATTATGTTAAAGCTCATTTTTTATCACTGTATTTGCCGTTGTAGCTTTCAATACAACGGGATATGATTTTTACGGCTTCTTCCCTGCCGCCTATTTTATCAACCGCCGTTTCCTTGCCCTCAAGCTGTTTGTATACCGAGAAAAAGTGTCTCATCTCGTCAAACAAATGCTTGGGAAGCTCATCCACGCTGTCAAAGCAATTATATGTGGGGTCCTTAAACGGAATGGCGATTATTTTTTCGTCATTTTTTCCGCCGTCAAGCATTGTAAGCACTCCGATAGGATAGCACTCCACCAATACGAGCGGATCAAAAGGCTCGTTGCACAGCACCAAGACATCAAGCGGATCTCCGTCGTCCGCAAGAGTGCGCGGAATAAATCCGTAATTTGCCGGATATTGCATAGAGGTATACAGAATACGGTCCAGTATTATACATCCTGTTTCTTTATCAAGCTCGTATTTTTTCTTGTCTCCCCTTGTTATCTCGATAACAGAGAGGAAGCTTTCGGGCTTTATGCGCTCAGGTGAAACATCATGCCAAATATTCATATTTTTGCCTCCGTTACATATTAGTGTTTTAAGTAACCATTTAATTGTACCATAAACCTGTTGTTTGTCAATAGCCGGCAGAAATTACCTCGTACTCGGCACTGAGCCTTTCCCACTCGGTCATAACGGCATCAAGCTCCGTTTCCGCTTCGTCTATTTCACCTTGAATTTCCTCAAGCTTTAAATAATCCGTCGCGTTTTCTTCCCAGCCGAGTTCGGCTTTAAGTCCGTCGATTTTTTCTTCAAGCAAGGATATTTTTTCCTCTGCCTTTGCTATCGCTCTTTCGTATTTTGATTTTTCCTTGAGCGGCGTTGTATAGCTCTTTTTTTGTTTTGTCTGTATCTCCTGCGGCTTTGCCTCGGGCGGCGTCTCCTTTTTCCCCTCAAGGTACTGCGTATAGCCGTAGGGGTAATAGGCCACCGCATCCTTTTCAAAAACCAAAAGGCTGTCCGAAATTTTTCCTATAAAATACCTGTCGTGCGAAACAAATAAAACCGTACCGCCGAAATTCATAAGCATTTCTTCAAGAGTTTCTTTACCTACAATATCCATATGATTAGTAGGCTCGTCAAGGATAAGAAAATTCGGTCTGCGCTTAAATATCTTACAAAGAGCAAGTCTTACCCGCTCTCCGCCCGACAGCATATCAACAGTTTTAAAAACCTCTTCTCCGCTGAATAAAAACGCCCCGAGGGCGCTCCTCGCTTCGAAATCCGTCATTCCGGGAAACGCCTTTAAAAAATCTTCCAAAACAGTGTCGCGGCTTGAATACTGCGCCATTTGCTGATCGAAATATCCTATATTAACCCTTGTGCCGAAGCTGTATTCTCCACCGAGCGGTTTTACCGTGCCCATGAGCGTTTTAATAAAGGTAGATTTGCCGAGCCCGTTTCCGCCTATTATGCCTACCTTTGCGCCGCGCTTCATTTCAAGATTTACCGTCGAAAGCGGCTCATCATACCCTATAATAAGGCTTTTGACCGACAGAACATCCTTTACGCCTATATCCTCAGGCTCAAACTCGGCGTGAAATGTCCTCATATCGTATGTCTCCGGCACCTCTGCCGGCTTCATCTTCTCTATCTGCTTAAGCTTCGACTGCGCCATTGCCGCCTTTGTGGGTTTATATCTGAATTTTTCCACAAGCTCGGTCAGGCGTTTTATTTCTTTTTTCTGCGCCTCATATTCTTTTTTCTGCTGTTCCCTCAGTTCCCGTTTTGCCTTTACAAACTGCGTGTAGTTGCCTGCGTATTTGTGCGTTTTACCGTGCTCTATTTCATAGACTGTATTCACCGTATTGTCAAGAAACATACGGTCGTGCGAAACCACAACAAACGCCTTTTTATAGTCCTTTAAATACCCTTCAAGCCATTCCACCGCCTCAATGTCAAGATGGTTTGTAGGCTCGTCGAGCAAAAGTATATCCGGCTTTGAAAGGAGTAGCTTTAAAAACGCTATTTTTGTCCTTTGACCGCCCGAAAACTCGGACAGCGGACGGTATTTCTGTTCCTCGGTAAAGCCGAAATGCTTTATTGCCGCCTCGTATTCCTTTTCAAAATAAAATCCGCCGTAAGCGGTAAATCTGTCAAGAAGTACGGTATAATTCTTAATATTTTCTTCGCTTTGTTCGCTTTCCATTTTTTCCTGAGCCTCTTCAAGCTCGTATTTAAGCGAAAGTATTTCCTGATAGGCAGAGCGTATTTCTTCAACAAGGGTTACATCGTCATTTTCAAACGCCATTTGCGAAAGCACTCCGATTTTAGGCTTCCCCGATACGGCAAAAAAGCTGTCTGTATCGCTGTCAAGCTTTTCAAGTGTGTATTCACCCGAAATAAGCTTTAAAAGAGTGGTTTTACCGCAGCCGTTACGACCGACTACCGCTATTTTGCTCTCGTCGTTTATTTCGATATTTACACTTTTTAAAATTGTTTCTCCCGAAAGCTCCACAACGCCGTTCTGAATTTTAAGCTGCAAAATAATACCCCCTGTCGCTTAAAATAACAAGGAACATTTTAACATTTTTTAACAGGCTTTGCAATAGCTGATATGTGCGTCGGGAATAAAGTGTAAATTAAAATCAAAAAAAACTTGACAAACCCCAAAAATAGGGTATAATAATTTTGTTACAAAATTTTGGGGAATTGTGTAACGGTAGCACGACAGACTCTGACTCTGTTTGTTGGGGTTCGAATCCCTATTCCCCAGCCAGCATAAACAGCGGGTTTTCAAGAACCCGCTGTTCTTTTTTGCCGTAAAGGTTAAATTTCCCACACTTTTTCCCACAGTTTATAATTTATTCATATTTAAAAAAGATAGATAAAAGTTGCTTTTCTCTTATCTATCATTTGTACTTTTTCGTTCACTTTATATTTGATTCAACAGTGATTTTTTCTTCCATATCCTTAAAAAACGGTTCCAATTCTCTTTTAATTGTTTCTATTTCTTTGTGAATATACACGCTGTGTGTAATATCGCTTTTTAGAGAATGTCCCATAACCATCTTAATGGTCGAATCCTTAATTTCAAATTTATCAAGCAGTGTGGCATAAGTATGTCTTAAGCAATATGTTGTATACGGATATTTCAGCCCACTTCTTTTTTTATCTTTTGTATTAACTCCGCCTAAGGTAGTTTCAATAATTTGATTCCGTCTTACAGTGGCTCCGTTTAAAATATCAAGTTTTCTTAATACTGCATTAAATCTGTGTGTCAACCCCTCAACTGTTTGTTGCTTGCTCAAATCGTTTATTTTTGTGAAAAGATATTTCGGATTCTCCACCGTTTCCTTGACTTCATCATATCTCTTTTTAATTATTTCAAGAATAAAATCGGGTAACGGAATCTTTCTGATTCCGTTATCTGTCTTTGAGGCTTTTATATCGATATAGCCTTTTTTATAATTTATATCTGTGTACAATACATTTACCGCCTCACACGGTCTCATACCTGTCATAAGCATTATTATATAATCCTCTGCTTGCTTATCGCCTTGTCTGTAAAGCCGATAAAGAAGACTTAGTACATTATCAGGCAACCTGTCTCTGATTTGTATCGGAATAAAATCAGGCATCTTAATTCTGAAATTGTGGCGCCGTGTGTATTCGTTTTTGTAAGCAAATTCAATTACCCTTGTAAGGGTGAGAATAATTTGTTCTATCTTTCTCTGCCCTTCTCCCGCAAAAGTGTTTATATACGCTTGGTAATCCTTTTCCTTGAGATTCTGTATCGCAGTTTCGGAGAAATAAGGGTTTATATATTTCTCAAGATTTCTTTTGTAGTTTTCCTTGCTCTTTTGCGCAATTTTTGAGGCTTCAATGTCGATTTTATACCATTCGTCCGCAACCTCGGCAAATGATTTCGGCTTTGTCTTGCTATAGTTCTCCTCGGATATCTTCAGGTATCTTTCTTGCACATTCTTCAATAGTAGAACCTTCGCCGTATACCCGAGTTCCGTATAAGGATCCTAATTCCTTATAAATAATTGCCTTTTTATAATTACCGTCTTTATTTTTCTTAAGTTTGCCAACCCGTTCTTTCAGCATCATATCCGATTTAATGCTTCTCTCTAAATATTTTAATTCCTGAATTGTCAATATATCACCCCCCGTATACCATTTGACCGATTATTACTTCCGATACATCAATTATTAAATACATTTTTTCTCTCCCGTTTTTCATACAACAGAGCGGCGAAAGCAAATCCTTTGCCCTTGCTCTTGAAACTCCGAGAAATTTGGATAATTGGGTAACATTTATAAATGCAGGGTTTCCTGCGCTTTCCTTAAGTTGTGTTCTAATAGATTCAATCCTTTCATTTTTTGTCATAAATTAAAAGTACCTCCTGTTTTCTTAAATTTTTGCCGACTGAATCCCCGGGAATTGCACCGTCTGCCGTTTTTTCGGCGGTCATCAGCCGGATTCTGTTGTCAAGGTTCAATGAGAAACAAAAAACAGGTTCTGAATGTATGGACTTCATTGTGTCAACAATGGTTCCCATACCACAGGCCTGTTTAAAATTGTTCCGAATTGTCGGTCGGAGCCCCGTATAATGTTTCCCTGTCCTTTTGAGGACAGGATTATTATACCATATATTGTGCATAATGTCAAGCCTTTTCAAAAAAATCATATATATTGTATTTTAATGTCCATTAAGCCTGTGGAAAAAGTTCATTGGCAAGAATTGCTCCGGCAACAGACCCGACCTTTTTAAAGGTGAAGTCTTTTTTCTTGAATCCGTATATGTCCCACTCTACAGCTTTCCTTTCAAGCAATTCAAAGGTGCTTTCGTCAAAACGCTCTATTTTTGTTTGTGAAATCAACCTGAATTTAGGAAATTCCTGACGCTGTGAAAAGTCAGCAATTTTGTAAAACTTTTCGGACGGCACCGCATAGTTCGGTATCCTTTTCAATAGCCCGAAAAATGCAAGAATTGCCATCGTTTTGGAAATGTGAGAACCTTGTGCATTGGCACATCTTCCTAAATGTCTCATACTGCAGCTTACCGTAATCGCACCGTCAACGGTTGTCGGAACCTTGGCTGCCTCATCCAAAAGTGCATACAAAATCTTTAAATCGTTATGTATTATTTTATATGCGTCCGGTGCCTTATGCTCAATGCGGTCGACTATATCAATATTGTTTTCAACTATTTCTTTCACATCGCCGTATTCGCCGAGGCTAAAGGCAAGTTCACAATATAAAAGCTCGCTTAAGTACTTTAAAGCTTTTGTATATGTGATTTCGCATATTTCCATTACTATTCCAATTATATTGTAGCATTTTTCCTTTTCACATTGTCCGAAGCATTTATACAAATAAGCCTCCCCACGATAATATCTTATTGTTGCCGAAGCTTTATCTTCATCGTGAAAAATACATTTAAAGCGTTTCCCAAGACCTAAAAATTTAGATAAGTCATATCGGTAAAGATATTTAATAAATTCATTAGGTCAGTTTACAAGGAACTACACGCAGACCACGAAACGGGGGCTACTGACAA
>UQQR01000040.1 GCA_900543215.1 uncultured Oscillospiraceae bacterium | reverse complement strand
TTTAATCCAATTGAAGCCTTTATTGAAGAAGAAAACAAAGACAGTGAAACAGTAAATGATACTTTATTTGAAAAAGATAAAGATGTATTTCCTGAGTTGAATGAGATTTCATTATTAGATACAGTCATAAATGAACCAATATTTTTGGTATAATCAGCCTTTAATTGCAGATAAATCCTTATTGCTTTTGAATTGATTAAATTAATTGTATCTGGTTTACCCAAACTGCCTTTGAACCCTAATTTTTTAAATAATTTGGCAACCCAAGATTTGTCGGTATAATTATTTAAATTAAAGCTTGAATTGGAATTTCCGTTTACACTCGCCTCCGGATAAGTCGGCGTATAGCAGAACCCTGCATAGTCCGCATTTTTGGTAGGACAGTTTCCGCAGTATGCAAACAGGTTGCCGCCTTGAATAGCTACATAGTCCGGCGCATCTGCGTTAATAAACCTGCCGACGCTCGGGTCGTAGTAACGGCTTTGCAGATAGTAAAGTTCTGTTTCGCCGTCGAAATAATATCCTCTGTATCTGTAGGGGTTTACCGTGGCTATAGATCGGTTAGAGCTATCCTGTGTAACCGTGCAAGCTCCCCACGCGTCGTAGCTGTATCTTGCAACCGTATCGCCGTTTGAATCGGTTATTGCAATTACATCTCCCTGCAGGTTTTTAAGGAAGAAATAATGCTGTCCGTTATACATTATTCCGCATACGCCGTCCGCGTTGTCATACAGCGGTATAAGTGTATTTCCGCACCATTCCTCGCGAAGTATTTTCGAGCCGTCAAGCGCAAAGCTATGCTTTATTCCGTTAACAGTCTTTGAGGTTCGAATACCGTTTGCGTTGTAGGCGTATGTGTTGTTATCAAAGGATTTTAACTGTCTGCTCTTTTCCCAATTAAGCGTATGTCCGAGGTAGTTTATCGGGTTGCCCTGATCGTCATATTCAACCGTGAGTTCGGTGCCTTCGGTGCCGACCTGTTTTAAGCGGTCTTTCCATACGCTGTCATATTCATAGTTTACGCCGTTCTTTGTAAGAATATTACCGTAAGCGTCATAGGTCATTGTATTTACGGCGATTCCGTTCACGGTCTCTGTAAGCAGTCTGCCCATTTCGTCATATGTGTATGCCGTGGTATTTGTAACCGTAGCTTCATCAATCACATAGGTTTCTATAACCGAGGTTATGCGCTCCTCTGCGTCGTAAGCGTAGGAAAGCGTTCCGCCGTCCGATAGGACTATCTGACTTACAAGGTTTGTAGTCGGCGAGGATTTAAGCTTGCCGTTCTTCTTATGTTCTTCGGTCGCCTTGCCCGCGTGGTAGCTGAACTGCCGCGATACAAAGCCCGTGCCGAGGCGAAGCTCGTCAAACACCTTTCTGCCGAAGCTGTCGGTCTTGCTGTGACACTCTGCCGTTTTGCCGTTTACCGTAAGCTTAATAACAGGGCTTGCGTTCTCGGGATACTCGGTATAATACACCGCTTGGGTATCTCCGACCACAACCGTCTTTTTAGACAGCAATCCCTTGCTGTTATAGGCGTACTCTATCGAGGAAATAAGCGATTTTGCCGTAACGTTCAGGCTTCCGTCAAGCGTAATGCCATACTCCGCTGCACGGACAATTCTGCCCTCCTCATAGGTATAGTTATACTCTTTTTCCTCTTTAATGTCAATATATCTTACAATATTTCCTGAATTATCGTAGACATACCTGTAATGCGCCTCCGGCTCGGCGTCTGTCGCGGCAGAGTACCATTTCTCAGCAATCAGCTGACCGTATCCGTTATATGTCGCCCGCATAATATTTCCGTTCGCATAGATCATCTCTTTAAGTCTGCCGTTGCCGTTTTTGTAGCCGTATTTTATAAGCTTCACGGGATTGTTGTTTTTGTCAACCATACCGTTAATACCTATGGCTTCAAGATTGTGGAAAGCGTTATAGCTAATCGCATATTTCATTCCGTCCCCGCGGGTGATTTCGGTTAAATTGTTAAATCCGTCATAGCCGTAGGAAACGCTTGAAAGCTCTGTTCCGTCCGAAGACTTATTGACAACACCCGTTATTCTGCCGTTTATATCATAAGCGTAAACCGTCTTATTGCCGCAGCGGTCGGTTATTACCTCGTTTCTTGATGTGTCTGCGTCCACGGTATACTTGGTTTTATTGCCCCTTGAATCGGTTTCCGAAATAAGGTCATTGCCAGCATTCTCAGCGCAGTTACAATTAGAGGTATATTCATACGAACGGTATACAGTGCCGAACTCGCCGTCTGCAAAGGTTGTCTCGGTAAGAGTATTGCCGTAGTAATCGGTAACCTCTTTAAACTTCTCGGCGGTATCTTCCTCGGTCACAGAATCCATATCCGCTTCATCACTGGCGAAATCCGCTTCGGACAGCCCTGTTTCAAGGCTGTTTCTGAACAGGCGAATATCGTCAAAGAACGCTGTACCGATGTTGTGATTGTAATTGCAGTATATTTTAAGCTCTTCTACCTGCTTATACTCCTGCTTTGCAAACTGCACCTGAGCTAACTGCCATTCATTGGTACAGGGTGAGAAGGCGGCGGTGTGCGTCTCGGTAGTTGAATCGGAATATTTTATCTCAGCACTCAGGCTGAATTCCGCGGCTTCACAGTTCTCTCGCTCGTTATTCGGTAAAGCAAAGCCCTTTGCCCAGCCTGAAAGCGTGAAGGTCTCCCTTGTCCCCTTGTTGCTCTTTACGGCTACGGTCTGAACAGCATTGCATTTTTCGTCCGGGTTGCCTGTCAGCATTAGCGAATGGGTCATATTAAAGCTTTCGTTATCGCTTAATAAAGCGTTGCCGCTCTTGCTCCAGCCGTTAAGCTCCCGTTCAAAGTTCGAGTTTATAAGCATATTATAGCTGTTTGCATAAGCATTTTTTTCAAGCTGTATTCCGTCAAAATACGACGTACCGGCTCCGTTCACAATAAGATGAACACAGACGTTCTGTGCAGTTTCCAGCTTAAACGGTGCGATTATTCGGACATATTCGCTGTTGTATTTTTTTATGTGTTCACTTTCCGCAATTACCGTACCGTCGGTTTTGGTTACTCGAATAAAGGCTCCCGGATTATCGTTTCCGCTATATGCCGACACTATTCGAGTATACGCCGACAGCGTATATTCTCCCGCAGGAAGAGTAACGGTATTCTGATATACTCCGTTACCGGCAGAGGTGCTGTTATAGCTTTGCAAGCGCAGTACCTTTTTGCCGAACTTAGCATACGGCTCGTATGCATAATTAAGTATATTAAAATTACCGGCGTTTGCGGACTCCGACGCCCAGTTTTCAAGATCGGTAAAGCTATGGTTAAGCAACAGATTGTCAACATTGCTTACCGCGTTCATACCCGAAGAATACGGATTAATACCCGAGCCTCCCGAAACCCCGTTTTTCTCACCGTCCGTGCTGTAAGCGTATTCACCTATTACTGTGCCGTTATCGTCGAAGGAATAAACAGTAGTTACGGTTTTATCCTC
Organism: uncultured Oscillospiraceae bacterium; assembly: GCA_900543215.1. GTDB lineage: Bacteria > Bacillota > Clostridia > Oscillospirales > Acutalibacteraceae > UBA737. Next base: position 8,041 of record UQQR01000040.1, on the reverse strand, counting down.
TGTTTCGCCCAAAGAGGAATCCTTAGGTTCGATAGTTGTAACAAGCGTCCTGTTTGCTGCTGCCGAATAGGTATAACTTGAGCTTACCCCTGTTATATATACGCCGTTCTCAAAGCCGAACTCTGTCACGCTCGCAACTCGATTTCCGTTAAAGGTATACTCAACCTTATAAACAGGATTTCCGTCCGTATTCTTAAGAATTATTGTTTTCGGCTTATTGTCTGTATATTCTATTGAAGCGCTTCTTCCGTCCGGATAGGTTACTTCGGTAAGCAAGCCGTCACTATAAGAATACAAAACAGCGTTTTGATTCTGGGAGGAATAATCCGGCGCGGTTATAGAGGTTAGATATCCGTTTGCATCATAACATAAACCAAAGTCACGTCCTGCACCGTCTGTAACCGAGGTGATTTTTCCGGAGGTGTAATTGATATGCATTGTATTGTTGCCTTCGGTAACCTTTACAAGCTTGCCGCCTCCGTCAAAGAAATATTTTGTGTCTCCCACAGTTAGCGCTCGGTTTTGATCATCGTAATACATTTCGCTCCCGTCTTCGTCCTCATACAGCTTATAGCACTGAGAGTTACTGCAGCAGTTTGTGGTTTTGTTGCTCAGTTTGAAATATGTTTCGTTGCCGTTTTCATCGGTAAAAACATATCTATCGGTTTGAGAATCGTAAATCATACTCTGCATAATGTTAAGCTTCCAACCGAGGCCTATACTCATTGAACTATAATCAGTCGTATTAAGTCTTATCGCGCTGTTTTTGGTATATTTATGATCGGACAGCGCGCTGTTATACAAATGCTTGATCGTCACAGGCATACGGTTGCCCGACCATGTGAAGTCCTCGGATTCAAGCATAAGATTACCGCTGATTAAATCAATGCTTCCCAAACCAAATCTGCCTAATCTGTGGGTATTACTGCGATAAGAGCCGTTAACTCCGTAGCTTGACTCATATGTGACGGTAAGCTTAGGCGCATAAGAAGAATAATTGTCTCCGTAAAATGTTATCCCAACCGTTGTTATTTCGTCCATCAGCTTAAGCATAAGGTTAGCTGTAGAAGTCTCGCCGCTATAAAGCTTATCCAAAAGGTTTGTTACATCAAAAACGACTTTGCTGTATGCTTTTACGCTTGTACCTATTCCGGCGTAATCAAGAATCGTTTCGTCATACTGTGGCGAACAGTATCCCGTCGTTATATTTCCTGTCACATTATAAAGTCCAAGCTTTTTAATACTTCCGCTGTTATTGTATCCGGAATATACCGTAAGCTCCAACTCCGCTTTTTTAATTCGCGGATTACACGGCAAAACAGGCTTTGTAAGCTTAAGATACATTTGTTTTTCCGTACGACTTCCGCAGTTGTTTGAAATATTAATTGTGTGAGTTGACGGTTCGCTCATATATCCGTTATCCCAGCTGAAGCTTCTTAGATTACTGCTTCCCGAAAGTTTTATCTGTGGGTCAATAACAATCGGCATAGCTCTGCCCTCTGCGTTGATCCACTCGCTGTCGGCGGTTACTGTAAGGTTAATATCTCCGTTTGCCGTTGTTTTCATTTCATAAAACACAGCGTCCGAAATATTGCCGTCAGCGTCGATCATAAACGGGGCGGGAATAAAGAATACCTCTTCGCCTGTCTCGTCGTTCAAAAATGCAATGCGTTTTTCGTCTTCGTCAAAGCGTGCCGTAACATTTTCGCATTTAAGAATAAACGGATAGCGGTACAAATTACTTTTTTCCTTTATGACAATATTTTCTTTTATACCCGCTGTATCAAGCGAATACTCATAATCCGCACCGCTCTCAACCTCCTCAAAAGTGAGTAACTCTGTGTTTTCGGTTTCCTCTGCCTTCCTTTTGCCTCGTTTCGGAACGACGCCTTTATTTTTTTGCTTTCTAACCTTTTTGGCACTTACAGTTATGCGGTGCATACCGCTTTCAACAGAAAACAGCTCGTCGTTTTCTTCTTCGCGGCTGAATTTTGCGACAAAATTATTTTTATCGCACACAAAATGTCTGCCGTCTTCCTCCTCGACAAGGGTATTTTCTACCTCCTTGAAGCTATGTGTTTCGTCATCATACACATGCACGGGAGTGGGATAAAACACCGCCTGCTCTGTTCCGTCGCTCATACGGAAAACCTTGCGGTTTGCTCCTCTGAGCTCCTGAATTTCATTAACTCGGGTTTTGACTGTTTTTCCTGTTGCGGGTATAATATGCTTGTCTGCCTGAGCCGCTTCTGTTTCCTCGGAATGGTCTATAACCACTTCCTCAACATTGTTAACTGTTTCGGGCGCGAGATATAATTCCTCTATATCGCCCATTTTGATTTTGTCCATTTTTTATGGCCCCTTTCTTAAATTTATATCTTTTTTTGCAGCTGCAAGCATAGTATAAAAAATAACCCGGACAGTTTCTGTCCGAGTTAAAAAAATTTTTTATTTTTTTTGCATATTCTTTATCTGTAATTTATTTCATATATTTGCGGCGCGTAGCTGCTGTCGCCTGTCGAGACAGCGGCAAAGCCGCCGCCTTTTACGCGCGGTTTTAGTATTATTCCCTCTGTTTGCGTAAACCTTCCGAATTTATCGACAAATAAGGGAGTAATGTCTATATTATGATAGCGCCCTTCCGCGGCCGACTCCGCAACCACCGAAGACTCCACTATTTTATTATTCCAATTTGAACCGAAGCTGCAAAAGCGCGATGAAACCTGAAAGGCACTCATTTGAACATTTGAACGGTTAAGCTTTGGCATATGAAGAACCGCCTTTATTATCTGCCTGTCCGTAAGCTCGGAAAATTTCGAATAATCGGGTCTTGAATAAAGCCATTGTTCTCCGAATTCCGTAGTGTTGCCTATAAAAGCCGTACCTCCGAAAGCATTATTTACCTCAGGATTAGCGCTCTCTACCGTTGTATCCTGAATCTGCTTTGATTCGTATAGGTTGCCTTCAAACAGCACCCATCCTCCAAGCGGACTGCAGGGTCTAATTGTTAGACGATATTTACGGTCGGTGAGCTTTTGAAAAGAAATTTTTGCAGGCGCGATAATCTCGCCGTCCGTTTTCAACGTACCTATGCAGGAAACCGTAACAAACGGTCTGAAGCGTTCGAGCATAAGCGAAAAGTATTTATCGTTCGCCCGTATCTCCATAAAAGGCGTTCCTACTTCCAAATCAAAGCATATGGGGTTTACTGCGTTGCACGCCGCCTTATACATAAATCCGTTCGTTGTCGGATACAGGCGGTCTTTTCCGCAAATAAGCTCCCCGCCGCTCACAAGACTTACGGGCTGTTCTAAGGAAATGGTACAATAGCCCTCGGTATTTTCCATTCTTATATGATTTGAATAGGTAATATCCGCATTGCTGCCTACCGAATAAACCGCTCCGTCTTTTTTATAAAATTTCATATCTACAACCTTTCTGCTTTTACAGTTATAAATCGGAGCACTGAAATAATAGGCAGTTTTTGTTCCGTTTGTCTCATTTATTAAAACGCGGTAACGGTTGGTATTATTATAATTGATTGTAAGCGAACCGCCGTCTCTTAATTTTGTTATTTCATTTAAAACCGAAATCATTTATATGACCTCCTTCCTTTCGAGACTTTAATTTACGTTCAAAAAAACGTTCGGATTTAGATTTTGACTTGCCAACTCGGCTCAATAATTCTTCCGCAGGGTAAAATTCCAAATAATTAGAAAGCTTTTTCACAATGTGTTTAATTATATGCATTGCCTCATCGCCGTGACCTTCTGTATACTCAATTTCAAGCTCATAATCAGTAAAACCTAAATATGTGTTTCGATCTATTACAGCTTTACAGAACTTTTCCTTATGCAGCACAATTCTTTCTGTAACAAGACTCCCCTGCAAAATAAGTCCCATATCCTTGAATGTATCTAAATCAAAATAATCCTTAACTTCTCCGTCAATCTCAGTACTGCAATCTTCATCACCGGTATAATGCCTTTTTACAGTTGATTTGAATTTGCCGTCTTTGGCGCGGATTCGGCAAGTAATCCCGTTTTTATTCATTGAAAAATCCTCGGTATCAAAATAATAATTGGTTTGAGTCTGCATCGGTGCATACTTACACATCAGCATTACAATCGAAATATATTCATCTTCTGTGAGCATAGTTTTCTTTTCGTGTTCCAACATAATTTTACCTCCTAATGATTTTTCCGGAACAGTTTTTCGAAATCTCCGGCATAATTTCGATATAATTAGAAATCTGAAAATATGGCAAACACTCAGAACACAGTTTTTTGACCTCTGAAACAGAGTTGAAATCCCCTGCGATTTTAAGTCCTATCTGCATACCGTGTTTGCTTTCAATGCCGTATGCCAGCACCTCTTTCACGCGAGGATCGGTTTTAAGCGCCGCCTCTATCTCCGCGGGATAAATATTCATACCTGACTTTATAATAAGTCCGTCGTTTCTCCCCTTAATCTTAAGCAGTCCAACATCGTTAATCACAGCAATATCTCCTGTGCAAAGCCAACCGTCACGCAGTACTTCGGCAGTTTTATCGGGCTCGTTATAATATCCCATCATAATGTTGTCGCCCTTGACCCACAGTATTCCTTCTTTTCCGTCGGGTAAAGGGTTTCCGTTCTTATCGGCAATTCGCACAGATACCGATTTTAATGGTATTCCCACAAAATCGGGATACCTGTTAAACAGGTTCGGCGGAAGATAGCTTACACGAGGACAAGCTTCTGTAAGACCGTAAATATGATAAATTTCACACTTTGGAAAAGCTTTCGCAATACGATGCCCCGTCTGACTGTCCATACATTCGCCGCTTATGCATATATGTTTTAAGCAGTCATTTACCGATTCTCGCTTAAAACGCGCCGTCATACTAAGCAATGTTGGAGTACCGCAAAAGGCTGTAATTCTGTATTCCTTAAACAGTTCAAGAATTTTAGGCGGATTAAATTTTTCGGAATAAAAGCGTATTCTACTGCCTTTGACAAGTGCGGTTAAAAACTCGCCCGTCAGAACCGCGCAATGATAAAGCGGTCTTGAAATCAGTATTGTATCGCTTTCATTTATATCAAAATAATCCGCAATATCACCGACATTTGCAACGATATTGCTCTCAGAAAGCATTACGCCCTTAGGTTTTCCTGTGGTCCCCGAGGTACACATAATAAGCGCGGGATGTTCTTCAGGTACTATGTACCCGCTATTGCTAATATACCTGATGTTTATTTCACCGCCTTGATCTGTAATTACCGCATCGGGGCTCACTGTGTCCAGAATTTTATTGCAGTGGAGTTCTCCGTAACGAAGAGAAAGCGGAACAGCGGTAACCTCCGCCGCAAAACAGCTGAGCAGAGCCATTGCTGCTGCCATTTCCGAATTGCATAGTATCGCACAGCAATTTAAGCCTCTAAGCTTGCGGGCAAACAGCTCCGCCCAAATAACAAGATTATCGTATGAAATTTCCGTACCGTTCTCACATACAGCTTGACGCGGATATTTAAGCATATTTTTCTTAATATATTCCCACAATTTCATTCTGCTTTAACACCTCCCGTTTTTTCAAGCAACTCTTTAAGCAGCTTTTCTTCTTCGGCTTTAACGGCGAGCAATTTCTTTTGTATTATTGGTAAAACCGAATCCCGCTGTTTTATAATATAAGAAGCGTATAGCATACGAATCGCATCTGATTCTGATACCAAATCTGCGTATCTGTAGCTTATGCATTTTCCTATATCAAATGATTTTTCAATATTCACAATACACTCCAGAAGAACCTTTTTATGCTCCCAAATAAGTCGAAATATTCTTCGGTCTTTCTTTTCATAGGCAATTGAACCGTCAAATAATTCTCCGATATATTCTGCAACATAATCATGTACTATTATACCGTAAGCATACCCTTGACCGTTATCAGAATTTTTTTCCGATGACGTATCAATATATTTAGCAATCTTTTCAAGTGCAGTCTGAGGTGAAAAGTTTACTTCGTCTTGCAAAGGCTTAATCCCGCAAATTTGTGTATAGATTCCTTTTTTCTCCATTGCTTTGCGCCCTGCATCAAAGCAGCTTTGCGGAGTCCAAAATTTTTGGTAAATCCAGTTGCTGTCATATGCGTAGATGCAGTAAGTCTTATCTTCACGGCTATACCCGCAAATCAATCCGTCATGAGCAAAATGCCGCTCCTTGTACCAGCTTTTGCCTTTAATATAATAATCATCTATTCCACCGAACAGAACATAGTAACCTGCGTCAAGCATATTGCGGATAAGTACATTTATATGCCCGTTAAGAAACTGAGCGGAATACCAATGCTTTTCTAATAAAGGATTATCCGACCATCCCGATCCTTCTACATTGATTTTCGGTACGGATTTAGCGTTTAAATGCCCGCGATTCCATGACAATTCAAATATACTGTTTAAATACCAGTTTCTGATTGATGGATTATTCGCTATTACCGCTGTCCCAGTCCCTTGAAAATGATAGGTGCTGTATACAGGCTCAATAATCGGAAGTTCGACAATTTTATTCATTTTCATCAGCCCGATATTTTTCCACAAGTTTAACTGCGTCTTCAACGGTGTTTAAATCAAATGGGTTCATATCCGATTCATCCAACTCAATTTCAAATATTTCCTCGATTTCAAGCAAAAGCGTGACCATTGAAAGACTGTCAAGCGCTAAGTCTTCTTTTAAATTATCCTCCGGTTTTATTTCTTTAATGCCGCTGAGTTCGCATAAAATTTCCGATATTTTCAAAGATTTCCATTTCTCATCACCCTCTCCACAGCCTGCTTTACCTGATTATACGATTCTTCCTTGTCACGCATCGTAGAAATCAAAACTCCGCCGTTTGCTTTGCAGATATTAATATATTCCTCTCTAAGCTTATACTGTAAATCCATATCGATATATCTATTTTTTCTTCAGGGCGCTTCCTAACCCTTGCCACTGCCGTTTCGACAGGAACATCAAAGAAAAAAGCGATGTCGGGCTCTATTACCGATTTAGCGATTTCATAAATCCACCCGTCCTGTTCAAAGCCCCGTGCTCTTAAATTAGCAAGGCAGGAATAAAAATATCGGTCGCTAATAACAATATTTCCTTTTTGAAGCTCAGGCTCAATTACCTTGCTTACATGTTGCAAACGGTCGCTTGCCGCAAGGAGAGAAAGACTTCGGTATATCAGGACGAGCCTATGACGATGGGAGGAATGTAACATGATCACCGCTATTATCCGCAATAAAGAGAACACCCTCGTTCTCGATCTACCCCACAGCATTTACGACATTTATGAAAAGCTGCGCTCCATCGGCATTGTGCAGCCGCCGAAACAGATCCCGCTGACCGACAACGAGGACGAGGACATCGGCGTTAAGCTGTTCAGTGAGAGTGACTTCGGTCAGCATCTGCTCCTCACATTGAATGAAAAAAACACCATCGCCGACGCTAATATGCTGACGCTTGTTATTGGGGCGGCAAGCGAGGACATCAAGGAGGAACTGGAACAGAATATCCTCTACGACCAGTACGACTCAATGGATGAAGTGATTTCCGCCGTCCGTCAGATGACGCAGGACGCCGGCCCCGTAAAGGCTGTGTTCTTCTGTCCGCTGGTGGGAAATATCGACGAGGGCGACGGAGATATGTTCACGGTCGGAGATTCCTACCTTGCCGACAGCGCCGATGAGATCGCCGACGCATTGAATCGTTACACCGCCAATGACGAAAACGATATGGCAGCCTACTATAACAAGGATGACGGCGTGAGCGAAAAGCTGACCTCGGCTGTATGGTCGGTGGAATTACACGGCGACAGGCTGTTCGGACGAATTGACTGCAGCCTCAAGGAAGCGCTCACGGCAGAGGAAACGGAAGCACTTCGGGACTGGCTCACCGGTCAGTGCTCAGACGGCCTCGGCGAAGGCTTCGAGCAGCAGCCCATTGATACGATGGACGGCGAGCTGTTCGTCTCCTTCTGGAACAGCGGCGATGACTACGCCATGATGACCGAGGACGAATTTGAGG
>UQQR01000039.1 GCA_900543215.1 uncultured Oscillospiraceae bacterium | reverse complement strand
TCTGCCTTGCTGAATGAGCTGATTTTTTAACTCTACAAGGCTATGTATCAAAAGTTTTCTTTCGTGACTATCCAAATATATATGATATTTCTGTTCTCTCATAAATAACACCCCCTCTTTGGCTTCATTGTATAATAGTAAAAAAGGACTGTCAAAACTATAACTTCACATTTCTTGGATTTACGATACAATAAATCACATTATACACATCTACTAGGTAATATAATTACCAATCCATAAAAATGTGATGATGCGTTCAAAGAGGATAATTACTTAATCATTTTCATTGCAAATCACAATCAGATGACATTAGCAAATTTTCTAATTTATTCTGAGCAAATCTCTGAAGATAAAAATACTTATCAATAATTTTATAATTCATATTTCTATCAATTTGTTCAAAGCAAAAGTCTATTAACTCTTTTATAAAACTTTCACCAGACAGATAGTAATCCTGCAAGATTATATTATTCTCTGGAAAGTGCAGATAATTATAAATATATTTTTCATCAATATCCTGTTCAATGATTCCCTCACCTGTTCCTGGCATTTTAGGAACCAGTCCCGCCCCCAAAATAGATATATATTCAGGGTTTTTTGCAACTATTTTATATTTTACTGATGATATATTTTCTAAAACTGCTTCAGCAATATAATCATCTATAACAATACGAGGATGAATTGCTATTTCTGACTCCATCTTATACGCTTTATTCACCGCATCTCCAAAAAACATACTTTTTGAAGGGTCAACATAAGCATCACCATAAGATATTCCACCTCTAAAAAGAATTCTTTCTTTAATGAATCGTAAAAATATTGGCTCACAATTACACAATGCCACTTTAAATAGTTCGCCCTCATCTTTACGTTCATCAGATATTCCGTCTTTAAAGCCATAGAAAATATAAGCACAATCAGAAAATGTATATATTTTTCTAAAATACACCGTGTGCATCATATCATTTTGCTTGTTTCTTTCAAGCTCTTCATGAAAAATTTTGTTAATTTTATATGTCTCTTGAAAATCAACTCTATTTTGACTTCCAAGAATATCTACAAATATGACTAAATATTTAGCGAAACCATTTGGCTCATTACTCATCAAAATCCACCTCTACTATTGTCCTTTTTCATTTAACTTCTTTATTACGCAAAGCTGTATCTGTTATAAACCTCGCCCATCCAAATACTGAATAGCTGTTGAAATCAAGGATAAGCATCGCTTATAAAAATACTCATAATGCCTTTTATCCTGAATATCCGTTTTTGTTGTTTCATGGTGTCGAATTCTAAAATTATTGCCAAGTATGGTAAGCTCATGAAATTCCTTTTCAAATAATTCTAAAAACGGCTGTTGATTATTACCCATATCCATTATAATCTTATTAACCGATTTCTTCTTATCTACAGTCGATGAGCAGTAATATGTCTTTAGTCTCTCAAATGCATCCCAAAGTTTCTCCACTGCAATTTGCAAATTGTTTTCATCATAATATTTTGAAGCCTCTTGTAATAACTCTTTCAGTCCTACTTCTTGAACAGACACTAATGAATTTTTATTTATCTGGGTATCAAATGTATTCATTAGCTTCCCCTTGGAAAGCTGAAACGGTATCTCATTCAGTTTTAATATAGCATTAATCTGTGGTTCAAAGTCATCTGAGATACTATGTTTCGCAAAAAACTCTATTGCGTCCAACACGCAAAATGGAGAATTAGAAAGTATGAATGCTTGCAAATCAGCAGTTTCAACATATTCTTTTTTATCATTATAACACTTTGGCACATAAAATTGCCTTATTTCATTGAAAACATCCTCAGCTACTGTTGTATTATAATTCCATCCCGTTTCGTCAGTCGCTTGATATACGATATTATATCGCTCCAGAAACTGATAAATTTGATTTCTCGCTTTCCGCTTTATGGACAATACTATCTTTTTTGCTTTTATGTCCTTTGCATTTCGTTGAGAATATGGAATAAACAACGTATTATCTTCTTGCTGATATATTCTCCATCCATAAACATCACGATTGGATATTTTCTCAGCAGGGTAAATCTCATAACCGTCATTTTGTAATAGCTTGTTAATTGCCACTAAAAATTCTTTCCAGTATCCCTTATCATATCGAACAGCAGGGTGAAATACTTCACAAAGAAATTTTAAATATACTTCATCGCTACCATCTTGTAAATTGAATCTTTTGTCTTCAAAAACCCAGCAGTATGGATAATCATCATTATTCACTGTATGTTGCCAAATATCCTGTTCTGCATTTGCAAATCTTGAATCAAAACTTGGCATTCTCTCCAAATCATATAATCTTTTAAGAAAATCTATTTCTTCAAGGCGACCATAATAATTATAAGTAACGGTTCGGGTTTGAAAAAATTCGTCTATCTCTAATCCATTCTGAAATAAATCTAAAATATCTCGCTTTGTTATTTCTGTAATACGGTTCACTCCATTTTCCTCCTTTCAAGCATATTCAACACTTATATATTGCTTCCCAAATATTTTAAAGAAAAAGCGTACCACTATTTTTAATGATACGCTCATCATTATTAAATCACTTCAAAATACTTCAATGCATCCTTTATCGCTTCCACTTTCTCCGCTGTCGGATGCTTCCTCGGCTGTTTCAATTCTTCTACCGCATTAGGAGCATCATACATTGGCAAGCCTAAATCTCTCTTTACCTCTGCGATATATGCGGTATGTACTTTGAAGCCGTATTTAGCTTCTATGTACTCCTTTATCATTTTGTAGGTCACTCGTTCCTTGGGCTTGTATTCTTCGGCTCTTTTAGCGATATTATCAAGCGAAACTTTTCCCTCACCCTCACCAAACTCAACTTTTACGTTGATATGTCCGTCTGGCTTTTTGTGGGAAAGCAGTACTACCGTCTCAATATGCGAGGTGCGGGGAAACATATCGACAGGAGTATATTCACGGAGTGTATACCCCTTTTCGCCGAACAGCTTTGCGTCTCTCGCAAAAGTTGCGGGATCGCATGATACATAAACCACTCGTTCGGGCTTGAATTTTTCCGTGATAACGGAAATAAGCTCGGCAGAACAGCCCTTTCTCGGCGGATCCACTATAACTACATCGGGTGTGACTCCGTTTTCTGACAACCGCTCCGCCGCATAAGAGGCGTCCGAACACAAGAATTCCGCATTTTCTGTAACGTTAAGCTTTGCGTTGAATTTTGCGTCTTCTACCGCCTCCGGCACAATTTCCACGCCGATAATTTTTTCGGCTTTGTCCGCCATTGAAAGACCGATAGTACCTGCGCCGCAATAAAGGTCAAGTACGGTTTTACCCTGCGGCTCGGCATATTCCGCGGCTTTTTTATAAAGCCTTTCGGCGGTCGCGCGGTTCACCTGATAAAAGGAGAGGGGGGAAAGCCTTACCTTAACACCGCAGAGTATATCGGTAATATAGGGCGAGCCGAATAGAGTAACGCATTTTTTGCCGAGTATCACATTTGTCTTTTCACGGTTTATATTTATCTGCACGCTCTTAAGGCGGCCTCGGCACAATTCCTTTAAGCAGTCAATAAGTTCGTCCGCAAAGGGAAGGGAAGTACCGTTTATTACAAGGCATACCATTATTTCATCTGTTTTTTCGGCAAGGCGTATGTATATGTGCCGCAACAGTCCGGTATGGGTTTCTTCATTGTAAATGCCGATGCGGTTTTTAATCGCCCACTCGGAGCAAAGGGCTGTGATTTTATCAAAAATTTCGGGTTCAAGAGGGCAGGAGTTGCATTTTACTATTCTGTGGGAATGAAATGCGTAAAAGCCGGGATATCCGTCGGGAGAGACAGGATACTGCGCCTTGTTGCGGTAGTGATCTTGCATTTCGGACGGTATCAGGTTTTCGGGCGGCATATTTATTCCGCCTATCCGCTTTACGGCGTCATAGACCTTTAAAGCCTTTATTCTGCATTCCTCCTCATAGCTTATATGTCTGTAAACGCATCCGCCGCACTGATTAAATGAGTCGCAGTCATTTTCCGTTCTTGAGGGTGACGGGGTTAATATTTCAATTATTTTGCCGTAAGCATAGCTCTTTTTGACCTTAAGTATTTTAACCCTAAGTACATCTCCGGCGGCGGCAGACGGCACAAATACCGCAACCGAGTCTGCGCGGCCTATTCCGCTTCCCTCGGAAGTATAACCGGTTATTTCAATAATATATTCGTCGTTTTTCTGCATACCGCACCCCAATATACTTTTACATAATTTAATGTTGCACAAACCGAGCTGTTTCTTTTGTGCAATAGATAAAAATTCGCAAAAAATTCATTATTTGGTCAAATTTTGCTTGACAAACACGAACTTTGCGGTAAAATATAGTTACACTTTAATTTTGCTTAAAAGCGGCAGGGTAATAATCCTGTCGTTTTTTGACTCAAATAACGGAGCCGAAAGGCTCCGTTATTTCTTTATTTATCAAGCCTGCACATATCCTCAAGGCTTTCACGCTCAACCGCAACATAATCCTTTTCGGAATTAAGCATTACAACGGGCGGACGGCCGACACGGTTGTAATTCGACGCCATTGAGTAATTGTACGCTCCTGTGGTAAGGACTGCCAGAATTTCGCCCCGTACAGGTCTCGGCATTTTGAACCCCTCGCCTATAAGGTCGCCTGATTCGCAGCATCTGCCGGCGACATCCGCCGTAAAATCGGCTTTATCGTTTGCCCTTGACGCCAGAATTACCGTATAGGGGGATTCGTACAGCGCAAATCTCGGGTTATCGGTCATTCCGCCGTCTACCGAGACATAGTTTTTATATCCCCGTATTTCCTTCACACTGCCTACCGTGTAAAGTGTCATTCCCGCATCGGCTACAAGGCTTCTGCCCGGCTCCATAAGAATTTTCGGAACGGGAATACCAAGTTCTTCGCACTGTCGGTCAAGAATTTTTCCGACCTCGCAGATTCGCTTTTCGTAATCTATTTCGGGGTCGTTTTCAGTATATCTTACTCCGAAACCGCCGCCTAAATTAAGCATTTCGGGGCTGTATTCCGTCTTTTCGGCGGTATCCTTTATAAATCCGAACATTATTTCCGAGGCTGTTCCGAACGGCTCCGACTCAAAAATTTGCGAGCCGATATGGCAGTGGTAACCGCAAAGCCTTATATTTTTAAGGCCTAAGGCCGCATCGACCGCTTCAAGCGCCTGACCTGTCTCTATCGCTATACCGAATTTTGACTCCACCGATCCTGTCGATATTTTTTTGTGTGTATGCGGGTCAATACCGGGCGTAACTCGGAGGAGAATTTTCTGTTTAACGCCCTTTTCACCGGCAATTCTGTTAAGCGCCGCCAATTCATCCAAATTATCGACAACAAAGTAACCGACCTTGTTTTCAATCGCAAAGGCAATATCGGCGTCCGTTTTGTTGTTGCCGTGGAAAAAGCTTTTTTCCATCGGAAAGCCTGCCGATACCGCAGTGTAAATTTCACCGGGTGAAACTACATCAATATCAATTCCCTCATCCGCCATTATACGGTAAATTTGCTTGCAGCAAAATGCCTTGCTTGCAAATTCGGGAACGGAGCCCGACGGAAAATATTTATTCATCGCGTTTTTATATTCACGCACACGGGCTCTTATTTTATCCTCGTTCATAAGGTAAAGCGGAGTGCCGTATTTTTCGGCAAGCGCTACCGTGTCATATCCCGCAAGGGTAAGGTGTCCCTTTTCATTTACCGAAACATCACTGTATAACATAAGTCATTCTCCTAAAGCAGTGCGTCGAATCTCCTTGCGGCTTCAAGCGTTGATTCACGGCTTCCGAATGAGGTGAGCCTGAAATAACCCTCGCCCGAGTCACCGAAGCCGGCACCGGGGGTTCCGACGATTTGCGCATTATTGAGTAAGTAATCGAAAAATTCCCAAGACGACATACCGCCCGGGCACTTAAGCCATAAATAGGGCGAGTTTTCGCCTCCGGTATATTCAATTCCTTTTGATTTAAGGACTTCGCCTATAATACGGGCGTTTTCCATATAATAGCTTATTGCCTTGCGGCATTCCGAAAGTCCCTCCTCGGAAAGAGCCGCTTCCGCGGCACGCTGAATAACATAAGGCACGCCGTTGAATTTTGTCGCTTGTCTTCTTGCCCAAAGGTAGGAAAGCTTGTTTTCGCCCACGGTAAGCTCATCGGGGAATACGCTCCATGCACACCTTGTGCCAGTAAAGCCTGCGGTTTTGGAAAAACTGCAAATCTCCACTGTACAGCTTTTGGCGCCATCCACCTCATAAACAGAGTGCGGATAATCGCCGTTTATAAAGGCTTCGTATGCGGAGTCGAAAATAATAAGCGAGCCTGTTTTTAAAGCAAAATCGACCCATTTCTTAATACCTGCCTTGGTGTATACGGCACCCGTCGGATTGTTGGGTGAGCAAAGGTAGATAACATAAGGCTTTTCCGCAATACCGTCAGGCATAGGCAAAAATCCGTTTTCACTGCTTCCCTTTAAGAATGTAACCTTTCTACCGCTCATTATATTGCTGTCAAGATAAACCGGATAAACGGGATCGGGTATTAAAATTTCATTATCTCCGAGAATATCCACAATATTGCCGACATCGCTTTTAGCTCCGTCCGAAACATAAATTTCCTCTGCCGAAAGCTCCACGGGTATTCTTTTGTAGTAATCGGCTATCGCTTCACGGAGAAAATCGTAACCGTATTCGGGGGCATAGCCTCTGAAGGTTTCGGCATTGCCCATTTCGTCGGCGGCTTTCTTCATTGCGTTAACAACAACTTGGGACAGGGGCAGGGTAACATCGCCTATACCGAGCCGCACGATTTCGGCATTCGGATGTGCCGCCGAGTATGCGCTTACTCTTTTGGCAATTTCCGAAAATAAATAGTTCTTTTTAACATTGAAATAGTTTTCGTTGATTTTGATATCAAGGCTCATAATAATACACTCCGTCATATACTTTTTCCGCCGCGCCACGCATATATATATGAGAATCGTCGGCATATTTTATCATAAGGCAACCGCATTTAAGGTGAACGGTTATTTCCTCATTTTTCTTACAATATCCGTTAAGCACCGACGCCACGGCCGCGGCGCACGCTCCGGTTCCGCAGGCGAAGGTTTCGCCGCTGCCGCGTTCCCAAACACGCATTTCAAGATTATTTCCGTCGATAACACGGATAAATTCGGTGTTTACCTGCTCTGGAAAGATCGGGTTAAATTCAAATTTCGGGCCGATTTTTTCAAGGTCAAGCTCCTTTACGGAGTCGCAAAAGACCACCGCGTGGGGGTTTCCCATTGAAACGGCTGTAATTTTATACTCCGTTTTGTCTATTAAAATCGGTTCGTTTATTACGGTTTCTGAGTCCGAGACAATCGGAATAAGCGAGGCTTTGAGCACAGGCTCGCCCATATCCACAGTAATGGTCTCGGCTTTGCCGTTCTTTTCGCTTATACTGAGCGTTTTTATACCGCTTAAGGTTTCAACCGTAACGGTCGGCTTGTGCGCGATTCCCGTATCGTAAATGTACTTTCCCACACACCTTATTCCGTTGCCGCACATTTTACCCTCACTTCCGTCAAGGTTGAACATACGCATTTTAGCGTCGGCCTTGTCGGACGGGCAGATAAGAATTACGCCGTCGCTCCCGACGCTCGTTCTTCTCGGTGACATTATTTTCGCAAGATAAGACGGGTCGTCTACCTGCTGCTTAAAGCAATCAATGTAAATGTAGTCGTTCCCGATACCGTGCATTTTGGTGAATTTAATTTCTTTCATTATTTTCGCCGTCCTTATACTTTAATGCCGCACTTACGCATTTCATTCAAAAGAATTTCCTTATGAGCGTCTTCCATTTGTGTAAGCGGCATTCTCAGATAGTTTTCGCAAAATCCCATAGCGGACATAGCGGCTTTTACGGGTATAGGATTAACCTCGCTAAAAAGCGCTTTTATAAGCGTCAGATATTTAAGCTGTAATTCCGCGGCGCCCTTTGTATTGCCGTCAAGCATTTTTCTGCACATAAGCGAGGTTTCCGCAGGGAGCAGATTTGAAAGAACCGAAATACAGCCCTTGCCGCCGAGCGACATAATCGGTACGGTCTGGTCGTCGTTGCCCGAATAAATATTGATGCTGTCCTTACAGAGCTGTGCGGTTTCGGCTACCGCCGAAATATTGCCGTTTGCCTCTTTAATACCGTTGATATTGGGGTGCTTCGCAAGCTCTGCCACGGTCTCGGGCAGTAAATTTACGCCCGTTCTTGACGGTACATTATATAATATGACGGGGACTGTGGCTTTGTCTGCTATTGCGGAATACATTTTTATAAGTCCCTTTTGGGTTGCTTTATTATAATATGGGGTAACTGCAAGCACGCCGTCAACCCCTGCCTTGCAGGAGAACTCGGTAAGCTCTAAGGCATACGCCGTATCGTTAGAACCGGTACCCGCTATTACGGGAACACGGCCGCCCGCGCATTTCACCGCAAATTCGATTGCCTTGCGGTGCTCCTCATCCGTAAGCGTAGAGGATTCGCCGGTCGTTCCGCAGACAACAAGCGCATTGACGCCCTCGTCTATCTGCCAATTAATAAGCCTTTCAAAGGCTGTGTAATCGATACCGTCGGGGGTAAGGGGAGTTATAAGCGCCGTTGCGACGCCTTCGAATACAGGTTTTTTCATTTTGCTTTCTTTCCCTTCAAAGAAAATAAAAAAATAGCCGATTGCTCGGCTATCAAAAACAAGTTAAGCGTCAAACGCCTTTTCTTCTTTTCGATAGCTCTCCGCAAAAGCGACAGTAACACGGATATTATTCCGAATTACCAGAGCGGACGCCCGCCGGCGTGCCGTCTTCGGCGACAGTTCCTTTCGCTCCGCCTATCGTCCCGCCGGACTTAACACGAAGAAGCTACTATTAACAAATCGCACCTCTATCTTATATTAAGAATTTACCACACTTTTATATATTTGTCAAGTAAAAAACGGCAATTTAAAAGTAATTGACTTCTACTCTGTTATGAGTTAAAATTATCAGTTGAAAGGAAGATAACCATGCTTGCAAATTATCATACGCATACCCCTCGCTGTCACCATGCCGTAGGCAGTGAGCGTGAGTATATTGAAAACGCCATAAAGTCGGGAATCAAGATATTGGGTTTTTCCGACCATTCACCGCAGTTTTACAAAAACGGGTTTGTTTCGGGAATGAGAATGAGCGTGAACGAAGCGCCGGGCTATATTGAGTGCATAAAAAAGCTTGCCGATGAATATAAAGATGATATACAGATTTTTGCGGGCTTTGAAGCCGAATATTTTCCCGATATTTTTTACAGTCTGCAAAAGCTTTGCAGGGATTACGGGGCCGATTATCTGATAATGGGTCAGCATTTTCTTGACGATGAAAGTAAGGGTATATATGTCGGTTCGCCTTTTTCGGAGCCCGAGCTTTTGCACCGTTATGTGGATCAGGTTATCGAGGGCATTTCAAGCGGAAGCTTCAGCTATATTGCGCATCCGGATGTAACGAATTTTATAGGCAAGGAGTCTGTTTTTGAAACCGAAATGACGAGGCTCTGCGTTTATGCAAAAAGAATGGGCATACCGCTTGAAGTAAATATGTTGGGGCTTGCGGGCAACAGGCATTATCCATCAAGGCGTTTTTTTAATATCGCCGCAAGCGTTGGAAATGATGTTGTTATAGGGTGCGACGCTCATAATCCGGCAGTCCTGCTTGATACCGATATGCATAAAAAAGCCTTTGAATATGTAAGGAGCTTCGGCGTTGAACCGATCAGCACCACGGAGCTTAAAAAAATATAATTATTGACAAAATCGGCTTTATGATTTAAAATGTACGGTGTGGCGGTGTGCCATTTAAAAAGAGCCGTTACAGTTTTATAATAAAGCGCCGGGACCGTACTTTGGCATAGCGGTTGACGAGGATGGGGAGCATCGAAATATTCGGCGGATGTCCCACGGCAGGCATGTCGTAAACAGGCGTTTAAAAACCGGAAGTAATTTCGGAACAGAGGCGTCTTGCTATGTCAATAATATTTTTATACGGTATGTATGAAAGGTCCCTTTGACTGAACAGGCGGATAGTCTACCCGCCTTTTTCGGTGTACTTAAAATAACAGCACCTTTCTGCATATCGCGGAAAGGTGTATTTTTATGTGCGGAATTGTTGGATTTACAGGAAAAACCCAGGCAGCAGGCTTTTTGCTTGAAGGTCTTGAAAGACTTGAATACCGCGGTTATGACTCTGCCGGTATAGCGGTGCTTGAAAACGGCGGTATTCATATTGAAAAAACAACGGAAAGAATAAAAAACCTGATTGAAAAGACCGATAACGGCAGCACGGTCAACGGAACTATCGGAATAGGTCATACCCGCTGGGCTACACACGGTGCGCCCTGCGCCAAAAACGCGCATCCCCATGTAAGCTCGGACGGTAAGTTTGCGGTTGTTCACAATGGCATAATCGAAAACTATATGGCTTTAAGGGATTCTCTTAAAGCAGACGGCGTTGAATTTGCAAGCGAAACGGATTCAGAGGTTGTTCCGCAGTTGCTCGCAAAGTTCTATAAGGGCGATTTGTTTGAGGCTGTGTCAAAAACAGTAGCGCAGCTTGAGGGCTCTTACGCATTGGGCATTATATGCACGGACTGCCCGGATACGCTTGTTGCGGTAAGAAAATTCAGTCCGCTTATAATCGGTCTTTCAAAGGACGCCAATTATATAGCTTCCGATGTTACCGCTATTGTTTCCCATACAAGAGATATACTTTATATTGAGGACGGCGAGATAGCCGTGCTTACTCCGGACGGCGTTAAGCTGTATGATTCGGATAAAAACGAGCTTCACCGCTCCGCCGCCGTTATTAACTGGGATGTCGCCGCTGCCGAAAAGGGCGGTTACGACCATTTTATGATGAAGGAAATAATGGAGCAGCCGAACGCGGTCAAGCAAACCATAGAAAGCCGCATTAAGGGCAGGGAAATAGTATTTGAGGGCTTAAAGCTTACCGAAAAAAAGCTTAAAACTATAAACAGAATAGAAATTGTTGCGTGCGGTTCCGCTTATCACGCAGGAATGGTCGGTAAATATGTATTTGAGGAAATGCTAAGAATACCTACAAGTATAGACTACGCAAGCGAATACCGTTACCGCAATCCTATTGTAGATGATAAAACGCTTACTATAATAATAAGTCAGTCAGGTGAAACGGCAGATACTTTGGCAGCTCTTAAAGAGGCAAAAAAGCGGGGTTCGCATACACTTTCAATAGTAAATGTAGTCGGAAGCTCCATAGCAAACGCGTCCGATGATGTTATTTATACATGGGCGGGTCCCGAAATCGCGGTTGCCACCACAAAGGGCTATACTACTCAGCTTTCCGTAATTTATCTTATTGCGGTCTGGGCGGCGCGTATATTAAAGACAATGGACAGCGACCGTGTTGAAAAAATATTTGACGATATTTGCCGTTTGCCCGAGCTTATAGAAAAGGTAATACTTTCGGAGCCTAAAATCAAGGAAATGGCAAAGCAATGCGGCGACCCGAAATCTTTATTCTTTATAGGTAGAAATATTGATTATGCGGTATCGCTTGAAGCGTCTCTTAAATTAAAGGAAATTTCCTATATTCATTCTGAGGCTTACGCCGCAGGTGAATTGAAGCACGGTACTATTTCGCTTATCGAAGAGGGAAGAACCGTAATTGCCCTTGCCGCGTACGAGGGACTTTTTGAAAAGCTTTTAAGTAATGTTAAGGAAGTAAAGGCAAGAGGGGCTTATGTTATAGCCTGCGCTACCGAGGGTCACACCGAAATCGCAAAGGAAGCCGAAGAGGTAATTTATATACCGAGAATAGATCCTCTGCTTTTGGCAACGCTTGAGGTTGTTCCGTTCCAGATTTATTCCTACTATGTGGCGCTTTTCAAAGGCTGTGATATAGATAAACCGAGAAATCTCGCAAAATCCGTTACGGTAGAATAAAAAAATATACAAACCGCTCTTTTTGGGATAGACAAAGGGAGCGGTTTGTTATATAATAATTAACAGTACTTAAAAAATGCGGAGGTTAAAATGGAAAAGATTTTGGTTCTTGACTTCGGCGGTCAGTATAATCAGCTTATCGCAAGAAGAGTAAGAGAAAATAATGTATATTCGGAAATAAGACCTTATACAGCTCCCATTGAGGAGATAAAGGCGGCAGGCTATAAAGGCATT
>UQQR01000038.1 GCA_900543215.1 uncultured Oscillospiraceae bacterium | reverse complement strand
GAGAAAAATCGCCGTTTGGGTAGCAAAAAAGCCCGATATAATCGGGCTTTTCGCAGAAGACATCTTTTTTGTCTCCTCATTATGGTGCGGGTGACAGGAGTCGAACCTGCACGCCGAAGCGCCAGCTCCTAAGGCTGGTGCGTCTGCCAATTCCGCCACACCCGCATATTAAATGGTAATGGTTATTTTACTTTAATTTACAATAAAAGTCAAGGAAATAATTGAATAAAGAGTTAAAAAGTGATATAATCTATTAGCAAACGCTCCATGCTTCCGTAAGATGTATAGAGGGGCGGTGCAGAATGAAAAGACGCAGATACAGAAATAACAATTCTCTTGTGGTTTTTATGGCCTGTTTGTTTTCGCTTTTGCTTATTTCGGCGCTTTGCTTTTATAAAATGCGTCCTGTTATAATAAGATATGCCGTGTCGGTTGCGGAAACAAAATTTCTTGACTCGGCAAATGAAGCGGTGCTTGAAGTTCTTGCCGATGAAAATGTTTCCTACAACGATATAGCGGAACTTTCACGGGGCGAGGACGGGCAGGTTACAAGCGTAGTTACCGATGTGGTTAAGATAAATAATCTTAAAAGTCTGATTGCCAAGCGCCTGTCCGAGATAATTGACAGTAAGGAATATTATGATTTATATATACCTGTCGGAACCTTTTTCTCCAATAACTACACAAGCGGTTTCGGACCGAAGCTTCACTTTAAAATGCAACTTACGGGCACGGCATTTGTTAATTTTTCGCACGAATTCAAATCGGCGGGCATAAATCAGGTTCTGCACGTGGTTATGATAGATATGGATATAAGCGGAAGTCTCGTCACTGCGGGATACGCAGACCCGATAAATGTTTCCACCTCCGCTATGGCAATGCAGAGCCTTATTGTGGGAGCGACACCCGAGGCATTCACGCAGGTTACAGAGGAAGAGGGAGACAATACCGCAGGTCTTATAAACGATTACGGTGCAGTTGCCGGAAAATAAAGCGAAGGGCGATAGTATTATGGATATAAAAACAGCCGAAGTCAGAATAAAATATTTAAGCGATACTCTTAAATACCATAATAAAAAGTATTATATTGAGGACGCTCCCGAAATTGAGGACTTCGAATATGACGCAATGTTAAGAGAGCTTGAGGATCTTGAAAGGGAATATCCTCAGTTTAAGAAAGAAGATTCCCCTACACAGACTGTGGGCGGCGCCGCGCTCAAGCTTTTTACGCCTGTTACGCATACGGTTAAGATGGAGAGCCTTCAGGATGTCTTTAGCTTTGAAGAGCTTGAAGCGTTTTGCGATAAAATAGATACGGCTCGCACGGCGTTCTCGGTAGAGCCTAAAATAGACGGTCTTTCGGTCTCTCTTGAATATAGGGACGGACTGTTTTTCAGAGGCTCTACGAGGGGTGACGGAGTTACGGGCGAGGATGTTACCGCAAATCTGATGCAGATCGAAAGTATACCTAAAGCCATTAAATTTGACGGAGAGCTTGAGGTAAGGGGCGAGGTGTATATGCCCAAGGACAGCTTTTTAAGGCTTGTTGAAAGACAGGAAACCTTGGGAGAAACGCCCGCAAAAAATCCGCGAAATGCCGCCGCAGGCTCGCTAAGACAAAAAAACTCCAAAATAACCGCGGAACGGGGCCTGGATATTTTTGTTTTCAATATTCAGCGCATAACGGGCAAGCAGTTTAAAACACATATAGAAACCTTGGATTTTATAAAATCTCTCGGATTTCATACCCTGCCGTCGTACAAAAAATGCTCTTGCGCAAAGGAAGCAATAGAAGAAGTGAAACGCATAGGCGAGTCAAGGGGAAATTTGCCCTACGATATAGACGGCGCAGTTATAAAGGTGGACGAGCTTTCTTACAGGGAAGAACTCGGAAGTACGGCAAAATACCCCAAATGGGCGGTGGCGTTTAAATATCCGCCCGAGGAAAAGGAAACCGTGCTTAAAAACATTGAAATAAATGTCGGCAGGACAGGCGCACTCACTCCCACTGCGGAATTTGACCCGATCGTTCTTGCGGGTACTACCGTAAGCAGAGCGACGCTTCACAACGAGGATTTTATAAAGCAAAAGGAAATATGCATAGGCGATACGATAGTAGTCCGCAAGGCGGGCGATATAATCCCCGAGGTGCTTGCGGTAAAAGCACACGCGCAAAACTCTGTTCCCTTTGAAATGCCGCACATTTGTCCTTCATGCGGCTCGCCCGTAGTAAGGGAAGAGGGGGAGGCGGTGGTACGCTGTACAAACGCCGATTGTCCCGCACAGCTTTTGCGCCATTTGATACACTTTACTTCAAGAGACGCTATGGACATAGAGGGCTTGGGTCCTGCGGTGCTTGAGCAGCTGCTCGGGGCAGGACTTATAAAGAATATAGGCGATATATACGAGCTTGATTATCAAAAGGTGCGTGAGCTTGAACGAACCGGAGAAAAAAGCGTAGAAAACCTCAAAGGTGCAATAGAACGCTCAAAGGGGAATGATGTCGCAAGGCTTATTTACGCTTTCGGAATAAGGCATATAGGGAGCAAGGCGGCGGCGCTTATTGCGGAGCGTTTTTACGATATGGAGTCGGTTTTAAACGCCGAAAAAGAGGATTTTGAAGCGATAGACGGATTCGGTTCTGTACTGGCATTGTCGGCGTATGAATTTTTCTCACTGCCGGAAACCCACACTATGATAGAAAGGCTTAAAAACCTCGGACTTAATATGAAATCGCTTAAAGAGGTTAAGGACAATAGGTTTGCCGGTCTTACCTTTGTGCTTACGGGAACTTTGCCGACATTTTCAAGGAGCGAGGCGTCTAAGCTTATTGAGTCGTTCGGGGGGAAAACCTCCTCGTCCGTATCTAAAAAGACCTCGTATGTTTTGGCTGGAGACGACGCCGGAAGCAAGCTTGAAAAAGCAAACAAGCTTGGCGTTGAGGTAATTGACGAGGAAAAGTTTAAATCGATGATAAACGGCGGCATTGACAAATAAAAAGCCCGAGTATATAATATATAGGTTGAATACTAATTGATTTAAGGATGTATATTTATGGAGTGGACTTCGCTTAACGATCTGCGTGAGAAATATCTTTCGTTTTTTGAATCGAAAGGACATATGAGG
The DNA here is from genome assembly GCA_900543215.1 of uncultured Oscillospiraceae bacterium. GTDB lineage: Bacteria > Bacillota > Clostridia > Oscillospirales > Acutalibacteraceae > UBA737. The sequence goes on along the minus strand of UQQR01000038.1, from coordinate 9,148 downwards.
CTTAAAAGCTTTTCGCTTGTGCCCAATAACGATAAATCGCTGTTGCTTATAAATTCGGGTATGGCGCCTATGAAAAAATACTTTACAGGCGAGGTAACTCCGCCGTCAAAGCGTGTTACTACCTGCCAGAAGTGTATCAGAACGCCCGACCTTGAGCGTGTGGGGCACACCGCCCGCCACGGCACCTATTTTGAAATGCTGGGTAACTTTTCCTTCGGCGATTACTTTAAGGAGCAGGCAATAGAATGGGCGTGGGAGTTTTTAACTAAGGTGCTTGAAATTCCGTCGGAGCTTCTGTGGCCGTCGGTTTATGAAGAGGACAACGAGGCGTACGCTATTTGGCGTGACAAAATAGGAGTGCTCGAAAACCACATAGTAAGGCTCGGCAAGGAAGACAACTTCTGGGAACACGGCACAGGTCCCTGCGGTCCGTGCAGTGAGATATATTTCGACCGCGGCGAAAAATACGGCTGCGGCAGTCCCGACTGTAAGCCGGGGTGCGACTGCGACCGCTATATGGAAATATGGAACAATGTTTTCTCCCAGTTCAACAATATGGGTGACGGCACATATACGGAGCTTGAGCATAAAAATATCGACACGGGAATGGGTCTTGAACGCCTTGCCTGCGTAATGCAGGGCGTTGACAATATGTTCGAGGTCGACACCATAAGAAACATACTTAATAAGGTGTGCGAAATGTCGGGCAAGGAGTACGGAAAGGACGAAAGCACAGATATTTCAATCCGTGCGATAACCGACCATATAAGGGCGTCCGTATTTATGATAAGCGACGGTATAATTCCGTCAAACGAGGGCAGAGGTTATGTTCTGCGCCGTATAATCCGCCGTGCGGCAAGGCACGGAAAGCTTATAGGTATTGGCCGTATGTTTTTGTGCGAGCTGTGCGATTCGGTCATAGCCGAAAACAAGGCGGGCTACCCCGAGCTTGTTGATAAAGAACAGCTTATCAAAAAGGTTATTTCAAACGAGGAAAGCAATTTCAATAAAACGATAGATCAGGGTCTTAATATGCTTAAGGATCTTACCCTTGACGGCGGAGTTCTCTCGGGCGAGGACGCGTTTAAGCTTTACGACACCTACGGATTTCCTCTTGACCTTACAAAGGATATTCTTGCCGAAAAGAATATGACGGTTGATGAGGAAAAGTTCCGTGAGCTTATGGAAAAACAGCGCCAACTTGCCCGTTCCTCACGCAAATCGGCAGACGCAGAGAGCTGGAAGAGCGACGAAATAAGCTTTGAGAATATACCGTCTACCGTTTTTTGCGGATACACCGAAAACAGCAGTAACGCTAAAATACTTGATATAGTCGTTGAGGGCGAGCATACCTCTTGTGCCGCGGACGGCTTAAAGGCGGTTATCGTTCTTGATAAAACCCCGTTCTACGGCGAGGGCGGCGGTCAGGTAGGCGATACCGGCGTTATAACAGCCGACGGTGCGGAATTCTGCGTAACCGATACAAAGAAAACCGCCGGCGGCGTTTTCACCCACTTCGGAACGGTTAAAAAGGGAAGCTTCTCGGTTGACGACAGCGTAGTTGCTTCCATAAATACCGAACGCCGCAATGCGATAAGACGCAACCATACGGCGGCGCACCTTTTACAGGCAGGCTTGCGCTCTGTTCTCGGCACTCATGTTGAGCAGGCTGGTCAGCTTGTAAATGAAAATGCCGTTCGTTTCGACTTTACGCATTTCTCCGCCTTAACCGCAGAAGAAACGAAAGCAGTTGAAAAATTTGTAAACGATACGGTTCTTTCGGGAATTACGGTTGAAAATAATGAAATGCCGATTGCCGAGGCGAGAAAGCTCGGTGCTATGGCGCTGTTCGGTGAAAAGTACGGCGAGGTTGTACGGGTAGTAAGCGTTAAGGATAAGTCGGTAGAGCTTTGCGGCGGTACTCATATAGACAACACCGCAAAGATTGGCTTGTTTAAAATCATCTCCGAATCGAGCGTTGCGGCAGGCGTAAGGCGTATTGAAGCGGTTACGGGCTACGGTGTGTTGAAGCTTGCTGATGATTATAAGCACTTAGCTTATGAAACGGCTGAAATTCTCAAATGCTCGGCCGGCGATATCGCAAAGCGTGCTTTGCAAATAGGCAACGAGTTAAGAGAAACCAAAAAACAGCTTGAAAAAACCGAGGCAAAGCTTGCCGCGGGTAAGATAAATGAAATAATAAGCACCGCTCGTGATGTCGGCGGAATAAGGGTTCTTTCCGCAAGGCTTGACGGCACTCCGGCTGACGAGCTTAAAAAGACCGCTGAGAGCATAAAAGCGGATTATCCCGATGTAATAGCGGTTTTGGCAGGAGTAAACGGCGATAAGCTTACATTCTGCGCCGCATGCGGTAAGGAAGCCGTTGCAAAGGGCGCTCATGCGGGCAATCTTGTAAGAGAGGTCGCGAAGGCGGCAGGCGGAAACGGCGGCGGAAAGCCCGATGTGGCAATGGCAGGCGGAAAGGATATAACAAAGGTCGATGCGGCTCTGCAAACTGTCGGAACTGTCGCCGCGGCTCAAATGGGAGTGAAATAAATGGAAGATTGTTTGTTTTGCAAAATAGCGGCAGGGGAAATACCCAGCACTAAAATATACGAAAACGAATATGTTTACGCTTTCAAGGATATTGACCCGAAAGCTCCTTTTCACGCAATTATTATACCTAAGAAGCACATAGGCTCCGCAGATGAAATAAATTCAGAAAACAGCTCGGAAATAGCGCATATTTTCGAGGCGGTCGCCGAAATCGCAAGACAGGAAAATCTCGGCAACGGCTACCGTGTTGTAAACAACTGCGGCGAGGACGGCGGACAGACTGTTCATCACATACATTTTCATATGCTGGCGCGCCGTAATCTTGCCTGGCCGCCCGGCTGATAAATAATGCCTGCAAGAATAATTTAGGGAGAGAAAATTTATGTCTGAATACTATACAATGAAAATTGCCGGTCTTGAAAGAAAGCTTGAAAAATTCCCCGTAAGCGACAAGCTTGACATAGCGGCGTTTATAATCTTCGGAGATGTGGAACTTACAATAGCAGGCTGCCGCGAGCTTTTAAAAAAGCTTCCCGAGTTTGATGTTATTTTAACTCCCGAGGCTAAAAGCATACCGATAGCTTACGAGATGGCAAGGCAGACAGGTAAGCCTTACATAATCGCCCGTAAGGGTATGAAGGTCTATATGCGCAATCCGCTTGAGGTGAATGTCACCTCAATTACAACACAGCACGAACAGCACCTGTTTTTGGGTGAAAGCGAGACCGCAATGCTCAAAGGCAAAAGAGTGCTTATAATAGATGATGTTATAAGCACCGGCGAATCGCTTGCCGCCGTCCGCGAGCTTGTTAAGGAAGCGGGAGGAACAGAAGCCGCCGCCTGTGCGTTTTTGGCAGAGGGCGACGCCGCTGACAGAAAGGATATAATATTCCTCGAAAAGCTTCCGCTTTTCTTTAAGGATTGATTACCGATTATGAGACCTCTTAAAGAAAAAATCACTATTACGATCAACAGCGATGTTTTGGAAAAAAATACGCTACGAGGCCGAAATGGATGACAGACCTTTGTCGTAGTACATTAATATAATTCTGAAAAAGCATCTTAAATCAAAGTCATAGCAGTGCCGTGTTTAGAGTTTTACGGAGCCTTATAGGCTCCGTATTTTTTTCTTGTAATCGGAGGCAATTTGCGTTATAATAACTATTAAGATTGGAGTGGTATACCGTGCTGAGTCAGCTAATATCCGGCAGCCTTAATATGGGCGGAGCGATAGTATATATTTTATCATCTCTGGCGGTAATTTTTTTAACACTGCCGGTTCATGAATTTGCGCACGGTTTTGCGGCGTCAAAGCTCGGCGACCCTACGCCCCGTTATCAGGGCAGGCTTACGCTTAACCCGTTTGCGCATATAGATTATTTGGGCGCCGCCTGTATTTTGCTTTTCGGCTTTGGTTGGGCAAAGCCTGTCGGTATTAACCCGAATAATTTTAAAAGACCCAAAGCCGATATGGCTTTAACCGCTCTCGCGGGGCCCTTTTCAAACCTTATTGTGGCGCTTATAGCCATGCTTTTGGCAAATACGGTCAGACTTTTTATTACCGCATGGTCGGCGCTTCTTTATATACATCTCTTCCTTTTTTATATTGCGTATATAAATGTTTCGCTGGCGGTATTTAACCTTATTCCGATACCTCCGCTTGACGGCTCAAGACTGCTTTCCGCACTTCTTCCGAATAAGCAGTATTATGCCCTTATGAGGTATGAACGGTATATTTTTTGGGGACTTTTAGCGCTTTTGTGGTTCGGCGTGCTTGATATTCCGCTTAATTTTCTTACCGGCAAGGTTATGGATTTAATTAACACTCTGGCAGGTCTGCCGTTTATGCTTATAAAGTAATGGAAAACAGTATATCATACAAAATCGAAGGCTTTGAAGGGCCGTTAGACCTTCTTTTGCAGCTGATTGCAAAAAACAAGCTTAATATATACGATATACCGCTTACTTCCCTTGTCGACCAGTACCTTGAGCAGATAGAGCTTTTTAAGGCGGAGGAAATGGAAATCGAGAGCGAGTTTCTCGAAATGGCGGCGAGACTTCTTTATATAAAAACCGTAAGTCTCTTGCCGAAGCACGAGGAAGCGGTAAGACTTAAGGAAGAGCTTACGGGTGAATTGCTTGAATATATGGTTTGTAAGCAGATTGCGGCGAAGCTTTCGGCTATGCAGGGCGGTTTTGACAGATTCGTAAGATCTCCCGATGAACCCGAGCCGGACAAGACCTACGAGCTTATTCACCAAAAGGATGTAATGTATCTGTCATACCTTTCGGCAGTGGGCAGGGGACAGCGCAAGCTGCCGCCGTCCACCGCTCCTTTTACAAAAATAGTGGCAAAAAAAATTGTTGCCGTATCAACAAAAATAGTTTTTGTTATAAGGAATTTATGGACAGGGGGAAGCAAAAAGCTCGGCTCGCTTTATAAGACCGCGCACAGCCGTTCGGAGCTTGTGGCTACATTTCTTGCGGTGCTTGAGCTTTGCAAGGCGAACCGCATAAGGGTGGACGGAGATTCCGACGACGCACAGATAACACTGATCAAGGAGCATAAACGAAAATGACCGTTAAAGAGCTTATTCCCGCGTTTGAGGCAGTTCTTTTTTCAGCAGGCGAGCCGCTGGGTATAGAGCGCTTTTCGCAGGTTTTTGAAATCGAACCCGAGACCGTTACGGAAATTATGGCAAAGCTGGCGGAGAAACTTAACTCTGAAAACAGCGGTATACAACTGCTCAGAATGGAAAATATGTACCAGCTTGCAACCAAAGAAAAATACGCAGAATATATAAAGAAAGCATTTGATATTAAACGCAGAACACCGCTTTCGCCCGCGGCGCTTGAGGTGCTTGCGGTCGTTGCGTACAATCAGCCCGTTACAAAATCGTTTATTGAGCAGGTGCGCGGCGTCGACTGCTCGGGCGTTGTTACAACTCTTGTGGAAAAGGGACTTGTAGAAGAACGGGGTCGTTTGGAATTACCCGGCAGACCGCTCCTTTACGGTACAACCAAGAACTTTCTGCGCTGTTTTTCAATGAGCGATTTGTCTGAACTGCCGCCGCTCCCCAAAAACGAAAACGACCAAAGGGATGTAGCGGAACAGCTTTCTATGGAGGAGGACTCCGAACAGTAGGCGAGCCGATAGGAGGGTAAATGTGATTGCCTTAATAATCATTGCGGCAGTAATTGTTTTGATAATCGTACTGCTTTTTCTGCCTGTAAGCGCAAATTTAAGTTTTGAAGGCGATTTTTCGGTTAAAATAAAGCTGGCGGGTATAAAGCTTTATGATTCCGAAAAAAAATCCGCGGAAAAGCCGAAAGAAAAACCCGAAAAGAGCGAAGAAAAAAAGGAAAACATCTTTTCAAAGCTTAAAGACAGGTACGGTTTTTCGGGAGCCGTAAAGAAAATACTCGGCTTTGTAAAGGCAGTGCTCCGAAAGATTAAAAAGCAACTGAAAAAGATATTGATACGGCGCCTTAAAATTGATATAAGGGTAGCTTCGCCTGATGCGGCGCAAACCGCCGTTGAATACGGCGCGGTATGTGCTTCGTTTTACCCTTTGTTAAGCTTTTTTGATAATGCGGCAAATGTAAAAATGAAACAAATAAATGTAACGGCGGATTTTGAGTCAGGGAAGCCTGAATTTTCATTTTCGGCTCTTGTAAAGCTCAGAATAATAAATCTTCTTATTATGACTTACGGAGTCTTTTCGGAATACAATAAATTTAAAACGAGGAATGAATTATGAGCGAGAACAGCATTAAAAACATTATGGATGTTACTATGGACAAGCTCCGCGCTATGGTTGACGCCAATACCATTATCGGCGACCCGATAGTGGTTGACGGCGTTACTTTGATACCGGTGTCTAAAGTTTCTTTCGGTCTTGCGACGGGCGGCAGTGATTTTCCGAGCAAAACGCAGTCGGGACTTTTCGGCGGAGGCGGCGGTGCCGGCGTAACGGTATCTCCCGTTGCGTTTATTGCGGTAAGCGACGGAAATGTGCGTATGATGCCGGTTTATAATGAGCTAAGCTCTTTTGACAAAGCAATGGCAATGGCGCCCGATGTGCTTGAAAGAGCCAAAGAGCTGTTTAAAAAGGACAAAAACAAAGCTTCGCAGTAATGCTGCGGGATTTAGCGGATTTGCCGCACAACCTTGGCATATAGACGACTTACTCTTAATAAAATTAAGGGTAAGGTGGTGGCTTAATGAAAAGGTTGCTTTGTCTTGTTTTATGCGCTGTTTTGCTTTCGGGCGTGAGAATATCCGCAATGGCTGTCTCGGCTAAAGCGGCGGCGGTTATAAACGGCGATACGGGTGAAATACTCTTTTCGCAGAATGCGGACGAAAAACTGCCCATGGCAAGCACTACGAAAATTATGACCGCTTTGCTTCTTTGCGAGCACGGCGAGCCGGAAAAAGAAATTACCGTAACTGCCGATATGTTAAGGGTCGAGGGTTCCTCTATGGGGTTGCTTGCCGGCGACAGGGTGACTTATCACGACTTACTGTACGGTATGATGCTGGCTTCGGGGAATGACGCCGCAAACGTTACCGCAATAGCGCTCGGCGGCAGCGTCGAGCAATTCGTGGAAAAAATGAACGCAAAGGCGGCGGAACTCGGACTTAACAACACGCATTTTGTCACTCCGTCGGGGCTTGACGCAGATGGACATTACACAACGGCGGCGGAGCTTGCAGCCCTTGCGGCTTATGCCCTTAAAAACGAAAACTTTGCCAAAGCGGCAGCAAGTGAATCCGCCGTTTTAAATTACGGAAATCCGCCGTACAGACGGTCGCTTAAAAACCACAATAAAATGCTTAAGCTGTATGACGGCGCCGTGGGCGTAAAAACGGGATTTACCAAAAAATCCGGCCGTTGTCTTGTTTCAGCGGCAAGACAGGACGGTAAGCTTGCGGTTGCGGTCACCCTTAATGATCCGAATGATTGGGAAGACCATGCGGCTCTGCTTGATTTCGGACTTTCCGAAATAAAACAAACCGACTATTCCCCGAAAACCTCAATGTACGCCATACCCGTGATAGGCTCTGATACCGAAAAATTGCAGGTTTTTATTGAGCCTTATACAGTAAACACACTCGAAACGCAAAATATTAATTGTACTGTTAATCTTCCGAAGTTCCTGTATGCCCCCATAAAAAAGGGGGAAGTACTCGGGTCTGCGGTTTATACTCTTAACGGCAAGGTGATAGGTACGGTGGAGTTAAAGGCGCTGACAGGAGCAGAGCCTTACAGTGAGTCACCGAGCATTGCCGAGATACTGATAAGAAATATAAAATACATATTTTTGAATTTTTAGGAGCAAAAAATGAAGGACAATAAAATCAGACTTCAAAAGCATCTTTCCGAGTGCGGTGTTGCCTCGCGCAGAAAGGCAGAGGAGCTTATAGAGCAGGGAAAGGTAAAAATAAACGGTCATGTGGCTGTTTTGGGTGCGAAGGTAGACCCTAAGCGGGATAAGGTTACCGTAAGGGGAAAGACCGTGACGGCGGTAAACGAAAAGTATTATATAATGCTTAATAAACCGAGAGGCTTTGTCACAACGGCAAGCGATGAGTTGGGAAGAAAAAATGTCTGCGACCTTGTGGCGGACGCAGGAGTAAGACTCTTTCCCGTCGGAAGACTTGACCGTGACTCCGAGGGACTTATTATAATGACAAACGACGGGGATTTTGCAAATAGGCTTACCCACCCGTCCTCCCATGTAAATAAAACCTACCGAGTAACCGTAAAAGGAGAAGCAAGCGAGGAAAAACTGCTTGAAATGAAAGAGGGTATATTGTTAGACGGGAAAAAGACTCTTCCGTGCGACTGCTTTATAGCCGAGCGCAAGCCTGACAGAACTGTGCTTATATTTATACTTAACGAGGGCAGAAACCGTCAGATAAGGCGTATGTGCGAGGCTGTGGGACTTACCGTAATAAGGCTTAAAAGAACGGAAATAGCAGGCGTAAAGCTTGGTATGCTTCCGCAGGGAAAGTGGCGGCCGTTAAACGAAAGGGAAATGCGCCGTCTTACAAATATAACACAGAAAAAAGAGGATGCTTAATGCTGACCGTAGCCACAGTACATTATAAAAACAGAATTAAGGAGTATTTTGCCGAAAACGGACTTACACCGTCCGAAGATTCAGGCTGTATGGAGGCGCGGTGTGGCGGTGAAACTTTGGGCTTTTGCCTTTATAGGCTTAGCAAGGATGAAATGACAATATATAAGATTTTTCCGGAGAACGACTTTCTTTTGGCTGACGGTATTCTGCGCAGTACACTGCATTTAGCCCACAGAAGAGATATTGTAAATGTGTACTGTACAAATGAAAGCAAGGCGCTTTGCGAAAAGTCGGGATTTATCAAAAATGCCGAGAAAGGATTGCTTGATATTTCGTTGTTATCAAGGGATTGCTGCGGCGGATGTAATTTATAATAAAAAGTCAAAAAATCATATTTTTTGCTTGACTTTGCTATCTGTTTATGGTATATTAATTAGGCGTTGAAAAAATGCTGGTGTAGCTCAGTTGGTAGAGCAGCTGATTTGTAATCAGCAGGTCGGGGGTT
>UQQR01000037.1 GCA_900543215.1 uncultured Oscillospiraceae bacterium | reverse complement strand
ATCTGCTTTACATACTGAGTATTGACCGCTTAGGCCGCAATTACGAGGAAATACAGAACCAGTGGCGCATTTTAACAAAGGAAATAGGCGCCGACATCTGCGTTATAGATATGCCGCTTTTGGATACGCGAAACGGCAGGGATTTAATGGGTACCTTTATTGCCGACCTTGTTTTGCAGATTCTTTCGTTTGTGGCGCAGAACGAACGCGAAAATATTAAAAAACGGCAGGCACAGGGCATTGCCGCCGCAAAGGCAAAAGGAGTGCAGTTCGGCAGACCCGAGGTGCCAATGCCTAAAAACTTTAAGGAAATAGTAAAGCAGTGGGAAAAACAGTTTATTTCCACCGATGCGGCACTTAAAAAATGCGGTATGAGCAAAACGACATTTTATCGCCGCCGCCGTGAATTAAAGCTTATAAAAAAGTAAAACAGGGGTTCAAAAGGTGTACCTTTTGAACTCCTGTTTTATACCTTGATTTTACCACATCAAGTACCGTTTTTCAAGGTGTTTCTTCCATTTTTATCCTTTTTTATGCATTAATTCAAAAAAATCAATGAAAAATATACCTTTTTCAAAAGGTACACCTTTTGGCATTGACTGGAGGATTTTTATGAATAAGGAATCAAAAGTTTTAGTTTTATGGGGAAAATCAAATTCGGGAAAAACAGATACCATTGTTCAACTTATAAATTTGTTGATTGATAATGAATGCGTTATTATAAAACAGAGCGATCACTTCAAAACATCGGCAGACAAATGGTGTATTATTGAATTTAATGGCAAAAAGCTCGGAATAACAACACGCGGTGACGATAAAGAATCAATTTGCAGTGATTTTTCAAAAATAAACGATTATATTAAAAAAACAAACAGTAATATAGATATTTATATTTGTGCAGCTCACGGGAAAGGTCAAACGGTTAAATTCTTGGATTCTGAATTTACGGAAAAAAATATTTATTGGTACGCAAAATCCCGATTAAGCATAGGTGCCGGAAAGCTTTGCAATGATTTTTATAGTATTGAAAACAAAAATCAAGCGTTAGGTATATTAAATATTTTAAAAAAGATATAACTGCTTTTAAGAAAATCCACTAAATAACATATTAGGAGTTTTATTGAAAATGAAAAAAGAAGTGTCATTGGTTATAATCGTTATTATGATCATATCGGTTATACAAGCCGGGTTGTTTGGCATAACCGCAGGCGCGGTTGCAAGCGGTACAACCGGCGATTGTACATGGTCACTTAACGGTACTGTGCTTACGATAAGCGGGAATGGCAACATGGACAATTACACCCATAGCAATCCCTCGCCATGGGGAAGAAACATAACCGAAGTTATTATTGAAAACGGCGTTACCAATGTAGGGTATTCGGCTTTTTATGGGTGTGAAGGACTAAAAAAAGTTGATATTCCAAACAGTGTTAAAAAAATCGAGGCTGTGGCTTTTTGCGGTTGCAACAGTATAACAGATATTGTAATACCGAATTCAGTTAAAAGAATAGAAAACTCTGCCTTTTTGAATTGTCAAAGTCTTGTAAACATATCTATTCCGGACACCGTTTCCTCAATAGGCTATTCGGCCTTTAGCAACACCGGATATTATAACATCTCAAAAAATTGGGAAAATAATATTCTGTATATTGGTAATCATTTAATAAAATGTCGGGACACAAAAAGCAAACAATGTGTTATAAGGGATGGTATTCTTACTATTGCTGATGATGCATTTTTTGATTGTAATACACTTGTAAATATAACAATGCCCCGTAGTATTATTAATATTGGTATGTCATCATTTGAAGGTTGCAAGAAATTATCAAGCATAGAAATACCGGAAACCGTTAAAAACATCGGCAAATCCGCATTTAAAGATTGCACCGGTCTTAACAAGGTTTTCATAGCAGATATTGCAAAATGGTGTTCCGTAAAATTTGAAGATTCTGCAAGTAATCCACTTGTTCATGCCGGGAATTTATACTTAAATAATCAGCCCATTGACAATTTGGAAATTCCCACCGGTGTCACTGCCATAGGTAATTTTGCTTTTGAAAAATGTACTAATCTTAAAAGTATAATAATACCTGACACCGTTACAAGCTTAGGAAATTATGTTTTTTACGGTTGCAGATATCTAAAGAGTATTACAATACCCGAAAGCATTAAAACTATCGGCAAATCTGCGTTTAGAGATTGTATAAGCCTTAATGGAGTTTATATAACAGATATTGTTAAATGGTGTAATATTAATTTTCAAAAGGATTACCAAGGTATATATTACAAATATTATATGAGTAATCCGTTAAGTTATGCAGACAAATTATTTTTGAACAATAAATTGGTTACAGATTTAACAATATCCGAAGGCATTTCAAATATTAACGATTCGCTATTCAGAGGTTATAAACATCTTAAAAGTGTAACTGTTTCCAATAGTGTTAAAAGTATAGACAAGTATGCATTTGCAGGGTGTTCGGGAATAAAGAATGTATATGTTTCCGATAGCGTCACAAGTATAGGTGAAGGAGCATTTTTTGGATGTACATCTCTTGCCAATATTACCGTTCCGTTTATAGGAAACAAAAAAGACGGAAATGAGAATAATCACTTTGCGTACATTCTTGGTGCTGAAACATATTCGGACAAATTAAGTTATCCTCCCTCCTCTCTCAAGGTTACTGTAACGGGAGGCAAAAAATTTGATGAAAATGCCTTTTATAACTGTGACTATATTACTGACATAGAAATACCGGACAGTATTACAATTATAGGGAAAAACGCTTTTGCCGGTTGTACAAAACTTGATAATGTTTATATAAAAGATATTGCAAAATGGTGCTCTATTAATTTTAGTAATTATAGCAGCAACCCGCTATATTACGCCAAAAATTTGTATTTAAACAATAGTTTAATTACGGATTTAATAATACCCGACGGAGTTACCGGCATAGGGAATTATGCATTTGTGGGTTGTTATTTATCAAGTGTAACCATTCCTGACAGCGTTACAAGAATAGGGAATTATGCATTTAAGAATTGCGATAATCTATTAAAGGTAAATATTCCCGAAAACATGAAAAGTATAGGCATTGGTGCATTTTCCTCTTGTAATAATCTTGATGAGGTTTACATAACGGATATTGCAAAATGGTGTTCTATTGATTTTGGCGGCAATCCGCTGCATTACGCCAAGAATTTGTATTTAAACGGTAGTTTAATTACGGATTTAATAATACCCGACGGAGTTACCGGCATAAATGATTATGCATTTGAAAATTGTAACAGTATTATAAATGTAACGATTCCTAAAAGCGTTGTTAATATCGGCAAACTCGCTTTTTCCGGATGCGAAATACTTACAAACATAGATATATCAGACGGCGTTGAAAATATTAATGAAAGCGCATTTGCCTATTGCGTACGTTTAAAAAAAATATCAATACCGGCTAGTGTGAAAAAAATCGGAAAGAGTGCGTTTGAAGGTTGCGAAGGTTTAAATAGCGTTAAGTATACGGGTTCTTGTATTGAACGAAACAATTTGGAAATTGAAAGTAATAATAATTATTTGTTAAAAGCTATTTGGAAATATGAAAATACCTCACCGGACAAACACGTATACACCAACAGTTGTGACGCATTCTGTAATATCTGCGGTGCCACAAGAACGATAACTCATCGTTATAAAACCGAGTGGTCAAGTGACAACTATCAGCATTGGCACGAATGCTCGGTTTGCGGTAATAAGAAGGACGTAGAAAATCACAGTTACAGCAATGAGTGTGATACTACTTGTAATGTGTGCGGTTATATCTCGTATCTCCCCGGCGACTTAGACGGTGACAAAAAGATTACGGACAAGGACGCGATTTATCTGCTTATGCACAGCTATTTTCCGGATGATTACACGGTGGATCAGCCTTTGGATTACAATAACGACGGACTTATTAACGATAAGGACGCAATTTATCTGTTAATGCACTGCTATTTCCCGGAGGATTATCCGATAACAAAATAAAGGGGTTTTAAAAATGAAAAAGATTTTATCACTTATAGCGACATTATGCTTAATGCTTTCTGCTGCAATTCCGGCAAGCGCGGCGGGGGTAAGCGTAAGCTTATCGGGCAATGCCGCAGTCACGGCGGGTGGCAGCGTTACATACACCGTAAATTTAAGCGGTGCCCAGAAATGCACCGGCGGCTCGGTTGCAATAACCGTGGGTGAAAAGATTGAGGTTACATCGGGCGAATTTTTAAAAAGCGGCTCAACGCTTGATAATTTTGATACAGCAAAGAAAAAGGGCGCTATCGCTTTTAAGGACAACGTAGATCTTAACGGCGAATTTTTCAAATTTACTGTTAGGGCAAAGGAAGCGGCGAAAGAAGAACAGACAGTAAGCGTGACCGTAACGCTTGCCGACGGTGCTTCCGGCAGCGGCAGTAAGGCGGTAAAAATAACCTGCGCAAGCCACACCTTCGGTTCGTACACAAAAGTAAACGACAGCACCCACAAGCGAGTATGCTCGGCTTGCGGATATGTAGAAACCGCCGGTCACACATGGAACGGCGGATCGGTAACAAAGCAAGCGAACTGCAAAGAAAACGGCACAAAACATTTAACCTGCACTGCCTGCGGCGCGGAAAAAGACGAAACAATAGCTAAAACAAACAGCCATAGCTGGGGCAACTGGAACACAACGAAAAATCCCACTTGCACAGTGCCCGGCAGCGCAACCAAAACCTGCTTGGTCTGCGGAAAAACCGAAACTCAACCTATAAACGCAACAGGGCACAGTATGGGTGCGTGGTCGCAAAGCAAGGCGCCCACCTGCACCGCCGCAGGCGAAGAAAAGCGCAGTTGTTCAAAGTGCGGTCACAGCGAAACAAAAGCGATAAGCGCCTTGGGCCACAGCTTTTCCAATCCTACTGTTACAAAAGCGCCTACCTGCACCGAAACCGGTGTTGAATCGGGCAAATGCAGCCGCTGCGGACAGACTACTACTAATGTCATAAAGGCAAAGGGGCATAAATTCGGCGCGTGGGAAGATACAAAGCCTGCAACCTGTACCGAGGGCGGAACAAAAGAACGCAAATGTACAGATTGCGGTGCGGCTGAAACCAAGACTACCGAGGCATTGGGTCACGATTTTGAAAACCCCACAATAATAAAGGCGGCTACAATAAGCGAAACAGGACTTAAAGAGGGCAAATGTAAACGCTGCGGCGAAACTGTAAGCGAGGTTATACCTTGTACAGCAAGAGACGAGGCAACAGGCACCCTCTTTGAAGCAAACGAGGGCGTATTTTCCGCCGGAACGGAACTGACGGTTGAGGAAATAAAAACTGATAATCCGATATTTGATTCGGCAAATAATATCCTTAAAGACATATGTAATGAATTTAAGCTTTATAATATTAAGGCATTATTAAACGGCGCCGAAGTAACGCCCAACGGTGAGATTGCCGCAACCTTCAATATTCCCGACGGCTACGGCAGGGACATTGCACTTTATTTAATAAAGTCGGACGGCACAAGCGAAAAGCTTGACTTTGAAATTTCAGAGGACGGTCACACACTTTCCGCCAAGCTTAACGAGCTCGGCGATTACGCGATCTGCAAATTAGGGGACTGCGAAAGCACGAGTAAGACCGAAGATGACATAACACTCGAAAAACCCGAAAAAAACAACACGGCAGTTTATATAATAATTGCTGTTTGTGCGGTAGCGCTTATAGGCGGAATAGTTTCGTTTGTAGTAATTAAAAAGAAAAGAAAATAAGAACAATTTATCGGGGTTGCCGCAAGGCAACCCCGATTTGCAAAACGGTTTTCATAAATTTCCCTGTTATTTCTTCAAATTATGGAAATAATACTGTAAATCGGAGGGAAATGTATGAACAGACGAAACACAGTAAGAATTATATCCTTTTGCGTTGCCGCCGCACTCGCCGCCGGAAGCTTTGCGCTTAAAAGCTGTATGGAGCTAAAAAAATACCGCCTTGAAATACAAAACAATTATTCACGGTCCTTAAACGAGCTTTCCGAAAGTATGAATAATATTTCACTGGCTCTCGAAAAGGTACAGTATGTGAACTCCGCAAAGCAAATGAGCAGTATGGCGGCACAGTTGCTTACAGAATCGGAAAACGCAAAAAACGCTCTTGCCTTACTTCCGAGCGGCGACGGTGAGCTTACGGTGCTTAACCGTTTTCTCTCACAGGTCGGAAATTATGCTATGTCGGTGTCAAAGAGCCTTATTTCGGGCAATCAGCCGAACGACGAATTCAGCGGCAATATAGAGCTTTTAAAGAGTACGGCACAGATAATTACCGATACGATAAAAAATTCCGACATTTCTTATTCGGCACCCGAAAAATGGGCGGCGGAGCTTAATAAAAAGCTTGATGACACGGCGGACGGCGGTGCGGCGGCAAGCTCGCTCGGCGATATTGAAAGCAGTCTTACCGATTATCCCACGCTTGTATACGACGGACCGTATTCCGACCATATCCTTGAAAAAGAACCCGTTATGCTGAAGAACGCCGAAAAGGTGAGCGAGACGGCGGCGCAGGTAAAAGCGGCGGAGATTACGGGACTCGACAGAGAAAAAATCGTTTATGAGGAAAAAACGGGCGGTAAAATTCCGGCGTACCGATTTTCTTCCGGAGATATGACGGTAAGCATAACCGAGGCAGGCGGATATCCTCTTTATATGAGAAAAAGCAGAAATATCGGCGATTATGCGCTTGAACACCGTCAGGCGCTCGACAAAGCGAGGAGATTCCTTGAAAAAATAGGTATGAGCGGATTTACCGAAACCTACTATTTTACCGACGAGGGAGTTTGCGTAATAAGCTTCGCTTATCTTGACGGGCAGACGATTTGCTATACCGACCTTGTAAAGGTTGGCGTTGCTATGGATAACGGCGAAATAATGCTTTATGAAACGGGCGGATATCTTTCCAACCATACCGACAGAGCCTTTGAAACCCCTGCGGTAAAAGCGGAGGACGCGGCGGCAAAGGTCAGCTCAAGGCTTTCGATAAGGGAAACCGCGCTGGCTTTAATTCCAACCAAAAGCGGTGGCGAGGTCAGATGCTATGAATTTGTCTGCACGGCAGAGGACGGACAGGAAATACTGGTTTATATAAACGCAGTTACGGGCGAGGAAGAGGATATTCTGATTTTGCTCAAAAGCGACGGCGGAACGCTTACAAAATAAAATTTAAACCACTGATTTGAAATTAATAATCAGTGGTTTTTTTATTTTTCAAAAAACACTTGACAAAATGCTGTACAGTGCGTATTATTGTATTAGGATATTAATACAGTGATAAAGTGAGGTGTAAAAATGTCCTGGAGCTTTTCCAACGATAAACCTATTTTTCAACAGCTCAAAGATATTATAGTTTTAAAAATAATAAAGGGGGAATATCCTCCGGGTGCCAAGCTTGAGGGCGTCAGGGAGCTTGCGGTAAACGCGGGGGTCAATCCCAACACAATGCAGAGGGCGCTTTCCGATGTTGAGGAGACCGGCATAATTTATACGATGAGGGGCGACGGGCGCTATGTTACCGACGATAAGGAAAAAATCAACGAGGTACGCAGCGCTTATGTTGCCGAAAAAATCGACGGCTTTCTCAATTCGGTAGGGGAGTTGGGACTTGACAAAAAAGAAATTTTGGACGCAATTCAATTTGAGATAGAAAAGAGAGGAGAAATTTGATGGATACAATACTTGAGTGTAAAAATCTTTCAAAGGTTTATAAATATGCGGTTGCGCTTAACAGCATAAATTTAAGCTTTGAAAAGGGCAGAATTGTGGGGCTTTTAGGGCCTAACGGCAGCGGAAAAACCACCCTTATTAAAACGGTGAACGGTCTTTTGACGCCGACTATGGGTGAAATAACCGTGAACGGGGAGCCTATCGGCGCAAAAACCAAAAATATCGTTTCGTATCTTCCGGACAGAAATTTCCTTCCGCAGTGGATGACTGTCGGGCAGATGATAAGGTATTATTCCGACTTTTACGCCGATTTCAGACCGGAGCGTGCTTCGGATATGCTTAAAAATCTCGGAATAAGCCCTGAAATGAGGATAAAAACGCTTTCAAAGGGTACACAGGAAAAGGTTGCGCTTATACTTGTTATGAGCCGCAAAGCAAAGCTTTATCTGCTTGATGAACCGATAGCCGGCGTTGACCCTGCTACAAGAGATTATATTCTCCGTACTATAATTTCCAATTACGAGGAGGACGCAACCGTAATAATTTCAACACATCTTATTGCGGATGTGGAGCAGGTGCTCAGCGATGTTGTATTTATTAATCACGGAGACATAGTTATGTGCGACACCGTAGACAATATACGCCAGCGTGAGGGAAAGAGCGTTGACGAGTTCTTCAGGGAGGTATTCAAATGTTAAAAAAGCTTTATAAGCACGAGTTTTACTCGCTTTTCAGAAGTTTATTGCCGATTTATGCGGCGCTGTTCGGCTTTTCGGTACTCAGTCGACTGGTATATCTGGTAAAGACCGAAAACAACATAATAAACACATTCAAAACGCTCGCTGTTATCGGATATGTGCTTACAATTATTGCGGTTTTTATTGTGGGAATAGTAATTGTTGTAACAAGATTTTACAGAAATCTGCTTTCGAACGAAGGCTACCTTACATTTTCACTGCCTTTTACCGCAACCCAGCATATAGTATGCAAGCTTATTTGCGGAGCGGTCACCGTGGCGGTTGATTTTGTGTTGGTGTTTCTTTCGCTTGCCGTCCTCGGCATCGGAACAAAGGCGGAAAACGATTTTATAAAATTCCTGCCGGAGCTTTTTAAGGCGTTCTTTAATTACGGCGAGTGGCCGCAGCTTACGCTGTTAATTGCCGAAATTGCGGTGTTTGCGATAATAACCCTGCTTGAGGCGCTGCTTATGTTTTATGCCGCGATAGCAATAGGTCAGCAGTTTAAAAACAGGGTAGGTGCGTCGGTAATAGCTTACATATGTCTTTACGCCGCGTCGCAGATAATATCGCTTATATTTATGTCGTTTATATTTGCGTTCGGTTCGGCGTCGGGCTTTGAAAATTATTTGAACAGCGGAATTTCAGCCGTCAGCCTGTTCCTGCTTTTGCCGATTGTTTTTTCCGCATTGCTCGGGACGGCGTACTTTTTAATAACAAGATATTTTTTAAGCAGAAAGCTTAACCTTGAATAGCATTAAACAAAACTAAAAGACCGCAGTGAAAAATTACTGCGGTTTTCTGTTTTCAGTAAGAAAAGTTGACAAATCTTTACAAATATGATATACTGAATAATATATTTTACCTTGGCAGAAATAAAAAATCGGGAGAGAAAAATGAAGAGTAAGCTAAGTTTTAAGGAATATGTTTATGTGGCAAGTATGCTTTTCGGAATGTTTTTCGGAGCGGGCAATCTGATTTTCCCTGTATTTATGGGTCAGCATGCCGGCAGTAACGTCTGGATCGCGACAATAGGCTTCCTCATTACGGGTGTGGGAATTCCTCTGCTTGCCGTTGCAGCCCTAGGCATGAGCCGTTCAAATGGACTTTATGAAATGTCAAGCAAGGTCGGAAAACCGTACGCTATGTTTTTCACCTGCCTTTTGTATCTTACTATCGGGCCGTTTTTTGCGATACCGAGATGCGCTACAACCTCGTTTACGGTCGGAATTGAGCATTTGCTTCCTGAAAAGAGTAACACCGGACTTTACTTGCTTCTGTTTTCGCTTGCGTTTTTTGCGGCGGCACTCTTTTTTGCTTTAAGGCCGGGAAAGATACTTACCTGGATAGGAAAAATACTTAATCCGTTTTTCCTTGTTTTCTTGGGAATTTTAGTTATTGTAGCGCTTATATCACCGTCTGCAAGCATCGGCAGCGTTGAGCCTGTGGGGGATTATGCTTCAAAACCGTTGTTTACCGGATTTTTAGAGGGATATAACACAATGGACGCCTTGGCAGGTCTTGCTTTCGGTATAGTTGTGGTTCAGGTAATAAGAGACCTCGGTATAGAGGAACCGGGCTCTGTTGCCGCAAGCACTGTCCGCTCGGGTATATTCAGCTGCTTGTTTATGGGAATTATTTATCTTGCGGTTACCATTGTCGGCACACAGAGCAGAGGACTTTTCGAGCCTGCGGAAAACGGCGGAATAGCGCTCGCTCAGATAGCGCGCCATTATTTGGGAACGGTAGGTATGTTTATCTTAGCAGCTACCGTAACCATTGCCTGCCTTAAAACCGCGGTAGGTCTTATAACAAGCTGTGCGGAAACATTTTCGTCCATCTTTAAAAACGGGCCCGGATACCGTGAGTGGGCAATAATTTTCGGAGTAGTTTCTTTTATCTTTGCAAACCTCGGTTTGAGCGCAATAATCGAATATTCCATTCCGGTACTTATGTTCTTGTATCCGCTTGCGATAGTTCTTATAATACTTGCGCTCTTCGGCAAGCTGTTTGACAATAACCGTGCGGTTTATGTTTCGGCAATAGCGTTTACCCTTGTCAGCGCATTTTACGATTTGCTTAATAACCTGCCTAAGAATGTCAAGGGCGCATTAGGCTTGAACGCTCCGCTTAAAGCAGTGGCTAAGGTACTTCCCTTGTCGGATATAGGCTTAAGCTGGGTATGCCCCGCCGCGATAGGGCTTGTTATCGGTCTTGTGATATATTTGGTTAATACCAAGATACGCAAAAAGAATATAGCGTGAAACATTAAAACAACAGCCGTGCAATTCAAAAACAGAATTGCACGGCTGCTTTGTTGTTACTCTACTACGGGCGGAACAAAGTTTTCAATGGCGTTTAAAAGTTTCGGATGCTTTATTACAAAATGAATGGCAGGGGCTTTGTTTTTCGAGACCATTGCCCATTGCTGCTCGTGAACGGTTATCTGCAAATTACCGAAGGCGGGGGAGTGTATCTTCTTTAATTTGTAATTACGGTGTTCTGCGGCAAACTCCTCAGTAAATTTAAGATGCTCAAGATATTGTTCATAGCTGTAAACTATATCCTTTTCGTAAAACACACCCGAAATATCAAGCGAAAGCGGACGAATGTCAAATTCCTCCCTTGATACGGCGGCTATCTCATCCTCAATAAAACCGTTTTCAAGTATAAGCTCAGCTCTGCGCTTTTTAAGAACAGCATATTCACGAATCGCTTTACGGTCATTTTCGGGTATCTTATTTGCCGTGAGCACGGCGTTTAAAAGCTCTTCGCTTACCGTGTATAAGGGAAGAGAGGAAAAAATATTTTTCCTTACGCCGGGCTTTGCCGTATCGGCAAGCAAAAATGCGTTAAGCTCGTTTTCTCTCTCGCTTCTGTATATTTCCATAAGCGGATACGCACAGTCAAGCAATTCGTTTGCTCTTTTTGTGTAGTATTCGATTTCCTTTTTGGATTTGGTGAGGTAGTATTTTCCGTCGCTGTGGTATCCCGTAACAGCCTCGCCTGTAAGTGCGGCGGCGCCCGATACCTTTAAAAAATGCAGGAACACATTGTTCTGGATGCTTTTAAAGTAATAAGGCGAAATTTGCCCCGTCATATACATAGGAATCCAGCTTTCAAGGCCTAACATCATATCCTCGAATGAACGGTCAAGATTATGTATCTGATTAAGATGCAGACCCTTTTTAAGCATCAGTGCCATACCATACATCCATTTTTTCGGAAATTCAGGGTCTTTTGCCATTTCACCCATCGGCATATCGCTGTACATAGTTACGGGTTCGGTGGATTTTGAAAGAACGGTCGCCTTTAAAAAATCAAGCTCGCTTTCCATCATTTCCTTAAGACCGAAATATGACCTTGACGAGGGTATCTGGAACGGCACGGTAGGGACCTTAAGCTCATCAAAATGTATGGCTTTGATATATTCGTTTAAATCAAAATCGTTGAGCTTTGTAAGAAAACAGGCAATTTCATCGTTTACGGAGCCGGATTTTTGCTCATTGAGCAGCCAATGCTTCAGTTTTTCACAGCACACTGACAAATCTGTTATATCATCCTCACATCCTATCAGCTTTGAGAGTGCCATAAGACCTGATTGCGTTTTTATCTCCTTTGCCGTAAACATAGCAACAGCATCCGCAAACTTCTCTAAATTTGCGGGATTCCGTGTTCCGTTACGGATACGGAAAACGGTCGAAATATCATAATTTATGTGCTTGCACATACGGGTGAGATTAATGTTAAGCACGGTAATCATGGTATTGAAATTGCGGCGGAAGATTTCCTTGTCGGTAGTGAGAATATCCTCGCAGGTAAATAAATCTTCCTTTACGGATTCTGCCGTAATATGGGGGAGATTTCTTTTCTTTGCCGTTTCTGCAATGGCGGCGCAAAGCTTTTCAAAGCCTTGTGAGGATGGCTCGGGAATACGCTCTCCGTTTCTGTATCTGCTGAATGTCGAAGCAGATATTTCCGAAAGGGTATAAAGCTCTTTGGCTGGACAGGAAAGCTTTGCAATATATTCGTTTAGCTTTTCAGAGAATGTCATAAAATCACCGTGTCAGTTAATAAACATAAGTATAATATAAAACGCTCCCGAGGTGATTCGAACACCCGACCTACCGCTTAGGAGACGCTCCCGGAACGCCTTTTGGGCTGAAAAACAGGGGTAAAAAATCCTTAGAAATCATTGATATAAAAGGCTTTGAGCGCTTTTGGACTGATAACTAAATTCATCTGTTTTCTGCTAATTTTAACTGCTGTTTTTAGCAGGTCATTAGCAAGGGTCGTGCTAAGCGGGTTATGGTGGTCTGTTCAGATAAAACCAACGGTACTCTGTGAACGCAAGCCATAAAGTATACTCATTATAACAACTCTGCGTCAAAAAATCAAGAGGGACAGCCGGAACTGCCCCTCTATTCATATAACCCTATTCTTATAAATTCTTCGCAAGTGTTTTCAGAGACCATCCCAAATATTGTGTAAACCTCCAATGTGGTGTAAAATAGAAAGAAC
>UQQR01000036.1 GCA_900543215.1 uncultured Oscillospiraceae bacterium | reverse complement strand
AAGTTTTCGTATACCGCTCTTACGGCGGTTTTCGGCGGCGTGGAATGTGACCTTCGCGGCGCCTTAATCGAGGACGACTGCGTTATAGACGCTAAAGCGGTGTTCGGCGGAATAGATATTTTTGCGCCCGAAAATGTTAATATTAAGGTGTGCTCAAATTCGTTGTTCGGCGGAGTTTCGGACGATACGGGCAGAAAGCCGCAGGAAAACTGCCATACGCTTTATGTAAATGCGGCGGCCGTTTTCGGCGGTGTGGAAATTAAGTAACAGAGGGTGCTGACAATGCTTAAAATCGATAATTTAACTAAGATTTACGGGGACAAAAAAGCGGTAGATAATTTAAGCTTACATATTATGCCGGGTGAAATTTACGGCTTTATAGGCCATAACGGAGCCGGCAAAACCACAACCTTAAAGTCGGTTGCGGGAATTTTGCAGTTTGATGAGGGTGAAATTCACATAGACGGAAAATCGGTGAAAGCACAGCCGCTTGAATGTAAGAGGATCACGGCGTATATACCCGACAATCCGGATCTGTACGATTATATGACAGGAATCAAATACCTTAATTTTATTTCGGATATTTTCGGCGTCTCTGCCGCAGAGCGCAGTGAGCGCATTAAAAAATATGCCGATCTTTTTGAAATAACGGGTGATTTGGCACAGCCGATAGCCGCCTATTCCCACGGTATGAAGCAAAAGCTTGCCATTATCGCGGCTTGGATACACGACCCGAAGCTTATAATTATGGATGAACCGTTTGTCGGTCTTGACCCAAAGGCCGCGCATTTGCTTAAAGAAATGATGCGTGAGGTGTGCGACAACGGCGGCGCCATATTCTTTTCGACTCATGTGCTTGAGGTTGCCGAAAAGCTTTGCGATAAGGTTGCAATAATAAAATCTGGCAAGCTTATCCGTTCGGGAACTATGGAGGAGGTAAAGGGCGACGATTCGCTTGAACAGGTATTTCTTGAGCTGGAGGGAGAAGAATGATAAAAATTCTCTTAAAAAAACAGCTTACGGAAATCTTCCGCAGTTATTATTATGACGCAAAAAAGAATAAAGCCCGATCTAAGGCGGCAACGGCGGCGTATATCGTACTGTTTGTTTTTCTTATGATAGGTATCTTGGGCGGCGTTTTCACCGTGCTTTCGTGGTCAATGTGTGGTGCGTTGTCCTCTGCCGGGCTTGACTGGCTCTATTTTGCGATTATGGGACTTATAGCAATATTCTTAGGAGTATTCGGAAGCGTTTTCAATACATACGCGGGGCTTTATCTTTCAAAGGATAACGATTTGCTCCTCTCAATGCCGATACCCGTAAACGCGATTATGATTGCCCGTTTGCTCGGCGTTTATCTTATGGGGCTTATGTATTCGGGCATTGTTTTGTTGCCGGCGGTTATAGTTTACTGGATTGCAGCGTCCGCAAAGCCTGCCGCTGTTTTGTGCGGTATACTCTTTATTGCGCTTATTTCGGTTTTTGTGCTTACGCTTTCGGCGGCACTCGGATATGTGGTCGCAAGAATAAGTTTAAAGCTTAAAAATAAAAGCTTTATAACGGTGTTTATTTCGCTTGTTTTCTTCGGCGCATATTATTTTGTTTATTTTAAAGCGCAAAGCGTTATAACGGACCTTATACAAAACGCCGCTGTTTACGGCGAGAAAATCAAGGGCGCCGCTTACCCGATTTATGTTTTCGGAAACTCGGCGGCAGGCGATTTTAAGGCTATGCTTTTGGTCGCCGCGGTTGTAATAGCGCTGTTTGTGATTATGTGGCGTGTGATTTCGTCAAGCTTTTTAAAAGTCGCTACCGCAACGGGAGCTACTGCCAAAAAGCGGTATAAGGCTTCTCCCGTAAAGCAAAAAAGCATCGAAAATGCGCTTCTTCATAAAGAATTTTCACGGTTTATTTCAAGCCCCAACTATATGCTTAACTGCGGCTTGGGTGCTTTGTTCCTTGTTATAGGCGGTGCGGCGGCGCTTATTAAGGGCAGGGGAATAGTTGAGCTTTTAAATGACATCCTGCCTGAAAATTCGGGCGTTATTGCAATCGTTGTATCTGCGCTTTTGTGCCTTTTTGCTTCGATGAACGATATAACCGCGCCGTCGGTTTCGCTTGAGGGTAAAAGCCTTTGGCTTTTGCAGTCGCTTCCCGTAAGACCGTGGCAGGCGCTTAAAGCAAAGCTTGAACTTCAGCTTATTCTTACGGGTATACCGCTTTTAGTTGCCTTTGTATGCACCGCTGTTGTATGTCGGTACACAGCAATGGAGTTTGTTCTTGTATTGCTCATTTCCGTGCTTTACATACTGTTTTCCGCACTATTCGGCTTGTTTTTGGCTGTTAAACTGCCGAACCTTAACTGGACAAGTGAAATATCGCCGATAAAGCAGAGCGCAAGCGTGGGTCTATCGCTTCTTGTAAATATAAGCTATCCGATTATATACGGGGGACTGTTCTTTATTGCGGGCGATAAATTAGGCTATATTATTTATATGGCAGCGTTTGCGGTTCTTACGCTCGCAATTTCGGCTGTCTTGTATTTTTGGCTTAAAAAGAAAGGCAGCGCGGCTTTCGCCGCGCTGTGAGAGTGCCTTAAAAATTCAGTATTCCGAGATGCTCAAGCAGTATTTTTAGACCGATAATTATTAAAATAAGTCCGCCGGCTATTTCGGCCTTGTTCTTATATTTAAGACCGAATACATTTCCTACTTTAAGACCTATTCCCGAAATTATAAATGTAACGGTGCCTATAAACAGAACAGCCGCTATGATATTAACATCCGGCAGCAGGGCAAAGGTTATGCCGACTGCCAGCGCGTCAATGCTTGTAGCCGTTGCAAGGACTGCCATTGTACCGAAGCCGAAGGAGCTGTTTGCTTCTTCGGTTTCTTTTGAAAAACCCTCTCTTAACATATTGCCGCCGATAAACGAAAGCAAAGCAAAGGCAATCCAATGGTCATACTGCATTATGTATTTTTCAAAGGTAGAGCCTAACAAATAGCCTATCGTCGGCATTAATGCCTGAAATCCGCCGAACCAGGCGCCTATTATAAGAAAATGCTTCGGTTTAAGCTGCCGTGTAGACAGCCCCTTACATACGGAAACCGCAAAGGCGTCCATTGAAAGACCCACCGCTATTAAAAATAATTCAAAAATACCCATACAAATTCCCCTTAAATTTTGGTAAAAAATAAGACCCGGGCGCCGAAATGCACCCGAGTCTCGTTCTTTAATACAAGCCAGACCGTAAAAGCATACAGTCAGTGTGTTGACTTGCAACGCCCCAAAAGGACGCCACTACTCCCTCGAATATAAATGCAATTTTACCACGGACAAATATATCTGTCAATAAAATTTTATACCGATATTTCATTTTTAAGCTCGTTGCCCGAAAAATAGTCAAGGAAGTTTTTAACGGTGGTTTCGGCTATTGCGCTTAAAGCTTCTTTTGTTAAAAATGCCTGATGTGAGCTTACGATTACATTAGGCATTGCAATAAGAGTTGAAAGGGTATCGTCGGTTATCACTTCGTCGGAAAAATCCTCAAAGAACAGAGAGGTCTCCTCCTCGTATACATCAAGACCCGCGGCGCCGATTTTGCCTGATTTAAGACCGTTGTTAAGTGCCTGCGTGTCAATAAGCTGACCTCTTGAGGTGTTGATGATATAAACACCCTTTTTCATTTTGCTTATAGTCTCGTCGGATATAAGATGCTTGTTTTCACGGGTCAGGGGGCAGTGGAGCGAAATTATATCACTTTTTTCCAAAAGCTCGTCAAGCGTCACATACTTTCCCGCAAATTCAGGACTTTCGTACGGGTCAAAGCCCAATATATTCATACCGAAGCCTTCGCAAATATCGGCAAAGCAACGCCCGATTTTTCCCGTGCCTATAATTCCCACTGTCTTGCCGTGCATATCGAAGCCTATAAGACCCTCTAAGGAAAAGTTATGATCGCGGGTTCTAATATATGCACGGTGAATTTTGCGGTTAAGAGTTAAAAGCAGCCCCATACCGTGCTCGGCAACGGCATACGGCGAATATGCCGGAACTCTTACCACTCTTATTCTTCCTGCCGCCGCCTTTAAATCAACATTGTTGTAGCCGGCACAGCGCATGGCTATTATTTTTACTCCGTATTCGTCAAGCTTGTCTATTACCTCACGGTCAATCGTATCGTTTACAAACGCGCATACGCCGTCACAGCACGCCGCCATACTTACCGTTTCCTTATTAAGCTTGTTTTCAAAAAATCGTATGTTAAGCTCGTCGTTTCTGAAATTCGAAAAGCTCTCTCTGTCGTATGATTTTGCGTCAAAAAATGCTATTGTTTTCAATGTTCTGCCTCCGTTTAAGCTACTCTGTCTAAAATTACTAATAGTATTGTCATAAAAAATCGTTATATACGCCATTGTGAAAAGAGACGGTTTTTTGTATAATAAGTTTATATAAAATAACGGGGCTGTCGATAATGCGGCAGCAATTGGAGGAACGAACAATGAAAAAATTTCTGAATCGTTTATTTATAGACGGACTTTCGGGAATGGCGTACGGGCTTTTTTCAACGCTTATTATCGGAACGATTATTTGTCAGATAGGCAAATTGGTAGGAAACAATATTGTAGGCGAATATCTTACGGCAATGGGAAATGTCGCTAAAACCGTAACAGGTGCCGGAATCGGCGTCGGTGTTGCCTGCAAGCTCAAATCAACGCCGCTTACAACCGTTGCGGCGGCTGTTGCCGGCATGGTGGGCGCTTTTCCGAATATAGCGAACGAGGCTTATAAAATAGGCGCTCCGGGCGAACCTCTCGGTGCGTTTATAGCGGCATATATCGCAATAGAGATAGGCGCTCTGGTTTCAGGCAAAACAAAGGTTGATATAATAGTCACCCCTGTTTGCTGTATTTTAAGCGGCGCTGCCGCAGGGTACTTTGCAGGGCCCTATATTTCGGCGGCAATGAAGTTTATAGGTCAGCTCGTTAATATTAATGTAGATAAAAGCCCGATAATAGGCGGAATTGTGGTTTCGGTGCTTATGGGTATAATCCTTACACTGCCTATTTCATCCGCCGCAATAGGAATTTCTATGGGTCTTACGGGTCTTGCCGCAGGCGCGGCTACAATAGGCTGCTGCTGCAATATGATAGGCTTTGCGGTAATAAGCTACCGTGAAAACAAATTCGGCGGACTTATAGCTCAAGGACTCGGTACTTCCATGCTTCAGGTTCCCAATATCGTAAGGAATCCGCTTATTTGGCTTCCCGCAATAATTTCAAGCGCAATTTTAGGCCCTGTTTCTTCCGCACTTCTTAAAATGGTAAGCAATCCCGTAGGCTCGGGTATGGGCACATCGGGACTTGTGGGTCAGTTTATGTCGTATGACAGTATGGTTGCCGCAGGTTTTACACCGATAGTTACAATAATCGAAATACTTGTTATGCACTTCATTCTTCCTGCGGCTATAAGCCTTGCCGTTTCCGAGGCTATGAGAAAGCTTAAGCTTATAAAGCCGGGCGACTTAAAGCTTGAGGCGGCAAATGCGTAAAAAAGAAAGAACCGCGGCGGCGGTAGAAAGACTTGAAAGGCTGTATCCCGACGCAATATGCTCGCTTGAGTATAAGGACGCCTTTCAGCTGCTTATAGCAACAAGACTTTCGGCGCAATGCACGGACAAGCGTGTCAATATGGTAACGCCCGAGTTATTTAAGGCTTTTCCAGATGCCGAAAGTATGGCGGTGGCGGATGTAAAAAGGGTAGAAGAGCTGATTAAGACCTGCGGACTTTATAAGACCAAGGCAAAGGATTTAGTGGGTATCGGCAAACAGATTACCGAACGCTTCGGCGGCAGGGTGCCCGATACAATAGAGGAGCTTACCACCCTGCCGGGTGTGGGAAGAAAAACGGCAAACCTTGTTTGCGGAGATATTTACGGCAAGCCCGCTGTTGTAACGGATACGCATTTTATAAGAATTTGCGGCAGGCTCGGTCTTACCGATTCCAAAAATCCGCTTGTGGTTGAAAAGGAAATGCGTAAGCTATTGGAGCCCGATAAATCAAACGCCTTTTGCCACAGGACGGTGCTTTTCGGTCGTGAAGTATGCACAGCGAGAAATCCGCACTGCGAAGAGTGTATATTAAAGGATATATGCCTTAAAAAGAAGGGTTGACAATGGCGCAAAAAAGGGTAGCGGCTATACACGATATTTCCTGCCTCGGCAGATGCTCGCTTACGGTAGCCTTACCGATAATTTCCGCCGCAGGGGTGGAAACGGCTGTTATCCCCACTGCGGTGCTGTCCACGCATACGGGCGGTTTTAAGGATTATACGCTGAGGGACTTAAGCTCCGATATAGTTCCGACCGCGCGCCACTGGAAAAGCGAGGGCATTACGGTTGACGCGGTTTATACGGGTTATCTTTGCTCTAAGGAGCAAATATATCTTGTAATGGAGGCGGCGCGCCTTATAAGCGGCAGCAATACACTGTTAATTACAGACCCCGTTATGGCTGACAACGGGAAGCTTTACAAGGGCTTTGACGGCGGTTACGCCGATTATATGCTGAAGCTTTGCTCTGCCGCGGATATAATTACTCCGAATATAACAGAAGCGGCACTTATGCTCGGCGTAAAGTTTCGAGAGGGACCGTACAGCGAGGATTATATAAACGCATTGCTTGAGAGACTTTATGTGAAGACCCATTCAAAGATAGTTCTTACCGGCGTCTGTTATGATGAAAGACGGATAGGCGCGGCGGTTTATGACGGGGAGAATAAATCGTATGTTTTTACAGAACGGCTCTGTAGTATGTATCACGGTACGGGCGATATTTTTTCAAGTACTCTGACGGCGGCGCTTATGAACGGCAGGAGCCTTAAAGCGGCGGCGCAGATAGCGGTTAATTTTACCGCCGCCTGCATAAAAAAGACTATGGAAGAAGATACGGACCCGAGATTGGGCGTCAATTTCGAATCGCAGATACCGAATCTTATTAAATATTTACATCTGTAAAAAAAGCGGCAGGATAACAAATCCTGCCGCTTTTTATTCTCTTGATTAAATTACGCTCGGGGTAAATCCAAGGTCATTCAGTGTATCAACCGCAGTTTTAAGGCAGTTTTCACAGCCGTTTACCGTAACGGTCTTGTTTTCAAGCGATACGCTGAAGTCAAGCTTTTCGGCTTTAAGCGCTTTTTCAATGCGGCTTACACAGCCGTTGCAGTGCATATCGGGTACAGAGATTTTTCTTTCCATTTTCATTTCCTCATTTCATAAGCTTTTGCAGGGTGGCAACAAGCTCGTCGATAACGCTGTCGTCGCCCTTGCGTATATTTTCAGCCACACAGGTGTGTATGTGGTTTGAAAGCAATTCCTTGTTAAATGCGTTAAGCGCCGCTCCGATTGCCGATACCTGTATCAATATATCGGTGCAGTAGGCTTCGTTCTCGAGCATACTTTTAACGCCGCGAACCTGTCCCTCAATGCGGTTGAGGCGGTTTATAAGGGAACGGTATTCAGTCTCACTGCGGTGCTTTTGCTTTTTACAGCACTCACATTCACTCATAATTTTTTACTCCTTAATCTTAAAGCGTTGCTGACTACAAATACAGAGCTTAAGGACATTGCGAGTCCTGCCAGCATCGGGTTTAAAAGCGGTCCGCCGAACAGATAGAGTACGCCCGCGGCTATCGGTATGCAAATCGTGTTATAGCAAAACGCCCAAAACAGGTTTTCCTTGATATTTGTAATGGTAAGACGGCTTAGGCGTATGGCTTTCGGAACATCTACGGGGTCACTCTTCATAAGAACTATATCCGCCGCCTCAATTGCAATATCGCTCCCTCCGCCGATTGCACAGCCTATATCGGCTTCGGAAAGAGCAGGGGCGTCGTTTATTCCGTCGCCGACCATCATAACAGTACCGTATTTTTTGCGTATTTCGGCAACAATTTCGGCTTTTTGTTCGGGCAGAACCTCGGAATACACCTCGTCCGCATCTACTAAGGAGCCGATATAATCGGCGCACGCTTTATTGTCGCCAGAAAGTATTACCGTGTGAATACCGAGCTTTTTAAGACGGTCAAACGCCGAAGCAGAGGTCTCGCGCACACTGTCCGCAACGGCTATTAAGCCGAGCGTACTGTTATCAGCCGCAACATATATAAGCGATTTACCCTCGACCGCAAGCTTTCTTCCGCTTTCCTCATATTTTTTAATATCTATACCGTTTTCTTTTAAGAACGCGGCGTTTCCGAGTAATACGGTTTTACCGTCAACAGTGCATCGCAATCCTTTGCCCGATACATTTTCAAGCGCTTCCGGACGGGTGGGGGAAAGTCCCTTATCCGCAGCATAATCCGTAACCGCTTTGGCTAACGGGTGGTCGGAGCCGGATTCCGCGGCAGCCGCATAGTATAAAAGCTTATTTGCGTCTTCGGCGCAAACATCGGTCACGGCGGCCTTTCCTACCGTGACAGTGCCGGTCTTATCAAAAATAACAGCTTTTACCTTGTGGGTTATTTCAAGTATTTCGCCGTTTCGTATCAGTATGCCGTTTGCGGCGCCGAGTCCCGTACCGACCATAATTGCCGTGGGCGTTGCAAGACCGAGCGCACACGGGCAGGCAATAACGAGCACACCTGTAAACACCTTAAGAACAAAGGAGATCTCCTTACCTGAGATAAGCCATGCGGCGGCGGCAATAAACGCGATTATTATTACCGCCGGAACAAAAATGCCGGCGACCTTGTCTGCCGTCTTTGAAATAGGAGCTTTTTTGTTCTGCGCATCCTCTACGAACTTAATTATTTTCGCAAGCGCCGTGTCGTCTCCTACCTTTGTGACTTTGGCGTAAATAACACCGTTAAGGTTTATACTGCCGCCTATGACGCTGCTGCCCTCGGCCTTTTCCACCGGTATGCTTTCGCCGGTAAGCATTGATTCATCGGCACTGCTGAAGCCCTCTGTAACCGTTCCGTCAAGCGGAATTTTGGCGCCGGGTTTT
The DNA here is from genome assembly GCA_900543215.1 of uncultured Oscillospiraceae bacterium. Lineage (GTDB taxonomy): Bacteria > Bacillota > Clostridia > Oscillospirales > Acutalibacteraceae > UBA737. The sequence continues at coordinate 5,580 of UQQR01000036.1, read as the reverse complement.
ATCACCAGTATTTCGCCGACCTTTACTTCCTTTGTGGGAACCGTAATTTCCTTGCCATCACGGAGCACCACTGCGGTATCGGGACTTAATTCCATAAGCTTTTTAATTGCCGAGGCGGTCTTTTTCTGGCTGCGAAGCTCAAGGTGCTTGCCGAGTGCCACAAGCGTTATTACCACCGCAACGCTTTCATAATAAAGATTATGAACCGCATGGTGATAATAGGGGATAGCGTATGTCATAACGACGCTGTAAATAAACGACGCTCCGGCGCCTATTGCCACAAGCGAATCCATATTCGGATTTCCTCTTAAGAACAGGGGAATGCCGGTTGTAAAAAATCTTTTGCCCATATATATTACCGGTATGCAAAGCAAGAGCTGGGTAAGAGCAAAGCCGACAGGGTCGCTGTTCATATTCATAAAAAACGGAACAGGCAGATTCTTTACGAGCATTTGACCCATAGATACATAAAGCAGCACAGCCGACAGTACGGATGAAACAATAAGTATCGGTAAATCGCTTTTCTCCTTAGGCGTCTCTTTGCTTTCTTCTTCTTTTTCGGCGGTCTCTGGCGAGATTCCGAAGCCTGCGCGCTCTACCGATTTTTTAAAGTCCGCGGGACCTGTTTTGGTTTCGTCGTAAACCACCGTCATTTTTTCAGTTACAAGGTTAACTTCACAGCTTTCAACGCCGTCAAGCTTTGATACTACCCTTTGCACCGAAGATGAGCAGGCGGCACAGGACATACCGCTTATATTATACCGTTCTTCCTTCATAACAGTTTCCTTTCTTTTTAAGTATTATACCCAATTTGAAGCATATTTCTAAAACAGTACTTTATTGGTATCCGCATAGATTATATACCCTACGGGGGTATTTGTCAAGCAAAAAAACAAACCGCTTTTTGGGCGGTTTGTAATTCTCTGATGTTTAGTTGTTACCGATGTGTGCCTAAGAAGAACAGAGCTAGAGTACCCGGTCCCGAATGTGCGCCGATAACCGGACCTATTGTGTTAATATGAATTTCCTTCGGATGAAATTCCTTCTCTACCATTTTCTTAAGCGTAAGTGCGTCTTCCTCGCAATCGCCGTGGCTTATGAATACAATCTGTTCGGACGGGTTGATCGCGCTTTTTTTCATATTTTCAAATATAGTCTCAATAGACATCTTTCTTCCTCTTACCTTGCCGACATTGATAAGGTGGCCCTCATCGTCAACATGGAGTATCGGCTTAATGTTAAGCAGAGAACCTACAAAAGCGGTAGTTGCGGAAACTCTTCCGCCGCGCTTCAGGTGGTTGAGGTCGTCAACCGTGAACCAGTGGCAAAGCTTAAGCTTATTGTTTTCCGCAAAATCACGGACCTCCTCAATGCTTTTGCCTGCCTGTTTTTGCAATGCCGAGAGATAAACGAGCAATCCCTCTCCCATAGAAGCGGCAAGGGTATCGACACAGTAAATTTTGCTGTCGGGATATTTTTTAGAAAGCTCATCGGCCACAAGCGTGCTTACATGGTAGGTACTGCTGAGTCCCGAAGAAAATCCGAGATACAGCACATCCTTGTCCTGCTTTAAAATATCTTCAAAAACGCCGGTGAAAACATCCATATTTACAGCAGATGTGGAGGCGTTTTCACCCGAACGCAGTCTCGCGTAAAAATCCTTTGAGCTTATCTCTCTTTCGTCAAGGTAATTATGGTATTCATTGCCTGAAATATTCAGTACCATAGGTATTACGGTAAGCTCCGCTTTTTTTGCAAGCGCATCCGTAAGGTCACAGCAGGAATCCGTTACAATTACAAAATCTTTCATATCTCATTCTCCTAAACCAATATATAAAACAGTACGCAAAAATACTGTAAAATGCTTCCTATAACCACAAATATGTGAAATACCGAATGCATATAGCGGTGTACGCTTCTTCCCGCAATCCCGTAAAGCACTGCGCCTACCGTATATGAAATTCCGCCGGCAAGAAGCCATAAAAAGCCTGTTTTGCCTATGGCGTCTATTGCGGTTTTGCCCGTGAAGACTATGCACCAGCCGAGGGCTATATAGCATATTCCGGAAAATACGCGGTATTTCTTTAAATCTATTGCGTTAAGCGTTATTCCGAGCGCGGAAACACCCCACACAATCCCGAACACCGTCCAGCCTAAGGGAGTGCTGTGCGTTCTCAGCGAGCACAGGGAAGCGGGGGTATATGTACCGGCTATAAGTATAAATACTGTACAGTGGTCGATTACCTGCATTACCTTTTTTGCGGTTTCGGGTATAAGCCCGTGATAAACGCTTGAAACGGTATAAAGCAAAACCATCGAAAATCCGTAAATAAAGGCGCTTACAATCTGATACGGATCACCGTTTAAAAATGCCTTTACCACACAAGTGGCAAGCGCCGCTATACCGAAAGCACCGCCGACAATGTGTGATACCATATTAAATATTTCCTCGCCCCTTGTATAGTCGGGTAAAACTCTGTCTTTAATTTTGGTTCTTTTCATACTCCACCTCACATCATAATATGATACTACATTTTTGTTAAAAAATAAAGATGTTTTTTTCTTTTGTATTATGATACAATAATATGTGAGGTAGATAAAATGAGTATAACGGAGATAAAAAAATTTCTCACCGAAAATTCGGAAGAGAAATACAGGGATTTTTCGTTCGGGCTTATAAAGAAATCGGATTATCCGCTTATCGGCGTAAGACTGCCGACTCTTAAAAGGCTGGCAAATGAAATATGCCGCGACGGGTGTGGGGAAAGCTTTTTAAACGAGTGTGATTTTTCAAGTATGGAAATGTTATTTTTATACTCTTATGTTCTCGGTAAAATAAAGGCGGATATAGAGGTTCTTTGGCGGTATTTTTGCAAAGCCGCAGAGCATACCGATAACTGGAGCACCTGCGACATATTGTGTCAATCGTTCAAGCAGTGCGAGAAAAATAAAGACTTTGTTCTTGAAAAACTTATTGATTTTTTAGAAAGCGGAAAAACATATTATATGCGCATTGCCGTCGTGATGCTGATGACCTATTACCTCACCGACGAATACATAGATACCGTGTTAAGCCTTGCGGATAAATATAAAAATGACGGTTACTACTATAAGATGGGGGTTGCGTGGCTTACGGCAACTTCGCTTGCAAAGCAAACCGAAAAAACGCTTGTGTTTATGGAAACCTGTACGCTTGACGATGTTACTTATAATAAGGCAATACAGAAAGCTGTCGAATCAAGACGAATTACCGATGAGCTTAAGGGAAAATTAAAGAAAATGAAACGGAAATAGCATTGTCGAAAAAGCTCGAAAGCTTTACATAAATTTTTTATTCATTTTATTATGAATAAAGGATTATTCAACTTATTAACATAGTTATCCACCGAAACAAAACGGAAAATCGGGAGTTTTTCCCTTTTTGGTGTTTAAAATGTTAATATAACGGTGGATAAGTTGAATAACTCCTAAGGTTGTCCGAGTTTACATAAACAACATTTTTGCAAAAATTACGGCATTTAAAGCAATATGTAAACAAGTGCAAATAACAGCTTTTTATCAGCCTTTTCACTCATCAAAATCAACAAAAGACCGAGTATAAGCGTACTGTCAGACTCCTTAAAAAGCTTGCCCAAAAAAGGTATTTCGGTACCGAAAAATCCGTTGGGCTCTTTTCGTATTTCTTTTTCGGTATTTTTTGCGCTGTCGGTTTCTTCTTTAACTTGATTGTCTTTTTGTGGCGGCACCCTTACAAAAGACGGTACCGGCGGCATTTTGTTACCGCCGGGAGCTTTTGCGGCTCTTGCGTTCATTTCACGCATACGCTCAACCGCCGCCTGCTGTTGTCGCATAAAATCGTTTTCGGTCATATTCTCCTCCGTTTAAAGCTTTAAAAGACCGCTTTCCTTAATCAGCGGCATTACATCAAGAAGCTTAAGAAGCTTTATTGCCGTATCCGCCCGTGCCTTGCGTTCATCGCTGAGATGCGGTTTAAGCGCATAAATAAGCTGTACTCTTGTATCGTTTCCGGAGCTTTTCATTTTTGATATTACGGACACGATCGTTCTTAAATCGTCACTGCCTAAGGCGCCGCCCAAATCGGTTATATCGGGAAGCGCAGGTTTAGGAGGGGGCGGAGAAGACGGCTCATCCGAGCCGCCCAGTATGCTCTCCGCCATTTGGCGCACCCGTTCCATACTGTCCGGGTCGTTCAGAATATCGGTAAGCTTTGAGCTTAAATCATCCATTTTTTCCTCCGCCCTTTAGAATGGATTTGAGTATTGCCTGTGCCTCCGGACTTTTGAGTGTTTGTTCAAGATTTTTTTTATCGGACATAACACTGTTAATTCTTTGACGGTCTTCGGCAGACAGGCTGTTTAACAGCGCACCGGTATCGTTGTTGTTCACGGCGCCGTTTATTGCGTTTGGGTTAATTTTACCTCCGGAAGACGCCAACAGTGCTTTTAACAGCTTTTGTTTATCGATTTTTTCATTATTCATAGCAATACCTCCGTTTTTTTCTACTCTTAATTTTATGAGAATACAAAATATAATAGAATAGGTGGACAAAATGAGAATTACCGTAATTTCAGATTCGCATAGAAACAGCTGTGTTATCCGTAAAATACTTGAAGCACAGCCTGCTTCTGATATGGTTTTCTTTTTAGGCGATATAACAGCCGATATTGAGGATATGCAATATGAATATCCGAATAAAATATTTAATATTGTATCGGGCAATTGTGACTTTTTCTCTGAATACCCCTCTGTTGCCGTTGCAAATGCAGCAGGACATAATATTCTTTATACACACGGTCACACGCTTTCGGTAAAGTATGGTATTGAACGGTTAAAAAATGCCGCCGCGGAAAGAAATTGTGATATTGTTCTTTACGGTCACACGCATGTTTCAAGAATATTATATGAAGACGGTATATATATTGTTAACCCCGGTTCCTGCTCGCAGCCTCGCGACGGAAGAGCGAGCTATGCGGTGATAGATATAGAAAAAAACGGTGTAATGCCGATAATAATCAACCTTTGAAAAATTTTGAAAGAAAAGTTAATTTATACTATTGACAAATCGGATTTTTATGCTATAATAAGTCTTGCTTGTTCGGACCATTAGCTCAGTTGGTTAGAGCAACCGGCTCATAACCGGTCGGTCCGCGGTTCGAGTCCGTGATGGTCCACCAGACAAGCGTTTTTTTTATTTTTAGGGGTATAGCTCAGTTGGTAGAGCATCGGTCTCCAAAACCGAGTGCCGAGGGTTCAAGTCCTTCTGCCCCTGCCATAAAGAGGCTATAAAAAAGATATAGCCCGTGAAAACCCCGATAAAATCGGGGTTTTCACCGTTTTATACGGCAAAATTTCAGCGACCGATTTTGTAGATGTAAATCGGTCGTTTTCGCTTTATGTAAGGTTTTGAACTCTCACACAACCGAATAATGATACGCAAGGCAGATAGAAAGCAAAAATCTATCTGCCTTTTTTATTACCCTAAAAAGGAGAAATCAAATATGCTACAGAAAGAATTAGCCAAACGCCTCAAAGCTCGGTACGACACCAAGATGGACGGCA
>UQQR01000035.1 GCA_900543215.1 uncultured Oscillospiraceae bacterium | reverse complement strand
TGTTCAAATCAAGACAGCGAAAACGCAAAAACATCTCTATTGTCCTGTCTTCACAAAAATCGGCAAGTTTCTTAAGAGACTTGCCGATTTGCTTTTCCTGAGCATTAATTATGTCGGTGAATGTCAGAAGCTATTTCATATATAATATCTTCATAAAAGGAGGTGTCTATATGGATATTTTTGCCTATTTGCTTTTACAGCTAATTAACGGTTTTAAGTGGAACCCGCAATTTGATGAAAGTAAAAAGTATAAAAATTGGATAGCACAATTAGATACAAGGACATGTCCGGCATGCAGAAGCCGTCACGGAAAAATTTGGCTCGCAACAGAAAAACCGGACAAGGAGCCACCGTTGCATATGAATTGCAGATGCACTATACGCATTATGAAAACAGTAAAATCTGGAACCGCTACAACAAAGGGATTAGACGGTGCGGATTGGACATTAAAACACGGTGGGAAATTGCCGGATTACTATATTGAATATAAGGAAGCCGAAAAATTAGGGTTCAAAAACTTTTTGGGTAACCTTAAAACGGTGGCATCCTGTCGCATGATAACAAGAGGTGTATATAATAATCGCAACGGTCATTTGCCAAGTAAAGAAGGCAGAATTTGGTATGAAGCAGATATTAATTATAAAGGTCGATTTCGAGACGGACAAAGAATAATATACTCTAATGATGGTTTAATATTTGTTTCGTATGATCATTATCAAACATTTTTTGAAGTTGTATAGGAGGAAAAATGGACTATAATAACTATTTTAAGTTTAATGAAATAACAGAAAATCCCATTATATTAGATTTTTCCGAATGTAAGTATTTGGGCGAAATTCACCTAATGCTTAAAGAGAAATTCGGTTTGCCGGAGTATTACGGAAAGAACTGGGATGCTCTTTGGGATTGTTTAAGCGGTTTATTTTATGAACGGGAAAACTTCTCAGCAGAGCTTTACGGGTTCTATTCCATGAAAAAAGAATTACAGGATGAATGCAAATTGATGTTAAAAGTTTTTGATGATGTTCACAAGGAAGCTCCGAATTTTAAATATAAAATCATATCGTAATATATAATTTATCCCCTGACAATCAACATACACATAAAAGCCAAAATTTTAAAAATACTTATATTTTTACCTTTTCCGAATAACTCTTATAATCCTCATTCCAACGGCAGAAGTTTTTATCTTCCCTGTGGTCGGTAAGATTATACCTTTCTCCGAGATATTTGCCTAAAAACACGGTGCATTTTCTGGCTCCCCTGTTATTTAAGTGGTTGCCGCCGTCTCGTGTATCGGTCTTCCAGTCAAAATCAAAACGACTGCGTTCTATGTTCATATCAAGAAAAGTAACGCCGAGCTTATCGGCAAACGCCTGCACGGCATTGTGCTTTTTGTAATTCCACGAGCTTTGAGACGGCAGCTCAAGGAAAAGCACTTCAATATTTTTATTCCTGCAGGTCTTGACAAACGCCTCCGCCGACCGTTTTGTACCAAACGGTATTTTGGCGGATTTATCCGTTTTTTTCATATATTCCTTGCCGTAATAGCCCTTGACATCGTTGCTCATCCACTGACCCTTAGGCGCGCAGTGTCCCGTATAATGCGGTTTTTTAAAAAGCTCCTCAGGCTTTACCTTTTTCCAGCGGTCGTGATACTGAAACACCGAAAAGGACGAGCCGAGCGACGCATTCACTATTTTAGCCGCACTTTCTACAACCTTTGAATCGGTAAAAAAGCCGTCTGTTTCAAGTATTACCACCTTAGGCGTCTGAGCCTTTAAAACCCTGTTGAGCATACTGTATGCCTGTGCCACGGTCTGCCTGCCCTCTCCGCTTACATATGAGGTATACCCGAAATTATTCCAAAGCTCCATCGGGGAAAAACCGCTGTATGCGTCCGAATTGCCTATAACGGAAACATCAATGCTGCCCTTAGGCTCGGAAAAAAATCCGTTTGCGCTGGGGTTTACTATTCCGCTCTCCTTTGTATTATCTTTAGGCGCAAGCATATACGACGAGGTAACTACAAGAGAAATAAGCAAAGCCGTAAAGCAGACCGCCCTTATTAACTTTATAATTCCGCTTTTCATAGTACACTCCCTAAAACTGTCCGTAAATAAAATCTACCGCATCGTACCCTATTCCGTACGCCCCGAATATGATAACCGAAAGCACAAGGCATGCATATACAGTCCAACGGACGGGAAGCTTTTGTTTTGCAAGGCCTTCTCTTATTTTTACGCCCTTTTCTTTAAGCAGACCCACGACGAACATAACCGCAACGCCTAACGCTATAATAATAAAATCGTGTTTATCCATACCGCAGGAAAGCGATTGCTTTAAAAAGCCCGCAGACGAAAAATCCGTAAAAATCTTTCCTGCCATACCTGTCCAAATTCTTACGGTATCTGCCCTAAAAAGCATCATACCGAACACCACAAGCACGGTTGTTCTTAATATACGAAAAAGCTCAAGCGGCGCGGAATTTCTTTTAATTTTCAAAGCTTCAAATACTTTTACAATAAGCGGCTCGGCGTACATTCCCGTCATCATTATCAAATAATAATAAAAGCCGTAAATTATATATTTTATACCGGCTCCGTGCCAAAAGCCTATTCCGAACCAAGTAAAGAAAAGCGCAAACGAGGCAGGCACAAGAGCACCGAGCTGTTCGCTCATATGCTCCTTAGTATATCTGCTGAGCCGCATAAACGGTTTTGACAGCGAAACAGAGTAGAATACATAATCCCTGAGCCATGCGCCTAAGGTTATATGCCAGCGCCTCCAAAACTCGTTTACCGATTTTGAGAAAAACGGCTGTTCGAAGTTTTCGGACATTTTAACCCCGAAAAGCTCGGCGCTTCCTATAACAATATCCATACAGCCCGAAAATTCGGCGTATATCTGCATGGTATAAAGTATGCCCGCGAGCAGTATTACACTGCCGCTGTACTTATGATAGTTGCCGAACACCTCTGAAACCAATATGTTCGCGCGGTCGGCTATGACCATTTTTTTAAACAGTCCCCAAGCTATGCGCTGAATACCCTGTGTAAATCGGTCATAATCAAAGCTGTGTCCGAAGTAAAGCTGATCGGCAAGCAAATCAAATCTGCCGATAGGTCCCTCCACGATCTGCGGAAAGAACGAAAGAAACAGCGCCACCTTTGCGAAATTCTCGCTTGCCCTGTATTTTCCCCTGTAAACATCAATTATGTAGCCTGCCGCCTGTAAGGTGTAATACGAAATTCCGAGCGGCAGCATAAACTTAAATACGGGGAATTTCGGTTTCAAACGCAAAGTCCCCAAAAGCGTTTCGGCAGTCGAAACAAAAAATCCCGAGTATTTAAGCACTAACAAAAACCCAAATATTACAAACAGCGCCGCCGTAATAATCGCTTTCTTCTGCCATGCAATATTCGCCTTTAAAAGCTTTTTATCAGCCTTTTCAAGTCCCTTCTTTGCAATCGCAAACGAATCGTTTATGCGGTTTAAAAATATTCCCGCAAAATATACCGCCGAAGTGGTAAGAACAAGAAATATCACAAGTCTTCCGCTGTTTATAAGATAAAACACATAGCTTGAAATAAGAAGTACAAGCCATTTGAACCTTTTAGGGATAACGGTATAGAGAATAAAAACGCTCCCTAAAAATAAAAGCAAATAATTATATGAGGTATAACTCATAAGCTTATTCGTCCTCGAGCCTTTTTATCATAGCGTAAATCGTTTCCGCGCTTTTAAAGTTTTCAGGCACAATATCGATAGGCGTTATTTCTATATCGAATTCATCGTTAAGCTCGCCCACAAGTTGAACTATTTTAAGCGAATCAAGCACCTTATTTCCTATAAGATCCGTTTCGCTTTTGTAGTCAACGCCCGGTTTAATATCTTCAAGAATTTTTATAAGCTGTTCCATTATAATTCTCCGTTTAAATACTTTTATAGTTTTCCGAAAGCCACTTTCGGTCTGTTTTGCCGTTTTGGTTGTGCGGCATAGCCTTTATGCGTATAACCCTTTGCGGCATCATATAATCAGGCAGCTTTAGGGTCAGCGCTTGAAATACGGCGGCGGTATCCTTTTGCTTGCCCTCGTATATAAGCACTATGCTGTCTTCCCTGCTGTCGTAAATCGCCGCGGCGGAGGAAATACCGTCTATCGCCCCTGCCGCCGCCTCAATTTCGCCTAATTCTATTCTGTATCCCATATGCTTTATCTGAAAATCCTTACGGGAAATATAAACAAGCTCGCCGTTTTCGTTGTATCTTACAAGATCGCCTGTTTTATAGACAGTTTCGGGGTAAGCTTTATTAAGCGGATTTTGCACAAACGCCGCCGCCGTTTTTTCGGGATTGTTGTAGTATCCGAGAGCGAGGAACGAGCCTCTTGCGTAAAGCTCGCCTTCTTCCCCGTCCTGAGTCCTTGTTCCGTTCTCCTTAACAACAAAAACATCGCAATTGTCGCAGTGTTTTCCTATCGGCAGAGTTTCATCATTCGAAAATTCACGGTCAACAACATAATAGGTGCAAATGTCCGTTGTTTCGGTCGGTCCGAACAGATTTGCAAACACAGCGTCAGGTAGCTTACTTCTCCAGTAATTAAGCTGTTTTACAGGCATTACCTCTCCGGCAAAGAGCACCTTATTAATATATTTAAGCTCCCCGTAATCAAGAACTTTCCAGTTTGCGATTATCCCGAGAGCCGAGGGAACCCAATAAATAGTGTTTACCCGTCTTTCATTGATAAATTCTATAAGCTTCATCGGGAATGAAAAGAGCGTTTTCGGTATTACGGTAAGGCTTGCTCCGGCATAGACCGTGCTGAACACATCCGATACCGACATACTGAAATAAAACGGGGTCTGACTGCCGAATACCGTGTTTCCGTCAATGCCGAATGTATCCGCAAACCACTTAATATAAGCAAGCACACTGCGGTGAGAAACCGCCGCTCCCTTAGGCACTCCGGTAGAACCCGAGGTAAAAAGAACATACGCAGGGTCGGTATCGATAATATTTTTTCTAACGACCGAAAGCCGCTCCTTATCGGCACGGCAGGACGTCGCCGCACCGTATTCAATTACCCGTACTCCCCCGACATCTGCCGCCTTTTCGGCGCAGCCGTCCGTCGCTATTACAGCCGACGGCTTAAGCGTATTAAATATGGCTCTTATACGGTCCGTCGGCATTTCCGAATCAATTACGGTGTAAAAGCATCCTCCTGCCAGCACACCGAACATTATTTCAAGACAGCAAACAGACCGCTCGGCGATTATTGCAATCGGCTCTTTATTAAACCCCGAATTTACAATGGCTGTGCCTATGGAATAAACGCGGTCAAGAAATTCAGAATAGGAAATACCCCTGTCGGCATCCGCAAAGACCTGTTTATCTGGATATTTGCGAGCCGAATTTTCAAGCATCTCAATGATATTTTTCATTTAACGGCCTCTTATTGCGTCAATCGGGCGTTTTGAGGCTATCTTTTTAACCGGCAGGAACGAAGCTGCAAAAGCCACAAGTATACTTACCGCCAAAAGCAAGAGTATCTGTCTTACTCCGAAGCTCAACACGGTTATCAATACGCCCGCGACATTTCTTATAAATCCGTTTATTATAAGAGTTGCGACAAACACGCCTATTGCTGAAAGCACAAAGTTAATCATAGCTATAATAAAGCTTTCCGCAAAGAAAATTCTGAAAACATCGTTGCTTCTTGAGCCTATCGCGCGGAGTATACCTATTTCCTGCTTTTTATAGGAAATGCTGGTTCCTATAAAATTAGCAAGCATTATGGCGGCAAACACCGCAAAGCCTATTCCTATCCAGAAGAACACTTTTGACAGTGTTTTTAAAATATCGTTTACCGAATCAAGCTCAAAGGTAACGGAGTTCTGTATTGCGTAACGGACACCCGTATCCTCGTTGTAGCAATACGAAACGAGCGACTGCACTTCGCTTTTCTCCGTAGGCATAGAGCCTACCGCATAGCTGTATACCTTGTCGTTGCCCTCGGTCATTTCGCCGTAAAGGCTGTCCGCGCAAACCACGGTTGATGTAAGCTTGGATTTATTATCCTTTGTTACATTATCTATAACGCCGACGATTTTATAGCCATCAAAATTTTGTTCGTCATTGTTAGTGTCGGAATGTTTGTACTTCCACATCGTAGTATTGTTTTTGTTCTTTAAAAGCTTTGCGTAATCCACAGCCGCATTTTCATCTTCGGAAATTTCCTCGGCAACCCCGGTGTTTGCCGAACTGTCCTCTTCTCCGGTTTTCTGAAGCGCGTCCGCGGTTACCACTATTTCCTTTTCGCCGAGAGTTTTTCTCTCGCCGTCTACCCAAATAATCTTTTCGTTTGTTATATCGGAAAGTCTTGCGAGATTATTCGAATTTGCGCTGAACTTATCGCCGTTGAAGCTTAAATATCCCTCGGTTATCGGAGCCATAACCGGTCTTGCGGCTATGAGCTTATCTATAAAACCGTCGCCGACCATCACTATGCCGGCATAGCTGTAACCCGAAGCGGAGCAGTACTCGTTATAAAGCACATAATCCACTAATTTTTCCGCCTTGCTCTGATGATCCTTTTTTTCTGTAAGAGAAGCATATCTCGACATATCAAAGCCTGTATCTATAACCGCCGTAACCGTATATTCCGTTCCCGAAACGGGTATTGTCTTACCTAAAAGGTCATTGTAGGAATTAATTTTGGTATAAACGGGATTTTTTGTGCCATCCTTTGCGGTTGTATATGTTTTGCCGTCAAAATACTGCGCCTTTTTAAACACCTCAAAAATATAGTCGCTTACGGCAATTTCGTTTTTATTGCCGTCCGGCAGATTTCCCGCCAGTATCTTAAAGCCCATATCCTTTAGGATTTCTTCGTTTATAGTGGCAAATCCGCTCGAAAAATTAGGATTGTATATATTATAATCCGTTTCGGTAAGCTTGATTTCGGGGTTGATTCTGTCCTCAAATCTGCCGTTGAAATTAATCGGCTGATAAACTCCGTGCATTTTAACATTCATACCGTCGGAAATTTCGGAAAGCTCCTTTTCGGAAATACGGTATCCGTAATCACGCCAATACTCGCCGTTTTTCTTTGACTTTGCAACCGAAACAGATTTTATCCCCGTATCGATGAGCGAATTGGTGCAGGTTTTCACATGGTTATACGCTCCGAAGGTGTCGGAGAGTCCGAAAAGCCCGAACGCAACGCAGGAAAGCAATATTGTTACTACAAGTCTTATTTTTTTGTGCTTTAATCCGCTTGCGCCGATTTTAAAGGCGTTATTAAGCGGCAGTTTTGATTTTATAAGCTTAAAGCCGGAGCCGTCATCCGTTTTGATAGAGGAGGTATCGGTATTCTTAAACCTTTTGGAGCTGCTTTTTTCGGTCGCCGTTATATTAAGAGTACCTGACTTTAATTTATCAAGGTAGTCGTTTATAGCAGTTCTGTCCGCTTCCGTAAGATGATAACCGACAGGAACCTCTACCGTATTGCCGGAAAAAACGATTTCATTTTTTAAGTCCTCGGTGTCCGCAGTGCCGTCAAGCTCCACATCGCTTATAACAACGCCGTCCGAAAGCTCTATTATTCTGTCGGCATACTGCTCGGCAAATTCACGGTCATGCGAAACCACTATTACAAGCTTTGTTTCGGAAAGCTTTTTAAGCGTATCGAAGACCTGTTTTCCGGTTGCCGAATCAAGCGCACCCGTCGGTTCATCCGCCATAATGATTTCAGGCTTTTTAACAAGCGCACGGGCAATAGCCACCCTCTGCTTTTGTCCGCCCGAAAGCTCGTTCGGCTTGCGGTTGCCGAAGCCCTCGAGATCCACCTGCTTTAAAATACCGTTTATTTCGCTGTCTGATGCCTTACGCCCCTGAAGCTCTATCGCAAGCGCTATATTTGCGCCCACGGTAAATTCGTCAAGCACATTGTACTCTTGAAAAATAAAGCCTACATAGGTATTGCGGTAGGAATCAAAATGCTGTTGCTTAAAGCTTTTTGAGGAAACGCCCTTTATGATTATCTCTCCGCCGTCGTACCTGTCAAGTCCGCCCAAAACATTTAATAGAGTGGATTTCCCGCTACCCGATTTTCCGAGCAGGAACACCATACCGCGTGACGGAAATTTTAGGCTGATTTTATTGAGCGCCGTTACCGGAACTCCCTTTTTAGGTTTATAAATTTTCACAAGGTCTTTTGTTTCTAACATAACTGCCTCCAAATTCTTGTACCAACTGTACTAACTTAAATAGTACAGATACATAATACCACCGCAATTTCCCTTTGTCAACAATAATTACAATTTTTTAACCTTTTAATTCACTGAGCGCGTTGCCGATATCCTTTTTAAGCTGTTTCCATGCGTCCTCGTTTTTTACATAATACAAGGGGCAAAGCTTTTCCGTTATATCATAGTGTCTTATAACCGCGTTTTCGTCAAGTCCCGTTTCCTTTAAGAGCCATGCGGAGAGCTTTACAACCGACTTGTATGTAACATCGCTGAATTTGCCGCTCTCATCGTGGTGGCAGACCTCTACCGATACGGTATCGCTGTTTCTCCAGTTGCTTGCGGCGGATTTTTCCCATAAAGGCACGCACTGGATTACCTCGCCGTCAAGACCTACAAGAAAATGCGAGCTTACCTCGGTTGAAGGCTTGTCAAAATAATCACGGTTATTCTGCGCCGTAGTCCCCGGATTTCCGACATAGTGTATTACGATATTCTTAACGCCGTCAAGCTCTGTTCCGGTTCTTGCGGTGTTGTGCATACGGATTATCTGTTTGTCTATCCAATCGGGGATTTCGATTGCCTTAAGCGTCTCCGTGACGCTTTTTTCGGGTACGGTCTTACTGTCCGCATTGTGCTTTTTTAACGCTATAATACCGCCCGTTACAGCCGTGGCGGCTAAAAGCAGACACGCAAACCGTCTTAGCATTATTTTTCTTCTGCGTTTTTTGCGCCGCGCATAGCTTTTGCGGCTTTTCCCGTAACTTTTCTCGTACATTTATATTGCGTCAAAGATAAGCGTAGCCTTAAAGAGGTCTCCGTCCGTCTCTATCCGCATTTCCCCCTTTTGTAATTCTGTCAGACTTTTAGCTATTGAAAGCCCAAGTCCGCTGCCCTCGGTATTTCTTGACGTATCGCCCCGTACAAACCGCTCGGTAAGCTCGTCGGATGAAATATTAAGTTCGCATTTCGATATATTTTTAAAGACTATAAATGCCTTGCCGTCACTTTGGTAAAGCTCCATATAAGCCCTTGTGCCCGAAAGCGAATACTTGCAGATATTGCTCATAAGGTTTTCAAAAACTCGCCACAGCCGTCTGCCGTCCGCCATAATTTTAATCGGCTCCTCGGGCATATTAAGAACCGGCGTAAGTCCCGCACCACGGAGCCTTTCGTCAAATTCACCGAGAGTCTGGGAAAGCAGAACGCCTGCCTCGCACTCGGCAAGGTTTACCATAAGGTTGCCCGTTGACGCCTTTGAAGCCTCAACCAGATCCTCGATCAGCTTTTTAAGCCGTACAGACTGACTGTCAAGTACCCCAATGTACTCTTTAATCTTTTCGTTTTCCGGTTTTTCTTTTTTTATCAGGTCAACATAATTAATAATAGAGGTAAGCGGTGTTTTAATATCGTGTGAAACGTTGGTTATAAGCTCGGTTCGCATTCGTTCGCTTTTCATTTTTTCATTCACCGCGCTTTGCATACCTACGCTTATGTTATTAAGACTTTCGCAAAAGTTCTTGAATTCGGGCGTCATATACGCGGTATCTATTTTATATTCAACATCGCCCTCGGCTATTCTTTCTCCGCCCTTTTTAATTCTTTGGAGCTGTATTGCGGTAAATATTACTATAACGGTTACCGCAATCGCGTTAAAGATAGCAAGAATCATAAACAGCCCGTAAACCTGAACGGCACCGCAGAAAAGCGTTGCAAAAAAATCAAAAACAAGCACTGCCGCGCAGATAAGCACGGTTTTTTTAACAAGCGAAAGATTTTTAAATATAAAGCCCGCAAACCGGAAAAGCTTTTTAAAGCCCTTACCTATTATACTTAAAACCATATATATAATATTATTCTTTAACAGGGTTTTTGTTTTAAGCCGTGCCGCAAAGGAAAGTATTACGGCAAGCGCTATAAAATAATCAACGCTTAAAAGCCCTGCGGTAACCGCAAACATCAGCATAAACGAACCGTATGTG
Source organism: uncultured Oscillospiraceae bacterium (assembly GCA_900543215.1). Classification (GTDB taxonomy): domain Bacteria; phylum Bacillota; class Clostridia; order Oscillospirales; family Acutalibacteraceae; genus UBA737. The sequence goes on along the minus strand of UQQR01000035.1, from coordinate 4,899 downwards.
TTGCCGATTATCATAATAGTTAAGATAACCGCAAAAAGCGCCGAAGCAAGCAGCAGATCAAACGGCACCTTATCAAGATAATTCCGCCGTATGCTGCCGTCCGCCCTATGCCCTGCCGCCGCGCACAGAAAAACAAACAGGCACACAAACGCAAGCGCCGAAATTATCGCCGCCGCTATAAGCAGGTAGCGGCACGAATACGCCGTTTCGCAAATTCTTAATTTCATGCGCGCGTTATCCGAAAGCGGAAAATCCTCATAATACGCATACACGGCTATATCAATGCTTTGCGTTACTCCCTCAATATAAACCGGACTTTCGCCTACCTTTGTATATACCTCGCCGTATACTTCCATATTTTTTTGCTCGGCTTCGACTGATGGTTCCTTACCGCTTGTATTATCGAAAAGTACTTCGTCGGTATCGCTGTCGGTTATTTTGCAGGAAACCGACCGTTTTTCGCAAAGCTTTGCTATATCCTCACCCGAAATAAAGGCGTCATAAATTTCAGAGGAATAGCCGTAAAGCTTATCGTCGTAAATTTTATCCTTTATTTCGTCAAGGCTTTTTACATAAAATCCGCCCGACGCCATAAGTATGACCGCAAGCGTGCTTATAACGCATATAAACGCCGTAATAAACGAAAGAATAACCGCCGCGGTTTTTGCCGCAAGACTGCCTGTAAGCTTTTTCATTTTTGCTCCCCCTTTTCAAACTTATAGCCGTGCGCCCACACTACCTTTAAATAGCGCGGCTCGGCAGGATTTATTTCGATTTTTTCCCTTAAATGCCTTATATGCACCGCAACGGTGCTTTCGCTGCCGTATCCGTCGCCGCCCCATACTTTTTCGTATATTTCCTTTGGGGAAAGCACGTCGCCCGCATTTTTCATAAGCAGCTTTAAAATCTCAAATTCGGTTGGGGTAAGCGAGACCTCGTCCCCTTCCGCCAAAACCTGCTTTGTTTTATCGTTAAGCTCTATTCCGCCTATCGTGTAGCCTGCGGCCTGCTCGCTTACCGCTCCGCCGCCGAGCTGCATATATCTTCTTAACTGCGAACGCACACGCGCCGTAACCTCTACCGGATTAAACGGCTTTGTTATGTAATCGTCCGCTCCCACGTTAAGACCTAAAATTTTATCGGTATCCTCACCCTTTGCGGTAAGCAGAATTACGGGCATATTTGAAATTTCGCGTATTTTGGTCATGGCTGTAATGCCGTCGCATTCGGGCATCATAATATCCATAAGCGCCAAATGCACCGCATTTTCCTTTACGGCGTTTACCGCCTCGTTTCCGTTATATGCCAAAACCGTGTTGTAGCCCTCGGCTTCCAAATATATTTTAAGCGCGGAAACAATATCGCGCTCATCATCGCAAATTAAAATGTTATACATCCTCTCCCGACCTTTCGTTATCATTATAGCAAACCGTTTTTTAAAATTAAAGGGGTGAATTTATTAAGATTTTCTTAAGACGGCTTGAAAGCCGGCCGAAAAAATGATATATTATCTATGTAATTTTTAAATGAGGTTTTTAAAATGAAGCTTGAAATTTTAAGCGAATGTCCCGACTTTCTGCGTGATTTTCTTACATATAACGAAACCATTAAGGGTAAATCCTCGCGTTCGGTAGAGGGGTATTATATCGATCTGCGCACTTTTTTAAGATATATGCTGCTGGTGCGCGGCAAAGTGCCGAAGGATACCGAATTTAAAAAGATAAATATTTCCGCCGCCGATACCGAGCTTATAAAAACCGTTACGATATCCGACCTGTACGGTTTTATGGTATACTGCAAGGAGGAGCTTGAAAACAACACCGCAACGCGCGCGCGAAAAACCTCAACCCTGCGGATCTTCTTTAAATATATGTTGGTTCAAACCCATAAAATCGAACACAATCCCGCCGAGCTGTTAGAGTCGCCGAAGGTTAAGCAATCGCTGCCTAAGCACCTTACGCTTGAAAACTCGCTTGAGCTTTTAAATTCGGTAGACGGCGCAAACGAACGGCGTGATTACTGCATACTCACTCTGTTTTTAAACTGTGGTCTGCGTCTTTCCGAGCTATGCGGACTGAACCTTTCCGATATTTCCACAGACGGGATAATAACCGTTACCGGTAAGGGAAATAAGGAGCGTTCCGTTTATCTTAACGATTCATGCAAGACGGCAATTAAACGCTATCTTGAGGTAAGACCCAACGAGGGATTGCCCGTTACCGAAAAAAACGCCCTGTTTATAAGCCGAAACCACAGGAGGCTCAGCCCCAAAACCGTGCAGTACATTGTAAAAACAACGCTTGCAAAGGCAGGTCTCGGCGGTCAGGGCTTTTCAACTCACAAGCTTCGCCACACCGCCGCCACGCTTATGTATCAGCACGGAAATGTTGACATAAGGGTTTTAAAGGATATTTTAGGTCATTCAAATCTCGGCACGACACAGATTTACACCCATGTTTCGGACAAGCAGATAAAGCGCGCGGTCGACTCAAATCCCCTATCGTCGGTCAAGGACAACAAATAGGGCGCGGAAGTTAAGTAAATCTTGACCTTTGCGCCCCCATATGCTATAATGATTTTTGCGTTCGGTCAAACGCATTAATAATAGATTATGTTTCCGTAGCTCAGCTGGATAGAGCGACCGCCTCCTAAGCGGCAGATTGTTCGATTCCTTCGAGCAGTAAAAATTGCATAAATCTTAAAAATGTCTCAGTAGCTCAGCTGGATAGAGCACACGCCTCCTAAGCGGTAGGTCGTTCGAGTCCAGGAGGGGCTCGGAAGTATAAATAACAGTTATAAAATTAGCAAATGTCTCGGTAGCTCAGCTGGATAGAGCACCGCCCTCCTAAGGCGGGTGTCGGGGGTTCAAATCCCTTCCGGGACGCCAAAAATTCCGCTGTAAGCCTTGATTTTACGAGGTTTACAGCGTTTTTTATTTTGACGCTACCTCGGTGCTGATTTCTGAAAACCATCGGATTTTGCCCTTGCTGTTGCCTCCGAAAACCTTGCTAATTGGATTCGAACGATTTTCACGGTTTTGCTAACGAAATTAGCAAATTTGCTAATTTCTCATTAGCAAGCTGTTTGGCCTGCGATGATCGAAGCCAAAGTATTAGCAAGCTCGGGTGACTTTTGCAGCTGCTCGATCAGTGCCGTAAGGTCGATGGAAGCAGGCTGCGCATTCTCCTGCGGCGGTGCGACTTTTCTTAAATCCGGATTCGAGTAGAACGCACTTTCAAACTTCTGTGCGTTGATCTTTCTGTCCTCATCAAGAATGTGCGCATACACCTTGGTAATCATATCGATTTCTGCGTGTCCCGTATCGCCCTGCGTTGCCTTCAGGTCTCCGTGGTTGAGCTTCAGCTTATAGGTAGTGCTGGAATGTCTGAGCGAATGGAAAACCACATTGGGAAGCCCTGCTTTTTCTTTGAGCATCAGAAACTCCTTTTCGATAATGCGGTTTTCACAGGGGCGTCCGTTGGGCAAGGCAACCACAAGATTGAAGTCCTGGTACTCATTACCGAGAAATTCCTTCAGTTCTTCCTGCGCCGTTCTCCACTCTCTCAATATGTAGGCTACCGTTTTCGGCAGCCACACCTTGCGGATACTGGAATCGGTTTTCGGCTTTTTCAGAACGATACGGGTGCTGGTGTTCGGCATGAGCGGCACAAAGATATGGTATATATCCTTTTCTCCCAACATCTCGATTGCCTGCTTCGTACAGCGTGTAAGCTCCTTGTCAATAAAAATGTAAGCATCGTCTGCGGCAATGTCCGCATCTTCCACATGAACATTGTCCCATGTCAGGCCGAGGATCTCACCCATACGGAGTGAGCAGGCAAAGGCCAGATTCATGGCAATATAGAGCTTGCTGTCCGTGCATTCGTCCAACGCCTTGCGTATCGTATCGGCGTCCCAGATGTCTCGCTTTTTGTACTCAACCTTTGGCAGCACCACATTATCAAACGGATTTTTTCCGATCAGCTCCCAACGCACCGCCTGCTTAAAAGCGCAGCGCAAGACCTTTATGATCTTGACAATCGTTTTGTCCGTCACATACTCAGTCCTTGGTTTTCGGCTGCCTCGTGAAACCGCCGGCGTCTTCTTCAGCTTCTGAACATATTGATCCACAACACGAGCAGTGACTGCCTGGACTTCCAGCTCACCTATGATCGGGTTGATGTAATTCGCAATAATGGCTGTATTGCTGTCATACATAGAAACGCCCCACTTGTTGACACCGTAGGTGCGAACAAAATCGTCGAGAAAGCTCGACACAGTGGTTTTATTCGGAGGCAGGAATGTTCCGTTGAACTGTTGGTTTTCAATCTCCGCTTTCCTTTTCAACGCTTCCTTATGTGAATAACAGGTTTCCCATTTTTGCTTTGTTTCACCCCTTTCGTCTGTGTAGCTGTAAACCACGGAATATGCTTTTTTTCTTTTGATAATAGATGCCATAACTGTATCTCCTTTACTGATTCATGCTGTCAAGCCACGCATCAAAGGAGGGTTTGGATATTCTCACATACTTGCCAACTTTCACGGCCTTAAACGGCGCATCCTTACATAAGGAATACGCCATGCTTTTGCTGATCTGCAGAATGTCGGCTATTTCCTGAACCGAATAGGTCCTTTTTTCTGCGTTGGCGTGACAAGAATTATTTGTGTTTTCAACTGCCATATTTACTCCTTTCCGGACAGTTGAACAGATACAGTTTGGTCTCTACACGACATATATATTATACGATTTTTCGCGCTGTTTTTCAACAGCCGCACTTGATCGGCACATGACCGAACTGAACAACTGTCCGATTGGTATATTTTAATAAGCTTTGCTATAAAAGACTTCACACCGGGCCATTTCCTGCGCCCATTTCAGCCGCGTATTGGCAGGCTGCC
>UQQR01000034.1 GCA_900543215.1 uncultured Oscillospiraceae bacterium | reverse complement strand
TACAGGAAAAATATAGAGAAGAAGATCCAGCGGAGGAAAACAATCTGGAAAAACTGCTCAGGGAAGAGATGCGTGATTCGGTAGAGGAAAATGAGAATCATCCAGACAATCAGCGCTCCCCGTCCGGTGATGAAAAAACAGAGGCAGAAAAGAATGAAGCCATAAACGCGCAGGAGTTTGAGCGTGCCGCCGCATTGAGAGACAGTGAAAAAAAGCTTAAGGAACAGTATAAAACTCTTAAAGAGGAATGGCACAGTAAGACAAATTCGGTCACTGGCGAGGTAACAGCCGACGATATAGCCGAAACGGTCTCCTCTTGGACGGGTATTCCCGTAACAAAACTTACCGAGGAGGAAAGCGAACGGCTTTTAAATCTTGAAAGCGAGCTTCATAATTCCATTGTCGGTCAGGACGACGCGGTAAAGGCGGTCGCAAAGGCGATATGGCGCGGCAGAATAGGTCTTAAAGACCCAAAACGCCCCGTCGGCTCGTTTATTTTCTTAGGACCCACGGGCGTCGGTAAAACCGAACTTTGCAAGGCGCTTGCGAAAGCGATGTTCGGCAGTGAAAGTATGATGATAAGACTTGATATGTCCGAATATATGGAAAAGCACACAGTTTCCCGTCTTGTCGGCTCACCGCCGGGATATGTAGGCTTTGAGGAGGGCGGTCAGCTTACCGAAAAGGTGAGAAGAACACCGTATTCGGTGGTGTTGTTTGACGAAATTGAAAAAGCGCACCCCGATGTTTTCAATGTGCTTTTGCAAATACTTGAGGACGGTATACTCACCGATTCTCAAGGAAGGACCGTGGACTTTAAAAATACGGTCATAATTATGACTTCAAATGTCGGCGCACGGCTTATTACCGAGAAAAAGGTGTCCTTCGGCTTTGCGGAATCGGGCGCCGATACGGAAGAAAAAAATGTAAAGGAGCTCGTGCTTAAAGAGCTTAAATCCGAATTCCGACCCGAATTTTTAAACCGTGTGGACGATATTATCGTATTCTCAAAGCTTGACCGAGAGCAAATTGCGGAAATTGCGGTTAAAATGCTTGATGAACTGTCGGAAAGGCTTAAAAATCTTAATATAAGAATAGAATTTTCGGACAGTGTGAAGTATGCCCTTGCGGATAAGGGCTTTGACCCCGTGTACGGTGCAAGACCGCTCCGCCGTGAAATTCAGAACAGCATTGAGGACGCTTTAAGCGAAAAAATACTTGATAGAACGGTTAAAAACGGGGATACGGTAATTTGCGATTTTAAAGACGGAAAATTTGATTTTTCGGTAAAGTGATCTAAGTGAAAAAGGCGGCTTTTGCCGCCTTTCAATCTATCGATAAACCTTAATTTGATTTTGTTGCGGCGTTCACGCCGCATATGGTTTTTCCGCTGACACGTGCGGCGAAAAAACACCTTGTAAGCGAAAAATCGCTTATTGAGCGGTTTTTCAAGGATACAGGGGTGGTATTGGCGGGGATAGAGTGTAGTCCGAAAATCATTGATTTTCGAGCGAATGGCATTCCCGACCAAGAGCGTGTCGACTTTTCGACACGCTCAAAAGGCGGCTTTTGCCGCTTTTTTTTAAAAAATATGTTAAAAAAAGGTTACAAACCGCTTAAAAGGTTGACATTACACTGCGTTTTTTGATAAAATAATATGAATAATTTATGTTTGGAAGTGTAATTTCATATGGTCAGGAGTATGACCGGCTTCGGACGGGCAAAGGTATCGGATAACGGGCTTGATGTCACGGTTGAAATTAAGTCCGTAAATCACAGGTATTTGGAAATTACTTCACGCCTGCCCAAGGGTTTCGGCTTTCTTGAAGAAAAGTTAAAAAACCTTTGCGCTCAGAATATCAAAAGGGGCAAGGTAGAGGTATCCGTGCTTTTTGACGATACGGGTGCAGGCAGTACGGAGGTATCGGTAAACGAGGATTATGCGGCCGCTTTAAAAAAAGCGGTAAAAGAAGCTTCAAGCAAATACGGCATTAAAAACGATGTTAAAATGTCTTCACTTATACTGCTGCCCGATTTTTTGACCGTTAAAAAACGCACGCTGTCCGACGAGGCGGTAACAAAAACCGTTTTAAAGGCGGCAGAGGAGGCTTTGAACGGCTTTGTGCTTATGAGAGCCACAGAGGGTGAAAAGCTTAAAGAGGATGTTCTTTCAAGAACAAAGACTATCCTTGAAAATGTCGAATTTATCGAGGAACGCTCGCCCGAAACGGTTAAAAATTACCGTGAACGCCTTGAAAAGAAGATAAGAGAGCTGCTCGATGACAAAAGCGTAGACGAACAGCGCCTGCTTACTGAGACCGCAATATTTGCGGATAAGGTGGCGGTCGCTGAGGAAACCGTAAGGCTTAAAAGCCATATATCACAGCTTACCGATCTGCTTGGCGACGGCGACGCGGTCGGAAGAAAGCTTGATTTTATAGTTCAGGAAATGAACCGTGAAACGAATACTATCGGCTCAAAGGCGCAGGATGTTGATATTACCCGTGCCGTTGTGGATATGAAATCCGAAATCGAGAAAATAAGAGAACAGATACAGAACATAGAGTAATTTTTGCGGAAAGAGTGATTGTTTTGAAGCTTGTAAATATCGGTTTCGGCAATATGGTTTCAGCCAACCGTATGATAGCCATTGTAAGCCCCGAGTCCGCTCCGATAAAGCGTATTATTCAGGACGCTAAGGAAAGAGGTACGCTTATAGACGCAACCCACGGCAGGCGTACAAGGGCGGTAATTATTACGGACAGCGACCATATTATCCTTACATACCTCCAGTCCGAGACGGTTGCAAACCGTATGAGCGAGGACGAGGATGTAATTGAAGACGAGGAGGAAGAGGATGAATAAGGGCGGCGTTTTTATTATTTCGGGTCCGTCAGGCTCCGGTAAGGATACGGTTTTAGCCGAACTGTTCAGAAATAAGCCTGATCTGAAATTCTCGATTTCCTCGATAACAAGAGGTATGCGTCCCGGCGAGCGTGAGGGTGAAAAATATCATTTTATTTCAAGAGAAGAATTTGAGGAAATGATTGAAAACGACCGATTGCTTGAACACAACGAGTTTGTGGGGAATTACTACGGCACTCCGAGAGAGCCGGTTGAAAGCGCGATAGCGGACGGCTTTGATATAATAATTGAAGTTGATGTAAACGGTGCGGCGCAAATCAGAAAAAAACTGCCAGAGGCTGTGAGCATATTTATAATGCCACCCTCGTTCTGCGAGCTTAAAAGAAGGCTTGTGGGCAGGGGTACGGATTCCGCCGAGGCGATAAAAAAACGCCTTGACAGTGCGCTCGGTGAAATAAAGCGTGCGACGGAGTATGATTATATAGTTGTAAACGATAATATTACGGCGGCTGCCGATGATATAATGTCTGTAATTGCAAGCAGCAGATTAAAAACAGACAGACAGACAAAAATAATTAATGAGGTGCTTAAAGAATGTTAAATCCCAATATCGGAAAGCTTATTAAAAATTATCCCAACAGATACCGTCTTGTTATAGATGTGGCTCACACCGCAAGACAGGTTGCAAAGGAAATGGAAGAAAGCGGAGAGGCCTCGACCGAAAAGCCGGTAAGCATAGCGATAGATAAGCTGGCTTCCGAAATTGATACACAGAGCAACTGAAAGGTATGAACGGTCTTACGGCCTTTATTGCGCTTGACGGCGCAACACTTGCCTTTGATAAGCTTTATACCTACCTTGTACCGCAGTCATTGGAGACGGTGGCACTCGCCGGATGTCGTGTTACGGTACCGTTCGGCGGCGGAAATGTAAAAAAACAGGGTATGATATTCCGCACCGAAAATGCGGAGACGGACGGGCTTAAACCGATACTTTCGGTTACTGACGCCAAGCCTGTTTTAAACGCCGAAATGCTTAAAATGTGCGAATATATGCACGAAAGCTGTTTTTGCACTTATTTTGACGCGGTTCACGCAATTTTGCCGGCTGGTCTTAATTATAAGCTTATAAATTACTATTCGGCAAATACCGATTTCACGGTTATGCGGCTTCTGGACGATACGGAAAATAAGGTCTATTCTTATCTTGCCGAAAACGGCGAGAAGGACGAGAGCACAATTATAAAACAGCTCGGTGTAACCGAAGAGCTGCTTTGCGGTATGTGCGAAAAGCAGGCGCTTGTAAAAAACAAGGACGCAAAGCGCAGAATGAGGGATGCTGCCGAAAAATGGGTGAGGTCAAGCTATCTGCCGGACGAGCTTTGCGGCGTTAAGCTTACGCCGAGACAGCGTGAGATTGCCCGCTTTGTTTCGGACGCAGGCAGTATCGGCGTAAAGGAGCTTATGTATTACACGGGCGTTACAGCAGGAGTAATTGATAGACTGATAAACAGCGGCGTGTTAATAAGCTTTACCCGTCAGGTATACAGAACGGAAAGCGTACACTACGCCGTTTCGGATAAAAGAGAGATTACTTTAACCGAGGAACAGGAAAAAGCCTATGACGGACTTCTTTCCGAATACGAAAAGGAGGACGGGGCGGTCTCGCTGCTTTACGGCATTACGGGATCGGGTAAAACGCAGGTTTTTTTAAAGCTTGTCGATAAAGTCTCGGCTGAGGGACTCGGCGTTATAGTAATGGTGCCCGAAATAGCGCTCACTCCGCAGATGCTTGATATATTCAAATCACGCTACGGCGACAGCGTTGCTGTCTTCCACAGTGCAATGTCTATGGGCAAAAGAATGGACGAGTGGCACAGGGTTAAAAACGGGAAAGCCAAAATCGCAGTAGGAACAAGAAGCGCGGTTTTTGCCCCGTTTTCCCGTCTCGGACTTATCATTATGGACGAAGAGCACGAGCATACCTATAAATCGGAGCAGTCGCCCCGTTTCCACGCAAGGGATATAGCAAGGTTCAGAACCGCTTATCACGGCGGTCTCCTGTGTCTGTCCTCGGCAACGCCGTCGGTTGAAAGCTATACGGCGGCGCTTTCGGGTAAGTATTCGCTGTTTAAACTTACAAAGCGCTACGGCAAAGCGGTTTTGCCGACGGTTGAAACGGTGGATATGAAAAAGGAAATATTAAGCGGTAATTCGCTTGATATAAGCAGACGGCTTAACGATGCGGTAAACTGTGCGCTTGCGGATAAAAAGCAGGTCATACTTTTGCTCAACAGACGGGGGCATAACACCTACATATCCTGCCCCGACTGCGGAAGCGTACTTTCCTGCCCGAATTGCAGTATTTCGCTTACATATCATTCGGCAAATAACAGAATGATGTGTCATTACTGCGGTTACTCCGCTCCCGTGACGGGCAAATGCCCCGAATGCGGCGGCGAACACCTTAAATTTTTGGGTGCGGGAACGCAGAAGGTAGAGGAGGAACTTTCCTCCCTTTTCCCGAAAGCCCGTGTTTTACGGCTTGACGCCGACAGCACGCTTGCAAGGGATTCATATTCAAAAAAGCTTGAGGCATTCGGTAACGGTGAGTATGATATTTTGCTCGGCACGCAAATGGTTGCAAAGGGACTTGATTTTCCTAATGTAACGCTTGTAGGGGTTTTGGGTGCGGACAGCGCTACCTACAGCGCCGATTTCAGGGGCTTTGAACGCACATTTTCATTGCTTACTCAGGTTATCGGCAGAGCCGGCAGAGGGGACAGCGCCGGAACGGCGATAATTCAGTCGCTTAATCCCGACAGCGAGTTGATACCCCTTGCCGCACGGCAGGATTACGACGGCTTTTACAGGGACGAAATTATGACCCGTAAGCTTATGATATATCCGCCGTATTGCGATATGTGCGTTGTAAGCGCGCGTTCGTTCAACAGAAGTTCGGCGCTTGAAGCGATAAACAGTATTTTCGCAAATATCAAAAGGCTCACAGAAAACGGCTATAACGATGTTAAAATGATTATTTTGGGTCCTGCCGCGTCGGCAATTCCGAAAATAAATAACAAATACCGTTTCAGAATGATTATAAAATGCCGAAATAATAAAAGATTCAGGGAAATGCTTAAAAAAGCACTGGAAATAAAGCAAAGGAACGATGTTACGGCGTCGGTGGATATAAACCCCGAAACCGTGTTGTGAGGTATAATAAATGGCAATAAGGAATATCGTTAAAATAGGCGATGACATTTTAAGAAAGGTATGCAGAACACAGCTTACATTCGACGACAGGCTGGCGCTTACGCTTGACGATATGGCGGACACCATGTACGAGGCGGAGGGCGTAGGTCTTGCGGCTCCGCAGATAGGAATTTTGCGCCGCTACTGCGTTGTTGATGTGGGTGACGGCATAATTGAGCTTGTAAACCCTGTAATCGAGGAGCAAAGCGGAAGTCAGTCGGGGGAAGAAGGTTGTCTTTCGATTCCGGGAAGATACGAAGAGGTTGAAAGACCTATGAATGTAACGGTAAGAGCGCAGGACAGAAACGGTAAAACTTTTAAAATTAAAGCCGAGGGTTTTAAGGCAAGAGCGCTCTGCCACGAAATTGACCACCTTGACGGTATACTCTATATAGATAAAATTAAGAAAGAGCTATAATTTATGAGAATTGTATTTATGGGAACGCCGGATTATTCGGTAAAAACGCTTGAGGCGCTGATTGCGGCAAAGCATAATATCGTTGGCGTGTTTGCACAGCCGGATAAGCCTGTCGGCAGAAAGCACATTCTCACGGCTCCGCCCGTTAAGGTATGCGCCGAAAATCACGGTATACCGGTATATCAACCGAACACTCTTAAAAACGGAGAGGCGGCGGATATAATTAAAAGACTCTCTCCCGATATTATTGTGGTTGTGGCGTACGGTAAAATTCTGCCGCAGGAGATACTTGATATACCGAAATACGGCTGTATTAACGGACACGCCTCGCTTTTACCCCGATACAGGGGCGCCTCTCCGATACAGTGGTGCATTGTCTGCGGAGAGAACGAAACAGGCGTTACCGTAATGCAAATGGACAGCGGTATGGACACAGGCGATATTCTTAAAACCGAGAAGACGGAAATAGGCGGCGAGGAAACCGCAGACGAGCTTTTTGAAAGACTTTCCGTTATAAGCGCACAGCTTACCGTAAGGACACTTGAGGATATAGAGAACGGAACGGTAATTCCGGTAAAACAGGACGAAGAAAAGGCAACCTATGCGCCTATCATAAAAAAGGAAATGGCGCTTATAGATTTTAAAAATATGACGGCGGATGAGGTTCACAACGCGGTAAGAGGCTTTTATTCGTGGCCGTGCGCTTATTTCTTTTTCGATAATAAGCGTGTTAAAATTATAAAAGCCGTGTGCGCCGGAAAGTCTGGGAACACCCCGGGAACCGTTGTTAAAAGCAATGACGAGCTTGTTATCGCCTGCAAGGACGGCGGATTAATAAGCTTGCTCACAGTACAGCCGGAGGGGTCCAAGCCTATGAGCGCAAAACAAATGCTTTGCGGCAGACCGATTGCGGTAGGAACGGTAATAGGTGAATAATGGCTAACTCAAGAAAGCTTGCCGCCGCAGCTCTTACTCGTGTTGAGGAGGACGGCGGATACTCAAATATAGTGCTTGACGGTATATTGAAAAAATCCGACGCTTCGGGTGAGGACAGGGCGCTTGCCGCCGCAGTTTTTTACGGCGTGCTTGACAGGAAAATCACGGTAGATTGGCTGCTTAAAAGGCACATCAAAACGCCGCTTAAAAAAGTGGCTCCGTATACGCTCTCCGTACTGCGCTGTGCGGTTTATCAAATAGCTTTTATGGAAAAAATACCCGACAGCGCCGCCGTTAATGAAGCGGTTAAGCTTGTTAAGGCTTCAAAGGAAAGCCGTAATGCGGGATTTGTAAATGCGGTTTTGCGTAATATTTTAAGGAACGGCACAGACCTGCCTGACGGAAACGATGTTCATTCGTTATCGGTAAGGTATTCCTGCCCCGAATGGATAATTTCTTCCTTTCAAGCGGACTACGGATCGGACAATACTGTAGCACTTCTTAAAGAAAGCCTTTTGCCGCCGCCGCTTACCGTAAGGGTAAATACAGTTAAAACAAATGAAAAGGCGCTTACCGACAAATTGGCAAAAGAGGGCATACAAGCACAAAAAACGGATATAGAAAACGCTTTGGTATTTTTAAAAGGCGCGAATATTTCGGGTCTTGATTCCTTTAAGAACGGACTGTTTTACGCTCAGGATTTAGCTTCGCAAATGGCAGTTGCCGTGCTGTCGCCCAAAAAAGGCAGCCGTGTGCTTGATATGTGCGCGGCACCCGGCGGTAAAAGCTTTACGATGGCGCAGCTTATGGATAACAGCGGCGAGATAATTTCCTGCGATTTATATGGGCAGAGAACCGAGCTTATCAAAAAGGGCGCCGACCGCTTGGGACTTGACATAATCAAAACACAGTGTCTTGACGCATCTGTTTTTAATGAAAATCTCGGTAAATTCGATTACATTCTTTGCGATGTGCCGTGCTCGGGTCTCGGCGTTTTACGAAGAAAGCCCGATATTAAATACAGAACGCCCGAAGATTTAAAGGAGCTTTCCGCTTTGCAGAAAAAAATACTTAAAAACGCTCTTTTATATCTTAAAAACGGCGGCAAGCTTCTCTATTCCACCTGTACGCTCAGAACAGAGGAAAATGAAAAACTTGTAAATTCCGTAATTATGGAGTATAATGGTCTCCGTAAAGCGTATGAACACACATATATGCCGCATATTGATAAAACAGACGGGTTTTATTGTGCATTGCTTGTCAAGGAGGAAACCGCAGCGATTGAGTAAAACAGACATAAGATCTATGTACCTGTGCGAGCTTGAGGAAATGCTCGACGGTATGGGCGAGCCGAAATTCCGCGCAAAGCAGATTTTTAAGTGGCTGCAATCGGGTGTTTCCGATTTTTCGGAAATGACAAATATCCCGAAAAGCCTTGCGGAAAAGCTTAATGAAAGCTGTTATATCGCAAGTGTCGGAATTGTCAGGCGATTTGCCTCACGGCTTGACGAAACGGTTAAATATGTTTACGAGCTTTTTGACGGCGAGTACATCGAATCGGTGCTTATGAAATACGAACACGGCTACACGGTATGTATTTCAACACAGGTCGGGTGCAGAATGGGATGCAGTTTTTGCGCTTCCGGAATTAACGGTCTTACACGCAGTCTTACGGCATCCGAAATGTTGGCGCAGATAACCGCCGCCCAGCGTGATAACAGGATAAGAATTTCAAATGTTGTTATGATGGGAATGGGCGAGCCGCTTGATAATTTTGATAATTCCGTAAGGTTTTTAAAGCTTGTTTCAGACGAAAACGGACTTAATATAGGATTGCGGCATATCTCGCTTTCAACCTCGGGTGTTGTAAGCGGAATAAAAAAGCTTAAGGAATACAATTTTCCTATTACGCTGTCAATATCGCTCCACGCACCCAATGACGAAATACGCTCTTTCATAATGAGTGTAAATAAAAAGTGGAAAATTAAGGAACTGCTTGATGCCTGCCGTGAATATCAAGATGTGACAACACGGCGTATCTCGTTTGAATATGCGCTTATTGACGGCGTGAACGACAGCGACGCCTGTGCTAAGGAACTGTCTCATATTTTAAAGGGCATTATGTGCCATGTCAATCTTATACCCGCAAATCCGGTAAAGGAAAACTCCTTTAAAAAGCCGGACAGAAATAAAATAATTCATTTTAAGGAATTACTTACAGGGTTTGGCGTAAACGCCACGGTAAGGAGAACACTCGGAGCCGATATCGACGCTTCTTGCGGTCAGCTCCGTAAAAAGGTAAAGGAGGGAGATAGCCTGTGAAAATTTACAGCAAGACCGATATCGGAATGGTAAGGACCGCAAATCAAGACGCATTTTTTGCCGAAAGCATTGATTATGAAACCGCTTTTGCCGTTGTATGCGACGGTATGGGCGGAGCGAACGCCGGCAATATCGCAAGCGAAAATGCCGTAAAAAGCATATCCGGTTATATCGAGCGTTCCTATAACGGGGCATTCGGTACGGAAAGCATTGAAAAGATGCTTAAAAACGCCATTGTCAGCGCCAATATAGAGCTTTATGATATGGCGGTAAGCAATCCTTTGTTTTCGGGTATGGGAACAACGGTAGTTCTTACGTTTGTGAAGGGCGAAACTGCGGTTATCGCTCATGCGGGCGACAGTAGAATATACCTTGTAAATGACGGCATAAAACAGCTTACCCGCGATCATTCGGTTGTCCAGTCTCTTATCGAAAGCGGAAAAATAACGCCCGATGACGCAAAGGTTCACCCCAAAAAGAATGTAATTACCCGTGCTGTCGGCGCAGAGGAAAATATTGCTGTCGATACGGCGGTTCTTAAAGTAGGCGAGGGCGATACGCTCCTGCTTTGCACCGACGGGCTTACCAATTATCTTGACGACGCGGATATTCTTAATTCTGTAAAAACCGTCCGTCCGTCCGAAATTCCCGATACCCTTGTTGACAGGGCAAATAAAAACGGCGGCGGAGATAATATAACAGTTGTTGTACTTACCAGATAGAAAGGAAAAGACTTATGGATAAATTTGTAGGAAAACGCCTTGACGGCAGATACGAAATTAAAGAAATTATCGGTGTAGGCGGAATGGCGGTTGTATATAAGGCTTTCGACAATCAGGAAAACCGTGTTGTAGCCGTAAAAATTCTTAAAGAGGAATTTATTTCAAACGAGGAATTTGTGCGCCGCTTTAAAAACGAATCAAAGGCTATCGCAATGCTGTCTCACCCGAATATCGTTAAGGTTTACGATGTAAGCTTCGGCGATTTAATTCAGTATATAGTAATGGAATATATTGACGGCATTACCCTTAAAGAGTATATCGAGAGAGAGGGCAGTCTCCGTTGGAAGGACGCCGTTCATTTCACTATTCAGATACTTAAAGGTCTTCAGCACGCGCACGACAAGGGTATAGTACACCGTGATGTCAAGCCGCAAAACATAATGGTTCTGCCTGACGGCACCATAAAGGTTACAGATTTCGGTATTGCCCGCTTTGCAAGGAGCGAGCAGAGAACAATAACCGATAAGGCGATAGGCTCGGTTCATTATATCAGCCCCGAGCAGGCGAGAGGCGAAAGAACCGACGAAAAGACCGACATATACTCCGTCGGTGTAATTCTTTACGAAATGCTTACGGGCAGACTGCCTTTTCAGGCGGAAAGCGCCGTTTCCGTTGCCATTATGCAGCTTCAGCGCGAGCCGCAGCTGCCTACGGAAATTAACGGTTCAATACCGCTCGGTCTTGAACAGATAACAATGCACGCTATGCAGAAAAGCCCCGAGCGCCGTTATCAGTCCGCTTCGGAAATGCTCTGTGATTTGGGTGCGTTCAGAAAGGATCCGTCCATAACATTCGATTATTCTTATTTTGTGGACGATTCACCCACAAAGTTTGTTCCAAATTCCTTTGATTACGACAGCGTCCGCATACCCGAGGAGGACGAGCCGGAAGAAACAAAGGAAAAGAACAATATGATACCGATACTTGCTGGAATTGCCGCTACTCTTGTTATTGCGATAATTGTTCTTGCGGCGATTTTTGTGCCTAAGCTTTTCTCAAAATCAAATTCCGAAATTTCCTGTCCTAAGTTTGTAGGCCAGCTTTATGACGATATCAAGGCCAACAAGGAATATACAGACAGCTTTAAGTTTGAGACCGAATGGCAGGCAAACAATGAGTTCGAGTACGGCTATGTGTTTGAGCAGTCAAAGGCCGAGGGACAGAAGGTTAAAAAGGGCGCTACGATAACTCTTTATATAAGCAAGGGCGAATCTACCAAGAAGGTTCCCGATGTATACGGTCTTACCGAGTCCGCCGCTGTTTCAAAGCTTAAGGCGGAAGGCTTTAAACCCACCGTTGAGGCTATGCCGAGTGATGATGTCGAAGAGGGTAAGGTAATTAAGACCGAGCCGCAGCGCACACAGGTAGTGGGCGAAAATCTTGATATAAAGATTTATGTAAGCAGCGGAAAGTCTCTTAAAAATGTAAGCGTACCGTCGGTTGTAGGTATGAAGCAGGCAGACGCAGAAAAGGAGCTTAAGGAGAAAAATCTTGTTGCTTCCGTTAAGGAAAAGCTTATAACTTCGGATGATAAGTATTATCCGATAGGCTATGTTGTAAAGCAGGAACCTGACACAGGCTCATCCGAAATACCCGAAGGTTCTACCGTAACGATCTATGTGAGCACTGGCGTTTCGCTAGATGTTGTTGTTGATTTGCCGAGTGACTGCAAGGTTTCAAATTACTATGTATCCCTTTGGGAAAACAACGCAAACATGTCGGCTGAAAGCAAAAAACTCAACGCAAACGGATTGCGCGAGTATACCTTCCAGGGCGTATCTTCAAAGCAGGAGACTGTTAAGTATACGGTTAAAATTTCTACCGACCAGAAGGATTATTACAAAGTGTCGCAGATAACAGTTAATTTCAAAACCGGCAGAGTTTCTGTTGAAAGAGAATATAATGATTATACCGCACTTGACGATACAAAGAGCAGTTCAAGTACGGGCGGAAGCTCAAGCGACAATTCGGGGAGCAGCACATCGGGCAATCAGAGCAGCACTGCCGGCGGTAATACAACAAACAGATGACGGGAACAATCGTAAAGGCGCTTTCGGGTTTTTATTACCTGTTCGGCGGCGATGAAATTTACGAGTGCAGAGCAAAGGGGAGCTTCCGTAAGGACGGGATCTCCCCTTTAGTGGGAGACAGAGCGGTATTTGAACCGTTGGACGGCAATAAGGGCGTTGTAAACGAAGTTTTGCCCCGTAAAAACGCGCTTACAAGACCGCCGGTCGCTAATATAGATAAGCTGTTTATCGTTTCCGCCTTTGAAAATCCTGAACCTAACACTTACATTATAGATATAATTACGGCAATAGCCGAATATATGGAAATTGAACCGATAATCGTATTTAATAAATGCGATATGGGAGATTTTTCGCGCTTTGAGCGTATCTATAAAAATTCGGGCTTTAAAACGCTCACGGTCTCGGCAGTATCGGGAGACGGCCTTGACGGTATAAAAGAAGAGCTTAACGGCTGTATAAGCGCCTTTACGGGCAACTCGGGCGTCGGCAAGTCAAGTATTTTAAACGCGCTTATCGGCGGCGGCACTATCGCCACGGGTGAGGTCAGCCAAAAGCTCGGAAGAGGGAAGCACACCACCAGACACACGGAGCTTTTCCGTGTGTGCGGCGGATATGTTGCGGACACACCCGGTTTTTCTTCCTTTGATTATGACGCCGCAGATTACGGATTTAAGGAAGATCTTATCTATTCGTTTCCCGATTTAAGCCGATTTGAAAATTGCCGCTTTACAAGCTGTACGCACACCTGCGAAAAGGGCTGCGGAATAATAAACGCGGTTGAAAACGGCAGCGCCGAAAAAACCCGCTTTGAATCATATAAGGCTCTTTTTAACGAATTAAAGGATTTAAAGCCGTGGAATTGCGGCAAAAAAAAATAAATGTAACATTTTCATATTTTCCATATATACTGTTAATGTAAGGCGCAGTTAAAGGAGGAATGAATATGCGAAGACGGTGCGGTCCGAACAAGGGCGTTATTGCTATGACATTTGCCTGCGGATTGCTTATAAGCTGTTTTTGTCCTCCGCGTTGCCTTGTTGCGGTGCTTGCAATATGGGTAATTATTCTGGGCTTTTCCTACAAACGCTGTTAGTATATGTCAGGGGGAAAGAATATGAAAGTGATTTTATTTAAAAGTCCTAAATTTTTAAGCGGAATTTTAAGAATGGTGTTCGGTATTAAAAAACAGAACATAGCATGATAAATTCGGTCGGAGACAGTTTTGCACGGGTCTTCGACCGAATTTTTGCCAAAAAAAGGTATAAATTTACCTGTATTCGGTAAAATAACCAATTTAGAAGAGTGTAATTTCGACACCTGTAATGATTTTGTAACTTTTTTATGTATTTTAATGAATATCTCTTGCAAAAAAGGTTGTGATTGTGTAAAATAGACTTAAAAGTATTTTAGGTATTTTATAATTTTTTTAAGGGATGTGCGTATTAATGTCTAATCGTCTTTTTCAGGGAGTAATTCATCAGATGAAGGATGCCGTAGACCGTACCTTCGGCGTTATTGATGAAAATTTCACCGTTATCGCGTGCAGTGAGCTTGGTAAGATAGGCGAATCGGTTGACACCTTTGCGGTAAGCTCGGGAGACTCCTTTGTTTTGAACGGGTATACATATAGAAGTCTCGGAAACACACAGGGCACAAATTATGTGGTATTTGTTGAGGGCGATGATGTTATCGCTGCAAAATATGCGGCGGTCTTGGCGGTTTCCTTTGCGAATATCAAGTTTTATTATGATGAGAAATACGACCGCAGTAATTTTATAAAGAACATAATTCTTGATAACATTCTTCCGGGCGATATTTATTTAAAGGCGCGTGAGCTTTATTTTAATTCCGATGTTTCAAGAACTGTTATTCTTATCCGCGCTACCGAGACCCACGATGTTTCGGTTTACGATGTGGTCCAGAATCTTTTCCCGGACAAGTCCAAGGATTTTGTTATAAATATCAATGAAACCGATATTGCCCTTGTTAAAGAAACAATGCCGGGAATCGACTCAAAAACCATTGAAAAGCTTGCTACGACCATTGCCGACACAATATCGGGCGAGTTCTATGTTCACGCTGTAATCGGTATTGGAACGAATGTTGACAATCTTAAGGACCTTGCCCGTTCCTTTAAGGAAGCTCAGGCGGCGCTTGAGGTCGGTAAGGTATTTGATACCGAAAAAACCATTATTTCTTATGATAATCTCGGTATCGCGAGACTTATTTATCAGCTTCCGACCACTCTTTGCGAAACCTTTTTGAAGGAAGTATTCAAGAGGGGTTCTATCGAAAGTCTCGACCAGGAGACTCTCTTTACGATTCAGCGTTTCTTCGAAAACAACCTCAATGTTTCGGAAACTTCGAGAAAGCTGTTTGTTCATCGTAACACTTTGGTTTACAGACTTGAAAAAATCAAGAAAATTACGGGTCTTGACCTGCGTGAGTTTGACCATGCAATCATATTCAAAATTGCGCTTATGGTTAATAAGTATCTTAAAAGCAACCCGATTAAGTATTAATTGAAAGAGTGAAGCTTTAATCAATGGAAGAGATAATCAACGAGCGTGCTCCCGAGCAGTCCCGACCCATAATAGAGTTTAGGGGCGTATCAAAAACTTATCCAACGGGTACACATGCTCTCGAGGATGTAAATATACGCATAAATAACGGCGAATTTGTATTTGTTGTCGGTTCTTCGGGCGCAGGCAAAAGTACATTTATGAAGCTCATTATGCGTGAGGAAAAGGCAAATACGGGAATTATAACCGTCAACGGTTTTAACCTTACTTCAATGAAGCGGAAGCAGATACCGCTTCTTCGCCGTACTATGGGTATAGTTTTTCAGGATTTCCGTCTTATACCCACTATGAATGTTTTTCAGAATGTCGCTTTTGCAATGCATGTTGTAGGCGCGAGCGACCGCAATGTCAGAAAAGAGGTTTCAAAGGCTCTTTCAAAGGTCGGTCTCGGCAATAAGGCGCGTTCAATGCCGGCTCAGCTTTCGGGCGGTGAGCAGCAGCGTGTAGGTCTCGCGAGGG
>UQQR01000033.1 GCA_900543215.1 uncultured Oscillospiraceae bacterium | reverse complement strand
TAACAGCGGCTTATAGCCGCAGAGCAAACTACCGGCTTAGCCGGTAGTTATGATTTTTCTATTGCCCATTTTTTACGGACTTGTTCATTTTCATACCCTCTGTGTGTTTTTGCGGAAAAACTAAAAAAGTTTTTGCCATTTTAACAGTTTACAGACATTATGAGCTGCCGCTCGCGATTCTTTCGCTCTTGCGACAGCCCCGTCGGCAGTCTTTGCGGAAAGGCTGTTTTTTTATTCCTCAAAATCAAGACACAAACGCTGACCTGTAAAGGGGCGGACAAAATTGTCAGCCGCCGCAAGGTGAAGCGGGTGCTTTTGATAGCCCGCGAGGCTCTCGGCGTTATCAAAGCATGAGACCAGCATCATATCCGCATTCGAAGAAGAAAGAGACTCGGTTCTTAGTTGTATTTTTAAAAGTCCATCGATTTTTCCGTTTAAGCCTTCAAGGGCGTTTTTTGCGTTTTTCTTAATTTTCGATTTTTCGGCGTCGGAAATACCGTCCTTCAGCTTCCACAAAATAATATGCTTTACCATTTAAATCAACTCCTTAACTGTATTTTATCCCTTTAAATGCTTTTTGTCAATTATATTGATGTTGAAAAAATCTATTTATATGGTATAATAATTTTATACTGGCGGCGGTGGTACGCCGCCAAAGCGCATACTGCGCTAAGAAAATCGGAGATTTTCGTATAAAAACATTGTATCAAAACAGCCACCGTGCTGCGGCACGGCACGGCTTACGCCGTAAAAGACCTTTGGTCTTTGCAATTAAGGTATAATAACTTTAAGAGTATTGGGTTTAATAACAGAAAACAAAATTGAGGTATTATATGAGGCTGCTTGCTGTGGGAGATGTATGCGGTCCTGTCGGGTGCGAAAGGATAAAGCAGAGTCTTCCCGTTCTTAAAAGGGAAAAGAAAATAGATGTCGCCGTTGTTAACGGCGAAAATTCCGCCGACGGTAACGGAATACTTCCCGAAAGCGCTGACCTGCTGTTTGTCTGCGGCGCAGATGTTATAACGGGCGGTAACCATTCCTTAAGAAGAAAACAAATCTGCAATTACCTTGACGAAAATAAGTTTATACTTCGTCCGCAGAATTTATCCGATACCGAATACGGCTGCGGATACTGCCTTTTGGACATGGGTTATACTTCGGTTGCGGTTATAAATCTGGTAGGCAGAATATACCTTGAAAAGCTTAATTCTGATTCGCCGTTTGATACCGCCGACCGTCTCATAGACAGGGCGAAAAAGGACGGCGCAAGGGTGATAGCGGTTGATTTTCACGCCGAGGCGACAAGCGAAAAACGGGCGTTGGGAATTTATCTTGACGGCAGGGTGTCCGCTTTTTTCGGAACGCATACACATGTCGCAACAGCCGACGCTCAGATACTGCCCGGGGGAACCGGATATATTACAGACCTCGGAATGACGGGACCCGTAAACTCGGTTTTGGGTGTTAAAAGTGAAATTATAATCAACCGCCTTAAAAACAACGATATGTCAAAATTTGAATTTGCCGGCGGAGAATCGTTTTTGAACGGATGTATTTTCGATATTGATTTGAAGACCGGAAAAACCGTGGCTGTCGAGCCTGTTTGCATTAAGTGACGAAAGGAAATCTTAATTGAGATATTTTAAAAAGCTTTCTGCGTTTATTCTTGCTTTATGTTTTATTTTACTGTCGGGCTGTAATAAAAGCGGCGGTAGTTCCTCTTCCGAAGCGGAGACAAGCTCCGCAATACAGGCGGCAGGTGACAGAGATTATCTCACTCTGCTTTATTCCGCATCGGACAGCTTTAACCCATATACCGCTGCTACGGATATTAACCGACAGCTTTGCAGACTGATGTATGAGCCGCTTATAAAACTTGACAATGATTTTAATGTGCATTACAGTATTGCACAAAGTGCGGAAACAGATGGGACAACCTGCACAGTTACGCTTAAAGATACACAGTTTTCGGACGGAAGCAGGCTCACGGCGGATGATGTTGTTTATTCTTACAATGCCGCTAAAAATTCAAGCACAGAATATGCCTATAAGCTTTATGAGGTAGTTTCTGCCACGGCGTCGGGCAGTAATAAGGTGATATTCAGGATCTCAAAGTCGGACCCGTATTTTGTAAATCTGCTTGATTTTCCCATTATTAAAAAGGACTCGGAAAAGCGCAAAAATGACGACGGAGTTGAAAAGCCTCCTATCGGCGCGGGCCGCTATGTTTCGGATGATGAAATGACAAAGCTCACCGTAAATCCTAAATTTTCGGGCAGCGGCAACTTTTCAATAAAGGAGATCCGCCTTATAAATGCTCCCGACAGCGAATCTGTCAGCCATTATGTGGAGATCGGCGCCGCGGATATGTATTACAGTGATATCTCAGACGGTAAAATCGTAAGAATGAGCGGAAAAAAGGTCAGCATAAATCTTAACAGACTTGTTTACATTGCCGTAAACAGCTCCTATGGGGACCTCGGAAAAGAGGAGATTAGGCAGGCAATCTCCACGGGAATTGACAGAAAAACGATTTGCCGTGACGGGTATTATAACAACGCAATTCCGGCAAAAGGCTTTTATAATCCGGTTTGGAAACCTGTAAATTCTGTTCAGAACATAGAAACACAGACAAATCGGGAAATAACTATTGAGAATTTGGAGAAAATAGGTTATAATAATGTGGACACTGCCGGAGTGCGCAAAAATCAATCCGGCGGAAGTCTCAGCTTTGAGTTACTTGTAAACGGTGAAAATACATCAAGAGTGACCGCCGCAAAGCTAATAGCCTCAAAGCTTTCGGAATACGGTTTTAAAATTCGCGTTGCCGAAAAAAGCTTTGCGGATTATACCGCAAGTCTCGCTTCTGGCAACTTCCAGCTTTGTCTTGCCGAGGTTGCGATAACCCCGAATATGGATATTTCAAACCTTATTACAGAGGGCGGAAGCGCGGCATACGGTATAAAAAAAGCGACTCCTCAGGCAAACGGTGAAGCTTCTGCCGCATCGGGTGAAGTTTCGGCTTCGCAGGACGAACAAATCAATGCGACCTCGGGAGAGCTTTTAAACGGCTTTTATTCGGGTCAGAATACGGTAAGCGACATAGCCTCCGTACTTCAGACGGAAATGCCGCTTGTGCCTGTTTGCTACCGAACGGGCGTGTTTTTCTACAATGACAATATCGAAAATGTAAATAACTCATCATTAAGTGATATTTATTTTTCGATTGAATCATATAAATTCAAATAGTTACAGTTTAGGGACTTCTGTATCGGCAGGTCCCGGGAAAGGACAGGATATTTTATGATAGCTTATGAAACAAGACTCGGCAAAATAGATATTTCTTCGGCTTATCTGTCGAAGCTTATCGGAAACGAGGTTACCTCCTGCTTCGGAGTAGTCGGAATGGTTCCGAGCGGCAACCGCCAAAAGATATTCGAAAAAATATCAAAAACATATCAGCCCGATATGGGTATTAAGGTAACCGGAAACGCTTCCGCCATATCGGTTGAGCTTCACATCGTGGTTACCTACGGAATGAATATCAACGCGATTGCGGCAAGCATTACCGAAAAGGTAAAATATGTTGTAAAAGAAACTGCGGGCATTACCGTCAGTAAGGTAACTATTAAAATAGACGGCATAACGGAATAGTCCGCGGTTGCCTTAAGGAGTGTATATTTTGTTTAACGGTGATATTTTAAGAGACGCCATTATTTCTGCCGCAAATAACCTGGCTAACAACAAAAAGCAGATTGATGACCTTAATGTTTTTCCGGTGCCCGACGGCGATACCGGCACAAATATGTCAATGACACTTGCAAATTCGGCAAGAGAACTTGAAAAATTAAGCGGCGCTACCGCAGGAAAGGTTGCTTCTGTCAACGCTTCGGCTTTATTAAGAGGCGCAAGAGGAAATTCGGGCGTTATAACCTCATTGCTTTTCAGAGGCTTTGCAAAGGGAATAGGCGATGCGGAATTTGCCACGGCCGAGAATATCTCAAATGCGTTTGCGCTCGGTGTGGAAGCGGCATATAAGGCTGTTATGAAGCCGACCGAGGGTACGATATTAACCGTTTCGAGAGTTGCGAGCGAATACGCAAAACAGGCTCTTGAAAACGGAGAGGATGAAATAGGCGTTTTCGCCGCCGCTATCGAGGGCGCAAAAACAGCGCTTGAGGAAACCCCCGAACTTTTGCCGGCTCTTAAAAAAGCGGGCGTTGTGGACGCAGGCGGTAAAGGCTTTGTAACCATACTTGAAGGTATGATGTCGGTATTTAAGGACGGAGTTATTATTAAATCCGCCGTTACCGAAAGCGCAGAAGAAAAAGAAGAAGACTCCTCAAGAAACGCAGCAGGCGAATTTGAAACAGAGATTACATTTACCTATTGTACCGAATTTATCGTAAACCGTGCCGCAGAATGTGAAAAAGAGCCTTCCGAGCTCAGAGCTTATCTTGAAACAATAGGCGACTGCGTAGTTGTTGTTGACGACGAAGAAATAATCAAGGTTCATGTTCACACGGATCATCCGGGTAACGCTATTGAAAATGCGCTTACCTTCGGTCAGCTTGTTCACCTTAAAATAGAAAATATGCGCGATCAGCACGAAAGGGCTAAGCACGATGCGGAAAACGCGCAGAAAAAGCCCGCTAAGAGCGCAGACCTTTCCGAAACATATACTCCCGTAGCTCCCACAAAGCCGGTCGGCTTCGTTTCTGTTTGCGCGGGCTCTGGTATCGAGGAATTATTTAGAGATCTCGGCGTAGATACCGTTGTAAGCGGCGGTCAGACAATGAACCCGAGTACCGACGATATTCTTAAAGCGATAGAGACTACTCCGGCGGAAACCGTTTTTGTACTGCCGAATAATAAAAATATTATAATGGCGGCAGAGCAGACGATTCCGATAAGCACCCGTAAGGTAATCGTTATCCACACACGCACAATACCTCAGGGTATATCCGCAATGCTTGCATACGACCCTGAAACCGGCGACGAGGATAATGCGATAGAAATGCAGAAATCAACCGAAAGGATAGCCACCGGTCAGGTAACATTTGCCGCTCGTGATTCCGATTTTGACGGTCACAGCATCAAAAAGGGTGAAATCCTTGCTATGCTCGGCGGAAAGATCTCTTTTGTTGAAAATGATGTTGACAAGAGCGTTATGAAGCTTTTAAAGCAGATGGTTAAAAGAGAAAGCCAGT
Organism: uncultured Oscillospiraceae bacterium; assembly: GCA_900543215.1. Lineage (GTDB taxonomy): Bacteria > Bacillota > Clostridia > Oscillospirales > Acutalibacteraceae > UBA737. Next base: position 10,668 of record UQQR01000033.1, on the reverse strand, counting down.
TCATAACCGTAATTTACGGCGAGGATGTGGATGAGGCTTCCGCCGCTCTGCTTGAAGAACAAATCAGACAAAAATACGGCGCAAAGACCGAAATAACCGTTATTAACGGCGGTCAACCGATTTATTATTACATCCTGTCGGTTGAATAAAGCCACGCCGTCTATGATAGGAGAAGACTTATGCTGACAGCTTCCACCGATATACAGTTTTTAAAGGGCGTGGGTGAAAAGCGGGCAGAGCTTTTGAAAAAAAAGGGCATCGATACCGTCGGTGCCCTTTTGCGCTTTTATCCGAGAGATTATCTCGAATGGAAAAATACCGTATTAATTGCCGAATCTCCGTTTGATACCGCCGTTTGTATAAAGGCTAAAATAGTCACAAAAATAGAAAAGGCGCGCATCCGTCAGGGTATGACGCTGTTTAAATTCTTTGCCGAGGATGAAAGCGGACGGATTGCCGTTACGCTTTTTAATCAAAAGTATTTGGCGGATAGGCTAAACCTTGGCAGTACCTACCTGTTTTACGGAAAGGTTGGCGGAAGCTTTGTAATGCGGACTATGTCCTCGCCCAAAATACGGGAAGAAAGCTTTATGGGCATAGAGCCGATATACAGCGCTGTGGGCAGCTTGACCTCAAAATCGATACAGCGGCTTGTTAAAACGGCGCTTTCAAGCGGTATACCGCTTGCGGACGCACTGCCCGAAACGGTAAGGGAACGGTGCGGACTTTGCGATTATATTTCGGCGCTTAATAATATACATTTTCCCATATCGGACAGTGCGCTCGGGCAGGCAAAAAAACGCCTTGTTTTCGAAGAGCTGTTTGTTCTGCAAACGGGACTTTCGTTTCTTAAAAAAAGGAAGCGGAGTCTGTCGGGCTATACCGTAGAGCATAATACCCTTGAAGAATTTAAAAAATTACTCGGGTTTACGCTTACAGCCGCACAGGAAAGAGTAATCGGAGAATGTGTAAGGGATATGTCGTCGGGCAGGGCGATGAATAGGCTTGTTCAGGGTGATGTCGGAAGCGGAAAGACCGCGGTGGCGGCGGCACTTTGCTATATTTCGGCGTCAAACGGTTTTCAGTCGGCGCTTATGGCACCTACCGAAATACTTGCTGAACAGCATTACAAAACCCTGTTAAGTATAATGGGAAATACCGGAATAAGCTGTATGCTTCTTACTGGCTCGCAGACAAAAAAGCAAAAGGAACGGATAAAAGCGGATCTAAAAGACGGAAAAATAGATGTGCTGGTCGGCACGCACGCCCTTTTGACAAGTGATGTTGAATTTAGGTCATTGGGACTGGTTATTACCGACGAACAGCATAGATTTGGTGTCGAGCAGAGGGGTACGCTTTCCTCCAAAGGAAACAATCCCCATACGATTGTTATGTCGGCTACGCCGATACCGCGAACCCTCGGTCTTATAATATACGGCGACCTTGATATAAGTATAATCGACGAATACCCGAAAGGCAGACAAAAAATTGATACCTACTGCGTTGATTCGTCTTACAGAAGCAGAATATACAATTACATCAAAAAATTTCTTAACGAGGGGAGACAGGCTTATATAGTCTGTCCGCTTGTGGAGGAAAACGAAACGCTTGATATTACTTCGGCACAGGAATACTATGAAAAGTTAAAAGACGGAGAATTTAAAGAATATTCCGTAGGGCTTTTACACGGGAAAATGAAACCGAAGGAAAAAGACCGTATTATGCGTGATTTTTCGGACGGGAAAATACAGCTTTTAATTGCAACCACTGTAATTGAAGTGGGTATTGATGTTCCCAATGCGGTGGTAATGCTTATTGAAAACGCGGAGCGGTTCGGGCTTTCACAGCTTCATCAGTTGCGCGGCAGAATAGGGCGTGGAAAGTACAAATCCTCCTGCATACTTATATCCGACAGCCGTTCGGAAGACACCAAAAAACGCCTGAATGTAATAAAAAACAGCTGCGACGGTTTCGAGATTGCGGACGAGGACTTTAAGCTCAGAGGACCGGGAGATTTTCTCGGCAACAGGCAACACGGCTTACCCGATATGAAAATTGCCGATATTTTTGCCGACAGGCAAGTCTTGCGCCTTGCAGGAAAGGAAGCGGAGCGGATGCTTACAGTAGACCCGACGCTTTCGCTTGAGGAAAATTCCGGAATTAGGGCGGAAATAGTTAGGCTTTATGAACAGCTTAATGAGAATTGAATATAACGCTTTGACCGTTTTATTTTTTTAAATCGGTAAGGAAATAATAGCCAATGAATATATTATATCCCTTTACAAATAATAACAACACGAAATCAAAAAGGAGATTTTAATATATGAAGGCTACGGGAATCGTTAGAAGAATAGATGATCTCGGCAGGGTTGTAATTCCTAAGGAAATACGCCGCACAATGCGTATTCGCGAGGGCGACCCGCTTGAAATATATACGAATTCCGGCGGAGAAGTGATTTTTAAAAAATATTCGCCGATAGGCGAGCTTTCGTCCTTTGCAACACAGTATGCGGACGCACTTAACGACGCTACGGATATGACGGTGCTTATATGCGACCGTGACCATTGCATTGCGGCTTCCGGAATTTCAAAAAAGGAAGTTGTTGAGCGGCGTGTAACTCAGGCTGTTGAGGATATTATGGAAAACCGCCGTGTAGAGGTTTTCGGTGAAGGCAGCAGCGCTCCGGCTATTGAGGGACTTGACCGAAACATTGCTGTTGCGGCGCCTATCGTTATTTCGGGCGATGTAAGCGGCGCGGTGGTATTGGCATCAGAGGCAGGGCAAAAACCGACCGACAGCGATGTAAAGTTAGCTTCCGTTGCCGCCAGCTTCTTGGGCAAGCAAATGGAATGTTGAAAATTATACTGAAAAAGCCGCGGATGTAAGACATTTGCGGCTTTTTTAACTTATATTTAACTTGTTTTTTTACACGGGGTGTGGTATCATAGTAAAAGAAATTAAAATGGGGGAGAAGTTCGAAAATGAATACAGCTATTACAAGAGAAACAGCGCTGAAGCTGCTCCTCAAATACAACCAAAATAATTTTCATATACAGCACGCGCTTACCGTTGAGGCGGTTATGAAGCACTTTGCTAAGCTGCTCGGATACGGTGACGAAGCGGAGCAGTGGGGCATAGTAGGTCTTTTGCATGATGTGGATTTTGAAAAATATCCGGAACAGCATTGCGTAAAGGCACCGGAGCTTTTGAAGGAAATAGGCGCAAGCGACGAGCTTATACATGCGGTATGCAGTCACGGCTATGAAATAACGGTTGATATAAAGCCCGAGCATGAAATGGAAAAGGTGCTTTTCGCAACCGATGAGCTTACGGGACTTATAGGTGCGGCGGCACTTATGCGCCCATCGAAAAGCGTTTCGGATATGGAGCTTAAGAGCCTTAAAAAGAAATTCAAGGACAAGCGCTTTGCCGCAGGCTGTTCAAGAGAAATTATAACCAAAGGCGCCAAAATGCTTGATTGGGAGCTTGATAAGCTCTTGTCAGACACGCTTAAGGCTATGCAGGACAGTGAAACCGAAATTAAAGAAAACTACAAGAAAATAATGGGTGAAGAGTTATGAGAAAAACCAAAATAGTATGTACATTGGGTCCTACCTGTTCTGATGAAAAGACGCTTACGGAAATGTGCAAAGCGGGAATGAATGTTGCAAGAATGAACTTTTCCCACAGCACGTATGAAGATCATGAGCAACGCATAGGATTGGTTAAGAAAGTCCGAGAGAAATTGGGACTTCCGATACCTATTATGCTTGATACAAAGGGACCTGAATACAGAATAAAAACCTTTAAAAACGGAAAGATTTTTCTTAACGACGGCGATACCTTTGCTTTTACATCGGATGATATTGAGGGCGATGAAAAGAGGGTTGCGGTAAATTACAAGGGACTGGCGCACGACCTTGAAAAGGGAGATAGAATTCTTCTTAACAACGGTCTTTTGGTATTTCGTGTTGACGGTACTACCGATACTGATGTTATGTGTACGGTGCTTGTGGGCGGCGAGCTTTCCGACAGGAAGAGTATGAGCTTTCCGAATAAAACCTTAAAGCAGGTATATTTAAGCGAACAGGATAAAAACGACATTAAATTCGGAATAGAACACGATATTGATTTTATTGCTTGTTCTTTCGTTTCGTGTAAGCAGGATTTGCTTGATGTAAAGTCGTATTTAAAGGAGATCGGTGCTGACAAAATTGATATAATCGCAAAGATTGAAAACCGTACCGGCGTTGACAATATAGAAGAAATATGTCAAGAGTGCGACGGAATTATGGTAGCCAGAGGCGATATGGGCGTTGAAATTCCGTTTGAGGAGCTTCCGGCAATACAAAAGCATATTATTACAAAGTGCAGACTACTCGGTAAACGGGTTATAACTGCAACCGAAATGCTTGAATCTATGATACACAACGCAAGACCTACCCGTGCGGAAATTTCGGATGTTGCCAATGCTGTTTATGACGGAACAAGCGCAATAATGCTTTCGGGCGAGACAGCGGCCGGGAAACATCCTGTGCTTGCGGTTAAAACAATGGCGAGGATTGCGGAAAACACCGAAAGAAATATCAATTACTCAAAGCGCTTTCTTTCCTCGGAATTTAAAATAAAAAACACTGTTGACGCTATATCGCACGCAACCTGCGGAATGTCAATAGATATTGCCGCAAAGGCTATTGCGGTATGCAGTCTTTCGGGAATGACCGCAAGAATGGTGTCAAGATTCCGCCCTCCGGTTGACATCGTAGGTCTTACAACAAGCGATAAGACATGGAGAAAGCTTGCGCTTTCGTGGGGTGTACAGCCCTGTATGTGCGAAAATTATCCGTCCACGGATGTGCTGTTTTATAACGCCCAAAAGCTGACTAAGAAACTGCTTGACCTTAATAACGGCGATAAAATCGTTATTACGGGCGGAGTTACAAACGGCAAGTCGGGCAATACAAATTTAATTAAGGTTGAAACGCTTTAGAAAAACAGACCTGAGCCAAAGGCTCAGGTCTGTTTTAGTGTTCTAAAAATCTTTGCACACAGCGCCCGTGTCGGCGGCATAGTCGGTCACAAATCTGTGACAGGTAAACATTATAATCTGACCGTTTTCCGAATATTCTTTAAGATATTTAAGGGCGGTTTTTGTACGAAGATCGTCATACTGCGAAAGCGCGTCATCAAGAAAAACAGGGAGCCTTTCGGAGTTTTCAAACATCAGCTCGGAAAGCGCCAGTCTAAGGCTCAAATAAGCCTGATCAATGGTTCCGCTGCTTAAAAAAGCCAATTCCTTTCCGCCGAAAATACCGTTTTTCTCAGCATTTATATCAAACGACTTTGAAATCTGCATACCGCTGTATCTTCCGTCCGTAAGCGCTTCAAATATATCGCCTGCTCTTTTTTCAAGCGCGGAGCCGTAGCTGCGTCGCATTTCGGCAAAGCTGTCCTTTAAGGTGTCAAGCGCAATATCAGCGGCATTGCAAAAGTTAAGCTGTTTTTTTGTAACTGCCTCTAAGTCCGCAATTTCTTTTTTTAGCGTTTCGGGTTCTTCGGCATTTTTAAGTTTTTCTCTGTCTTCGGTTTCTATTTCTATAAGCGCCTGTTTGCGCTCCGCAGTCTCACCCGTGATTTTTTCAAGCTCTGCCTTAAGTGCGGTGAAATCCTCGGTTTCTGCATTTTCGGGCAATGCTTCGAGCCTGCGGCGAGCCTCCTCGTAAGATATATTTTCCAAATCCTTTGCAAGATAATTGAGCCGTTGCTTTATTTCTTTTTGGGCGGCGGCTTTTTTTGCAAGACCGTCAAGCTGTTCTTTTATAGTTTCGGTATTATCTGCGGATTTGTAACGGGAGAAAAGCTCTTTAAGCTCTTCTTCGGCATTTTCAAGCGACGAACGCATATTTTCCGCCCGTTCCTCGCTTTCCGCAAGCTGTTTTTCCTGTGCTTTAAGCAGTGCGCTGTCGTTCCCGAGCGCGGCATTGACAGCCTCAAGACCTGCGGACGCCGCCGTATATTTTCGGAATAATTCCGATTCCTTTTCCTTAAGACTGTCGGATTTTAATTTTACTTCGTTTAATCTCCGACTGAATTCTTCGATTGCTTTTTTGTCATATGGGCGCAATACAAAGGACAGACACAGTAAAAGCAGGAAAAGGCCCGCCAATACAGCGCATACAATGTAAGATTTTAACATAACAAATACTGCGGTTAACGAGAAAAGCAAAAGGGAAATTACCGCAAGCGGAACATTAATTCCTTTCCTTTTTGTCTTTATTTCGTATTCTTTGGACGAAAGTTCATTATAAAGACTGCCGTTTTCCTTAATTTCGTTTTTGACAGCGGCTATGTCGCTTTCATATGTCTTTACTTCTTCCGCAAGTCTTGCGGAGCGTTCCGAAGCTGTGCTGTTGTCCGATGACACGGTAAGTCTGAGATTTTCTCTAAGTCTCTGCGCTTCGCCGTTTGCTGCGTCATACGATACCTTTATGTTTTCAAGCCTTGAAATGCAGAATCTTAACTTGCTGACAAACTGTTCGTCTATAAGTCCGCCGTCGGAAAGTCTGAGCGAGCGGTTAAGCCCGTCAAGCTCTGCCTTCGTTTCAAGCAGTTTTTTAAGTTTTTCGGCATCCTTAATGTTTTGCTCTTCTTTAAGCTTTGCTTTGATAACCGAAATTCTTTTTAATCCGCTCTCAATTTGTGAAGAAAGGGCGGCGGCATTTTCTTTATATTGTTCGTGCTCTTCGTATATGAGTTCCGCTTTTTTCAGTCGGTCGGAAAGGAGGTCGAGCTGTTTTAAATTTTTATCGTATTCTCCTGCCTGACCTCTTTTGGACATAAGCGCAAGCTTTGCCTTTGTAATGCGTTTTTCAACCGTATCATACGATACAGATTCGTCGGCGGAGGACACCATATTGGAAAGCCTTGAATTAATTTCACCTTCGGCTGATGAATCGTTTTCCGGTATTCCCGATTGCCCTACAAACACGCTACGCTCGAATGCGGCGGAGGAAAGACCGAATATTTGCAGTCCCACATCGGGAGGAGCGGCGGTCTTTTCTCCCAAATCAAGGTCGGTTACCGTAACTTTGTCTGTTGAATTACTGCTTTTAAATTCACGCTCAATACGGTAATTTTTGTTTTCAAGCTCAAAATCCACCGAGCCTGCCATAGGTGAGCCGTCCCACGGTGTGTATTTTTTTCTGGGATTTTTGGAAAGCTGCGCGGAACCGCGTTCGGTTCCGTAGAACATCATCTTAATAAATGCCATTACGGTGCTTTTGCCGTTTTCATTGCCGCCGTAAATTATGTTAAATCCGTCGGAAAAATCAAGGCGTTTATCCTTAAGTCCTCCGAAAGCAGATATGTAAATGCTTTTAATCTTCATCAAACGCCACCTCCGAGGTGAAAGCCTTAAGTCCGAGCCTCAGCGCCGATTTCAATGTCGGCTTCTCGCTTTCCTGTGCGCTTTCGATTTTGCCGAGCATATTTTTAACAAACAAACCTTTAAGCGAGATTTCCTTTGAAAGTTCGTCATAATTTATGTAAGGCTCTGTAAGGTCCTTTAATTTTGCAAAATACATCTTATCCGCAAGTCTTGCTGTTATTTCGGGCAGATCTGGCAAGGGGGAAGTGCCTGTAAGCTCAATGCGGTAAAGATTATCGGAAAATCCCGATTTGTACTTTTCTTCCAATGATTTCAGGACGGATAAGGCTATTTCCGCAGGAGTTTCAAGTCCCGTTATATCAATGCTTTCCCTGATATGCCGTCTTTTGGCAATCGGGTAGAACTCGGCTTCGCAAATTCCTTTTCCTGCTTTTATTAAGTATACTCCTTTTTCGTCACACTCGTCAAAGCCCTGTCCCTCCGGGCAACCGCTGTACGCATAATATGTTTTCCCCGAAAGTGTCGGTTCCGTGCGTTTATGCACATGACCTAAGGCTATGTAGTCCATTCCGCTGTTTTTTATAAAGTTTTCGGTTATGGGATTGTAGCAAGCACCGAGGTCGTTATTCAATTCGCCGTGAAGAACCATAATGTTTATAATTTCGTCCGTCGGCGGTTTTAATGAAAAATCAGGCACACCATTCATATATGCGCTGTCAAATGATCTGCCGTAAATCCGAAAACCGCAGTCTTCAAAGCCTATGCAGTCGTCATACGGCTTTAAAACAAACAGGTTGTCGGGCAATTTATCGGAATTAAAAGGCGAGGTTTGTGTTAACGGGTCGTGATTGCCTGCGGCAAATATTACCTTTAAGTCCGGTACACTTGCAATTTTGTTTAACACCGAGCTTACAAATGTCTGCTCGACATTATTGGAATCAAATAAATCTCCGGCTATAACTACTGCGTCAACAGAGCTTTTAACACCTAAATCAATTATTCTTTCAAATGTAATAAGCGTTTCCGCTCGTCTTCCTGCGGCAAGCGGTCCTAAAAAGCTTTCTCTGGCTCCTATATGTATATCTGCGCAGTGCAGTATTTTGACAGTATTCATCTAAACAGCTCCCTTTTTTTGAATTTTAACATTTTACACGGATTTTATCAAGTAATTTGTTCATTAAATTGACTTTAGCGGTTTGATGTGTTAAAATGTTAAAAGATTTGGAGGGATTGCTATGCAGAAAAACGAATCCGCCGATAAGCTTTTTGAAGCGATACTTACTCTTAAGGATAAGGAAGAGTGCTATAAGTTTTTTTCCGACGCATGCACGCCTAAGGAAATACAGACCATAGCGCAGCGTTATATGGTAGCGAAAATGCTTAATGATAAATGCGTATACAGCGAAATAATCGCCGCGACGGGTGCCAGTACGGCGACAATAAGCCGTGTGAGCCGCTCGATAGACGACGGGTATAAAATGGTGTTTGAAAGGCTAAAGGATAGATGAGCGGTTACAGTTGCTTTGCCGAGGTCTACGACAGCCTGATGGAAGATGCCGACTATCCGCGCCGCGCGGAATTCCTTTTAAAGCTGTTTGAAAAATACGACAGAAGACCTAAGCTTATGCTTGACCTTGCCTGCGGTACAGGCGGTTTTTCAAACGAATTTGCGAAAAAGGGTATAGAGGTAATAGGGGTTGACGCTTCGGAGGAAATGCTCACCGTCGCTCAAAGAAAATCAGCAGAGCGTAAGCTTGATGTGTTTTATATTTGTCAGCGTGCCGAAGAGCTTGACCTTTACGGAACGGTTGACGGTGCGGTTTGCTGTCTTGACAGCCTGAACCATATCACCGATTATTCCTTATTTTGCAAGGCGATAGAGCGTGTGGCGCTGTTTCTTGAGGATGAAAGGCTTTTTATTTTTGATGTAAATACGGTTTATAAGCATAAAACCGTACTTGCGGATAATACATTTATTATAGAGCAGGACGGCGTTTATTGCGTTTGGCAAAACAGCACCGATATGGAAACCTTAGTAACCGATATAGCATTGGACTTTTTTGTTTTAGAGGGCGATGTCTACCGCCGCACCTGCGAGGATTTTTCGGAACGGGCATATACCGAAAAGGAAATCGAAGACGCATTAGGCCGGGCAGGACTTAAAACGCTTGCCGTGCTAGACGGAGAAACGGGCGGCTCTGTTTCCGGAAAAACAGAACGCGCGATATATATAACACAAAGGATAAAGGAAGCTTAAATTATGGGAAAGCTTATAAGATGTATAACAAGCGACGGTGCGGTTATGGCGACAGCCGTAGACAGTACAGATATTGCGGCGGCAGCCGAACAGGTGCATAAAACCTCCGCCGTTGTAACAGCGGCGCTCGGCAGACTGCTTACAGCCGCCTCAATGATGGGGAATTTTTTAAAGGGTGAAAAGGACAGCATCACCGTTAAAATCGACGGCGGCGGACCTGCGGGAGCGCTTACCGCCGTGGCTGATTCCTGCGGAAATGTGCGCGGTTACGCCGCAAACCCGATAGTTGAAATACCGCTTAAACCGAACGGTAAGCTTGATGTTTCGGGAGCGGTCGGAACGGACGGCAATGTTTTTGTAATGAAGGACTTGGGGCTTAAGGAGCCGTATAACGGATTTGTTCCGATAGTCTCGGGTGAAATTGCCGAGGATATTACATCATACTACGCCGTAAGCGAGCAGATACCTACGGTATGCGCCCTTGGTGTGTTAGTAAATCCCGACTTAACGGTTAAAAAAGCCGGCGGATTTATTATACAACTGCTTCCTGCCGCCGATGACGGCACTATAACAAAAATTGAGGAAAATCTGAGTAAGCTTGCTCCCGTTACGGAACAGCTTGATTCGGGTAAGGATATTCTCGATATATTAAAGGGCGCGCTTGACGGCTTTGAGATAGAGGTGCTTGAAGACAAAACGGTTGGTTATAAATGCCCCTGTTCAAGGGAGAGAACCGAAAAAGCCCTGATTTCTCTCGGAGAAAAAGAGCTTGAAAAGATGTCAAAAGAGCTTTCCGAGGTTGAAGTAAAGTGCAGTTTTTGCGGCGCCTGCTACAAGTTTTCAAGGGACGAAATCGACAAAATAATAAAATTAATAAAAAATAAAAAAAAGTCTTGACAAAGCAAATCAATTATGATAATATATTGCTTGTCGCCGGTGAGTGCACAGCAAACCGGGCGGTACACACGATGGGAGCATAGCTCAGCTGGGAGAGCATCTGCCTTACAAGCAGAGGGTCACAGG
>UQQR01000032.1 GCA_900543215.1 uncultured Oscillospiraceae bacterium | reverse complement strand
TTTGTTTATCCGAACTGGCGGAACACAAATTATGAGACGGTAGCCGTTGTAGTTCGGCTCCTTGATATAGTCCTGCTTTTTGAGAATCTCCACATCCTTCTGCCGTTCAAAAATTTCGGCTACTCGGTACACATCTTCTATATAGTTACAGACAACGCGCACACCGGCAATATCGTTGATATTTTCTTTAGCGGTGGCAATGGTAAAAGGAATACCTTTCTTTGCAAGCTTTGCCATGATGCTCTGTGCGGATTTTACCCGGCTTTCAATATGATGAATGGGGCTGCGTGAATACTGTATGTTGAATTCGCTGTTCAGCACTTCAAATTTCAGAGCCAGCTGTTTCACGGCAGACTCATAAAGATTTCGCATAACAAGAAATTCCTGTGCACTCTCAAAGGGGTTGGTTTGTGTTTTATCCATGATAAGAACCGTCCGATCCGTATTACTTTTTCCCTAAAAACAGGACCTACAGTAAGCTCCAGCCGGCGCAGTAACCAGTCAGCATGGAGAGATCATGCAGATGCAGATCGGCGTTGCGGTGCGCGTCTGCAATTTCTTCATCGTAGATCTCGCTGAGCCAATAGTTTGCGGTTATGGCCCCGGAATTGGACAGAATCAGTCCGCCCACAGAATAGGTGACGGTAGAATTTTCTTTTACTCGCCAGTCGGATACCTTCAGATAGCCGTCCACAAGCCCCTTATAGTCCAGTATGGTGGAACTCATATTACGGAGCTTTTCGCGGTTTTTGCGGTATAGGATATATGCCTTGGCAACCTTGTCGTAGCCGGCTCTCTGCAGCGTTTTTTCCACACTGTCCTGTATGGATTCGACATCGATTGTATCGTCCTTTACCTTAGGAGCAAAATCTGCCGTTACCTGAAGGGAAAGAAGATTGATTACATCCGGACTGTAAGGAATACCGGTTGCGTCAAATGCCTTGGTAATGGCGTGAGATATACGGGTTAAATTAAACTCGGTACTTCTGCCGTCTCGTTTGATGACTGTGTACATAGTTATAAGGCTTGTACTATCAGTATACATGATGTAGTTGCAAAAGTCAATGAGAAAAACTATATATAGTGGATTTGTGAAAGCAAAAGGGCTAAATATGGTGCTTTTTGCTATATTTATGTCATGGCTGTGTGCGAGACCTTCACTGAAATAGCGTTTATAAATATTGACGTAAGGCTTTTTACCCGATGATTTCAAGAAAAAAATGATCAGGGTGCGGAAAAAACTGCACCCTGATTAAATTATTCACGGGACATTCTTTCAAGCTTTACATTTTCGACACCTAACTGATATTTACTGAAACGTTCAAAAAAGTTATAATAATGTCATGTAATGAACGCTGATGCCTGAAAAATCGGCATAATAAAAAAGGCAAGTGTTTGCGGGTAGGCAGAACATATCGGTAAATGAACGAAAAGGGAAAACATGAAAATAAAAAGGTTATTAACGGGTGTATTGGCAGGTTTCTGCGCAGTATCTGCTTTCACTTTTTCCGGATGCGGAAAAGCAAAGGAAAATGTGGTAATTTATTCGGCAGCCGAGGACTATCGCATTGAGCATATAAGAAAGCGCATGGAGGAACAGCTTCCGGACTATACTCCTGTTTTTCAAAGCATGAATGTCTTCGTTTGCATTTTTTGGTTGTTTCTGACGGGGCGTGTTCACAGATGGTTGTTTCACGCATACGGCGGTGTGGGATTGGGACTTTCGTTGGTGTGGGAGATCGTCGCACTGCACGGCGGTGAGATCCGGGTCGAGGAAAGCTCGGAAAGGGGGACGACTATCGCGGTGAAGCTACCAACGGACATGAAAACAAAGTAGCGGAGGTTATTGATGAAAATACTGACCGTTATGCAAAAGAGGAAATACAGATCGAATGTAAGGCAGACAGAGGGAAAGCCATCGTGCGTTTCCGTGACGATGGGAATGGCATTGCGCCGGAGCTTTTGCCGCACATTTTTGACCGCTTTTACAGCACCCGCAAAGGGGGAGCAGGGATCGGGCTTTCGCTCGCAAAGGAGATTGTATCATTGCACAAAGGCACAATATCCGCGTCAAACGACGGCGGCGCATTGTTTGAAATCAGCCTTCCGCTGAGAAAAACGATATAATTATTCCCGGCAGCCGTTTTACAGATACTCTTACGAAAACAAAACCCAATGTGAAAGGAAATCGTATTATGAAGAAGATTATTGCACTTGCACTTGCCGCAGCTTTGCTGCTCTCGTTTACCTCTTGCACAAAGCAAAACGGTACAGCCACATCCTCCGGCGCCCTCAAAGGGCAGCCGCAAAACGCTTTGGAAATTCTTGAAAAGGTCTGGAGCAAGTATTCGGCCGACGAAAAATTTTCCGCAACAGGCGGTTCCGAAAAGCATATGAAGGAAGATATGCCCGGAAAATTCGATGCCTCCGACGCGGAAGCCCTTGATTTTGAGCTTGGCTTCCCGAAGGCGCAGGCGTCCGAGATAGATGATGCCGCTTCGCTTATGCATATGCTGAATCAGAACAACTTTTCCTGCGGCGTATACCATGTTAAAGGCTCCGGAAACGCCGAAGCACTTGCAGGTAAAATTAAAGAAAACATTCTTGCACGCCAATGGCTGTGCGGATTCCCCGAAAAGCTCGTCATTCTGACCGTCGGCGATTATATCGTTTCCGTGTTCGGCGCCAAGGAACTGACGGACACCTTTACAGCAAAGCTGTCGGCTGAATACAGTTCGGCAAAACAGCTTTTCGATGTGCCTATCGCATAAGACAAAGCTATGCTGTTTTCAAGTATAACGTTTCTGTACTGCTTTCTGCCGTGCGTTCTGCTTGTGTATTTCGCCGTTCCCGACCGTATGAAGAATCTCGTGCTTCTTTTGGCAAGTCTGCTCTTCTACGGTTGGGGAGAGCCGAAATATCTCGTTTTTATGCTTGCGACGGTAACACAGTCGTATATTGCCGCGCTTTTGGTCGAACGCTTTCGCGGGACGAGAATTGCCAAGCTGGCGCTTGCCGTTTCGGCGGTTGCAAGCCTCGGCCTTTTGGCGTACTGCAAATATGCGGACTTTTTTATCGGGAACTTCAATGCGGTGACCGGTCTTTCCATCCCGCTTCTCAGGGTGGCTCTGCCGGTAGGCATCAGCTTTTATACATTTCAGATTCTGAGCTATGTCATAGATGTTTATCGCGGCGACGTGCCGGCACAGCGCAATTATATTGATCTTGCCATGTATGTGGCGATGTTCCCGCAGCTGATAGCCGGCCCCATTGTCCGCTATTCGGATATTGTCGGGAGTCTGAAAAATAGGAAAACAACGCTTGCCGACGCGTCGGAGGGGATTACGCGCTTTTCCATCGGCCTTGCAAAGAAGATACTTCTTGCAAATTCGGCGGCACTTCTCGTATCCGAATTCAAGGCGTACGGTGAGAAAACCGTGCTGTTTTATTGGCTATACGCCGCAGCATATATGTTGCACATCTATTTTGATTTTTCCGGGTATTCCGATATGGCGATAGGACTGGGGCGCATTTTCGGATTTCGTTTTTGCGAAAATTTCAACTACCCGTATATTTCAGCAAGCATTACGGAGTTTTGGCGCCGTTGGCATATTTCTCTCGGCAGTTGGTTTCGCGACTACCTTTATATTCCTCTCGGCGGAAACCGTGTAAAGCCTATACGGCACATTTTTAACATTCTTGTCGTCTGGGCAGCTACCGGCTTTTGGCACGGAGCTTCGTGGAATTTCATTCTATGGGGGCTGCTATATGCGCTGCTCTTACTGTTTGAAAAATATATTCTGCACCCGAAAAGACGGCATGCCGTGGTTATGCACATCTACACTATGCTGTTTGTCGTGCTCGGTTTCGTGCTGTTCGATTCTACAAGTATTGCCGACGCGTTTATGAGCTTTAAGTCCCTGTTCGGGCTTGCGGGAATCCCCGCCGTGAACACGGTATCGTTTTATTATCTGAAAAGTAATCTCGTACTGCTTATTATTGCTGCGCTCGGTGCAACCCCTTTGCCTAATGAGAGGCGGCACGAGCTTATGGAAGCGCTGACGATTGAGTTTATCAACGAAGAAACGAGTGAAAAGCTTGCACCCGATATGGTGCTTACAGGCAAAAGCGGAGAGGGCTTTATTCTGCCCAACCGCGGCAATCCGAGGCTCGGTAACGGCTATGAGCTTCACAAAACGAACTATTCTTCGGCAAGCGGTATATTCGGTGCAACCACGCAGATAAAGTATGAATACGGGTATATTTTTGACGGAATAAAGGACGGCGTAGAATACTGCTCACCTGCCGAATTTAAGCTCAAAGGTATCGAGAATGTCATAAAAGTTCAGATGGACGGCGTGGCGCTTACGCCGGACGGCGAGACCTATGCTTTAACCGGTTCGGGAGAGCATACCGTGACCGTTGAAACGAAAGACGGCACTCACACTATAAAGGTGAAGCTGCGCGGCGACCATGCGTATCGGTTTATAACAGAGAACGGAATGTATTATAAAAAATGCTCGGCTTGCGGACACACAACTTCGCCGCAGGCAATACCGAGCGTAGAGATAACCGCACCCGACCGCGTTTGCGCTGGGCAGGACTGCGTTGTAACCGTCGGTACGCTGCCGAACGGTGTGACGGTCGACGGCGGCTTCTATGAGTTCGGACTTATGGTCAGCGATATTGATGTAAACGAGAAAAACGGCGTTTGGAGCGGCACGGTCAGTCACGGGGAGTATCAGCCCGATGCTGACACTTTCGATATCGGTGTTAAATTCAAGACCGCCGACGGCTACATCTTTACTGTGAAAAAAGCGGTCAAGGTGCTTGCACAGCACACGGGCGGTACGGCTACCTGCACCGAAAAAGCCAAGTGCGAGGTTTGCGGAGATAGCTACGGCGACCTTGACTCAAACAATCACACAGGCACTGCCAAGTGGGTCAAGGACGCACAGGGACACGAGAAGAAGTATACCTGTTGCGGCTCTGTAATTGTGGCGAGCGAGCCCCATGAGTGGACAGACGGCGTTTGCCGAGAATGCGGATATGTTTGCTCACATGACGATAATGACAAAAATCACATCTGCGATATTTGCGGGAAGACTATTTCCAATCACAAGGATACGGATAAGAACCATATCTGTGATTTTTGCGGAAAGATTATTTCCAATCACAAGGATACGGATAAAAACCATATCTGCGATTTTTGCGGAAAGATTATTTCCAATCACAAGGATACGGATAAAAACCACATCTGTGATTTCTGCGATAAAATAATTTCAAATCACGAAGACAAAGATAAAAACCATATCTGTGATTACTGTGACAAAATAATTTCAAACCACGAAGACACAGATAAAAACCACATCTGTGATTTCTGCGGCAAAACCATTTCAAACCATGAAGACACAGACAAGAACCATATATGTAATTACTGCGGCAAGGTGATTACCAATCACACAGGCGGCAAAGCTACCTGCAAGGATAAGGCGGTATGCGATTATTGTGGCAAATCTTACGGTGAGCTTGACGCAAGCAATCACTCCGGTCTAAAGCATATCCCCGCAAAGGCGGCTACAAAGGATGCCGAGGGCAATATCGAATACTGGTATTGTGAGGGCTGTGATAGATATTACAGCGACGCCGAGGCACTAAACGGCATCGTCAAGGGAAGCATATTAATTATGAAGCTGACCGATGAACCGAAGTCTCCTAAGACCGGCGATAACAGCAACCGTATACTTTGGGCAGCGCTGTTATTTATCGGTGGCGGCGTTTGCGCGGCACTTACCGTAAAAAAGAAAAAGCAAAGTAAGAAATAAGAGCTGATACTTCTTAAGAATTGCTTTATGTATAATAATACCCCCGCACTTATGTGCGGGGGTATTATTATACATACTTAACCGATTACACTCGGTATTATCACAGCTTTTATTTACGATTCGGTTTTTACTATAAATGAAAAATCTATATATCCGTTACCGAGCGTTGTGAAAACATCGTTCAATGCAGGGGAGTACGCAATGGTTGTGTTTTGATATAAAAGCGGAACGATATTATTGCTTTTAAGCATAGCGGTCTGAATTTCGGAAGCCGTTTTGCCTGAAACTGTCGGGAAGTTTTTAAGATATTCGTTTATATCATTGCTTTCCGCACGGACGGGGAATACTGCCATAGTAAGCGCGGGATTTTTAAGCTCCGGTATCAATTTATCGGCGCTGTCTACCGCCTCAATATTAATAAACGCACCAAGGTTATTCTGCCAGTGTCCCACAATGTCGGTTATAATGGGCTTAATAGCACCGTTATCATAATAATAAAGCTTTATGTCGGACGGGAACTTTTTTTCGTCAAGAGTGTTTGTTTCCTTTGAAAAAAGCTCCTTTGCAGCGTTTAAATCGTATCCTAATACACCTGACGAATCGGCGTTTTTAAGTACGGCCGGCGGAAAAACAGACCCCGAATAGCTGTAACCCGGCATCAAATCTTTTAGGAAAACATTTTCGCCTATAAGCATTGCGAACGATTTTCTGAAGTTAGGCTTAAGTTCAGAATTCATTGTAAGAAACCAGCATATATTACTGTATTCGGAGGTTTTAAGTCCGCTCTCTTTTGCTGAAACGGAAAGCGAAGAATCAATAAACGCAATATCGACATTATTATCCTTAAGGCGCTGAATTGCGGTTTCCTCTTCGGATTTGGTTATATGCACAGCGGAATTTTTTGCGGCGAAAGGTCCGTTATAAAGCGGATTTCTTTTAAGCTTAAAAGAAAACGGATCCTTTTTCCATTTGGAAAGTGTATAACTTCCGCAGGAAATTACCGTTTCCTCGGTAAGCCCGTATTTTCCGGCGGTGGCGTTAAAAAATTCCTCGTTACAGGGCATAGCAACAGAGGTTGTAAGTGAGGATTCAAAATTTTCGTCGTCACGGCAAAGCTTTATAATAAGCGTTTTATCGTCGGGAGCGGATACGCCCAGGCTGTCGGCAGAGAGTTTGCCGTAATGGATCGGCTCCGCGTTTTCAATACAAAAAAGCCTTGAAGCAAAGGGCGCTTCTGTTTCGGGAAGCATCGCTCTTTTACAGGCGAACAGAAAATCGTTTGAGGTGACGGGTGTTTCGTTGCTCCATTTGGCGTCGGACCTTATTTTAAATGTATAGGTAAGACCGTCCTTTGAAAAGCTTTCCGCCATACCGCCCGCTATGGCGCCGCCGTCGTTTTTTCTGAGCAATCCCTCAAAGATATTGCCGACAACAGCAAGCTCAGAATCGGAGGAGACCGTTTGAGGGTCAAGAGAAAACGGTTTTTCGGGTATTTCAAAATATATAATTGCATCCTGGTAGCTTTCGTTACAGCCTGCGGTCAAAATCACAGCAAGCACCGACAAAGCCAAAGCAATGAACTTGATAATTTGTTTCATATGATTACCTCTTGTAAGCATAGTCCTGCCGCACTAAAGAAAACTCAGTTAATTATACTACATAAGGTCTTTTTTTTCAACGCTTTATACATATTTTCGTCCGATTTTTCTTCGCTGTGTAATTTAATAGTTATATTTAATTAAAAGTTCTTGTAAATTTCGTTAAAAAAAATTTGAAAAAGGCTTTTCAAAAACGATAATATATGATATACTACATAGGTATATGTAGATTAGTACATAAGTTGGAAATTGACATAATCTGCATAGAATAAATCGAAGGAGGATTCGGTTAATGCAAAAGAAGATCAGTAAGCTTCCGTTTAAAGGAACGGCTGAACAGGAAAAGAAGCTTAAAGAAGTCATTGACGCAAACAAGCATGATAAAAGCCTTTTGATGGCGGTTATGCAGCAGGCGCAGGACATTTACGGCTACCTTCCTATGGAGGTTCAGGAAATGATTGCCGAGGGAATGGATGTTCCGCTTGAAAAGGTGTACGGTGTTTCAACTTTTTACGCACAGTTTTCGCTGTCGCCTAAGGGTGAATACAACATATCCGTATGTCTTGGCACCGCTTGCTATGTTAAGGGCTCGGGAGATATATTCAATAAGCTGAGCGAACGACTCGGCATCGGGGCTGACGAATGTACCGAGGACGGCAGATTTTCACTTACCGCCTGCCGCTGTATAGGCGCTTGCGGACTGGCTCCCGTTCTTACCGTTAACGATGAGGTATACGGAAGACTGACAGTAGACGATGTTGACGGTATACTTGAAAAATACGGCTTCGGTAAATAAATTACAAATCCCAACCGAAAGGATATAAAGCTATGAAGATATGCACTATAAGGGATTTGCTCGACGCAAAGGTTATCTGCTGTGAGGACGGACTTTCCCGTCATGTTTATTCCGCCTGCGGAAGCGATATGATGAGCGATGTTTTGGCATATGTCAAGGATCAGGCGGTTCTGCTTACCGGGCTTGTGAATTTGCAGGTTGTAAGAACTGCGGAAATGATGGATATGAATTGCATAGTCTTTGTCCGCTCAAAAATGCCTACTGCCGAAATGGTTGAGCTGGCACGGGACTGCGGCATAGTAATGCTTGCAACCGATAAAAGAATGTATGAGGCATGCGGCTTGCTTTACAGCAACGGACTTGTCGGGAATAAGGTAAAAAATGTCTGAGTCGCTGAAATTCCATTTTACCGTGGACGGCGAGGATTTCACTTCGGCAGGAAAAGCCTCGGTTCAGGTGAAAAAGAATTTAAGACAGCTGGGACTTCCGCCCGAAATAATACGCAGAGTGTCTATCGCTATGTATGAGGGCGAAATTAATATGGTAATACACGCCGGCGGGGGAGAAGCCGATGTTACCGTAACCGAGGACTGTGTGGAAATATTTTTGCATGATGCGGGTCCCGGTATAAAGGATATTGACAGAGCTATGCAGGAGGGGTATTCCACCGCGTCCGACCAAATACGGTCTCTGGGCTTCGGTGCCGGAATGGGACTTCCTAATATGAAACGCTATACCGATTATATGGATATAAAATCCGCGGTCGGCAAGGGTACGGATATTACTATGCGAGTTATGCTTTGAAATAATATTTCGGCAGGTGTTTAAATGAATACATATGAACACTCGGTTTACCTTGATGAAAAAAAGTGCAGCGGCTGTACAGCCTGTTTAAAGCATTGCCCTACCGAGGCAATACGGATACACGGCGGCAGAGCTGTTATAAACAACAGCAGATGTATTGACTGCGGCGAATGTATAAGAATATGTCCGCAGGGCGCAAAAAAGGCGGTTTGCGAAAAGCTTTCCGCTATGGATAAATTCAAGTGGAAAATCGCGTTGCCCGCGCCGTCGCTTTACGGTCAGTTTGATAATCTTGAGGATGTGGATTATATCCTTGACGGACTGCTTAAAATCGGATTTGACGATGTTTATGAGGTTTCCGCCGCCGCCGAAAAGGTCAGCGCATACACCCGTCTTTATCTGAAAACAGAGGGCGTAAAGAAACCGGTTATAAGCTCGGCGTGTCCCGTTATAGTTAGGCTTATAGGGCTTCGCTTTCCGTCGCTTACCGAAAACATTATACATATGCTTCCTCCGATGGAGGTTGCGGCTTTTCTTGCAAGGGAAAAGGCTAAAAAGGAGCATCCGGAGCTTTGCGATGATGAAATCGGCGTTTGCTTTATTTCACCATGCCCCGCAAAGGTAAGCTATGTGAAAAACGGGTTTGCCGGATACAAAAGCCGTGTGAACGCAGTTGTTTCAATAAATGATATATATTTTCAGCTTATTGCCAAAATGCAGCCGCAGTCGGAGCTTAAGTCATTGTCAAATTCGGGAATGATAGGAATCGGATGGGCGGCAACTGGCGGCGAGGCAACCGCGATATTTAACGAGAGCTACCTTGCGGCAGACGGAATAGAGAATGTTATCCGTGTGCTTGACCAGGTGGAAAACGGAAATATACCGCAGCTTGAATTTATTGAGCTTAACGCCTGTCCCGGCGGCTGTGTGGGTGGCGTTATGACAATGCAAAATCCGTTTATCGCAAAAGCAAGGCTTCAGACCTTAAGGCGCTATCTGCCCGTTTCGCAAAACTTTCTTTCAAAGGACGAAAACTATATACCGGAAAATTATATTTTTAATGAAATTCCGACTTATCATCCGATTTCAAGATTAAGCGACAGTATGGCGGAATCAATGCGGATGATGGCTGATATTCAACGGCTTAAGGACGGACTGCCCGGTATAGACTGCGGAGCCTGCGGCGCGCCTAATTGCAGAGCCTTTGCGGAGGATGTTATCAAGGGCAGAACCGGCATCTTTAATTGCCCGATAAATAAAGGAAACGGCGGTGAAGCGTATGACGGTGAGTGAATTGTTAAACCACGG
The DNA here is from genome assembly GCA_900543215.1 of uncultured Oscillospiraceae bacterium. Taxonomy (GTDB): domain Bacteria; phylum Bacillota; class Clostridia; order Oscillospirales; family Acutalibacteraceae; genus UBA737. The sequence continues at coordinate 7,658 of UQQR01000032.1, read as the reverse complement.
TTTTGCCGCGGTTTCAATGCCTGAGCCTGACAGGGAGATAACAGGTGTATATGTAGGAGACCTGTTAAGCTGGGTAATGGGCAGAGCGCACTCAGGTGACGCATGGATAACCATTATGTCAAATGAGAACATATTGGCTGTCGCTTCTCTCGCCGACACCGCATGCATAATAGCGGCGGAGGGCGTGGATATGCCCGACAGTGTAAAAAGCACCGCTGATGCTAAGGGCATTAATATATTAAGCTTTGACGGTTCCTCTTACGAGGCGGCGGTAAAACTGCACGGTTTGATATGAAATACTGTTACGATCTGCATATTCATTCGTGTCTGTCGCCATGTGGAGACAACGATATGACGCCCGACAGCATTGCGGGTATGGGCGAGCTTAACGGTCTTGATATTATGGCGCTTACCGACCATAACAGCTGTAAAAACTGTCCTGCCTTTTTTAAGGCGGCTGACAGGCACGGCGTAATCCCGATAGCCGGTATGGAGCTTACAACGGCAGAGGATATACATATCGTATGCCTTTTCGGCGAGCTTTGCGGTGCAATGGAGTTTAACAAAGCTGTTGAAAAGAAACGGGTGCCTGTTAAAAACCGTCCCGATATATTCGGGGAACAAAGAATAACCGATGACTGCGACAATATAATCGGGTATGAGGAAAATCTGCTTATAAATGCCGTTAATATCACGCTTGAGGAAGTGCCGCAGACGGCGGAAAAGTTCGGCGGTGTGTGCTTTCCGGCGCATATCGACAGACAGGCAAACGGTTTGCTTGCGGTATTGGGTGCTTTTCCCGAAAAACCGTACTTCCCGTTTGCGGAGGTACACGACGGGGAAAAGACGGCGGAATATGCCGAAAAATACGGCAAAAAAATTATAACAAGCTCCGACGCTCATAATTTGTGGAGTATTAATGAACGCGGCGCTTACATAGAGCTTGAATGCGGCAGAGAAAATGCCGCACGGGAGCTTATAAACTATTTACGGGGTGCGGTATGAAGGAAATATCGCTTAATATACTTGATATAGCCGAAAATTCGGTTAAGGCGGGGGCTACGCTTACGGAAATTACCGTGAACGAAACCGACGATACGCTGACGCTTAAAATTTCGGATAACGGCTGCGGAATGACTGCGGAAACGCTGAAAGCCGTCACCGACCCGTTTTACACCACGCGCACCACACGCAAGGTGGGAATGGGTTTGCCGCTTCTTAAAATGGAAGCGGAGCAGACCGAGGGCACATTTGAAATTACATCAAAGTCCGAAAACGAATACCCCGAAAGCCACGGAACCGAGGTTATGGCGGTATTCAATAAAAAGCATATTGATTATACGCCGCTCGGCGATGTTGTTTCAAGTATTGTGACCTTGATACAGGGCCACCCCGATACCGATTTTCTGTTTACGCACACATACGGGAACAAAAATGTAACCCTTGATACAAGGGAACTGCGCGCGGTTCTTGAGGATGTGCCGCTTAACAGCTATGAGGTGCTTGACTTTATAAATAATTTTCTCAGGGAGGAAGAAAATAAATGAAATCATTGGCTGAATTACAGGCAATAAAGGAAAAAATGCGTGATAAGGTCATTCTTCGCGAGGGCGTAAACAACATTCGTGTAGTTGTGGGAATGGCAACCTGCGGTATTGCAGCAGGCGCGCGCCCCGTTCTTAACGCTCTTGTTGAGGGCGTAAACAAAGAGGGGCTTATGGATAAGGTTACCGTTTCACAGACGGGCTGTATAGGTATTTGCCAGCTTGAACCCATTGTAGAGGTTTTTGAGTCCGGCAAGGAAAAGGTAACATATGTTAAGATGACCCCCGAAAAGGCGGCCCGCGTAATTGAGGAACATCTTAAAAACGGTAGCGTCGTAAACGAATATACGATAGCCGCTCATAAGTAAAAAATTGGAGGTAAAAAAATGATTCGTGCACATGTGTTGATCTGCGGCGGTACCGGCTGTACTTCATCCGGAAGCCACGATATTCAAAAGGCGTTTGCCGAGAATATTGAAAACTGCGGACTTGCGGACGAGGTAAAGCTCGTACAGACAGGCTGTTTCGGTCTCTGCGCTTTGGGACCGGTTGTTATAGTTTATCCCGACGGTACTTTTTACAGCAGAGTAACTCCCGAGGATGTTAAGGAAATTGTTGAGGAGCATTTGCTTAAGGGACGTATTGTTGAGCGCTTGGTTTACAACGATACCGGTAATGTAGCTGATGAGATTGAGGGTAATGTGTCCTTGGGCGACACCGCTTTCTATAAATCGCAGAACCGCGTGGTTCTCCGTAACTGCGGCGTTATCAACCCCGAAAATATCGACGAATACATAGCTATGGACGGCTACGCCGCTCTGGGTAAGGTTTTAACCGAAATGACCCCTGAGGATGTTATTAAGTGCGTTACCGATTCGGGTCTTCGCGGCAGAGGCGGCGGCGGCTTCCCCACGGGTAGAAAGTGGGCGTTGTGCGCACCAAACAAAGCTCCGCAGAAATATGTTGTATGTAATGCGGACGAGGGCGACCCCGGTGCGTTTATGGATCGTTCCGTTCTTGAGGGCGACCCCCACTCTGTAATCGAGGCTATGGCTATTGCAGGTTACGCAATAGGCGCCACACAGGGCTATGTTTATGTCCGTGCGGAATACCCGATAGCCGTTCACCGCTTGCAGATAGCTATTGACCAGGCGCGTGAATACGGGCTTTTGGGTAAGGATATTTTCGGCTCGGGCTTTGATTTTGATTTGCATATCCGCCTTGGCGCCGGTGCGTTCGTTTGCGGTGAGGAAACCGCGCTTATGACCTCTATTGAGGGCAACCGCGGCGAGCCGAGACCCCGCCCGCCGTATCCGGCTGTTAAGGGTCTTTACAACTCACCCACAGTTGAAAACAATGTTGAAACCTTTGCAAATATTCCGCAGATCATTCTTCGCGGCGCAGAGTGGTTTGCTTCAATGGGTACAGAGCGCTCTAAGGGTACTAAGGTATTCGCCTTGGGCGGTAAGATAAAGCACACGGGACTGGTTGAAATTCCTATGGGCACAACGCTCCGCCATATAATTGAGGATATAGGCGGCGGTATTCCGAACGGCAAGAAGTTCAAAGCCGCTCAGACAGGCGGACCCTCGGGCGGTTGTATTCCCGCAAGCCTTATCGATACCGAGGTTGACTACGATAACTTAACCGCTATCGGCTGTATGATGGGCTCGGGTGGACTTATTGTTATGGACGAAGACACCTGTATGGTTGATATGGCTAAATTCTTCCTTGAATTTACGGTAGATGAGTCCTGCGGCAAATGTACTCCCTGCCGAGTAGGCACAAAGCGTTTGCTTGAACTCCTTGATAAAATCACCAAGGGCAACGGCACGCTTGAAGACCTTGACAAAATGGAAGAGCTTTGCCACTACATTAAGCAAAACTCCCTTTGCGGTCTCGGTCAGACTGCGCCTAACCCTGTGCTTGCAACACTTAAATTCTTCCGTGACGAATATGTGGCTCATGTTACCGATAAGGTATGTCCTGCCGGCGTATGTAAGGACCTCGTTTCTTACTCAATTATTGCAGACAAATGTAAGGGCTGTACAAAGTGCGCCCGTAACTGCCCTGTGGGCGCTATCAGCGGTACTATTAAAAATCCGCACGAAATCAATCAGACTGCTTGTATCAAGTGCGGCGCTTGTATTGCCAACTGCCCGTTCGGCGCAATAGTTAAAAAGTAAGAAAGGAGCCTTAGAAAATGGATATGTTAAATGTTAAAATAAACGGTATTTCGGTAAGCGTAGAAAAAGGCTCTACCATATTGGACGCCGCAAGAAAAGCGGGCGTTGAAATTCCCACCCTTTGCTTTATGAAGGAGAAAAACGAGATAGGCGCTTGCCGTATCTGCGTTGTCGAGGCTAACGAGGGTAGGGGCTTCCGCATTGTAACCGCCTGCGTTTACCCCGTAAGCGAGGGTATGGAGGTACTCACCAACACCGAGAAAATTCAGAAAGCAAGAAGAACTACGCTGGAACTTATTTTGTCTACTCACGAAAAAAAATGTCTTTCCTGCGTTCGCTCCACAAACTGCGAGCTGCAAAAGCTCTGCCGCGACTACGGTGTAGAGGAGTCCGCCTTTGAGGGCTTTAAGCCGACCTATGAGCTTGACACCTCAACACCCCACCTTATAAGGGATAACAACAAGTGCGTGCTTTGCCGCCGCTGTGTTGCCGCCTGCAACGAGCAGTATGTAGGCGTTATAGGCGCTAATAACCGCGGTATTGATACGGCAATCGGCACTCCGTTTGAGGTCAGTCTTTCAAATGTACCGTGTATCTCCTGCGGTCAGTGCACCGTCGTATGTCCCACAGGCGCATTGGTTGAAAAGGATGATACCGATAAGATTTGGACAGCGCTTGCCGACCCCGATAAGCATGTTGTGGTTCAGACCGCTCCGTCTATCCGCGCTACTTTAGGCGAATGCTTCGGTATGCCGATAGGCACTAACGTTGAGGGTAAAATGGTTGCGGCTCTCCGCCGTCTCGGCTTTGATAAGGTATTTGATACCGACTTTGCCGCCGACCTTACAATAGTTGAAGAGGCTAACGAGCTTGTTGAACGCATAAAAAATAATGGCACACTCCCGATGATAACCTCCTGCTCGCCGGGTTGGGTCAAGTTCTGCGAGTATTATTATCCCGATATGTTAGAGCATCTTTCTACCTGCAAATCTCCGCAGCAGATGGCAGGCGCGGTTATAAAGACCTATTATGCCGATAAAATGGGTATTGACCCCAAAGATATAGTTTCTGTTTCGGTAATGCCCTGCACGGCTAAGAAATTTGAAATCGGAAGAGACGACCAGAGCGCGGCGGGCGTGCCCGATGTTGACATTGCCATTACCACCCGCGAGCTTTCGCGTATGATAATGCGCGCAGGTATAAACTTCACAAATCTGCCCGATGAAGATTTCGACTCTCCGCTCGGTGAAGACACCGGCGCGGCGGTTATATTCGGCGCTACGGGCGGCGTTATGGAGGCGGCGCTCAGAACCGCTAACGATTGGCTTACCGGCAAGGATAATACCGATATCGACTTTACCGCGGTGCGCGGCACACAGGGCCTTAAACAGGCTACCGTTAACATTAACGGCAGTGATATAAAGGTTGCCGTAGCCTCGGGCGCGGCGGCTGCCAAGTGCGTTATGGACAGAATGAAGAACGGCAACCCCGACGGCTGGGCGTTTGTTGAAATAATGGGCTGTCCCGGAGGTTGCGTAAACGGCGGCGGTCAGCCGATTCAGCCGCAGTATGTAAGAGATACTGTTGACTTAAAGGCTGTCAGGGCTAAGGCGCTTTACGATCAGGACGCTTCAATGGCTCTCCGCAAATCGCACGAGTCACCCGTTGTAAAGGCGCTTTACAGCGAGTGGTATGACGGCTTCGGCGGTCATAAGGCTCACCACGATCTGCACACGAGCTATGTTCCGAGAAAGAAATATTCAAAGTAATTAAATTCGGCGAGCCGCCTTGAGATTGCTCAGTGCGGCGGCTCGCTTCTTTGCATTGAGGGCAAATTAACAAAAATCGTCTTTATTTTTAAATTTACTTTAAATCGCTTTGAATGTGTGATATTATAATATCGGTGATTTTATGAAAAATATATTTTGTTTTGCGGCGGCGTTTGTTATAGCCTTTACGCTTACTGCCTGCAAAACCGCAGAAAATGAAGACGATGCTTCCTCCGCTGTTGAAACCCACTCGGTTTCAAGCGAAACGGTTATTCCCACAGTAGAAAGCATACCTGATGAGCCTTTGGATACCGAAAGTGAAGAGGAGCAGGAAAAGATTTATGTCGGAGTTGAGGAAATAAAGCTTAGCGCCTATGAAAAAACGCTTAATATAGGTCAAAGATTTATGCCTATTGTTACAATGCTTCCGGAAAACGCAAGCAATAAGGCGGAAATATGGGAATCGGACAATACCGCTGTTGCAACCGTTAATAAATACGGGAATATTACCGCAATAGGTGAGGGAAGCTGTACTGTAACGGTGAAATCCGCGGATAAGCCGGAATTAAGCGCGGTGTTTAAGGTGACTGTTAATGCACCGGTAAAGGTTGAAATGACATATCGCGACGGAATACTTATAGTAAATAAATCCTATCCGTTGCCGAGCGATTACAACCCCGGAGTAAACGGTGAGGCAAAGGAAGCTTTAAACAGAATGTTTGCCGACGCAAAAGCGGAAAGAAATCTTAATATGTGGGTCTGCTCGGGCTTCAGAAGCTATAATGTGCAGAAAAATCTGTATAATAACTATGTAAAGCGTGACGGTGACCAAAATGCTGACAGATATTCCGCACGGCCCGGTTACTCCGAGCACCAAACGGGACTTGCCTTTGATATAAATTACGCCGACAGCAGATTTGAAGGCACAGACCAGGCAATATGGCTTGCCGAAAACGCATATAAATACGGATTTATTTTACGCTATCCCGAAGGTAAGGAGCATATCACGGGTTATATGTACGAGCCTTGGCATTACAGATACATAGGTGTTGAAAATGCGGCTAAAATTTTCGCAAGCGGACTGACGCTTGAGGAATATTACGGCTTAACATCGGTTTATGCCGAGTAAGCAGACCTTAAGGAGCAATTATGTTTAAAGTTATTATTTGTATTTTGGCAGGCGTGGGGGCAGGCCTCGGCACCGGCTTTGCCGGAATGAGCGCCGCCGCGGTCATAAGCCCTGTTCTTATAGCGTTTTTGAATATGGATCCGTATATGGCGGTGGGCATAGCTCTCGCAAGTGATGTTCTTGCAAGCGCGGCGTCTGCCTATACATATGGGAAAAACAAAAACCTTGATATTAAAAACGGCGTTATTATGATGGCGTCGGTTTTGGTCTTTACTTTTTGCGGAAGCTTTATCGCAAGCGTTGTTCCGAAAACCGCAATGGGTAATTTTTCGGTTTTTATGACCTTTATTTTAGGTATTAAATTCATTGTAAAGCCGGTTGTGGCGCCTAAAAAACGCCTTTCGTCAGCCACGGCAAGGCAAAAGGCTGTGCGCTCGGTGATTTGCGGCTCGGGCGTCGGCTTTATCTGCGGCTTTGTAGGCGCGGGCGGCGGTATGATGATGCTTCTTGTTTTAACCTCTGTTTTGGGGTATGAGCTTAAAACCGCGGTCGGCACAAGCGTGTTTATAATGAGTATAACGGCGCTTACGGGCGCTGTAAGCCATTTTGCCATAGGCGGTATGCCCGACATGGGAGCGCTTGCGGTTTGTATAATTAGTACGCTTGCTTTCGCCCAGCTTGCGGCGGTAATTGCCAATAAAGCAAAGCCCGAAACCCTTAACCGTGTTACCGGGGCTGTTTTAGTCATACTCGGCATTGCAATATTCGTTGTAGGCAAAATTAAATAATATTAAATAATACTTAATAATTAATAGACTTGTTTACAAATATGCAAAAATCGCCTTTCTGTATTATATTACAGGGGGGTGATTTTTTATGGCAGAATACGGATATGTCCGCGTTTCAAGCGTGGACCAAAACGAGGAGCGGCAGTTAGCGGCGCTTTGCGAGCGCAGAGTGCCCGCAAAAAATATTTTTAAGGACAAGCAATCCGGCAAGGATTTTGAGCGCCGCAGTATAAAAGAATGGT
>UQQR01000031.1 GCA_900543215.1 uncultured Oscillospiraceae bacterium | reverse complement strand
TCAATTCACAACAGTTTTTGATTTTTAGACTTGACTTTTAATAGTTAGTCTTTCACATAACAATTAAATCAGCGTTTTTATTCAGTTTGAATTTATTTTTTCTGTATGTCAAAATACCGTCCTTTTGCATTTTTGAAAGCTCGGCTGATAAAGCGCTCCTGTCCACGCCTATATAATCCGCAAGCTCCTGTCTTGAAAACGGTATCGTAAATTCACGGCCGCCCGTTTCCGCCGCCATTTGAGAAAAGTACGAAATAAGTCTTCCTCTTATTGTTTTTGGCGCTGTGTGCAGCATTCTTGCGGAGAGGTTGAGATTTTTCATTGCGGATATTCTTAAAAGATTATGAATTATTTTCTGATGAAAACCGCAGGTGCTCTTACAAACATTAAGCAATTTGCCGACATTAATAAAAAGCACCCTGCAATCCTCAGCCGCAACCGCGTCGCAAAGCATCTCCTTGCCCGAAACGGCGGCATAGGTCTCCGCAAAAATTTTCCCCTTTTCGATATTGCCTAAAATAATACTGTTTCCCCAATAAAGGTTCACCGTTATATTAACGCTCCCCTCTTCAACAAGTCCCATATCCGTTACGGTCTGCCCCGTTCTGTAAATTATTTCGCCCTTTTTAAAGCTTTTTTCATAACCCGAAAGGCAATTGAGCGCTTCCTTTATTTCTTCTGCCTTTATACCGCTGAAAAGCTTTGTTTCACTTAAAAATCCGTAGTTCATAATTTTCTCTTTTCCGTTGTAATAACAACATACTTCCCGAAAGAATTATACTATAATGCATTTGCAAACACAAGAGAAATTGCTTTGTGTTAAAAAATTTTCGGAGGATAAATATGGAAAATCAAATGTTTTGTTTTCAGTGCGAGCAAACGGCAGGCTGTGCCGGATGCACAGGCAGAGCAGGCGTATGCGGCAAAACTGCCGATATAGCAAAATTACAGGACGAGCTTACAGGCGCTCTTATAGGACTTTCCCGTGCGATAAGCGGGAAAAGGCGGATAGACGGCAAGGTTTATTCGCTGATAATCGAGGGTCTTTTTGCGACCGTGACAAATGTAAATTTTAACGCGGATTCGCTCAAAGAAATTACAGAGCGTGTTCGCAGGCAGAAAAACAGACTTTCTCCCAAATGCTCGGCTTGCGGCACACCCTGCGGAAAAACCGACGACTACGATATTTCCGAAATCTGGAACGGTGACGAGGACATTCGTTCGCTCAAATCAATGATACTGTTCGGAATAAGAGGTATGGCGGCTTATGCTTACCATGCCGAGGTTTTGGGTCTTTCGGACGGCGAGGTAAACGAATTTTTCGCAAAAGCACTTTTTTCGCTCGGCGAAGAGCTGACGGTTGAAGAACTGCTTAATATCGCACTCCAAGTGGGCGAAAAGAATTATAAATGTATGGAGCTGCTTGACAAGGCCAATACAGGAGCCTACGGCACCCCGACGCCCGTAACGGTACCGCTCAAGGTTGAAAAGGGACCGTTTATTGTAATTTCGGGCCACGACCTGTACGATTTAAAGGAGCTTTTAAAGCAAACCGAGGGCAAGGGAATTAATATATACACCCACGGCGAGATGCTTCCGGCTCACGGCTATCCCGAGCTTAAAAAATATCCGCATTTAAAGGGGAATTTCGGCACGGCGTGGCATAATCAGCAAAAGGAATTTGCCGATATACCCGCTCCCGTAATTTTTACCACAAACTGCCTTATGCCGCCCAAGGACAGCTATAAGGACCGCATTTTCACAACCGAAGCGGTATCCTACCCCGGCGTTACCCATATAGGCAGTGACCGTGATTTTACACCTGTTATAAACAAGGCGTTAGAGCTCGGCGGTTACGGCGAGGACAGACAGTTCACAGGCATAAACGGCGGAGAAACGGTTATGACAGGCTTCGGTCACGGCACGGTGCTTGAAAATGCCGATAAAATTATTTCAGCCGTAAAAAGCGGAGCGATAGAACACTTTTTCCTTGTGGGCGGATGCGACGGCGCGCGTTCGGGGCGCAATTACTACACCGAGCTTGTAAAAAAAGCTCCCGAAAAAAGCATTATCCTGACCCTTGCCTGCGGAAAATTCCGCTTTAACGACCTTGATTTGGGAGAAATAGGCGGTCTGCCGAGAATTATGGACATGGGGCAGTGCAACGACGCATTCGGCGCAATTAAGGTTGCGACGGCACTTGCCGAAGCATTCGGATGCGATGTAAACGAGCTTCCGCTTTCGATAATACTTTCCTGGTACGAGCAAAAAGCGGTTTGCATATTGCTGACGCTTTTATATCTCGGAATTAAGAATATCCGCTTAGGGCCGACACTTCCCGCGTTTATATCGCCTAATATTCTTGAATTTCTTGTAATAAATTACGGAATATCCGCCGTGACAACACCGGAAGAGGATTTAAAAACAATTATAGGCTGATTGTACAGGGCTTTCCCACAAAAGTAATATTGCGGGAAAGTCCTTATATATTATTTCCTTCAAGGCGTTGTCAATTCGTATTGTTGCCGAAATTTGAACATAATATAATCCGTACAGAAAAATATTTATTGATACTGTGAGCAATTTATGTTATTATAAGTGAGCCGACTGTATGAGTTCTCGGAAATTATCAGCCGGCCTAATATTAACGGAACGGTGGACCAATGAAATTTCTGATAAGTGTGGTTTATGTGGCTGTAATCGGAATTCTTGCCCATTATATCGGCGAATCCCTGCCCCGTTGCTGGTTCAATGAAGAAAAATTCCCGTACAAACCTATGAATTTTGAAAAAAACGGGAAGATATATGACCGCATAGGTATAAAAAAATGGAAAGAAAAGCTTCCGGATATGAGCCGCGTTATGCGCGATATGCTGCCTAAAAAAATATCATACGGTGCGACCGGTGAAAGCGTGGGCGCGCTCATAAAGGAAACCTGCGTAGCCGAATGTATACACTGCGGTTTAAGCGTACTGTCATTTGGCATTTACTTTATTTGGAAAAATCATATAGGCATACTGCTTGTTGCGGTCTTTATTGTTTTGAACACACCGTTTATTCTTATACAGCGGTATAACCGACCGCATTTGATAAAGCTTAAAAAACGACTTCTTAAAAGGGAGGAAAAAGTCAACCGTGCGCTTGCTGATACTGTCCTGTAACACCGGCGAAGGTCACAACTCCGCCGCAAAAGCTATAAAGGAACAATTTATTAAACAAAACGCCGATTGCGATATAAAGGACGCCCTTTCTTTCTGGTCGCCCGAAAAATCAAAGCTTATAAGCAAGGGTCATGTATTTATATACAGAAGACTGCCGAAACTCTTTGGAGTAAGCTACCGTTTTGAGGAAAACCATCCCCCGAAAAACGGCGATGAATCCTTAATATACGAGCTTGTCACCAAGGGGTGTGATTCCCTTTCGGAATTTTTGGCGGAAAACAGCTATGACGCAATCATATGCACCCATGTTTTTTCCGCTATGATGGTAACGGAGCTTAAACGCAGGCGCAGAGTATCGCTCCCGTGCTACTTTGTGGCAACGGATTATACCTGCTCTCCGGGGGTCAATCAGACCTCTATGGACGCATACTTTATTCCGCACAAAAGGCTGATTAAGGAATTTGCCGAAAACGGTCTGCCGGTATCAAAGCTTGTTCCGTCAGGCATACCGGTAAGAGAGGCATTTTACACGAAAACCGAAAAAAAAGCTGCTAGACTTGCCCTTTCTCTGCCGGAAAACCGTAAAACCGTACTGCTTATGTGCGGAAGTATGGGCTGCGGTCCTATAAAATCGCTTGCGGAGGAATTACCGGAATATCTGCCGCCCGACGCAACGCTTGTAATAATCTGCGGAAGCAATGTAAGGCTTTTTAAGATGCTTACAAAAAAACAACTGCCTGAAAATTGCCATGTGATAGGCTTTACAAACAAAATGCCCCTTTATATGGACGCCGCGGACCTTATTCTTACAAAACCGGGGGGACTCAGCACCACCGAAGCCGCAATCAAGGCGCTCCCGATGCTGTTTATAAATGCGGTCCCCGGCTGTGAAACTCGGAATATCGAGTTCTTTTTGAACAACGGCTGTGCGGATATGCGTGACACTGACCTTGAGCTGTGCGACGCAGTCTGCGATTATCTTGAAAATCCCGACAGACTTAAAAGCATTTCGGAAACCCTGTCCGAGGAATTTTCGGGCAACGCAACCGAGTATATATATGAATATGTGCTTAGTGCGACAGGACTCAAACCTGTCACGCCTACTAAACAAAATTTTGAATAAATACATTGCATTAAAACTTAAAATATGACAGGATTTAGAGTGTGCATATGGTAGATTACAGAAAATTAAGACCGGGGAATATCCGCTCCCCCGAGTTTAAGCATTTACTTTTACTTCTTTACTGGCCGGTCTACGGGCTTGCTTTTTTGTTGCTTGAGCGCGGACTCAAGCTTTCCTATCACACTGTCGAAATTGCCTTTGACAGTAAGATACCCTTTTGTGAATACTTTGTTATTCCGTATTATTTTTGGTTTGTTTTTCTTGCCGGAATACATATTTATACGCTTCTTTTTGATGTTCCCGCATTCAAAAAGCTGATGTATTTTATAATTATCACCTACACAATAACTACGATAATTTACATAGTATATCCGAATAAGCAGGAGCTGCGGCCGACCGAGTTTTTGCGTGATAATATATTTGTGGACATAGTAAAAAAGCTGTATAATTTTGACACCAATACCAATGTATGTCCCTCGCTTCATGTTATCGGCTCGTTTGCGGTGCTGTTCACAACATGGCAATGCAAGCCGCTTTTAAAGCCGTCGCTGCAAATTCCCATTGTCATTTCAACCGTACTTATAAGCATATCAACGGTATTTTTAAAGCAGCATTCCGCAGTCGATATTATAGCCGGTCTGGCAGTTTGCGCTGTTGCATACCCGTTTGCGTATATACTTCCGTCAAGGTCCGCTGAGGCAAAACGGAAAAGGGAAAAAATCAAAAAGGATATAACGACGGGTAACCAGCAGCCGGAAACATAGCAATGTTCACAAACTGTTAAAAAAGTATTGTAATTCCCCGAGAATTGTGGTATCATTTACGAAGTGCTATTTACCACAGTCCCTTGGGGAATTTTTTGTTCTTTAAAGGACAGAACGGAGTTTGAGATGAGAGCAGACGGAAAACGCCTTAGAAATACCGACCCGATGTACACCGTTGCGGCGTATGTAATGAACAAAAGGGTCGATTCCATGAATATGGTCACACTTAATATCCCCTACGACCCCATTCAGGAATATCTTAACGAAAAACGCAAGCAAGGCTTTGCAATAAGCCATTTGGGAGTTATTATTGCCGCATATCTCAGAACAGCGGTGGAATTTCCCCTTTTAAACCGCTTTATTATGAACTGCAAGCCGTATGCCAGAAATGAGTTCGCGGTAGCGATGGTCGTACTTAAATCGGGCGAAATGGATAACGGTACTATGTCTAAAATGTACTTTAATATGTCCGACACCATTTTTGATGTCAACAATAAAATAAACGAGTATGTTTCGGAAAACCGCAATGTTCCCGAAAAGAACGGCACCGAAAAAATGATAAAAATTCTTTTGGGGGCGCCCGGCGTGCTTCGCGTGGGAGTGGGCCTTTTCAAATTTATGGATAAGCACGGTCTTTTGCCGAAAAAGGTAATCGATATGTCCCCCTTCCACAACAGCCTGTGCATATCAAATCTTGCCTCTATAAGAACAAACCACATATACCATCACTGTTATGAATTCGGCACCACAAGCGTGTTTATAACGCTCGGGAACCTGCGTGAGGTTCCAAAGCGCAAAAACGGCGAGATCGTGTTTGAAAGATGTATGCCGCTCGGAGTTGTTATGGACGAACGCATCTGCTCGGGCAGTTATTTTGCCCTTGCTTTCAGGAAAATCAGCAAATACCTCAAGAACCCCGCACTGCTTGAATTGCCGCCCGAGGTTATAAACGAGGATCCCGGTAAATAAATACTTGATTTTATTTAAACTTTGGTATAAAATAGTGATAGATAATTTTTTAACAACGGAGGAATCGTTATGTTAGTATCTGCAAAGGAAATGCTTACAAAGGCAAAGGCAGGCAAATATGCCGTCGGTCAGTTTAACATCAATAACCTTGAATGGACAAAGGCTATTCTTCAGACTGCCGAAGAGCTTAAGTCGCCTGTTATCCTCGGCGTATCCGAGGGTGCCGGAAAATATATGTGCGGTTATAAAACCGTAGTCGGTATGGTAAACGGTATGCTTGAAGAAATGAACATTACCGTTCCGGTAGCTCTTCACCTTGACCACGGCTCATACGAAGGCGCTAAGAAGTGCATAGAAGCCGGATTTTCTTCAATAATGTTCGATGGTTCGCATTACCCGATCGAAGAAAATATCGCCAAAACCAAGGAACTTGTTGAAACCTGCAATAAGTTAGGTCTTTCACTTGAGGCTGAGGTAGGTGCTATCGGCGGCGAGGAAGACGGCGTTATCGGCGGCGGCGAGGTTGCCGACCCGAAGGAATGCAAAATGATTGCCGATTTGGGCGTTACAATGTTAGCGGCAGGTATAGGCAATATTCACGGCAAATATCCCGCAAACTGGACAGGTCTTCGTTTCGATACCTTGGCTGAAATTCAAGAGCTTACAGGAACTATGCCCCTCGTTCTTCACGGCGGCACCGGTATTCCTGCCGATATGATTAAAAAGGCTATTTCCCTCGGCGTTTCAAAGATCAATGTTAATACAGAGTGTCAGCTTGCCTTCGCGGCGGCCACACGCAAATATATTGAAGCCGGCAAAGACCTTGAAGGCAAGGGCTTTGACCCGAGAAAACTTCTTGCTGACGGCGCTCAGGCCATCAAAGACACCGTTAAAGAAAAGATGGAGCTTTTCGGTTCGGTCAACAAGGCTTAATTCAATAATAATTATGAGACAGAGCATATCGTTTGATATGCTCTGTTATGTTATTTAATAATAGCTTTTCCCTTGACAAAAACTCCGTTTTGTTATATCATTAACAAGGTCGGTCAGACCGTTATGTAGGTTTTAGTTATTTGCTTTTTAACGGAGGAATAGTTATGTCCATACTTATTACCGGCGGTGCCGGATTCATAGGAAGCCATACCTGTATTGAAATGCAGAATGCGGGTTACGATGTTGTTGTTATAGACAATCTTGATAACAGCAACAGCAAATCGCTTGAACGTGTTGAAAAAATCACCGGGAAGCCCGTAAAATTCTACAAAGAGGATGTACGGAACAAGGAAGCTTTAAGAAAGATTTTCAGCGAAAACAAGATTGAAGCAGTCATACATTTTGCGGGTCTCAAGGCTGTGGGCGAATCTGTTCGTGAGCCCATAATGTATTATGATAATAACCTTATCAACACCATTTCGCTTGTTGAGGTTATGACGGAATTTAATGTAAAGAAAATCGTATTTTCTTCCTCCGCAACCGTTTACGGCGTAGCTACGCAAATGCCTCTTGTTGAGGGTATGCCCCTCGGCGCAATCAATCCTTACGGCAGAACCAAGCTGTTTATTGAAAATATACTTACCGATTTGTTCACGGCAGATAACGAATGGTGCGTAGCTTTGCTCCGCTACTTCAACCCTATCGGCGCACATAAAAGCGGACTTATAGGCGAGGACCCCAAGGGTATTCCGAATAATCTTATGCCGTATATCTCACAGGTTGCGGTCGGCAAGCTTGAAAAGCTTCATGTTTTCGGAAACGATTATAAAACTGTTGACGGTACGGGTGTCCGTGATTATATCCATGTGGTAGACCTTGCCGTAGGTCATGTTAAGGCAATCGATTGGGCGCTTAAAAATAAAGGCTGTGAGGCATTTAACTTAGGCACAGGCAACGGAACAAGCGTTTTACAGCTTCGTGACGCCTTTGTAAAGGCGACAGGCGTTGAAATACCCTATGTTATAGACCCCCGCCGTCCCGGCGACCCCGATGAGGTGTACGCAAACGCAGATAAAGCAAAGACCGTTCTCGGCTGGACCGCAAAATACGGAATAGACGAGATGTGCGAAGACACATGGAGATGGCAGAAAAATAACCCCAACGGTTACGAAGATTAATAAAAACGGGGATGATTATTCATCCCCCTTATATCCGCCTGTGGCGCAGCTGGATAACGCAGCAGATTCCGATTCTGAAGAACGGGGGTTCGAATCCCTTCAGGCGGGCCAAACAATGTCTTGATAGACAAGCGCGTGTCGGGACTTTTTTAATATGGGTAAAAGGGGAAAAATTATGAAAAAAGCACTGCTGGTATTATTATCGGTAATATTGATTCTTGCCGCTGTTCCTTTCGGTGCGTTTGCCGCCGGCAATTATTCCTTAAGACAGGACGGCAACGGGGTATGGTACTACGGAAGCGAAGGCTATACCGATACCTCATACACAGGTCTTACCGAGTATTGCGGCTCATGGTACTATGTGGAAAACGGTATTCTTAACTGGAATTACACGGGACTTACCAAATATTACGGAACTTGGTACTTCGTTGAAAACGGAAAGCTCAACTGGGGATACACCGGTCTTACAAATTACTATGGAACATGGTACTTTGTAGAAAACGGCGCCGTTAACTGGAATTACACAGGACTTACCGAATACTACGGCACTTGGTACTTCGTTGAAAACGGGGCGCTTAATTGGGAATATACCGGTCTTACGAATTACTGGGGAATATGGTATTATGCGGAAAACGGTATTCTTAACTGGAATTACACGGGACTTACCGAATACTTCGGCACTTGGTACTATGTAGAAAACGGTACTGTTAATTGGAATTACACGGGACTTACCGAATACTTCGGCACTTGGTACTATGTGGAAAACGGAACCGTTAATTGGAACTTCACCGGTTTTGCCGAACATATGGGTGCAAGATACTATGTAGAAGCCGGTGTAATGAATAATGGACTTATCGGTCTTAAGGAAATAAACGGTATATGGTATTATTTCGAGAACGGTGTGTTAAACAGTGCGTACAGAGGGCTTACCGAATACTACGGCACTTTGTATTTTGTACATAACGGTACTATTGATTGGAGCCGCACGGGTCTTACAGAAATTGACGGAATTTGGTTTTACATAGAAAACGGCGCATTGAACCGTAATTACAGCGGTCTTACGGCTTATGACGGAGGATTTTTTTATGTTGAAAACGGTACGATAAATTGGAGCTATACCGGTCTGACCTGCTATTACGGCGTTTGGTATTATGTTGAAAACGGAAAGCTTAACTGGAATTACACAGGGCTTTCCGAGTACTACGGAACAAGCTATTATGTTATGAACGGCATTATTAACTGGGGCTTTACAAGCCTTGTCCAGCTCGATGAAGACTGGTATTACATAGAAGGCGGTATTTTCAGTTCCGATTATACGGGTATTGTAGAATACGGTAATAAACGCTACTATGTTGAAAACGGTAAGATTAACTGGGGCTATACGGGATTTTCAAGAAACCGCGGCGGAGATTATTACCATGTAACAAACGGTCAAGCCGATATAAGCAATCCGGCTATCAGAGCAAATCAAAATCCCAAATTCGGCATTGATGTATCTCATTATCAGGGAGAGATTGATTGGGAAAAGGTTAAGCCTCAAATTGATTTTGCGATACTTCGCTGCGGTCTCGGAGATGATATGAAATCTCAGGACGACAAACAGTTTGAACGGAATTATAACGAATGTATGCGCCTTAACATACCAGTTAAAATATATTTCTTTACATATGCGGTAAGCAAGGACAATATAGACAGCGAAATCGCGCATATCCAAAGATTGCTTGCCGGCAAAACAATAGAATTTCCTGTTTATATAGATGTCGAGAATACAAAAAGTCTCGACTGGCGCACCATAAGCAACGAAGAGCTGCTTTCAATAATGCAGGAGTTTAATTCGAGACTTGACGCCCTCGGATATAAAATGGGTATATACTCAAGCCGCTCTGCATTTTGGAATGAAAAAATGACGGACGGATGGTATGCAACCGTAAGCAAATGGGTTGCGGAATACAACGACTGCATTAATGATTTCAACAGAAGTTATGATATTTGGCAATATACCTCAAAAGGCAGTATTGACGGTATCGACGGCAACGTCGACCTTGATGTCTGGATAACCCAAAATTAAAATTTTGCCCCGTTTATCGGGCGTCTGACGGCGTTTTGGATAAACGGGGCGTATTTTTTGGTTGAAATTTAATAATTTTATGGTATAATAATTTTATATCGGCGGCGGTGGTACGCCGCCAAAGCGCATACTGCGCTGAGAAAATCGAAAATTTTCGTATAAAAACATTGTATCATAACAGCCGCCGAGCTGCGGCACGGCACGGCTTACGCCGTAAAAGACCTTTGGTCTTTGCAATTATGGTATAATAATCTGTACGCTGAATAATGCGGCAATATAAAAGCAACAGCAAAACTGCGCGGAATTCTGTCCCGCTATGCTTGAAAGGAATGCTGATATATGGCTTTGAGAAAAGCATTGAACAATGTTCTCGGCTTTTTTACAAATACTGTACCTGAATTTTTTAAAAATAATTTTGAAGTTTCTTCAACCAAACGCTTGAAGATAACAGGCGCTTCAATATGCGTGATAACGCTTATCGCCGTAATTCTTGATGTTAACGCATACACATCGCAGGATTTTTCCGCAAAATGGATACTTCTCGCGGCAACACTTTTAAGCACATTTGTTTTAGGTCTGACTGCGGCCTATACCGTAAAAATCAAAAACGACCTGCTTAATAAAATATGGCATCTTCTGTTTTTATTGCTTATGCCGTTTGTAACGATAACTATGACGGAATGCCTTAACAATGTGTTTATTTACAATATGACATATTTGGGATTTCTCGGGAATTATCTGCTTATTATAATCCTTTATTTCTTGGTCTTTGCGCTTTCGGGAAGTATCAGGCTTCCCCTGCTTATCATAAATCCCATACTTTTCGGACTTGCCGTTGCACACAGCTATATTATGGACTTCAGAGGCACTCCGTTTTTACCGATGGATTTTTTGAGCATAAAAACCGCTGCGGGTGTTGCGAATACATACAACTACACCCCTACCTACAAGGTAATGACGGCGTCTATGATATTCATTTTCACGATAATTCTCGGCGTGAAAATGAGAACTCCTAAATACAACACTTTAACAAAGGTAATTTCGCGCGCATTTGCAGGCACATTTTCATCCGTGCTGCTTATACTCTTCTATTTTACAAGCGTTTTTGCCAATGCGGGCGTGCGTCCCGATTTCTGGAATCAGACAAGAGGATACCACAATTACGGCTTTGCTTTTAACTTTTTCTGTAACACAAAATATCTGTATATGTCGGAGCCGAGCAACTATAACCCCGACGAAATCAAGAACTATGTAAACAGCGTGGTTGACAAAAACAGTTCCGACACCGACAGCACAAAAGGCGACGATGATTATACTAAGCCTAATATAATCTGCATAATGAACGAGTCGCTTTCCGACCTTCAGGTGCTTGGTAACCTCACCACAAACGAAGATTATATGCCGTTTATGCACAGCCTTACAAAAAACACAATAAAGGGTAATTTATATGTACCTGTAATAGGCGCAGGTACTTCAAATACGGAATTTGAGTTTTTGACCGGTCACACCACCGCATTTTTGCCGTCGGGCAGCAACGCATATATGCTGTATATTAAAAATCCGCTGGCGTCGCTTGTGTCTACCCTGAAAGCCCAAAGCTATTCGGCTCTCGCGCTTCATCCGTATTACGCGGTCGGCTGGAACCGCACCGATGTTTATAAATATATGGGCTTTGACAAATTTGTCAGCCTTGAAAATATAATGGATATTTCGCTTATGAGGGAATATCAGGCAAACGGCAGCGATCCGAACTATTTACAGCAGCGTGTTGAAGAGGTTTATCCGGGCGAGAATATGCTCATCCGTCAGTATATAAGCGATTCATACGATTATAAGCTGCTTATAAAGGATTACGAGCAAAGGGATAAGTCTACACCGTATTTTGCGTTCAATGTTACGATGCAGAATCACGGCGGATATACCACAAGCTGTGTTAATTTCGACGAGAGCATTTACGCCACCTCTGTTTCGAAAAATTATATAAAAGCAAACAAATACCTCTCGCTTGTAAAGGCAAGCGACAATGCCTTTAAGGAACTGATTGAGTATTTCAGCACCGTTAAGGAGCCTACGGTTATTTGTATGTTCGGCGACCATCAGCCGTCGGTTGAAACAGAGTTTATATGCGAAGTGCTCGGTGTTGACAGCCTTTCGGGTCTTACTCCCCAACAGGAGCAAAGCCGCCATATTACCCCGTTCATTATATGGGCAAATTACAACATAGGCGAACAGCAGATAGACCGGCTTAGCGCGAATTATCTATCCTCGCTTGTGCTTAAGACTGCCGGAGTTAAGCTTTCGGAATACAATGAGTATCTGTTAAAGCTTTCGAAGACTCTGCCCGTAATAGACACCGTGGGTTATATAGACAACGAAAACAATTACTATAAATGGAGCGATGTTTCACCATACAGTCATTTGCTTGACGAGTACGAGAAAATTCAGTACAACAATATTTTTGACCAAAAGAATATTGACAGGGATGTATTCTATATAAACGGCTATGTCCCCGAAGTGACTGAGGACGAAAGCTCCTCATCGGAGAACGAATAATGCGTAACACTACCCTATGCCATATTGAAAAAGACGGATGCTACCTTATGCTCCACCGCATAAAAAAGGAAAATGACCTTAACCGTGACAAATGGGTCGGCATAGGCGGCAAATTCGAGGATAAGGAAAGTCCCGAGGAATGTAATCTCCGTGAGGTATACGAAGAAACAGGGCTTACTCTTAAAGGTGCGGAATACCGAGGAATCGTAACATTTGTGTCTGACAAATGGGAGACCGAATATATGCATATTTTTTATTCTGACAGCTTTTCGGGAAAAATCAAGGATTGCGATGAAGGCGTACTTGAATGGGTCAAAAAGGAACGGCTCTTTTCCCTGCCTGTTTGGGAGGGCGACAAGATATTTCTTCGCTTACTCGAAGAAAATGCACCTTTCTTTTCGTTAAAGCTTGAATATAAGGGCGATACCCTTTTAAAAGCAGTCTTAAACGGTAAAATATTAGATATCAAATCAGGTGTGCTATGAATATTTGCGTATACGGCGCTTCAAGCAGCGTTATAGCCGGTGTATATATAAAACCGGTGGAGATTTTAGGAACAAAGCTCGCCGACAGAGGTCATACCCTTATTTTCGGCGGCGGTAAGCACGGACTTATGGGTGCTGCCGCGCGCGGCATAAAAACCGGCGGCGGCAAAATAATCGGCGTAGTGCCGGAATTTCTTGCTTCAGGCGGGGTTATATACGAGGAATGTGACGAAGTAATATACACCGAAACTATGCGCGAACGCAAAGCGGTCATGGAATCAAAGGCAGACGCCTTTGTAATCACTCCGGGCGGACCCGGTACGCTTGACGAATTTTTTGAAATTCTCACGCTTAAACAGCTCGGCAGACATTCAAAACCGATAGCTGTTCTTAATACCTGCGGATATTACGATGATTTGATAAAACAGCTCCGCTCCTCTGTGCTCAAGCACTTTATATCGCCCGATAATTTAAAGCTGTTTGCGGTATTTGACTCGCAGGACAAGCTGCTTGACTATCTTGAGGCAAATCCGACGGCGGACTTTGTGACCGAGGAACTCAGATACACCGCAAAGGAGACGGAATAAAAGTTTTTTTCTTATTTAAAAAACTTTTTATTGACATAGCTACAGGCTTTGAGTTATAATTTATACTCGATAGGTTATGGCTTCTTGTCAGGACTTTGTATTTCGGTCCGCATAACCGCCAACATACTGATTCAAGGAGGTTTCGCAAATGAAAAGGACATATCAGCCTAAGAAGCTCCACAGAAAAAAGGAGCACGGCTTTTTAAAGAGAATGGCAACATCCAACGGCCGCAAGGTTCTCGCAAGACGCAGAGCTAAGGGCAGAAAGCAGTTGACATACTAAAGCCACTTCACCGTGGCTTTTCCTTTTATAATGATCAATGCGCTTTGGCGCTGTTCTGTCATTATTATAAGCGTTAAGCCTGCGGTTGCCCGTTTTACGGGACTGACCCGATTATTTTCTTTCGGGCGTGATACAGACAGTTATGAAGAAAAAACTAATTAAAATCAAGGAAAATTATATTTTCCGCCGTGCATACAATAAGGGCAAGGCTTTTGTTTCACCTTATTTTGTTGTGTATGTAATGAAAAACCGTTACGGTGTACGGCTTGGGATAACAGCGGGAAAAAAGCTCGGCGGCGCCGTACAGCGCAACCGCGCAAAGCGTGTTGTGTATGCCGCATTCCGCGAATGTCTGCCCGCCTTAAAAGACGGGTACGACTTTGTAATCGTAGCAAGAACGAGAATACTGACTATTAAAAGCACTGCCGCCGCCGCGTCTATGAAAAAACTGCTTAACGACGCCGGCGTTACGGAAAAGGCTCAGACAGATGAAAAAACTGTTGATTCGAATAATTAAGTTTTATCAAAAAAATATTTCTCCCGTCAAGATGCCGTGTTGCCGATTTACCCCAACCTGTTCAGCCTATGCTATAGAGGCAATAGAAAAAAGAGGTGTAATAGTCGGCTCCGTGCTCGCTTTGCGGCGCATTTTGCGTTGCAATCCGCTTTGCAAGGGCGGATATGACCCCGTACCCGAAAAACGGGTGCGCACAAAAAACAAAAAATAACCGTTGCCTTGTTTTCGGCACGAATGGACGGTGTATAAATGCAAACACTATTTAATATTATAAACATTCCTTTCGGCTGGGCGCTTGAATTTTTGTCCGGTCTTTTCGGCGGCAATTTTGCCGCTGCGGTTTTTATGTTTACACTGCTTATCAATGTCCTGCTTATACCGCTGAGCATTAAAAGCCAAAAATCCTCGGTGCAGCAGACCCGTATAAAACCGAAGCTTGATGAGCTCAGGAAAAAATACGGTGATGACAAGCAAAAGTATAACGAGGCTATGCAAAAGCTTTACCAAGAGGAAGGCGTGTCGCTCTCGGGCGGCTGTCTGCCGATGGTATTGCGCCTTGTCTTGATGATGAGCATTTACTACCTCATTATGTCTCCCCTTACCTATCTTGTACACATAGATTCGTCTGTAATATCCGAAGCGGCAAAACAGATCGGCACAACAGCCAACGCCCGCGCGGAGCTTCAGATAATCGAGGCTGTAAGAAACGGAACGATTGATTTTCCGCAGATTGCCGACAAGCTCGGTGCCATAGATTTCAACTTTTTCGGAATAGACCTTACTCAGACCCCGAAATTTTCGTTTGATATCTTCCACGACGCTCAGCTTATTTGGATAATGCCTATAATAGCCTTTTTGGCTCAAATGCTCACAAGTGCGATTTCGCTTGTAATGCAGAAGAAGATAAACCCCGATTCTCCCAATATGGCGGGAATGATGCTTACCATGCCCCTGCTTTCACTGTTCATCGGCTTCACACTGCCGGGCGGTGTTGCGTTCTATTGGGCGTGCTCTTCACTTATCGGCGGTCTTATTCAGGTAGGCGTTCAACAGTTCTACGGTCCGCAAAAGATGCTTTCCCGCGAAAGACTCAAAGAGCTCAATAAGGAATGTGATTTTGAAGCATCGCAGTTAAAGAAAATAAAGGGCACTGCGGAAAAATAATACCCCTGAAAATACAGAAGGAGGATCAACTTGATTAAAGAAGCAAGAGGCTTCGGTTCAACAATAGACGAAGCAAAAGAAAGAGCCATAGCAGATCTCAATATGTCAGAAGACGCGGACATACAGTTTGAAGTAATTTCGACCCCTAAAAAGAAGACCTTGGGACTTTTCGGCGGCCGTATGGCGGAGGTTCGTGTGTTTGTGGAGCTGCCGGACGAAAAGCCTGCCGCACGCAAAAAAAGCCGTCCTCAAAAAGAAGATAACCAGCCTGTCCGTCAGGAAAAACCGCAAGCAAAGCCTGCGGTTAAAACAAAGGAAACCGCATCTGTAAAAAAATCCGTTTCCGGATACGGGGAGACCGTAAGTGCGGATTCTGTTTCACCCGACTCCAAGGCAGGAAGAGCAATCGCATACTTAAAATCCATACTTAAAAACCTCGGCTGTGAGGATACCGAAATTAAAATTGCCGAAAAAGACAATTCCGCTCTCATAGAGCTTAACGGCGAGGGACTCGGCGTGGTTATCGGCCACAGAGGCGAGACACTTGATTCGCTCCAGTATCTCGCAGGGCTTGCCGCAAGCAACGGCGGCGGATACTATAAAGTTACGCTTGATATAGGCAATTACCGTGAGAAGAGGGAGGAAGCTCTTAAGGGACTTGCAAAGCGTATTTCCGATCAGGTTTTAAAAACCGGCAAATGCCGCAGTCTTGAACCTATGAACCCCTATGAACGCAGAATAATACACACTACCGTTCAGTCTATTGACGGAGTTATATCGGGTTCTTTCGGAGAGGGTCCCGCAAGATATGTCGTTATAGGCATAGAAGGCAAGGAGTTAAGACCTTTGAGAAGAGACAACAGAAGAAGGGACGGCTACTCACGCCGCGCTCCCCAATCAAAGCAAATACCGGTTAATGACCCGTCCCGTGAGCCGAAGCGCGACAGCAACGCTCCACTGTACGGCAAAATAAACTAACAGAATACAGATTTTTTCACTGACGGATTACGGTTTTCCCTATATCCGTCAATTTTTTAATTATAAATTGACAAAATAGCATATTATGTATATAATACTATATGTTGCTTATATTACTTAGTATATACGCAACGGATTGAAACGAATTATCAGGATAAACTATATATAAATCTTATGTGACTGGGAGTGCCTTATTTGGAGAAATTCGTAATTAAAGGCGGCAATGCTCTTAAAGGCGAGGTTCGCATAAGCGGCGCCAAAAACGCGGCTGTCGCTATACTTCCGGCAGTTTTGCTGTCAGACGAGCCATGTCTTATTGAAAACCTACCAAACATATCCGATGTTGCAACGCTTTTAAAAACTATGCATTCATTGGGTGCGCAGATTAAACCTATAAATAAATCAAGCGTGGAAATCGATCCTCGCCATGTAAACTCCTTCGTTGTTACAAAAAAAATGGCTGAGGGAATGAGAGCGTCAAGTTATTTTCTGGGCGCATTGCTCGGCCGTATGCAGAGAGCAAGGGTAGCTCCTCCCGGAGGTTGCGATTTCGGCGTTCGCCCCATTGACCAGCACATTAAAGGCTTTGAGGCTTTAGGTGCTAAAATGGCCATTGAAAACGGTATGGTAGACGCCAAGGCTCAACATTTAACAGGTTGCTCTATATACCTTGATGTTGTTTCGGTAGGCGCCACGATAAATATAATGCTCGCCGCGGTAAAAGCGTCCGGTCTTACGGTTATAGAAAACGCCGCCCGCGAGCCGCATATTGTTGATCTTGCGAATTTTCTCAACTCAATGGGAGCCGACATTATGGGCGCCGGCACAAGCGTCATTAAAATACGGGGCGTCAAGCATATGCACGGCACCTCATACAGTATAATCCCCGACCAGATTGAAGCGGGCACCTATATGGCGGCGGCGGTCGCTACAAGGGGCGATGTTCTTGTTACAAATGTAACACCCAAGCACCTTGAATCAATAATAGCAAAACTTGTTGAGACCGGCGCTGAAGTGACTGAATATGATGAAGCCGTAAGGGTTCAGATGACCCGTCGCCCGCATAAATGCAATATTAAAACTATGCCGCACCCCGGCTTCCCTACCGATATGCAGCCCCAGATCGCAGTGCTTTTAAGCATTGCCGAGGGTACAAGTATAATTACGGAGGGCGTTTGGGACAGTCGGTTCAGGTATGTTGAACAGCTCACCTTAATGGGCGCGGATATACAGGTTGACGGTAAGATGGCGGTTATAACCGGGGTCGAAGAACTGCACTCCTCTCCCGTAAGAGCTGTGGATCTTCGTGCGGGAGCTGCAATGATAATCGCGGGACTCGTAGCTGACGGAGTAACCGAAATTGAAGAAATCGACCATATTGACAGGGGCTACGAAGATGTCGTTGAAAAGTTCTCGGGTCTCGGGGCTGATATAAAGCGTGTAAATGTACCCGACAATGTCCCGATTTTAAAGCAGGCGTAATAGCTATTAAAGCAATTTGAACCGGCATTACAGCGAAATGCGATTAAGAAATTTTGCTGTAATGTCGGTTTTTTCAGAAAGACTAACTATTAAAAGTCAAGTCTAAAAAGAGGGGCTGATGAAAAAATACAAGACGGTAAAAAAAGGCATAACGAAACAGGCGTCAAAGACGCCGAATTTCAAACAATAAGTGAAATCAAGAATTAGCTATGTAAGGTTGACCGGACTTTTGCAAAGCAAAAAT
>UQQR01000030.1 GCA_900543215.1 uncultured Oscillospiraceae bacterium | reverse complement strand
TTCTTGTCTTTTTTGTAGGCTCTACTTGTTTACCCCAACATTTATTATAGAGCCTTTTTAAATAGAAATTTTAAATTTAAAGTAAATATCCTTTTCGGAAAGTCTGTATTTTTCGGGTAACTGCGGACCGCAGGAGTTTGAGCCTATGCCCGATACTTTGTAATCAACCCTTACATATGTGCCATCGGGGGCCGGTAATTCGTCGGTATGCTCGGCTTTTGTTAATTGCTCTATACTGTGGTGCAGCACGGATATTTCCATGGTGTTTTCCGCCGAGAATTTAAGTGAATTTTCAACCTCAAGCTCGCGGCAGCCGTAGTGATTTCCGTGTTCCTGCGGACGGATATAGTTTACATACTCACGGTCCGCATCACTTTCGTGCCACGCCGTAATACCGTGGTGGGTCATATCGCGGTAGCTGTCCATAGGACCGTTCCCGAAATATCTGAATTTCGAAGTGTCATACGGCAGCTTAAACTCAAACCCAAGCCTTGGCAGCCATACAACATTTTCCCGTATTTTACCGTCAAGACCTACCGAAACTTCGCCGTCGGCAAAAAATTCATAGCAAAGCGTGTAGTTAAAGAAAGGTTTTCTTGAAACGCCTGCTGCAGACATTGTAAATTCCGTGCGGTTGCCGTTTATTTTACAGGAATATACTTTGTTGAACACACAGTCGAAATTTTCGCCCTGCCAGATGTTCGTTCTGTCCCACAATGCCTTTATATTGCGGTCATTGTCGGTAGTTGCTCTGAAATACGAAAGCTTCATAGGCGCTTCAAGCATTTCTTTGCCGTTTTTAATTATGCTTATAAAGGTTCCTGTTTGCTTTGAAAGCACATATTTAAAGCCTTCGCCCTCGGCTGTAATGTCGAATTCACTCTCCGTAACGGAAAGCGGTGCGTCGCTGTTCTCACCGTTTACAATTTTAACGGGCAGGCGTTCCTCAAGCGTAGCAAGCTCAAATCCGTCCGCATCGGTCATCTTAACCGTAACAAAACAGCCCAAACGGCAGGCTTCGGGAAGTGCCGCCGAAGGGGTGACCGAAAATTCGTCGCCCGGCTTTGTGTTTACCCTCACTATGCGGTCTTCAAGGCTTTCGCCGTCTGCCGTTACCGTATATTCAAATGTAAATC
This sequence comes from uncultured Oscillospiraceae bacterium, assembly GCA_900543215.1. Classification (GTDB taxonomy): domain Bacteria; phylum Bacillota; class Clostridia; order Oscillospirales; family Acutalibacteraceae; genus UBA737. The sequence continues at coordinate 17,604 of UQQR01000030.1, read as the reverse complement.
CGTCGAACGAGAGGAAGTCAAAGCAGTTTTTAAGCTTTAATGTGCCGTTATCCCACTTAATGCGGAACGGAGCGTAAGCGGCTTTAACCTCATATGAGCCTGATTTAAGACTTCTGTCCGCAAAAACCATACCGTCACAGCAGAAATTGCCGTCGTGCGTCAGTTCTCCCTCAAAATCTCCGCCGTATTTGGCTACGCCGTCAACCATAACCGCAAGGTCTGCCCACTCCCAGATACAGCCGCCTATAAGCTTTTTGTTTTCGTAAATTGCGTTCCAGTAGTCCCACATACCGCCCGGTCCGTTGCCCATAGCGTGGGCGTACTCGCACATAAATACGGGCTGTTTAATATTATCGTCCTTTGCCCATTTTTCGATAGTATCAACACCCGGATACATCATTGAAAATACATCGGTCTTTTCCTGACTGCCGGCTCTCGACGCATCCTCGCAGTGCGCAAGGCGTACCTTGTCACGCGCTTTGAGCCAGTCTATCTGTGCCGCCTGATTGGAATAATACGCACTTTCGTTACCTGTTGACCACATTATTACAGAGGTGTGTATCTTATCCCTCTCGTAAGTACGCTCTATGCGGTCTAAAAATTCCTTTTTCCACATTTCCTCGGCGCACGGCCAATCTCCGTTTTGCGGGTCAAAGCCGTAACCCGTATTGGCAAAACGGCGTATAAAGCCGTGGGTTTCAATGTCGCACTCAAGTATAACATAAAAGCCCATTTCATCACAGTAATCAAGGAATTTAGGAGAGGGCGGATAGTGCGAGGTTCTGACCATGTTGATATTAAGCTCCTTCATAAGCTTAAGGTCTCGCACATAGTCCTCCTCGCTCATAGTCCAACCCTTATAAGGGTCTGTATCGTGGTGGTTTACGCCCTTAAGCTTTACAGGCGTGCCGTTTATAAGCAGTTCGTAATCTGAAGATATTTTAATTGTGCGGAAGCCAATCTTTCTTGTTATAATTTCGCCTGCGGCATAAAGCTTTACCGTATAAAGCTTAGGCGTCTCGGCTGTCCATAAAAGCGGCTCGTTTACCGTAAATTCCGCCTTACAGCCTACCGAATCGCGCCTTTCAAGCAGAGTGTCACCGTCATAAAGCTCGGCGGAAAATTCAGCGTCAGCCAGACAGAGTACGGTGTTGACCTCCGTTTTGATATCTATATCGAAAATATGACCGTGCGGACGGGAAAGCACATAAACATCCCTAAAAATTCCGTTAAAACGGAATGCGTCCTGATCCTCAAGATAACTGCCGCAGCACCATTTTCTTACATATACTCGGGCGGTATTTGTACCCGAGCTTACAAATTCGGTTATATCAAATTCCGCCATTAAACGGCTGCCCTGCGTTCTGCCGACATATTTGCCGTTTATGTAAAGCTCCGCTTCCGAGGATACACCCTCGAATACAAAATAAGTCTCAAGGCTTCCGTCCTCTATCTGAAAGCTGCGTTCGTAAACGCCTACGGGGTTTATATCCGGCACATAGGGCGGATCGCAGGGGAACGGATAGTTTATATTCGTGTAATTCGGGCTTTCGTATCCCTTTAACTGCCAGCAGGAGGGGACTTCAATAGTTTCCCATTCTTCTATATTCTCCACGCGGTCGCCGTTTTCAAAAAACGCAAAACGCCATTCGCCGTTAAGCATTATTTGCTTACAGCCGCTGTCCGGTATATACCAGCTTCTGCATTTAAGTCTGTTTTCGCTTGTTTTCTGCGGATTTTCGTAGGGACGCATAATACACCTCTTCGAATACTGAAATTATTTTATAATAAGCCTTTTGATTTTTCCCAAAAAAGGACGGAGAATTACGCGCCAAAGATACCTTACCGGATAGCTTATCCTGTTAAGGAACACATATACCTTGTAGCCTGTGCTTTTTTGGCAGTCGATGTATTTACCGTTTCGGTAAAAAGCTTTAAGTACGCCGACTATATTTTCATCCTTTATGTCATATTCGTTTTTGAAAAGATTATCGCCCCTGATAACATATCCGTCATCCGTCACCTTAAGTATTCGGTGAAGAATAAATTTATCGCTGCCTTTTCTGTGGTAAAGGGGCACATCATTTTTTTTAAGCCTGCCGTTTGTGCGCTTAATTACAACAATATCCTTATGCTGTCTTAGCATCGGGCGCATACTTATCCCTGCCGTAAGCACGGATATTTCTTCTTTTTCACAAAGCGCCTGTGCCGCGGTTTTTAAGCTGTTTTGCGGCATCAGTCTATAACGCCCGACTGCTTAAGCTGTCCTAAAAAGTCCGAAACCGTGCGTTCGGCTTCTTCCTTTGTAACGCCGCTGTATTCGTTGAGGAGGGCGTTTGTTATATCTTCCTCTGTAACATCCGTTTTAAGCATATTAAAAATAAAAGCTCCTGTGTCATTCATTTTTATAAAGCCGTTGAAACGGACCAAATCGTCTCCGACTGCTACTGCTACCTTTTTGCCGGCAACATCATTCATAACAAAGTTGTATTTAAGCTTCATTTTAGTTTTTCCTTTCGTTACCTAAAATTGCGTCATATGCGGTCTTTGCCGCAGATATATCCATATTACAGCATATTTTCCAAATTCTTACCGATGACAGTAATCGGTTAATAAGACCCAGAGTGCTTGCCGCCGCCGCAGGATCATGCGGCATATAGACCTGATCGAAAATGCGGTTTACAATATCGTTTGCCGATACTTCGGTGCAGGAATTTTCATCCGCTCTTTCTATAAAGCACAGGTGTAGAAGAGGGGTTCGCTCCGCCGAGCCGAGACCCTCCTTACCGTTCCACGGCGTTCCGTAGGCATAGGGAATATTCGGTTCACCGTCAAAAAAGCGGATTATGGGTTTATCGCCGTTTATTATTTTAAGTCTGTCGCCGAGGAGCTTTTTCCATAAAAGAAGATGTGTTGTTTTCCCCGTGCCGCTGTGCGCCGCAAAGGCAATGCCCGTACCGCCGACATCAAAAACAGCCGAGTGAAGAACAAAGGAATTCCTAAGCGGCAACCATTCCGCAATCTGCCTTAATATAGCGGAGCTTTCAGGATAAAAGTCATCCTGATTTTTCCATATCCGTTCGGGTGCGATGTTCTGTTCGTTTGTCACAACGCAAAGCTCCGGTTCTCCGCCGTCCGTTTTCCATCTTTCAAAAAAGGAACCGAACCGCGCGTCACGGAAATTTATATCGATTATGCGGTCTGCCAAAGAAACCTTCACCCGTATCACCCCTACTGACTATATTCACTTAATTATAACATTACAGACCCAATCTTTCAAGTAAAAATAAATTTACAAAAAAGTATCAAAGTCCCGTTTATCGGACAGTGAATGATATAAAATAAAATACAGTAAAAAGCGCTTGACAAAATTCGACCTTTTTGCTATAATAAGTTTGCGAACATTTGTTCGGGAGGTTTTAAGTATGACATTTTCTATGGCTTTAAGAACTGTATTTGAGATTTTACTCTTTGTTTTGGTTGTGTGGGGATTTTTCCACGAGGACAGGCTTGCCGCATTCGAAAGGCGTGTTATTTGCGCGGTTAAAAGAAGAAGACTCCGTGTTGTAAGGACAGCGGCTCCGTGCACTAAGGCGGAGTATACACGCTGACGCCTGTATTTCAATAATGCCGGCAATAAATTAAGAAAAATTCCGACTGACTGTAATCGGTGTAAAATATTAAGAGCGTACTTTGGCATTTGTTTGCCTCAGTACGCCCTTTTTATTTTTCGGTTTCCGCTCTTATTTTTCCGTCCTCAACATAAAAGGTTATATCACCGTCCTCGTCGGTTCGGTATACATTTGCGCCGACCCTGCCGAGTGAGGACACAACCTTATCTGATGGATGAGAGTAAACATTGTTCTTCCCAACCGAGATCGCGGCATATTCTGGTGTTGCCTTTTTAAGGAATTCAAGTGAATTTGAGGTATTGCTGCCGTGATGTCCGACCTTTAAAACATCGCAGTCAAGATTAATGCCGTCTTTTATCATAGCGCTTTCGGCAGGCTCGCCTGCGTCGCCCGTCAGAAGAAACTTAACTCCGCCGATTTCCGCGATAACCGTAACCGAGCGGTCGTTCATATCGGAAAGTCCGCTGTAATAAGCTATCAGAGTAATTTCAAATTCGCCAATTTTAAAGTTCATTCCGGGTTCCGCAGTATAAACCTTTCCGTTTTTATTTGCAACAAGTGTTTTTACACGGCTGACGGAAGCGTCCGAGTCGGCGGTCGGATCCGATTTCGGGACAATAAGGTTGCTTATTCCGTAAAGTTGTGAGATCTTTTCAAGACCGCCCGCATGGTCTTCGTGAAGATGTGAAATAACAACCGTGTCGATATTCTTGATATGCGCCGAGCTTAAGTCCTCGGAAATCGCGCCGGCAGAGGAAGCAAGACCGGTATCCACAACGGCGCAGTAGCCGTTTGAATAAATAAGTATACTGTCCGCCTGACCGACATCCATAATCTTTACGAAATCCTGACTTTCATCAAAGCCTTGTCCGTTACGGCTTAATGCGTCTAACAGATCTGTCCCGAAAACAAGCTTTGCGAAACAGAAAACAAATACCGAAGCCGCAATAAGCGCTTCCGCCGTTAAAACCAGAGTGCGTTTGGTAATTTTATGCTTCATCGTCTGCGCCTGCGGCTTCACGCTCCATAAGCTGGTCCTTTGTTATAAGCACCTTTCTCGGCTTTGAGCCCTCGTACGGTCCCACAACGCCTCGCTGTTCCATTTCGTCAACTATTCTGGCGGCTCTTGCGTAGCCGAGCTTCAGTTTTCTTTGAAGAAGCGAGGTAGAAGCCATACCGTTTTCGACAACTACCCTTATGGCGTCGTTAAGCATCGGGTCGTCGCCCGGTCCGTCCTCGGGAAGTCCTGTTTTCTGCTTTTTGTCAACAGCCGCCTGCCGTTCTATTTCAACCATAACATCATCGTCATAGTCAGCGGTGTGGTCGCCCTTTACATATTCAACTACCGCTTCAACCTCTTCGTCGCTTACAAAACAGCCCTGAATACGCTTCGGCTTTGACGAGCCTACGGGACTGAAGAGCATATCGCCCCTGCCCAAAAGCTTTTCCGCACCTGCGGTGTCAAGTATTGTGCGGCTGTCTATGTGTGAGGAGACCGCAAATGCGATACGGGTGGGTATATTTGCCTTGATAACGCCTGTTACAACATCAACAGACGGGCGCTGTGTCGCGATTATCAGGTGCATACCTGCCGCCCTTGCCTTTGCGGCAATACGGTTTATCGAGTCCTCAACCTCGTTGGGGGCTGTCATCATAAGGTCCGCAAGCTCATCTATAATAATTACTATGTGCGGCATTTGCTTTACTTCGGGGTCATTAAGGCTTTCGACAAAGCGGTTGTAGCCCGCTAAATCACGAACGCCCCTGTCGGCAAACATTTTGTAGCGCTTTTCCATTTCGCTTACCGCCCAGCCGAGTGCGCCTGCCGCCTTTCTCGGGTCTGTAACAACAGGCACCAAAAGGTGGGGAATACCGTTATAAATGCCGAGCTCAACAACCTTTGGGTCTATCATAAGGAGCTTTACTTCATCGGGAGACGCCTTGTAAAGAAGACTTATTATAATTGAGTTTATGCACACTGATTTACCCGAACCCGTGGCGCCTGCTATAAGTCCGTGCGGCATCTTACCTATGTCCGCAACTATTGCGTTGCCGCCTATGTCTCTGCCCAGGGCTACGGTAAGCTTGCTTTTTGCGGATGAGAACGCGGGGGATTCAAGTATACCCCGTACTCCCACTACGGCGCTTGCCTTGTTCGGAACCTCTATTCCTACCGCCGCCTTATTCGGTATCGGGGCTTCTATTCTTACGCCTGCGGTGGCAAGGTTTAAGGCTATATCGTCCGCAAGATTTGTGATTTTACTTATCTTTACACCGGCGGAGGGCTGTAATTCGTACCGTGTTACGGTGGGTCCCCGGCTTATATCCACAACCCTTGTGTCAACGCCGAAGCTTTTAAGGGTCTCAACAAGCTTGTCGGCGGTTCCGTCAAGCTCGGCAGACAGCGCCGCGCCGTTTGTATTCTTAGTTTCCTTAAGCAGAGAGAGCGGCGGAAATTTGTAGGAATCGGTTTCCTCTGTATCAGCCTCATTTTCCTCTATATGCTCGGTAAATTTCTCGGTTTCTTCCTTAATTTGCTCCTTTTGAACCTCGGCTTCCTCTCTTGCCGCCTTAAGCGCGCCGTCTATATCGCGGCGTTCGGGCGTTTCCTCCTTTTCGGGGGCTTTTTCGGACTCGGGCTCCTCGGCGGCAGGGGAGGCACCGTAATATGTATCAACTACCTTGCGCTGCTTTTCGTCAAGCGTTTCCTTTTTGATATTGCGTTTTTCGGGTATATCGTCAACGGGAATATCAACGCTGAAGCCCTTAAGTACCTTAAGCGGCTTTTCGGTATGCTCTGAAGGCTCACGGTCAATTCGGCTCTGATAAGCGTTTTCCGCCTGTTCGGATATGGTCTTTACGGGTCTTGCCATTGTCTTGAAAAGCGACATAAGCGTTGTTCCCGTGATAATCATTAAAAATACGCATATAAGTATTATTACGGTGATTGCGGCGCCCGTTTTGCCGAAAGCAAGGTAAAGCGGCTGACCTATAAGCGCACCCAAAAATCCTCCGCTTTTAAGTGCGGTTCCGCTTGTATAGGAGGAGGTCAGGTGCTGCCAGAAGGTAAGCGTTTTGTCGTGCTTTATAAAAATATCAACAGCCGCGCCCACAAGCACCACGAGCACGCCCGATTCTATAATTTTGGCATTTATTGAACCGCCGATTTTATCCATAGCAAAGAGCACGGCGACGACACCCAGTAAAAAGGGATAGAAGTACGCCGTCACGCCGAATACTCCGAAAATAAAGTTGTGCATTGCAAGCCAAATGTTCTGACCCTTTATAAAAACAACGCAAAGCAGAAATACCGCCACCGCAAACCAGATTACCGACATAAGCTGTCTTTTTCCGGCGGCAGTTTCCCTTTTCGAAGCCTCGTTTTGAATTTTGGTTGCAGTTGCGCTGCGTGATTTGCTTCCTTTCTTTTTAGCCGCTGCCATTTTATTTCTCCTTATGTAACGGTCGGAGCTCCGACCTTATTTTTGCTCTATAAGCCTGTAAAGACCGTCTATAACGGTTCCGAGCGTTCCCACCTCGTCAATAAGTCCTTCCTTTACCGCTCTGTCGCCCGTAAGGGTTGAGCCTACATCCGTAACCATTTCGCCGGTGTTCATCATAAGCTCGGTAAACCGCTCGGCGGTTATCCTTGAATTTTTTACAACAAAATCGGTTATGCGCGCCTGCATACGGGCAAAGTGGTTCATAGTCTGCGGTACGCCTATTACAAGTCCGCTTGTTCTTACGGGATGCACCGTCATTGTGGCGGACGGCGCTATATACGATCTGTCCGCTGAAACCGCAAGCGGCACGCCTATTGAATGGCCGCCGCCCAGTACAAACGAGACGGTTGGCTTTTTCATACCTGAAATCAGCTCGGCTATCGCAAGACCTGCCTCCACATCGCCGCCTACCGTATTCAGAACTATTAAAAGACCCTCTATATCGGGGCTTTCCTCAATAGCCACAAGCTGAGGTATGACATGCTCGTATTTTGTGGTCTTATTCTGCTCGGGAAGAACATTATGCCCCTCAATTTCGCCTATTACCGTAAGGCAGAAAATTTTATGCCTGCCGTCAAACGCCGAAACGGAGCCCATTTCCTTTATTTCATCAAGCTTTGTTTTTTCGGAACCGTTTTTTTCTTTATCACTGCTCATCAGCTTTCACTCTCCCTTTAAATCTTATTATTTGGGGAAAGTGCCGAACAATACATATTATACATTTTTTTTGACAAACTTTCAAGTGGTATCAAAAAGATTTGCGCTTGACAAATCCGCGTATATGGTATATCATTAGGTCATAGCGTGAAACGCAATGACGGGAATAAGTAACGGCAAGACAAGCGTTAAGAGAGAGGGCGGCAGGTGAAAGCCCTATGCAAGCCTTGCGGTGAAGCTATCCCCAAGCGGCTCCCGAAAGGGAAGACGGAGGTCTCCGTTACAGGACAAAGGTATTTTCGTACCGTTGAGTGCGGAGCGGACAGCTCCGAATAAGGGTGGTAACACGGATTTTATTCGTCCCGAATGTATTACATTCGGGGCGTTATTTTTATTTTCAGGAGGAAAAAATATGAAATACGAAATACTTAAATTACTTGCGAGAAACGCAAAATACACCGCAAAGGATATAGCGGTTATGTTAGGCAGCGACGAGAATACCGTTGCAAAAGAAATAGCTCAGCTTGAAAAGGACGGATTTATAAAGGGCTATAAGGCTATTGTGGACTGGCAGATGTTCGAGGATTCCTGTGTTTCCGCTATTATAGAGCTGAATGTTGTTCCGAAGGCGGAATTGGGCTTTGAGGAGGTTGCCGAAAGCATAGCGAAATACGAAGAGGTTGAGTCTGTTTACCTTATGTCGGGTTCCTATGACCTTAATGTGGTGGTAAAGGGTAAAACACTTCAGGATGTGGCGCGCTTTGTCGCAAGAGAGCTTGCCACAATAGATTCCGTTACTCAAACCACAACTCACTTTGTTATGAGAAGATATAAGGAAATGGATGTTGTGCTTGCCGGCGACGAAAAGGACGACAGGGGGCAGCTTTTCATATGATGGATTACAGTAAGGTAATAAACCCCACTGTTGCCGAAATAAAACCGTCGGGCATACGGAAATTTTTCGATATTGCCGCAACTATGGACGGCGTAATTTCTCTGGGTGTGGGCGAGCCGGATTTCAGAACGCCGTGGCAAATAAGAAAGGCCGGTATCAATTCGCTTGAAAAGGGGAAAACCAAGTATACCTCAAACTGGGGTATAGCGCAGTTAAGAAGCGCGGTTTCCGATTATGTAAAGCGCAAATATTCGCTTGATTACAAGCCGGATGAGGAAATACTTATCACGGTGGGCGGCAGTGAGGCGATAGATGCCTGCATAAGAGCGCTTGTCTCTCCGGGGGACGAGGTTATAATCCCTCAACCGAGCTATGTGTGCTATGAGCCTATAACCCGTCTTGCGGGCGGCGTTCCGGTGATAATAGAAACAAGGGCGGAAGACGATTTTAAGGTAACAAGAGAACAGCTTGAAAAAGCGCTAAGCCCCCGTACAAAGCTTCTTATCTTGCCGTACCCTTGCAATCCCACAGGCGCTGTAATGGAAAAGGAAGACCTTGAGGAGTTAGCCCGGGTTCTTAAAAACACAAATGTCGCGGTGCTTTCGGATGAAATTTATGCCGAGCTTACATTCGGCGGAAAAAGGCATGTTTCCCCTGCAAGTATTGACGGTATGTGGGAAAGAACAGTGACCGTAAACGGTTTTTCAAAGGCGTTTTCAATGACGGGTTGGCGTTTGGGCTTTGCCTGCGGCCCTCGGGAGATAATGGATCAGATAACCAAAATACACCAGTTTGCCATAATGTGCGCGCCCACTACCTCGCAGTATGCCGCGATAGAAGCGCTTAAAAACTGTGACGGCGAGGTTGAAAGAATGGTACACGAGTATGATATGCGCCGCCGTATGATGGTTGCGGGATTTAATGAGATAGGTCTTACCTGCCGCGAACCTAAGGGAGCGTTTTACACCTTCCCGTCCGTAAAAAGCACGGGGCTTTCAAGCGATGAATTTTGCGAAAGACTGCTTTACAGCAAAAAAGTTGCGGTAGTACCCGGAACCGCATTCGGGGACAGCGGCGAGGGCTTTATAAGAGCGTCATACTGCTATTCCGTAGAGCATATAAAAGAGGCAATTTCAAGGATAGGCGAATTTTTAAAAGAGCTGTAAAAAGCACAAACTGCCGGAGCGTAACGCTTCGGCAGTTTGTGTATGGGGATGAATATGGTGGATTTGTGACGTAGGGGAGCCGTCACGGTATATAAAAATCGTCAGCTTAAAATTAAACTAACAGATTTTTAACTGGGTACAGCGTGAAGTATCGGCGCAGTTTTTACTTATCCGCACCTTAAACTCTATATATTTATCGTTTTCACGCTTTTTTGAGTCGGCGTCTATTCCGGCATTTCGGAGTGTTGAGACAAGCTTTGTAAGGCTGTTTGAGAAAAGTCTTACATCTCCTATTGCCGCTTTTCTTACCGGCATTTTAAAATGCTCGTCGGGTTTCGGCTCTTCGGGTGGGGTCAAAAGCTCCTCAATATAGCTTTCGGTCTGGTTCAGCGTCAGACCCTCGGCTATTATGCGGTCAAGTGCCTCCTCACGCATTTCTTCGGGCAGTCTTAAAAGCGCTCTTGCGTGCCTTTCGGTAAGCCGTGCCGAAATAATGCGGTGCTTTATGTCATCATCAAGCCGCAGTAAACGAAGCTTATTAGAAAGGGTAGATTGGGCAATCCCGAGCCTTGCGGCGGCTTCCGACTGCGAGAGTCCGTATTCCGTTATAAGCCGCTGTATGCCCTCGGACTCCTCAAATACCGTGAGGTTGCTTCTTTGCAGGTTTTCAATAAGAGAATAAAGCGCCGAGGTCTCGTCGTCCGTTTTATGCAGTATGCACGGGACTCTTCTGAGACCTGCCGCAACGGCGGCTTTAAGTCTTCTTTCGCCTGCAATAAGCTCATATTCGCCCTCGGAGTTTTTACGGACTGAAAGTGGCTGTATAATTCCGTTTGAACGAATACTGTCTGTAAGAAGCTTAAGCTCGTATTCATCAAAGCTTTTACGCGGCTGATTCGGCGAAAGCTGAATTTCAGCCGGCTTTAGCATTAAAAGCTTTTTTTCGGACAGCATATACATCGTATTCCTCCTAAGACTGTGTTTACCTCACTGCATTTATAATTTTACACGGAATTTTCCGTTTGTAAAGAAAAACACATCGGGCAAATTCGCCCCAAAACAACAAAAACAGCCGCATTAAAGCGGCTGTTTTGATATATCCGAGGGTTTTCTGGGATATTTTGTCGGGGTTTGCGATATTTTTTTTGAAATTACAAAGGCACGGCTCTCATTTCCCGTAAGGGTTTCGCATATAATATTAGGTTGCGCCGCTCCGAGAAGCCTTGCCGCATCAGCGGAAAGCTTTACCTCCTCTTTTGCGGACGGACCCTTCATAGCGGCGAAAATACCGCCCGTTTTTATAAGCGGAACACAGTATTCCATAAGCACGGGCAGAGAGGCTACGGCTCTTGCACACGCTATATCGTACCTTTCCCTTATCGCTTTATTGCGTCCCGCGTCCTCCGCGCGCATATGCACGGTCTCTATTCCGTCAAGGCAAAGCTCGTTTATAACGCAGTCAAGAAATGTCAGCCGTTTTTTCAGGCTGTCAAGCAGCGTTACCTTAATATCGGGTCTTACTATTTTAAGCACCATACCGGGAAAGCCGGCTCCCGTTCCTACATCTATAAGTGAAGCGCCGTTCGGTACCTCTATGTGCTTTAAAAACAAAATGCAGTCGTAAAAATGCTTGTAGAGAACATCCTCAGGCGCGGTTATTGCCGTAAGATTCATTTTTTCGTTCCATTCGAGCAAAAGACTGCCGTAAAGATTAAGCCGGCGGGTCTTCTCGGCATCAAGCACTACGCCGAACTCAGCACAGCTTTCGGCAATTTTTTCAATTTTAAAATCCGTCATATAAGCGTTCCTTTGTCCTCTAAATAAGCCTCAAGCCTGTAAATAGGCAATCCGAGCGACGCGAATTTATGCTCGTACTCGGTTTCTATGTTGTCTTCAAAGCCGCTTTTGTGCAAATCAAGGCTTATGTTTTTAAGAATAAAGCCGTTTTGCGAAAAACTTTCAAGCGAAAATTCAAAAAATCCCCTATTGTCGGTCTTCTGATATATTTCGGCATTCGGCTTCATAAGAGTTTTATAGATTTTCAAGAAATTTTTATGGGTAAGCCTGTGGCTCGCATACTTGTTTTTCGGGAACGGACAGCTGAAATTAAGGAAAATAAGTTCAATCGACGAAGGCCTTATGTATTTCGGAAGATATTCCGCTCCGCATTTTATAAATCGGAGATTTCGGCAGTCTCTTTCCTTTGCGGTCTCACAGGCAGAGACTATAACATTGGCATCCTTCTCCACGGCAATAAAATTTATGTTCGGATAACGCTGTGCATACTCGGCGGCAAAACCGCCCTTGCCGCAGCCAACCTCAAGGATAAGCGGAGCCTTTCTGCCGAACCAGGCGTCAAAATCTATGTATTCGGGCGTCTTGATTGCGGTGTTGAAATTCCTGTCCTCAAAATCGCTTATAAAAAGTAAGTTGGAAACCTCGGCAAGGCGTTCTTCCAGGTGCTTTTTTTTGCGCATTCTCATTTAATATCACCCGACCTCAAATATAATATTCCTCTTCGGATTCGGAACTGTGCGGCACGGCGGAGTTCTTATACGAAAAATGCGAAAATATAAACGCCGCAATAAACAGTCCGCCCGCAAAGAGAGAGGCGTTGCACGCAAGCGAGGTATGACAGTAGCCGTTACCCGTAACGGCATTTATTATAAAGTGGGGAACAGACTGTGTAAAACAAAGAATAACAGAGCCCATTCCCGTAGCAAGCATACGGCGGAAATTATATTCGGTGTCGATTTTGTTATACAGCTTTCCGAAGCAAATAAAAAACAAAAGATTAAAACAGTAAGCGGCAAGCAAAAGAAGATTGTCTGTAATAAGCGCAAGCGAAGAAACGGATGTGAAATCGCATATTATACGCATAATAAAATATGCCGCCGGAGCCACGGAAAAAATGGGCGGTATTTTAAACCTTACAAATCCGTTTGCTCCGTATGCCAAGAGAAACAGCGTTGCCGCAACCCCGGTTACGGTAAGCAGAGCGGACTGCCATGCTCTGACTGCGCCCGAAAACGACTCTGACAACAGTTCTGTTCCTATCGTAAAAGCAAAAAGTATTGCCGACAGGGAAATAAATATATTTTTTTTGGGCGGATGCTCGGGATTTCTGTGACCGGTAAAGCAAAGTATCACGGTAACGGCGCAAAAGGCAAGTATAAACGCAAGCAGATAATAGCCTACGGTTTTATATTCGGGTTTAAAAAATCCCGTTTCGGTATCAACGGTAAACGCAAGCTGTAAAAATCTCATAAGAGTGCAAAGCGGCAAGGCAATGCAAAAAAACAGGACAATCTTTTTGTATTTCATATAATTATAGGTCTCCAATCCGAATAAGACATTAAAACAAAAGTTCAAGCATAAAATTACACATAGGTAATTTTATATCCGAGAACAAAAAAAGTCAATAATAACATACATATAGGAGAGTCAATAATGAAAAAAATTTTTTGCTGTACGCTTGTAATACTTTCGGTAATGCTTATATTGCCTCTTGCCGCACTTGAAAGTCCTAAGGAGACCGCCGTCCAAACTGCGGCGCATATTTTTGAAATTCCAAAGGCAAAGCAGGCGGTAGGCGGGTCTTTCCGCATATGCGATATCTCAAACGATACGGTAACGGAAATGAAGACTTCCGACTATATTTTCGGTGTGGTAGCCGCCGAAATGCCGGCGTTATACGAAAAAGAGGCGCTTAAAGCACAGGCGGTGGCGGCGTATACATATGCGTGCGTTAAAAAGGCGGAAAATGCCGACAAAAGCTATGACCTTACAACAGATCCGTCGCTTGATCAAAGCTTTATAACAAAGGAAGAAGCGGAAAAGCGCTGGGGTGACAAGGCGGCAGAGTACAGAGAAAAAATAGAATCCGCCGTAAAGGAAACCGAGGGGTATATGGTAACTTATGAAAAAAAGCCGATACTTGCGGTCTACCACGCAATATCAAGCGGTATGACCGAAAGCTGCGAGGAGGTATGGGGAAAGGATCTCCCGTATTTAAAGCCGATTGCAAGTCCGGGAGATAAATTAGCTCCGGAATATGCTACAAAGGCGGAATTCGGCGAAGAAGAGGTTAAAACAAAGCTCAGCGAGCTTTGTACGGTAGAGGGTGAGGCAAAGGATTTTTTCGGTAATATCAAAAAAACACAGTCAGGCACGGTTAAAACCCTGACCGTCTGCGGTAAAGAAGTTACGGGAGCGGCAATAAGAAGCCTTTTCGGTCTTCGGTCGGCAAATTTTGATGTTGCGTACGACGGCGGCGTCTTTACATTTACCGTTTACGGCTACGGACACGGCGTGGGCATGAGCCAGTACGGCGCAAATTATATGGCAAAGCAGGGGAGCGGATTTAAGGAAATTCTTTGCTGTTATTATTCGGGCTGCACTGTAGAAAAGATTATTTAATTAACAATTTATTAATACAACAATTAAATATTTCATTTATATTTAAAGTAACAAAGACAGGGGGCTTTAGGTATGGAAAAGAAAAAAATACTTGTTGCGGATGATGAGGAACGCATAGTTAAGCTTGTATCGGATTTTCTTACAGCCGCCGGATATGAGGCAGTCACAGCCGCGGACGGCGGCGAGGCCCTCGCCGTGTTCGCCGATACACCTGACATAAGCCTTGCGATTATAGATATAATGATGCCGGAGGTTGACGGTTGGGCGGTGACCCGTGAGATACGAAAGCAAAGCGATATACCGATAATTATGCTCTCGGCAAGAGCGGAAGAGTTTGATTTGCTTACGGGCTTTGAATCGGGTATAGACGAATATGTTACAAAGCCGTTTTCACCGGCTGTTCTTGTGAAGCGTGTGGAGGCGCTTTTAAAGCGCAGTGACGGACAAGCAGTTTCGGGCGACGAGACAAAAAAGGGTCTTACTATTGACAGTGACGCCTTTGTTGTGTATATAGACGGAAACGCGCTTGAGCTTACCCTAAAGGAGTTTGAGTTGCTTTCTTATTTATATGAAAATTCGGGCCGTGTGCTTACAAGAGACCAGCTTCTCAACGCAATATGGGGATATGATTATCTGGGCGATTCAAGAACCGTTGATTCGCATATAGCACGGCTTCGCACAAAGCTCGGAGACTACGGCGCCGCCCACCTTAAGACGATATACGGAATGGGGTATAAGCTTGAGGTTTAAGGAACTTAAAAATAAGCTTTGGTTTAATATCTTCATTCGCTTGGCGGCGGTTTTCGCCGTGTTTGTTTTGGTTTTGTGCCTTTCAAATGTGGCGTTGCTTGTAAGATTTTTCAGTCAAAAGGAGAAAAAGGCGCTTAAGGAGCAGATCTCGGAGGTGAGCCGACTTGACCTCGACGATACCGACGCCGTTATAAAAACACTATCGGATATAAACGAAAAATACAATTTTGATGTTGAAATATATAATTCATCCGGCAGAATACTTTACACTACCCACGGAAGTCAGATGATGGATTATTTTTCGCTTAAGAACGACAAATTTGTTATGACGCACGAGGAAATGCAGCCTGTAAAAAGCCAAGGTCTGTCTAACGGGATAGTGTTCCAAACCGCTGTGAGGAGATTTGACAGAGCCGAATTTCTTTTGTGTACAAAGGAGCTTGATAACGGGTATACAGCGGAGGTGCGTATACAAAAACAGCTTATTTCCAATTCGGCGGCGGTTGCGAATGAATTTATAGCGATAGTTTCGGGCGTTTGCCTTGTGCTTTCAATAATATGGGTGCTTGTGTTTTCAAGGCAGGTTTCAAGACCTATATCCGAAATGAACAAAATAACCAAAAATATGGCAAGGCTTGATTTCGGACAAAAGCTCAAAATAAACCGTAAGGACGAGATAGGGGAGCTTGCGAATTCGGTAAACGAGCTGTCCTCATCGCTCAACACCGCCCTCACCGACCTTAAGGCGACCAACGAAAAGCTTCGTTCGGACATAGAGCTTGAACGGCAGCTTGATGTTATGCGCAGAGGCTTTGTGGCAAATGTTTCGCACGAGCTTAAAACTCCGATAGCCATTATAAGCGGATATGCGGAGGGACTTAAGCTTAATGTAAATGCGGCTTCAAAGGAAGAATACTGCAATACGATAATAGACGAAAGCCGTCGTATGAATAGGCTTGTGTTAAGCATACTTGAGCTTTCACGCTATGAATCGGGTCAAATGCCGCTTAATATGCAGATTTTTGATGTTTCTAAGCTGTGCGGCGATATGCTTGCAAGAATATTTGCCGGAAAGAATATAAACGCTGAAAATCTGATTCCGCAAAACACAGAGATTTACGCGGATCCGCTTCAAATAGAGCAGGTACTCAAATCCTACCTTGAAAACGCCGCCGCGCACACGCCTGAAGGCGGTGAGGTGAAAGTTGAGAGCCGACAGAACGGGAATACAGCGAGAATATCCGTGTTTAACACGGGAAACCATATTGACGATGATATAATGCCGCAAATATGGCAAAGCTTTTTCAAGGGAGATAAGTCACACAAGCGTGACTGCAGTCGGTTCGGGCTCGGGCTTTCAATCGTTTCCGCAATAATAAAAATGCACGGACATCAGTGCGGTGTTTACAATACGGAGAACGGTGTATGCTTCTGGTTTGAGACGGATACAACCAAGACTTCCGATTTACCCGCTGAAACGGCAGATACAGAAAAATAAACCACGCCCCGAAACAGCAATTTAAGCCGTTTCGGGGCGTGGTTACATAGCGCTTAGCAAGCGAAAATAATTTGAACCTATAACACAAAACGGGTATTTCCGTTCGGAAATACCCGTTTTGTTATCAAGAACTAAAGAAAGTTCTTTAATTGAAGCCTTGATTAAGCGTTAATCTTGGTAACAACGCCTGAACCAACGGTGCGTCCGCCTTCACGGATAGCGAAACGGAGACCCTCTTCAATAGCGATAGGAGTGATAAGTTCAACATCCATCTCTACGTTATCGCCGGGCATGCACATCTCTGTGCCCTCGGGAAGAGAGATAACACCGGTAACATCGGTAGTTCTGAAATAGAACTGAGGACGATAGTTGTTGAAGAACGGAGTATGACGGCCGCCTTCCTCTTTAGTAAGAACATAAACCTGACCATGGAATTTGGTGTGCGGATGAATTGAGCCGGGTTTGCAGAGAACCTGACCACGCTCAACCTCTTCACGGCCTATGCCACGGAGAAGTGCGCCAACGTTATCGCCGGCTTCGCAGAAGTCAAGAGTCTTACGGAACATTTCCATAGAAGTAACAACTGTCTTCTTGCGCTCTTCGGTAAGACCGATGATTTCAACTTCATCGCCTGCATTGAGCTGTCCACGCTCAACACGGCCGGTAACAACGGTACCACGACCGGAAATGGTCATAACATCCTCAATCGGCATAAGGAACGGGAGGTCAGACTTACGGTCCGGAGTCGGGATATAATTGTCAACAGCATCCATAAGCTCTTTAATCGGAGCATATTCGGGAGCGTTCGGATCGGTAGAAGTGCACTCAAGAGCAACAAGAGCAGAACCCTTGATGATCGGGGTGTCGTCGCCCGGGAACTCATACTTGTCAAGAGTCTCACGGATTTCCATCTCAACGAGCTCAAGAAGCTCTTCGTCGTCAACCTGATCGCACTTGTTCATAAATACAACAATGTACGGAACGCCAACCTGACGGGCAAGGAGAAGGTGTTCCTTGGTCTGAGCCATCGGGCCGTCGGTAGCAGCTATAACAAGGATAGCGCCGTCCATCTGAGCAGCACCGG
>UQQR01000029.1 GCA_900543215.1 uncultured Oscillospiraceae bacterium | reverse complement strand
TGCACTCAATTTCGCATTTTAACTCTTTACCCCAACTATTGACAAAGAGCCTATAAAAAAACGGGTTGCCGCAGGGCAACCCGTCAATTTTCCGATTAAAATTAAGCTTTAATTTTCTTAACCGAAACTACTGCGGCTCCAACGCTCAAAGCGAGAACAGCAAGTGCAATCGGAGAAGAAGTATCGCCTGTTTTCGGAGATGTACCGTTCGGTTCAGAAGCGGCAACATCGGTAAGTAAAATAACTTCGCCGAATTCGGCAAACGCACCCTTAACAATTCCGTTTAAAACGGTGGTCTCGATCTTAACAACCGTACCGTCAGCCTTCTTAAGAAGTAAAATTGCTTTGGTGTTTTCCTTTACGCCCGGAACACTAAACTCAACCGTTACAGGGAATTTAACAGTGCTGCTGTCAGCGGCGCTGATTATCTTGTGATCTGCAACCTTAAGGTTCTTGTTTTCCTTCTGGAGATCCGTAATTACGCTGTCAAAAGCAGCTGTGTTTCCGGTTGCGTTTTCAAGCTTGATGCTGATATCCTTGTTGCCAGCGTCCTTAGCTGTTACCGTTGTTACGGTTCCCTGCTCTTTTTCCGGAGACGGAGCAGCTGAAACGGTTGCAACAAAAGCCGTAAGAGCCAATGCCAAAGTAATTACTGTTGCTAAAAGTTTTTTCATAATGATTTTTTCCTTTCATATCATTTATTGTTTTATATAAAATACATCCAAAAGCAATTCATAAAGCTGAGTTTCATCTGCTGTAAAGGTTTCATAGGTGCCATCTGAACCATTTACACCTTCAACCCCACGAAAATCGAAACTTGCCTTAAGTGCTTCAGATGCAAGATATGCCGCACTCGTTGCATCAACATTCGTAACTGTGTTGGAAGATAGCTTATTATACATTTTGATCGGCAATGTCAAATCTTTTAAAACCGCCTTTTTAGCCTGAGCCGTAAAGCTTTTAATAAATGACTTCTGCCTTTCGAGCCTTGGAGCATTGCTCTCGCCTCGATACCTTAAATAAGTCAAAACATTGCTCCCGGTAAGAGTAATATCAGCACCCGATTTAAACGCCGGATTGACCGCAGTCATATTTTCGCTTATACTCACAGGCACCCCGCCGACGGAATCCACGATATCCTTTAATGAATTCATAAATATCGTATAATAACCGCTTATCGGGATATCGTACAAGAAGCCTGAAACCGCCTTGACCGTAAGCTCTGATGACTGTTTATCATCGCTTCCGTAAGTATACGCTAAGCACAACTGCTGTTTTGAAGTGGCGAAATAATCGCCGTTTATATCATAAGAATCTACATTTGCTATTGTATTTCTTGATATCGAAATTACATTTACCGACTTGCTTTCGGAATCGAGCGAAACCAAAAACAGTGCGTCCGCCTGATGTTTTTTTGAAGCGCCCGGCTGCAGACGGTCAACACCGATAATAAGTATATTGACCAGCTTGTCGTTATAATTATAAGCGGCACCGTTATAATAAGCATCCGCGTCATCAGGTAACGACTCGTCCCCCGCCACGGGCAGCTTAGCCAAATCGGGATTGAGCTTTTTCCTGAGCTTATTTTCGCCGATTTTAAGTACGGCAAAATATGCGGAAACCGCAACCACGACAACAGCAAGCAATATTGAAAAAACAACTATAAGTCTTTTGTGGGTATTTTTCTTAAGATGTTTGTTTTCGGCTGTCATATATCAAGACCCCTTGAACGAGATAGCGTTCTTCAGTCTTACCGGTACAGGTGGAAAGTGTTATTATTCGGTCGTCGGCAGTTACCCCTGTCTGCGAGTCGAAGTATGAACTCATACCCTTGTTCAAAAAAATATCTGAAATATATTCGTTTCTTACCGACTCGTTTGTAAAATCATAAGAAAGAAGTATATGCCTGTCATCCACTATATGCGCCGCAAAAATACGGTATTTCATTATTCTGCCGGGCATATAAATGTTGATTTCCCTGTTTTCGTCGAAAAAAGTTCTGTTACGATATTTTTTGAGACTTCCGAACATACTGCCGTTTTTCATATTATGTCCGTATATAACAGTATTGAAATCGGCAAAATCCATATCGTTATAATCTTCGGTATAAATTGCGCCGTATGCGGACTTCTTATTTTCAACAGTATGTGTAAGATAATATGCGTTATCGTCTGCCCTTCTGAGTATAGGGTAATCAATCACGGTTCCCGGAATATTTATCCAAGCATATATATCCGGATTGATTTTTTTAAGCTTTACAAAATCAACCGGAGGCTCGACATATGCCGCAGTATTTCCGGAAGCCGAATCAGACGAGACATACGCCTGTGAACGCAGCTTATCCGTATTGTCCGACCGCATTGTCACGATGATATAAGCTCCGCTCGCAACAAAGCAAGCTATTGCCAAAATCAAAACTATTACCCAAACCCTGTTGCGTGACCTTTTCGTTATCCTACACCTCGCAAATATGCAGTCGTCAATTATACATAAATTATACTATCTGAGGCTTTAAAAGTCAATATCAATAATATAAAAAAATTTTCGGATTATATTGTTATTATGCATATAACGAACAATAGGATCGGAAAAAATTTCGTTCCTATTGTTTATTCTGATATTTTGTTTCTTCTTAAAAGCTTCGAAAGCATTTGATCGCACAGCTCGCAAGTCAAATTCTCCTTAAGCAGTAACAACATAATCCCGTATATTCCGAAAAACAAAATTGCTCCGACCGCCAAGCTCCAGAAGGCGCCGAGATTCAAAATCGTTCTGAAAAATACGGTAACGGCAATTCCGGCAAAAAGAGAAATAAGGATTTTAAAATACGAAATACTTAACACCAAGCCTTTAATATCTTTTATCAAAGCACGGTACTGAACAGCCAACACCACAAACTCCGCCGCAAGCGTCCCTATGGCAGCCCCCGAGGATGCAAAGGAAGGTATTAAAGCTGAATTTAATATAAGATTGATAACAGCACCGGCTATCTCAGAATAAAGAACCTGCTTTTCACGCCCTAAAGGCACCAAAACCTGTATTCCGAGTACATTTGTTATTCCTATAAGTACTATTGTGGGTGTAATTATTTGCATAGGCAACTTTGCCGGTAAAAACATACTGCCCGACAAAAGTAAAATGCTTTCGTTTGCGAAGATTATAAAAAACACCATAAGGGGAAGTGAAATAAGCAAAACAAAATTCAGCGCTTTTTTTACAAGCGAATAAAATTCGTCCCATTTTTCTTCTTCCGCAAGGCAAGACATACGCGGCAAAAGCACCGTCCCGAGTGATGTCACAAGAGAACACAATACATTTTTCACCTTTACGGCCGTATTATAATAACCGACATCAGTATCGGTTTTTATAAACCCAAGCATAACCGTATCGAGATTTGTATAGATTGTAGTTGCTACGGACATTGCAAAAAAGACCAATATTGCCTTAAAGTGTCTTTTTAAATTGTAGTTACCGACAGGCTTTAGATATACAAACCTTCTGAGTCTTATAAAATTCAAAAGACCTGAACCGGTTGCGGCCAATATTGATATTCCGCCGTAAGCAATATAATCCGAACGAGTATGGACAAACCCAAACATAGCCGCTACGGATACAAGCTTGAACAGTATAGATACCGTTGTTATATATGAATACTGTTCGAGTGCCTTATACAGCCATTCAACACCTATCGTATTAAACAGTATCGTAACGCCCATAACAAGGAAAAGTGTTTTCTCTTCTCTCAGCCTCGGCACAACCGCTAAAGACACCGCAAACACAAGATAAACTACTGCAGTCATAAAAAGATTTATAATCATTATTTCCTGCATAGTACGGGAAAGCTTTTCCTTATCGTCCCTTACCCTTGCGCATACGCTTATTCCGTATGTGGGTATACCGAGCTGCGCAAACATTGAAAAGTAATATACAACAGATGTCGCAAATGAAACCTTTCCTATGTTCTCAGGTCCCAAGACCCTTGAAACATACGGATAAGTTATAAGAGGGAAAATGAATGCCGATGCCGTGAGTATGGCATTCATTATAAAATTGAATTTTGTAGAATGCTTCATATTTCTTCTTTAAGTTGTACTTTACAGCCGTCATCCGCCGACAGCATCAGACAAAGAGAGCCCAACAATAACCAGAACAGCGCGGTGTTAGGTGTCTGTTGATAGAACATAGTTCCTTGAAATATTGCACTTATAACCAATGAGCATACCGTAACCGTACACACAAGCACCGCAGGGAAATATTTTTTGTCCACTGTCCATATATTTTTGAAGATTTTTACAACACAGGTTACTGCCAAAATTAAAACTATCAAAATTCCCGGCAGTCCCTGAGAAACAAAAACATTCAAATAATCGTTATCAAGCGTATTAAATTCCCACAGTCCGTTCGACACCATATATGAATCCGGATAATTTGCCTTTGCATACGGCAAAAGACCGTTGAATGAAACTCCTGTCAAGGGTTTATCAAGCGCAATATTAATTCCGGTTTCCCAAATAGCAAATCTGTTATTGCTGACATTTTCCTTAATATCGTACCCTCTGTTTACCACATATTGATTAAGCTTTGTATCGGTTGGGTTTTCAGTGCTTCTATCTTCCTCCTGCGATACGACAAATGCATTATAACCCTTTTGGATAACCTTAGGCAAAGCCGCCCCGGCAAGCGCTACAACCGCAACCGCAATTATAGAAACGGCTTTTTTGAATACAGCCTTTTTGCCGTGTTCGTCATGATATTTACGGAATAAATAGAAGAACAGAGCGAATCCGAGCACACAGCCGGCAGTAACCATACCGTTTCGCGAATCGGAAAGCGCAATGTAAAAAACCATGATCACAATATCAAGAGCAAGTAATCCCGTTATAACCTTTTTTTTGAAAAACCACATAAAATATCCGGAAATAGCTACTGAAATACAGCACATAACCGAGCCTAAATTGGGATCTTGGAAGGCTCCCCAAAGTCTTCCGAAGAAGAAGCCGGAAACAACCTCGTAATTATTGTTGTTCGGGTCGCGGTACGACATTCCGTAACCGATTATGAGCATACCGCAGCTTATAATAACAAGCAAGGTAACATATGCCAAATACATACCGAAAATAATGCGAAGCTCCTTTTCGACCGTCTCGCATTTTCTCTCAGGGTCGTTAAGGAATAAAATTAAGAAATAAAAGCACCATAAAACAAAAACAACAATGCTCTGTTTGTCGAAATACCGAATATTAATTACGGTCGAAAAAGCATAACTCGCCAGAAGCAGTAAGACCCAAATAAGACCGTAAGACTTAATAAATCTCTTTACGGACAAAAGTCTCCAAAGTAAAATTACGCCGCCGAACAAAAATGTCACATACATCACAACCGATACAATCGGTTTTCCGTAAGTTAAATTACAGGTTCCCAACATCAAATAAACAAAAAACAGAATTTTGAATGATGTTTCCGACTTATTTCTCAAAGTATAGTCAGAAATAATATTCATACTTAAACATCCCCTTTAAGCGCTGAGTGCCGCCGTCAAATATTCACCGTTCCTGATTTTTTTCGAAACACGGATCACATTTGCATACATTTCTTTATATTCCTCATCGGTTATACCCCTGAGTTTTTCAGGTATTTCATCCGTAGAAGAAACCGTAATACCCACGCCGTTTTCCTCCACAAATTTCGCAAGCGCCGCCTCTTTCCATATTATAACCGGAAAAACCGAAGCCAAATACAAGGATGTTTTATGAGGATTATTGTATCTTAAGTACTCACCGTAAGCTCCGGTGCAGGTTCCAGGGCTGCTTCCGTCCCAAATAAGACCGAAGCCGTTACAAAGCTTGTAAGGCAAAATATCTGCCGGAAAAGAACCGTTGTAATGCAGATTTTTCTTATCGTTTTCCTTATAATTTGCACCGTAAAGCTCAACATTCACACTGTCAGGGAGACTGTAAATGTACCCCGATTTATTCTCATCGAGATTTCCCGCAATGATAACCGTATTCGGCTTTTTTAAAGCTCTGTTCTCAGCAAGGTCGTCAACAGTAACTCCGTCCTCCGGCGGGGCTATAAGATAATCGAAAATTCCAAGCACCGTCGTAGGCGTTTTAATCCCAAGAGAAGCTGTGATTTTTTCCATTTCGGGATTGTGAACTATAAGCCTTGAGCTTTCTCTAAGAGAGCCTACTTCCTCTATTCTCATTCTCACTTTTTGCTTAAGCGACAAATTTTTGTCCTTTATCATTCTCAGCACTTCAAGATCGTGGATGAGTGAGATTATTTCAACCCCTCTGTTCTGAAGCTTTTTAAAGAGACTGCTTATCAGCAGATAATTATTAACAAGCGGCAGTTGTATAAACAATGTATCTCCTGCTTTAAGAGACGAAAGAGCCTCTTTCCAAAGCTTTCCCGTCTTGATGTGCGCGCTTATTTTTCCGAGTACGGAGGCAGAAGTTCTGTCAGCCGCTATTCCGGTAATTTCAATGGCTTTGAAACCCGCCTTTTCGGCAATGCTTGCCGCATCGGCTCTTGCTTTATTCCAAGCCGTTCTGTCTGCCTTGGGCAAACGCTCAACAACATAATATTTCATCACAAATCTCCGTTTTTAAATCATTCTTCTAAATATTTTCTCAATTCAAGCAAATCATCTGTCGGGTGCTTCCTATCGTAACCCGCCTTGATTATGTCATTAAGGCAAGATTTTCTTGCGAAATTCTTTAAAGCCAAGATTTCATTTGCCCACACCGTATCCGAAAGCTCCAAACTTAAAAATCGGGCATTTTCCGTCACCTTTACATCTTTAGGAACACGGTCGGATAAAACGCATGGCAATCCCGCAGTTTGAGCCTCTATTGCGACAATTCCGAATCCTTCGTAGAAAGACGGAAACAAAAATACATCTGCGGCTTGCAACAGTTCATTTGCGTCATTTCGCTTTCCCAAAAACATTATCTTTTCCGAAAGTCCCTTTTGCTCTGCGTAGCTGTGTACTTCATCGTCCATTTCGCCGCTTCCGACGCTTATCATTACGGCATCCTTATCTTTTTTTAATACTTCCTCGAATATATCAATTACCCTGAGCGGATTTTTTTGGTATGAAAGCCGCCCTACATGGCAAACCGCAAACTTATCGCTTATATTAAGCTCTTTTCGTTTTTTATCCCTTATATCGGCGGAATAATCATAATTCTCAGCCTCTATGGCGTTGTGGATAACAACGGCGGAATGTTTTTTAAACATAAATCTCGCAGCACCCTCGGAGCAAGCCAACCGCTTTTTTGTAAAAAGCAGAAGAAACGGTCTGCACAGTTTATGAAGTAAGGTTTTATCCGTATTATCATTATGGCTGTGCGTTATAACCGTTCTGCCGAACAGCCACGGTATAAATTCCGTGATTGCCGCGCCGGCGTCGAGAATATTAAAATAAACCTTTTTATATTCGGGGTGTTCCTTTAATATTTTTGCAAAAGCCCTCCAATGCTCGAAAACGCCTTTGCTCTTTGCAGGAATATAATAAATAACAGAACCGAATTTTTCCGCTTCATCGGCATATGCCATAGTGCTGAAATCGGTCACAAAATCTAATGCGACCTTGCTTTTGTCTACGGACCTTAACAGATTCATAACATAGGTTTCGATTCCGCCTAAATTATCGGTCATTCCGTATACTAATATCCGCCTCAAAATACCCCGTACCTTTCATTCATCTTAAAATATACACCATTCTGCCGATAGACAGAGCTACTGAGCAGTTTTTTTTAAGTATCGCCCATTTAAGTACCTTGAAAACAATGTTGATTCCTTCGGTCTTCGGAAGCAGGTCCGAATAAAGCGGCATATCGCAGATCAGCCCAAACCATTGCTCTTTTTCTTTCCTGCTCATACCGGAAAGCGGATTGTTGTTTCTGCTTAATGCGGAAAGTGTATAGCGCAACAGTCTTCCGCCCAAAACACAAAAAGCTTCTTCACTCATACATCCGTTTTCGGTGCAAAACTCGAACATTGTTTCTATCCTTTTATAGCTGAGACTGAAATAATCCTTTGAAAAACGGTTTGTAATGCTCCCGTTTATACGCTTATAATAATGATAATCTGTGCAATCAAGAGTAACAAGAATTGAAATATGCCCGGCAAAATCAAGATTAAAGAAGTAATCCTCATAAAAAATCGCGTCACAAAACTTAACATTGTTATTTTTTATCACAGACGCTTTATACAAGGAATTCCACTGATAGCCGAAAAGAGTATCCTTTTCAAGCAAAACGGCAGCCTCGGCAATCGCCTTTTTCCCTTCATACCTTTTGCTTTTCGGAGCTATTTTAACAGAAGAAATGTGCTTACCCGAACGGCTGAAATGCTCTTCCGTAAGTCCCCACACTACCTCGTCGGCTCTGCCGTTTTCGGTACATGCATATGCCTTTTCATAAAGCTCCGGGTCTATAAAGTCATCCGCGTCGACAAAGGTTATATACTCTGCGGCTGCTTCACGCATACCTGTATTTCTGGCATTTCCGGCTCCGCCGTTTTTTTCTAATGAGATGACCTTTAAGCGGCTGTCCCTCTCTGAAATTCTATTGAGAATTTCAAGACTGTTATCGCCCGAGCAATCGTCAACGCATATAAGCTCCAAATCGGAAAAAGTTTGACTTAAAACGCTGTTTACCGCTGTTTCAAGGTATTCCTCCGAATTGTATACAGGCATAATAACGCTTAAAAGCGGTTTTTTGCTCATTTTATCTTCCCGCCTTTAACTTTGCAAAGGTCTTGGTATCGCCCGATTTCACTTTGGAAATAACCTTGCCCTCAAGATAGGTGAGACCCGTATTGTTCCATTTTATCGGCATAAGCATTATCTTCATATATTTAGAATTCGGCTTTGCTGTCCTTACGGCTTTTCTTGCCCTTTCGGAAGAAATCATTTTTTTAATTTCTGCCTTTTTCTCGGCAGGCGAGAGCGTGCAATTTTTATTGGTGACATTTTCAATACAGCCGATTATTCTTTCAATGTAACGCCTTGAAAGAAATTCCTCCGCTTCCGGAGAATTAATGCCCCAGTAAGCGAACATTTCTTCAAGCCAGCCGTGCTCTTCCTCTCGCTTTTCGTACATATCGCTTCTGTACTTGGCGGTTTCCGATTCGGAACGCTTGCGTATAAAGTGATAATACTTCTTTGAAGTCACGGTCACGCGCTCTATATCCCTTACAATGCTTAAATTGAACGGGAAATCATCCCAGAAGGTCTGCGGGAAATAAAGCTTATTTTCAAGAATATAGCTTGACAAATAAAGCTTGTTCCACGGAGTATAAAGGAGATTTTTGTCATACAGCTTATAAGCGTTTTCCCTGAATTCTTCCTTTGTGTTATAAATTGCGTCGGGACAATACTGCTCCTGTACGAATTTTTCGGTATCGCTGTAATAAGTGTCGATATAATAACCGGCAACCACAAGCTGGGAATTGTTGCGTTCGGCAAGATTATACATATCCTCAAGCATTGTAGGCTCGGTCCAATCGTCCGAATCCATAAAATACATATATTTGCCGACAGCCTTATCAATAGCGACATTTCTTGCGCTCGGCGCGCCGCCGTTTTCCTTGTGAATGACCTTTATTCTCGGGTCCTTCGCGGCATATTCGTCGCATATTTCACCGCTTCGGTCCTTCGTTCCGTCGTCAACGCAGAAAAATTCCCAATCGGTGAGGGTTTGTTTTTGTATGCTCTCGATTGCCTGGCCTACATAATCCTCAACGCCGTATACCGGCATTATTACACTTATTTTTACTTCACTCATCATTTGCCGAACTCCTTATCGGTAAGCTCAAGTGCCGAGGCAATGACCTTATCCATATCATAATACTTATACTCGGCAAGTCTGCCGCCGAATATCATATTCTTCTTTTCCTCCGCCAAGGTCCTGTATTTTTGGAACAAGGCGGTGTTTTTTTCGTCGTTGACAGGATAATACGGCTCCATACCCTCTTTCCAGTCGGCAGGGTATTCACGGGTTATAACAGTTTTATCGCTCTTTGCGCTTTCAAAGTGCTTGTGCTCTATTATACGGGTATACGGAATTTCACGCTCCGTATAATTTACAACCGCAACGCCCTGATGGTTTTCTTCGTTGAGAACTTCGGTCTCAAACTTAAGACTGCGGTATTCAAGCTTGCCGAAGCAATAATCGAACAACGAATCGAGCGTACCGGTATACAAAACTTTTTCAGCCATACCGTCGAATTTTTCACGGTCGGAATTATAATCGGTGTTAAGCATAACATCACAGCCGTCAAACAGCTTGTCCGTAAGGACATTATAGCCGCCGATCGGTATTCCCTGATAGGGGTCGTTGAAGTAATTGTTGTCATATATATAGCGAACTGGAAGACGCTTTATTATAAAGCTCGGAAGCTCAGTGCAGCTTCTTCCCCACTGTTTTTCGGTATATCCCTTAATAAGCTTGCGGTAAATATCTTCACCGACAAGGCTGATTGCCTGTTCTTCAAGGTTTTTAGGTTCTCCCTTTATTACAGAGCGTTGTTTATCTATTATTTCCTTAGCCTCAGCCGGGGTTCTTATTCCCCACATTTTACTGAATGTATTCATATTAAAAGGCATATTGTACATCTCGCCCTTGTAGCAGGCCACGGGGCAGTTTGTATATCTGTTAAACTCAGCAAGAGAATTTACAAAATCCCAGACTCTCCTGTTTGAAGTATGAAAGATATGCGCTCCGTATTTGTGTACATTTATGCCCTCAACATTTTCACAGTATATATTGCCGCCCAAGTGCGGTCTTTTTTCAAGCACCAGACAGGTCTTACCGTTTTTAACCGCATGGTATGCAAACACGGCGGAAAAAAGCCCTCCGCCCACCAACAGGTAATCATACTTTTTCATATGGTTTCTCCTCACAATATATAATATGATAAATTATTATATCAATCAAAACAGTAATTGTCAATTAAAATTAAAATATCAGAGGTTCTGTTCACCGTCATTATCACTGTTTTTGACAGCGGAATCTGACCGTATATCTCTTATCAGAGTAACCGTTACAAAGGCACAAACACAAACCAAAATCGCTATTCCTCCGACAATTACACCGTTGTAACCGTTTTTTTGAGATTTCGTATGGTTGAAATCTTCCGAATCGAATCCTTCGAATACTTCATCCGCATAATCGGTATTCTTATCTGCCGCTGTACAGACAGAAAGTATAAACAACCTTTTGTTTGCGACCGTAATATACTGACTGACAGTATACTCGCCGCCGCTGTCACTTGAAGACATACAGACCTTGGCGAATTTTTGACCGCTTTTATCCGTAATTTCGCTCCCTAAGTTGCTTATACCGATTATTTCCGGAACCATTGTGGTTATATTCTCATCAGAAAGATTTGAAAAATTTACTACGGCACTTGAAAACTCTGTTTGCTTTACGGAAAGTTTTATCTGCTTTGTGTTATCGCGGTTTACAGCAAGGTATTCTATACTGTTTTCCTTACAATAGCTTATAAGCTCGTCCTCTGTAATACCGAGAATTGCCGCAAGCTCTTTTTCATTTTCGCCTGACGAAAGCACCGTAAATTCTTTACCGGCATTAATTTTAACTTTCGTATCAGCCGCAAATACAGAGAGTATCAATACCGGAATTACCACCGCGATACAAATTAATCTTTTAAACAAATCAATCACCGCTTGACATTATTCTGCCTTTTTGCGGCAGTGAGCGTATTGCACATAAGCATTGCTATTGTCATAGGTCCTACTCCGCCGGGAACCGGAGTTATTGCGGAAGTCTTTCTACTTACCTCTTCAAAGTCCACATCACCGCAAAGCTTACCGTTTTCACGGTTCATTCCGACATCTATAACCACTGCGCCGTCCTTGACCATATCCGCAGTTACAAATCCCGCCTTACCGACAGCCGAAACCAAAATATCAGCATTTTTACATATTTCCTTAATATTTTGGGTTCTTGAGTGACATACGGTAACCGTACCGTTTGCGTGAAGAAGCAACATGGCCATAGGCTTACCCACTATATTTGACCGCCCGATAACAACGCAGTTTTTCCCCTCGGCATTTATGCCCTCGTATTTGAGCATTTCCATTATACCTGCCGGCGTACAGGGTACAAAATCGTAGTCCCCTGTCATTATTCTGCCCACATTTTGCGGATGAAACGCATCAACATCCTTTTCGGGTGAAATTGAATTTATAACAAGTTTTTCATCTATATGCGACGGCAGCGGCAGCTGACAAAGTATTCCGTTTATGCTCTTTTCGGCGTTAAGGGTGTCAATAAGAGCTATCAGCTCCTCTGTTTTCGTGCTTGCGGGCATTATGTACTCCTCGGAAATTATTCCGAGAGCCTCGCAGGCCTTTTTTTTATTGGCAACATATATTTTTGAGGCGGGATCGTTACCTACTATTATTACCGCCAACCCGACGGTGATACCTTTTTCTTTAAGACACGCAACCTCGTTCTTTACCTTTTCCTTAACCTCTGCCGATATGCGTTTTCCGTCAATTATCCTGCTCATTATGTTCCTCCGTACCGTCCTTTTGTTCTTCGGCATTTTCACCGAACAACCCGTCATATGCCGCATCGGCAGAGCCTTCGGCAAAACGGCGGCGCAATACCGCAAGCGCCGCAACGCCCGCAATGCAAACAGCAAATGAGAAAAGGCATGAAACCTTAAGCTTTCCTATCATAAGGCTGTCGGTTCTTAAAAGCTCGATAAACCCTCTGCCGAAGCCGTACCAAACGCAGTACATAAGTGAAATTTCACCGCTGAAGCGGCGTTTTTTACTGAAATGATTAAGAATAAAAAATCCCGCGATACACCATATGGATTCATATAAAAAGCACGGGTGGACAAGTCCCTCGCCCATTTCGGAAATTGTTTTTTCGCTCTGCATACCCCACCAGCTACTGCCGGTAAAGGCACCGTACGCCTCTTGGTTTACAAAATTTCCCCAACGGCCTATGCCCTGTCCTATTAAAAATCCCGCAGCGGCAACATCAAACATATCAAGTATTTTGATCTTGCGCAGCTTACACATTAACGCTCCCGAAACAAACGCGCCTATAACCCCGCCGTAAATGGCAAGTCCCGCAAAACCCGACGATGTTCCGAAGCCGAAAAAGTCGCCTATACCGTTTAGCTTTTCGCCGTCGAATATTACATAATAAGCCCGTGCGGACAGTATCGCTATCGGCGTTGTGACAAGTATTACATCAAGCATACGGTCGGGGTTGAGATTATACCGCCCCGCATTTTTAAGTCCGTATATCAAAGCCAGCAAAAAGCCGGTTGCGATTATTATGCCGTACCAATAGATGTCCCAATGTCCCTTGCCTATCGGTATTGTAAAGGCTATCGGCGAAAGCTTTAAATGTATTCCGAAAATAGTAACATTATAGTTCATAATCAGTCTCCGTTCGGTTTTACGACCGAAAGCACGGTCTTATTGCTGTCAAGCAGCATAAGCCGCTTAAACACATCCTCGGCGGTAACGGTTTTCAAATATTTGATTTCATCAAACAAACCGCTGTCCGACATTGCGCAGCTTACCAACTGCATTGCTATCGCCTCGGTACTGTTGAATATCCGTATTGCGTCACCGTACATGGCACAGCGTACCGCGGAAAACAGCTTTTTATCTATTCCGTCGGTTTTCAGTCGTTCAATTTCTGTCTTTATTTCATTAGCAACACGCTCGGGATCTGACGATTCACCCTCGAATATCGTACAGGAATACCCTCTTCCCGTAAAATATTCGGTAGAAAATTCATCGTTTATAAGTCCCTCATTCACAAGTTTTTTATAAAGAGGAGAGGCATCACCCGCTATGATTTCGAGAAGAATTGAGGTGCATATTTTTTCTTTTACGGTTCTTTCGGGGGCATTTACCGTTTCTTTATATCCGAAGCAGAAAATCGGCTGTGCGACCGATAGCTTTTGCTCTACAAAAGGCTTTAATATTTCGTCCGGCTCCTCGGGGTCCT
This sequence comes from uncultured Oscillospiraceae bacterium, assembly GCA_900543215.1. Lineage (GTDB taxonomy): Bacteria > Bacillota > Clostridia > Oscillospirales > Acutalibacteraceae > UBA737. The sequence goes on along the minus strand of UQQR01000029.1, from coordinate 5,483 downwards.
CCCTTGCTATCGAAAGCGGTTCGGTTTCCTTTATGCTTGCGTTTATCTGCGCCAAAACCTTTTCGGTGTTTACATTTCCGGCTATGCAGATAAACATATTTGACGGATTATAGAATGTATTGTAACACTTATAAAGCAGTTTATCGTCTATTTCCGCAATTGACTCAACCGTACCGGCTATATCAATTCTGACAGGATGGTTTTTATACATCGCAAGCAGCATATTAAACATAACGCGCCAGCCGGGACTGTCGTCATACATTTTTATTTCCTGACCGATTATACCCTGCTCCTTTTGCACGGTTTGCGCCGTAAAATAAGGCGACTGAACAAAATCAAGCAGTATTTGAAGATTATCGTAAAATCTGTCCGAGCAGGAGAAGAGATAGCAGGTCTTGTCAAACGAGGTAAAGGCGTTTGCGTAGGCACCTGTTTCGGCGTATTTTGTAAAGGCGTCTCCGTCCTCGCTCTCAAAAAGCTTATGCTCAAGAAAATGAGCTATACCCTCCGGCACACTGGTCTCCTCCCCGTTTACCGAAAAGCAATTATCTATCGAGCCGTATTTAGTTCCGAATATTGCGTAAGCAGAGCTGTACTGCGATTTTTCGAGAATGTATATTTTAAGTCCCGAGGGGTGAACCGCCTTGACATAGCTTTCCCCGATAGCGCTTTCAAAATATTGTTTTTGCATTATTCTGCCTCCTGCGGTAAAAGCTTATAAACCGTATGGAGATTTACTCCGTTAGCGGTCTTAATAATATCTGCCCGTGTAATTTCGGAAATTCTTTCGGCAATATCTTCGGGAGAATAAAGCTCCTTATTGTACGCCTTAACGGAATACCACACATCGAGCGAGTTTTGACTGTCGTTATAAGTCGAAAGGGAGTCCCTTATGCTTTTAAGCGACGATTGAAATTCGAAATCCGAAAACTCACCGTTTTTTACGGCAAGCAGCTGTTCAATAACCGCTTTTTCCGTTTTATCGGTGTTTTCCTTTTCAACACCGGATTCAACCAATAACAAACCTTTTGTTCTCAACGCCGAAGCGGAACAATAATAGCAAAGGCTCATTTTCTCACGCACATTTGAGAAAAGCCGTGAATACGGTCCGCCGCCGAAAATATCCGTCATTACCATAAGCGGAAGCGACTCGGAATCGTCTCCGTATACAGAAGAGGAAAATCCCATTACAAGCTTTCCCTGCTGTACCGGCATTTTTTCTGTCACGGTAATCGGCTCGGGTCTTGCTTCGGTCGGTTTATTTTTCGTACAATCGGTTATATTGTGCCTTTCACAGCCGATAAAATTGTCCGCTATATCGTCAAAAAGCTTGGCAGGGAGCGCCGCGCCGATAATTATTATTCTGATATATGCCGTTTCAAGCATATCGCGCCATGCGGTAAACAGGCTTTCCCCCGTGATTTTTTCCACATCTTCGACGGTTCCGCATTTGGGAATTCCGTAAGACTCGCCCTTATACATTTCTTCAATAAGACGGTTTTTGGCATAAATTCGCTTTTCACTCATTTCACCGTTTATATGCTCGATCGCCTTGCGCTTTTCTCTTGCAAGATCCTCTGCGGCAAATGCCCCATTCTCAACCTTCGGTGAAAAAACAAGACTTAAAAGCATATCTATTGCCTGCTTTAAAAGCGATTCGCTTTCAAAAGTAAATCTATCGTTTATAACCGATATGCGCATTTTCAAAATCTGATAGTCACCCGTCTTTTCAGCCGTTGCGTCAAGCCGTGCGCCGTAAAGTTTATCAAGCTTGTAATTAAGACGGGAAAAATCGGGGTATTTCTCTCCGCAGGTGGTAAGCATAAACGGCAATAAAGCATATTCCGCCGCAGTTTCTTTTTTAAGAGGAAGATAAAAGTTAAACGAGACCGATGTGGTGTTAAATCTTTCGTTCTTGACGAAAATACCATCTACCCCATCAGCCAATCTATATAATTTTGCAGACATTTAATACCTCCGAAATACATTTTTGCGGCAGAAACCCGTACCGCACCGCCGTTAATACAGATTTATTATAACATATTTCTCATAAATTTACAATTTTTATTTGCAGCAGAATAGTATACAAGCCGATATACATATTTTTTAATATACATATAAATAAACCTGCCGTCACTTACGGCAGGTTTAAAGGAGAGAAACCGTTATGAAATTTCTTATAATAACAAAAAAGCAGCTTATGCTTGCGCTGTGCGCGGTCGCAACACTTGCGGCAATAGTCATAGGTTCCGTATCGGTACGGGCAAATACAGACAGGCGTCTGCCTATTTATTGCGTCGGAACAGACAAAAAGCAAATTGCAATTTCATTTGATGCGGCGTGGGGAAACGATGACACACAAACACTTATAGATATTCTTAAAGAATACAATGTGCCGGCAACATTTTTTGTTGTGGGCTCTTGGGTAGATAAGTATCCCGAATCCGTAAAAGCGCTTTCCGACGCAGGCCATCAGGTTCAGAATCACTCCAACACGCATCCGCATATGCCCCAGCTTTCAAAAAACCAAATGTGCGACGAACTTACAAGCTGTAACGATAAAATTGAAAAAATTACCGGCGTGCGCCCTACTCTTCACCGCCCGCCCTACGGAGATTATGACAATTCACTTATCGAAGCGGTTGAAAGCCTTAATATGCATACGATTCAGTGGTCGGTTGATATAATAGATACAAAAGTAATGTAAAAATCATAATAATATGGTATAATGAATATGTTTAAGTATGATTACACATACATACAGAAATATATCACAAGACGAAAAAATTTTACTTTACTTAAAACTATTGGAAGCATTAGGACAAAGGACGGAAAAAAACAATGATGAAAGAAACAGCAATTTATGCCAGGCAAAGCATAGACAAAAAAGAGAGCCTAAGTATAGAAGGACAAATAGAACAGTGTAAAATACTGTTGAAAGGCAATATTCCGAGCATTTATAAAGATAAGGGTTACAGCGGTAAAAACACCGAAAGACCCGATTTAAAACGGCTTATAAACGATATTAAACTTGACAGAATCGGTAAAGTAATAGTTTATAAACTGGACCGTATAAGCAGGAATATAACAGATTTTTATAAACTTTACGAGATTATGGAACAACACAAATGCCAATTTGTAAGTGCCTCCGAAAGTTTTGATACATCCTCCGCAATGGGTAAGGCAATGATGGGCATACTGGCCATATTCGCACAAATGGAAAGAGAAAACATACAAAAACGAGTTAAAGATAATTATTATTACAGAACCGCAACTACGGGCAGTTGGGCTGGCGGTCCTGCTCCGTTCGGTTTTGCGAACGGAAGAAACGAACAAGGAAAGCCGACATTAAAAGTTATAGAGAACGAAAAAGAAGCCGTTGAATTGGCATTCGCATTGTATAGCGGTTTGGAACATTGTACTTTGGGCGAGGTGGCAAGGAAACTTAATGAGGGCGGTTTTAAACCGCATAAAAGAGATGTTTTTGACAGTGTAACGGTTTCTAAAATATTACAAAACCCGATTTATGTCAAGGCTGACAAGTTGTTATATTCATACTTTAAAAAAAGGAAGATTAAGTTTTTAAATTCCGAAGATGACTGGAACGGCACACGAACAGCACATATTATAGGGAAAAAAGTAGGTAATGCCAATATTCGCTCTTACACCACAATGGAAGAACAGAGTGTGTATTTAACAAATTTCACAGGCTACATACCCAGTGTTCAATATTTAAGTGTTCAAGACCGTTTGGCGGAAAATCAGCAAATAACGAGAAACAACACTATGGGACTGTTAGAGGAGTTGGGCGGAAAAATCAAATGTAAAAAATGCGGTTATGCTGTTAAAGCATACAGCCAAAGCAAATACGGCTTGCCGTATTTAAGTTGCTACGGAGCGAAAAGTTTAAAAGTTTGCGATGCGAAATTCAATAACATAAAATTCTTTGATTTACAAGAAAAAGTCGGAGAAGAAATACAAAAACAATTAGATAAATTAAACGGGCTGTGGTCCGAACGGGTAAAAATGGCACATATGGCGGCCACGGAACTTGAAAAAAAGCAAAATAAACTTGACAAAATAATTGCCGATTTTATTGACAGCGAGGAAAGCAACGAAGTGTTAAAAAAAGCAATGAAAAGTACCATTGAGAAATTACAAACCGAAATAGATGAGTTGGAATATAAATACCGCAGAGCATTAAAATCTTCCTCAACATTAGATGTATATTTGAAACAAAACCGTATAGTATCAAAAGCAATTAACTGCGGTTTAAAATACAGCGACCTTAACACCGAGCAAAAACGGCAAGTAATTGATATGATGATTGATAGAATATACTTAACAAATGACATAAACACTTTTGAGATTGCTTGGAAACTATGATTACAAAACACTTATGAGATTATTTTCTCATAGGTGTTTTTTGCTTTTACCCTATTAATAGAAAAGTTAAGTTAAGATAAGTAAGGGTAAGTTAAGGTATGTTAAGATAGGTAAAGAGAGAACTAAACATTTTTTAATTTATGTTTTTTTCGTTTTAAATTTTTATCTATCATAATTAAATTGAAAGATGAAAAAAGCACTTTTTATTTTTTAAAAAATAAAAAGCGAGGTATTGATTATGAAGATTAATAAAAACAGAAAAAGCATAATTTTAAAAATGAACGAACAGCAAGCGGGCCGACTTTTACAAATGTTGCTAATCTATGAGGAAACAGGCAAAGAGCAAAAAGCAAATGATGACTTTGTAGATTATCTTTTTGAATTAATGAAAACAGACATTGATAAACAAAAAGATATTGCGACAAGAAGAAAAAATTACAGTAAAGGCAAAGGAAGACCGAAAAAGCAAGGAGAGGTTGAATAATGGGTTTAAAAAACGGCGAAAAAAAGAGTATAGTATTATATTACTCTTACAGAAAAACAGAGTTTAAATACCTTTCGGGAAAACAGTTAAAAAATATCATTATGTGTCTTTTGGAATTAGATGAAAAAGGCACTATTGAAGAAGAAAAAGACAGGTTAAAAGCAATAAGGGAAGATAATTTAACTTCTGCTATGTATGACATAATGAAAGACAAAACAGAACGGGCAAGCGAAGAATGGAAAAGGTTGAATGAGAACAGAAAAAAATACAAAGCGGAAAACGATTGTAATACCGAAAGCGAGTGTTTACCTTGCGAAAACACAAAAGACAATTTAAGGAGCATTTCTGACAACGAGATAGGCATTGAGATAATTATTGACAGGGTTAAAGAAATAGATGAAGAACATAAAACACTTATGACAGAAAAAGGAAGAGTTATAAACTACGACCCTGAAAACGAGGATTTTTGCGAGTTGGGTTATTATGTCATTGAAAAATCAAAATTAAAATTAACGGTTGATAATAACAAACTGATTTCTTTTGAAGAATTAAAATAAGAGGCTCTATCCCAAATTTTGTGTAAACGCAGAAATGCGGTAAAAACAGAAATAAA
>UQQR01000028.1 GCA_900543215.1 uncultured Oscillospiraceae bacterium | reverse complement strand
TTTTCTCAACAATTATTATATACTTATTAATACTGTTTTTCAAGTCGGAAAATTTTGAAAAGCTATTTACTAAACAGTTTTTGCGAGTTTACTCGCGAAATAAGATATAGACTTTCAAGAACATATAAATATAATTAAATCAGGGGCCTCACTAAAAACTGAAAAGGAGTATTATCCATGAATAGTATTTTTTCTGATAATTTAAAAAAATTACGACTGCAAAAAAAGCTTACACAAGAACAAGCGGGAGAAATTTTGGGTGTAGGTTCTCAAACAATCTCCCGATGGGAATGTAATATTACATACCCTGATCTCCTGTTGTTGCCTGAAATTGCAAAGCTTTATTGTGTAACGGTTGATGATTTATTTAAAGCAGAAGCTTCAGCATACAAAAACTATGCTCAACGGTTGGCATCAATTTATGAAACCACACGGAAGCCGGAAGATTTTGTTTATGCAGATAATGAGTTTAAAAAACTTATCGGAAAGGGAAAGTATTCAACAGAAGATTTATGGACTTACGGAACATTACACCACTTTATGATGCAATATTCCATTAATAAGGCAATTGAACTGTTTAATATGGTAATTGATAAGGGTGTAACCGTAGATGCTGATGTTTTTTGGAAAACAAAAGTACAAAAAATGCTTTTGTTTTCACAGATTGGAAAAAGCAAAGAAAGCATAGAATCAGCTTTAAAAAATATACAAAACGGTTCAACTGATGTAATTGATTGGAGATGCCTGATACAGTCTTATATATTTGATAATGATATAAATAATGCTCATGAATATTTTGTTAAAGCAATTAAAAAATTTCCAAACGATTCAATAATATACACATTAGGCGGCGATATTTGCAAGAGGTTAGGTAAAACCAATAAAGCATTATTATATTGGGACAAAGCAATAGAGCTTGACAGCACTTGTCTTGACGCCAAGTATTCAAAGATAAACTATTATGCAGAAATCGGCAATAAAGAAAAATGCAAAAACCTTTCATCAGAAATAGTTGAAGAACTCGGAAAAATGGGACTGGATATTGAAGCAGCAGCAGAAGAAAAGAGATTGAAAAATTTCATTTAAAATCAAAAGCACCGATTCGGCTGATGCTCGATCCGTCGAGAAAGTCCGGTAAATAAAGGAACTGTGGTGTAACCCAGATTCAGAGATTACACCATAGTTCCTTAAATACTGTTTTATTAACCCACAGCTAATCGGCAGTCTGGTTTTTATCTGTGAAAAACATAGTATTTCACTAAATTTAAATTAATGTGACTATTGCTAAAGCCTTGTGCAAGGGGTTTCAAAAGGGGGTTTACCCCTTTGCCATTGGGCAAGCAGGAAATAGAGACTGCTGTCTACGGTTGTGCAATTCCCTGCTTGCCGCAGGGGGGTCTTAGGGGACCCACCCTCGGTCCCCTAATGTTCTTTGCTTCCTTTCTGTCACCACAGAAAGGAAGTGCCTGCACGGCACGAGTGCAACAGGCTAAGCAAAGCAGAAAGCCATAAACCTGCGTTAGCAGAGAAGAAACTACTTTTCCTCTTCATCCATATTGTCAAGCGCATATTTACAGCACTGTAATACTAACAAATTAAAAGATATATTATCGGTTGCCGCAACCTTATTAAGCCGTTCGAACAACGCCTCGGTAAACCGCACCGTTCTTGCTATATTGGCATTTTTCATTTCGTTGTCTATTACAAACATTCTTATCACCTATAAGAATATTATTTCCTATTTTTGGTTTTATTTATATAACCGTTTTTGGTTACATAAAAGGTATCAAAAATGAAGTATAATTTCATCGGTGATGTTATGAAATGTGAAAACCTGTTTTGTATTTACCAATCGGACGATAACTGTCTCCTTGAACACATCGACCTTGATATTCAAGGTCAGTGCAAGGAATGTATCTACCCCGATATTGACGAAGAATATTTGAAAAAACTGAAAGAAAAGTATCTGAAAAAATTTCACGGATAAAAAATACGAGCCGCCGATGGCGACCCGTGTTTTTTTATTTAAGCCAACGCCGCGCCTAAAGCCTTGCAGGCGGCTAACGCGTCATTATCGGGAGCGTCGTTGCAAATAACGCTGTCGCAAACAAGGTTTGCGCCGTCCGCTTTGCAAACATCCTCCCAGTTGCGCATCCATTCGCCGTCGCCCCAGCCGTATGAACCGAACAGGGCGATTTTTTTGTCCTTTAATTTTGCTTCAACGGAATTAAACATAGGCTCAAATTCCGTTTCCTCCAAAACCTCCGAACCCATAGCGGGGCAGCCGAACGCTATTCCGTCAAAGCCGTCCGCCGCTTCGGGCGAAAATTCAGACGCCGTAAGTACCGAAACCTCCGCGCCTTTTTCCTTAGCGCCGTCGGCAACCGCCGCCGCCATTGCTTCGGTATTGCCCGTACCGCTCCAATACACTACTGCTACTTTACTCATTTTGTATTCCCTCTTTCTGCGGCAGTACTTCTGTCCGCCGCGCTATATTAACAGCTCACTATGAGCCTGTCAAACGAATTATGCTTACGGTATGCCTTTTTATAAAGCCCCGTACATTTATTATAGAGCGCAAATTTTTTCTTTGCCGCCTCCATATCGCCGTACACACGCCATGTACCCACAAGCTTTGCCTTATCGGCGCCGTACTTTATAAAGCCGTTTACATCCTCGGACGGATAGCCGAGAAACAGCCCTACCTCGTGCGGAAAATCTCCGCCGCTTTTAAGTCTTTTTATAAGCTCCGCCACGCAAAGGTCGGCGTTTTTTATGGGATAATTTTTCTCCGAAAGTATATTTTCCGCAACGCTGTCCTTTAGATCCTCTTTAAGTCTTTCGGGTCTGTAAAGATAGATAAGCACCCTGCTTTTAAGCTTTTTTACGGGAATTACACGGATTCCCCTCGGCACCATAACCGAATTGAGCCGCTTAATGCTTTCTTTAAGTTCGCCGCCGTTTTCCGACGGCACCGTGAAAAGACTGCCGGTTTTAATACCCGCAAGAGTCGGTGAGCATTGCTCAACTATAAGCTCTTCAGACACTGTATGCACTCTCCCCTGTATGTGCGTCAAGAATATTTTTAAGCGCAGACATACTGCTGGTATGGCAACGCTCCACCTTTATATTCTGTCCCTTTGTTTCGCTTATAACCGAACGGAGCATTTTGTGAGACATTGTGTTTGTAAAAAGCACCAAAAGATCTGGCGAACCGATATTTTTCATACTGCCCGTCATTTTTGTAAATACCTTTGCTTTGCAGGAATATTCACGGCAAAGCTCCTTGTATCTTCTTTCCATACATTCGTTACCGCCTACTATTACAATGCTCACGTCAAGCTTCCTTTCTCTCGGTTAGCATATGCTAACTACAATCTAAAATTAAAATGCCCCGATCGGCACTTTCGATTATATATTATCAAACGAACAGAGCCTTTTCCGCTCCGAATGGAAAGAAAAAGGCTCCTAAAGGACAGAATTAGAGCAGATCCGTCATACTTTTAAGACTTATCGCAAGAGTTGATGTATTATGAAGGAGCGCCGAGGTCGACGCCGGCAGAACGCCTGCCACGCCCAATACTATAAGCGCAGTATTAAAGGACATTATAAACCTGTAATTACCGTGTATACGCCGCATAAGTCTGTCGGAAAGGCGTTTCATTGTAATAAGCGAGTAAAGATCGTCCGCCGTTATGGTAATATCGGCGATTTCCCTGGTTATTGCGGCACCTGAGCTTACCGCAACGCCCGCGTCCGATTCCGAAAGCGCGGGGGCGTCGTTAACTCCGTCGCCTATCATAACAACACGGCTGCCGTTTTCGTGCGCCCGTTTTACAAACGCCGCCTTATCCTCAGGCAGTACCTCGGAATAGTATTCTGTTATTCCAAGCTGTTTCGCAACCGCCCTTGCCGTGCGTTCGCTGTCACCCGTCATCATAACTATATGCTTAAAGCCTTCTTTACGAAGCTCGCCGATAACATCGCAGGCTTCTTCTCTTATCGGGTCTTCAATGCATATAACAGCGGCAAGAGAGCCGCCGATGCCCATATAAAGGTGTGAATATTCGTCAGGCAGAGAGTCGAAAAGCTCCCTGTCGGGTATCGTGCAGCCCTCATCCTCAAATACAAAATGATGACTGCCTATAACTACCCGTTTGCCGTCTACTATTCCTATAATGCCGTGCGCCACGACATATTCGACCTTTGAATGGCACTCCTCGTGGCTTATGCCCCTGTCGCTTGCTTCATTTACAACAGCGTTTGCCATAGAGTGAGGGTAATGCTCCTCAAGGCAGGCGGCAATACGAAGCGCCGAGGTCTCGTCCTCTCCGCCGAAAGTGACGATGCGCGCGACCTGCGGCGTAGCCTTTGTAAGCGTACCCGTTTTATCGAAAACTATGGTATCCGCCTCGGCTACGGCTTCAAGGAATTTTCCGCCCTTGAACGAAATATTAAGCTTATTGCCCTCTTTCATGGCGGAAAGCACCGCAACCGGCATAGAAAGCTTTAACGCGCAGGAGAAATCCACCATAAGAATAGCGAGCGCCTTTAACGGGTTTCGTGTCGCAAGATAAGTAAGCGCGGTAGCTGACAAACTTATCGGCACCAATTTATCCGCAAGGTGGGACGCCTTATCCTCCGTATCGGATTTAAGCCTTTCGGACTCTTCAATCATCTTTACTATACGGTCATATCTTCCGCCGCCGGCGATTTTTTCAACCGATATAACGCACTCGCCGTCCTCAACGACCGTGCCGGCGTACACCATTCCGCCATGCCCTTTAGGCACGGCTTCCGATTCGCCAGTCATCGACGCCTGATTAACCGTCACTTCTCCCGAAACGACCTTACCGTCAAGCGGAATCATATTTCCCGTTCTTACAACGATTTTATCGCCCTCGGCAACCTCGCTTACAGGGACAAGTATTTCCTGTTCACCGTTTTTAAGCCAAACCTTATCTACGCCTAAGGACATTGTGCTTGCCAGATCGTCAACCGATTTACGGTGCGTCCAGTCGTCCAGTATTTCACCGAGCTTAAGCATAAACATAATTGAGGACGCGGTTTTAAAATCGCCCCTTAAAAGTGAAACGGAGATCGCCGTTGCGTCAAGCACGGGAACCTCAATTTTACCCTTTATAAGACAGGAAATTCCGTGCTTTATATACTTTATCGCGCAAAGCACGGAAAGCACGCTTCTGACGGGCAAAGGCAGAAAGAGCAGCTTTGCGGCTCTGCCTGCCGCCGTGAAAAACAGCTTATCCTCAAACTCACGGCTAAGCTCACGCCCCGTATGCTCAGGCACAAGCGACCTTGCGTTTTCATCAGAAAACGAGAAACGCGCAAGCGCCGTTATAACGCTTTTTCTGTCGCTTTCAAACACAATAACGGCGTCCCGTGTGCGGTCATACACCTTTACCTCTTTTACGCCGTCCGCCGCGCGGAGATAGTATTCCAGTGTGTCCGCTTCGGCAAGCGTCATTCTGCTTTTTTCAATATGTATGCGAAGTCTGCCGTGCGACTCGTGCAAAATAACACATTTCATAAATCAAAACCTCTGTTAAAAAACCGCCGGAAATTTCCGACGGTTCTCATTCTTATTCTTCCGAAGCCTTATCGGAAATATCCTCGATTTCCTCTGCGGCAGCCGCACGGTCCTCGTTAATCTTTTTAGCGTCGGCAAGAATATCGTCGGCATTTTCTTTAACGGCAGTAGCAGCGGTCATTACACATTCTTTAGCTCGAAGCGCCGCCGCGGCGGTATGCGTATAAACCTTCTTAGCATCCTTGCTTGACAGTATTTTAATACCAGCCGTTCCGAAAAGAACGCCGCCTGCGAACAAACCTAACTTACCCCATGACATATTGGTAATACCTCCGTTCAATTTTGTTTACTTGTAATTGTACATTCGTATTCCGACAATTTCCGCTCCGTTTAGACAACAAAGCTATCCGTTTTTTCGGTAACTCAGCGGCGACATTCCCATACATTCCCTGAACGCTTTTGCAAATTTGGAGCCGTTATCATAGCCGTAGATGCCCGCGATTTCAAGTACGCTTTTATCGGTGCTTTTAAGCTCTTCTGCGGCGGAAAGCATCTTTTGTTTTCTTATATATGCGTAAATCGATTCGCCGTAAGCCGACTTAAACGCGCATTTAATACTCGTCCCCGAAATATGAAATTTTTCGGACAGCATTTTAAGTGTTATACGGCTTTCCATATTGTCGGTAAGATAACGGCATATGTCGCGAGCTAATTTTTCATTTGCTTTACTTCTGTTTTCCATAGCTTTATTTTTTACGGAACATTCCGAAAAGACCTTTTTTCTCTTCTTCGGGTGCGCTTTTTACATTCTTCAGCTCGTACCCTGTGCCGCCTATTACTTCACGGAGCTTGTTTTCATCAAGCTCGTTTTCGGATATTATAACGGTTTCGCCCTTTGAGTGCGAGGAGGTGACTTTTTTGACCTTAAATTCACGGCGCACCGCGTCGTTTATATGAGACTCGCACATTCCGCACATCATACCGTCTATTTTAAGCACTGTTTTTATCATAGTAATTCTTCCCTTGCATTTTTTAGTATCGCGCGGCAAATCTAATCCATAGGAGGTAGATACCGTGCGTTATAATAATTTAAGCGAATTAATAACAGGCAGCTCCGGTACACGGAAATATTTTCTGTCACTGCCTATAAAGATGCAGTCGGATCTGCGAAAATTCAACGATCAGATACACTCTGCCGATGAGCTTCGGCGGACGGCTTTGCTTATGCTCTCCGACAGTCTTGACCGTTATTTCAGATAATCATTCCGCGCCTTTGAGCGCCTCAACCATATCTATTTTTTTGTTTTTGCGTGATACCATAAGGCTTACAAGCAACGACACACCGAATGTGAGCAAAATGCTGACGATGTAGGTAACAGGACCTATATACATCCGCATTTCATATTCGGGGGCCAGCTTTTTAAGAAGAAAGTCAAGCGTCAGAGCGCCGAGCGGCAGACCGAGCGCAATTCCCACAACAGAAAGCCATACATTCTGCCCTATAAGCAGGTTTCCGATTTTTCTGTCCTTAAAGCCGACAACCTTAAGCGTAGCCATTTCACGGTAACGCTCGGTGTAGCTCATAACGCCGAGGTTATAAAGCACCACTATACCAAGCACAAGCGCACCGCCCACAAGAACGAATATCATTGAATTCATAAGCTCTAAAAATGTATCAAACGAATCCATAATTGCCTTTTTGGATTGTACGGTTTTTATTGCGCTGTCGCTTTCTATGTCCTTTTTCTCGGTATTTGTGTACACAGAATCGGGAGTAAAGCCTATGCCGAGCTTTTCGGCATATTTTTCCGTTATAACAACACATTCCGAGGTACTTCTTATAATTCCCGAAAGCTTAAGCGTATATTCCTTATCCGTACCGTAGGGGCTCAGCTTAAAGGTGTCCCCGACGCTTAAATCAAATTCGTCGGCTAACCGCATACAGATATACGCGCCGTCGTTTTCAAGTTCTGCATAGCCCTTTTTGTCAGACGGGAAACGAAGCATACCGTTTTCAAGCGAATATATATCGAGCGAAACGGTCTTGTCCTCGATCTGAACTCCGAGAGAGGCGCTTTTGTCTCCGTCATATTTTTCTGCTACCCTGTCACGCTCTTCCGCCGACGCGTCCTCCGCAAGATAAATGCGTGTGTTGTAGCAAAGCGCACCGTCGTAATACATATCAAGGAACCTACTCATAGTGTCCCTCATACCAAGTGAACCGACGGTAAGCACCGTACAGCCTACAATTCCCACAAGGCTCATTGCGGTTCTCGATTTATGTCGCATTATATCGCGCAAATTCCATCTTGACCCGAATGAAAGCTTGTGAAAGGATTTTGTCTTTTCTATCGCAAGCGGCTTCATCTTTTTTGGGGTATACGGGCGAAGCGCGTCCGCCGCAGTACCCTTAAGCATTTGCTTTACGGAAAGGAAGCCGATAAGTGTAAGCAGCGCTATAATCACGATAACGGAAATCACACAGAAGCCCGGTATATAAAGCACCCATTTCTGCATATCAAAATATGTACCCATCATACCGTCGGGATTCATAATAAAGTACGCTATCGCATAGCCTAAGGCAATTCCCAAAACCGAGCCCATTACACCTATCATAAATGCATACGAGGTGTAATGGCGGAGTATTCTTCTGTCCTTAAAACCGAGCGCCTTAAGCGTACCTATCTGTGTTTTTTCCTTTGCCGTAAGGCGGTGCATTGTGGTTACCATTGTAAGCACGGCTATAAGCAGGAAAAGCACGGGCAGTACCGATCCCATGGTTTTACCCTCGTCCGCCTCGCCTCTTGCTAGCGAATACGAGCCGACCTCATCTTTGGTAAGGATAAGCTCGGTTTTACCGAAAGCCTTGTCCGCCTTTTCGGTAAACTCCTTTTTATCCAAATCGGAAATTACATTTATTTGGGGGTAAAAATCTGTTCCTGCGGCTTTTTTGTAAAGCGCGGGCGATATATACGCAAAGCCGAAGGTGTCGTAATCCGGCATAAGCTGGCTTGAATCACGGACGCAGATAAGATATTCGGAGGATTTTATAAGTCCCTTGATTTTACACTCTATTTGAAGATTTTTATAATTAAAGGTTATCTTATCTCCGAGCTTAAAACCGTTTGCGCTTGCGTATTTATCGGAAAGCCAAACGCCCTCGGTATCGTCTCCGTCATATTTTTCTCCCGAAATCAGCATAACGCCCGAAACCTCTGAATTCTCGGTTACGGTAAGCGCCACGGCGTCGCCGCTTTTTTCCTTGACATCGGCATTTACCGAAAGATAGCGCGAGGCCTTTTCCACACCGTCGGTATTTTCTATTTTTTCAAGGTCGTCGGCAGTAAACCCCTTTTCCGAGGTAATGCGGTAATCGGCAAAGCCCGTTTCCTTATAAAAGGCATCGGTGTTTTTTTCAATGCTTACCCATTCCATATTAAAGCCGACGAAAATGCCTATTCCGAGCGCTATCATAATTACCATTGAAATAAACTGCGCCCTGTAAAGCCCCATCGTTCTCCAAAGCTTTTTAAACAGCATATAATTCCCCGCCTTTACCAGTCGATTTCATCCGCGGAGGACGGATCTTCCTGCTCGGTTACTGATACTATCCTGCCGTTTTTAACACGCATTACAACATCCGCCATCTTTGCGATGTTCTGATTGTGGGTTACTATTACTATCGTTTTGCCGTAATCTCTCGCCATTTTTAAGAGAAGCTTTAAAACAAGCACGCCGGTTTCCGAGTCAAGCGCACCGGTCGGCTCGTCGCACAAAAGAATTTTCGGGTTCTTTGCAAGCGCCCTTGCGATTGAAACACGCTGTTGTTCTCCGCCCGATAACTCCGACGGGAAATTTTTAAGGTGATCTATAAGTCCTACTTCCTCGATCATTTTGGTTGCGGAAAGGGATTCGGGCGCAATTTCTTTTACAAGCGCTACATTTTCGTGAACTGTAAGCGTAGGCACAAGGTTGTAAAACTGAAATACAAATCCAACCTTAGCCGCACGGTATTCCGCCAGTTCATCTCCCGAAAGGGTGGATATATCCTTGCCCTCAACAATTATTTTACCGCTTGTAGGGCTGTCAAGACCGCCGAGCAAATTTAAAAGCGTGCTTTTGCCCGCGCCGCTCGGTCCCAAAATAACTATAAACTTTCCTTCGTCAAGAGTCATATTCACGCCGTCAAGCGCCTTAAGCTCGTGGTCGCCGCTTGTGTATACACGGCTGACATCCTTAAATTCAACTATTGCCATCTATCATTCTCCTTTTGGGTTAGCTTCCGCTTACTTTTTCTCTTAAAAACAGGGAGGCGCCGAATATTCGGCGCCTCCCTTAATAAAACTATTTTTTGTGGCAGGAGCCGGCCATGGCACAGTGAGCGCAATTACAGCCACAGGAGGATTTGCCTTTTTTCTTATTTTTAACTATTGAAACAATAACCGCAGCAACCACGGCAATAAGTATCAGGCTTATTATTATGGTTGCAATATTAAGCTTTAACCAAGCAAGCATACTGACAGACTCCTTTCACAAATTAGGGGAGAAACTCATTAAACTTTAACCTTTGCTGTAAGCTTTGTGGCTTCCTTGTAAGGACGAACGAGCATATACACTATAAGTGCAAGTGCAGCCGCCGCAAATATAACACCTACAACATTTACATCGCCTGTGAACAAACCGCCGAACTGGTTGATCATAAGAGCAATCAGGTAAGCAAATCCGCACTGATAGCCGATTGCGAACCAAGTCCACTTCGGGCTGTTCATTTCACGCTTGATAGCACCGATAGCCGCGAAGCAGGGCGCGCAGAGCAGGTTGAATACAAGGAACGAATATCCTGTAATTCCGGTGAACTGCTTTGCAATCTCTGCCCAACCGTCGGGATAAAGTATACCCATTGTACCAACGATATTTTCCTTTGCAACAAGACCGGTAATCGAAGCAACGGCAGCCTGCCAGTTACCCCATCCGAGCGGCTTGAATATCCAAGCGATAGCAGAACCGATTTTCGCAAGAATTGAAGAACTTATCTGGTCCTCGGAGAGCATTCCGAACGAACCGTCCGCCCAACCGAAGTAAGTAGCGAACCAAACAAAGATTGTAGAAAGAAGAATGATTGTTCCTGCCTTTTTGATGAACGACCAACCGCGCTCCCACATTGAACGGAGAACATTTCCTACGGTCGGCCAGTGGTAAGCCGGAAGCTCCATAACGAACGGAGCGGGATCGCCTGAGAACATCTTTGTTTTCTTAAGCATAATGCCCGAGATGATGATTGCCGCCATACCGATAAAGTAAGCTGATGTGGCAACCCATGCAGAGCCGCCGAATATAGCGCCTGCAATCATCGATATAAACGGTACCTTAGCTCCGCAGGGGATAAAGGTCGTCGTCATAATAGTCATACGGCGGTCGCGCTCGTTTTCAATGGTACGCGAAGCCATAATTCCGGGTATTCCGCAGCCTGTACCTATAAGCATCGGGATAAATGATTTACCCGAAAGTCCGAATTTACGGAAGATACGGTCAAGAACGAAAGCTATACGGGACATATATCCGCAAGCCTCAAGGAACGCCAAAAGTAAGAACAGAACAAGCATCTGAGGAACAAATCCGAGAACCGCACCAACGCCGGCTACGATACCGTCGTTAATAAGTCCCGAAAGCCAATCCGCGGCGCCTATTTTATCAAGTCCGTCGCCAACAAGTACCGGAACGCCGGGAACCCATACTCCGTAATCGGCAGGATCGGGCTCGTCAAAGCCGTTTTTCTCGAAATACTTAACGGCGTCCTTGTAGGTCATAGCGACTGTGCTTTCTTCGTCAGCACCTGACGGGATTGCCGAATAATATGCGTCAAGTTTACTTACCTCAAGGGTTTCTTCATCCTCAACCTCAACGGTTGCTTTGTCTTTACTTGTTTTGAAATCTTTTATTTCTTCAAGCGCTTCGTCCGCATCAAAATCTTCAGCGGCAACATCAATGTCGGTAAACGCCTGAACAGCCTCTGCGGCGGCAGTATAATCGTCAGCCTCTGCGCTGTAAGCTTTAGAGCCTATACCCAAGAGATGCCAACCGTCTCCGAACAGTCCGTCGTTTGCCCAGTCTGTTGCGGCAGAGCCTACCGTTACCATTGAAATATAATAAACAAGGAACATAACCAAAGCGAATATCGGAAGACCGAGCCAACGGTTTGTTACAACCTTATCTATTTTATCAGAGGTTGAAAGCTGTCCTGCGTTTTTCTTTTTATAGCAAGCTTTGATGATTGAAGCTATGTATATATAACGCTCGTTCGTGATGATAGACTCCGAATCATCGTCCATTTCCTTTTCGGCGGCGGCTATATCTGTGTCAATGTGAGCAAGCGTTTCCTTGTCGATATTGAGAGACGCCAAAACCTTGTCGTCGCGCTCAAATATCTTTATTGCATACCAGCGCTGTTGCTCTTCCGGCATATCGTGAACAGCCGCTTCCTCAATGTGAGCGATAGCGTGTTCAACGCAGCCTGAGAAGCTGTGCTGAGGAACGGTCTTTGTGTTCTCGGCGGCGTGTATTGCAGCTTCTGCTGCTTCCATTATTCCCGTACCCTTAAGGGCGGAGATTTCAACTATTTTACATCCAAGCTGACGGGAAAGCTCCTCGGTATTTATCTTATCGCCGTTTTTGCGGACTATATCCATCATATTAATAGCGATAACAACCGGTATACCAAGCTCTACGAGCTGTGTGGTAAGGTAAAGGTTTCTTTCGAGGTTTGTACCGTCGATTATGTTGAGTATTGCGTTCGGACGCTCCGAAATAAGGTAATTTCTCGCAACTACCTCTTCAAGAGTGTACGGAGACAGCGAATATATACCCGGAAGGTCGGTAATTATAACGCCGTCGTGCTTTTTAAGCTTTCCTTCCTTTTTTTCAACCGTAACGCCCGGCCAGTTACCTACAAACTGGTTTGAGCCTGTAAGTGCGTTAAACAATGTTGTTTTACCGCAGTTCGGGTTGCCCGCAAGGGCAATTCTGATATCCATAGCTTTTATCCTCTCACTTTCATCAATAAGCCTATGCTAACCGCACGGCTTTAAAATAAGGTCTTACTCGACCTCAATCATATCGGCATCGGCTTTTCTGAGCGAAAGCTCATAGCCTCTTACCGTGACTTCGACAGGATCGCCTAAAGGCGCAACCTTGCGTACATGAACCTGCACACCCTTGGTAAGACCCATATCCATAATGCGCCTTTTTACAGCGCCCTCGCCGTGGAGCTTTACCACCGTGTAATTCTCCCCGACTTTAGCTGATTTCAAAGTCTTCATTAATAAATCCCCCTTTATATAAAACTAAAATTGAAAACTAAATCATAATTTTGCATGCCATTTCTTCACTTATGGCAACCCGCGTTTCCTTAACATTTACTATTACGTTTCCGGCTAATGCGTTAATAACCTTAACATTTCCCCCGACAACAAAGCCTAAATTTTCAAGGTGCTGTCTTACCTCGGGACTTCCGCCGATTTTTTTAATGGTATTGTCTTCACCTACTGCGGCAAGTGTTAAAGGCATCATACCTGTCCCCCGTTTCAAGCAAAATTAGCTTTAGCTAACTTTATGCGCTTAAAATTGATTAGCCCTTGCTAACCAATGATATAATACTCCCGTTTTTAAAACTTGTCAAGTGATTTTAATTGCCGTTTTTAATTTTTTTGTAAATTTGTCAGCATGAACAAATTGGTTAGCGCTAACTAACTGATTAAATGTGCAACTTGGCAAATCGCTTATCGGGAAACAAAAAACCGCGAAACGCAAATGCATTTCGCGGTTTTAAGCTAACTGAATTAAGATGTCATTAAGCCTTTACCTTATTCAAGCGAGTAACCAAAGCAGATTTTTTTCTGGCGGCATTGTTTTTATGAATAATTCCCTTAACGGCGGCCTGATCAATCTTCTTAACGGCAACGGTTACAACATCGGCAACATCGGCAGATTTAGCGTCAATAGCTGCGTCCGCTTTCTTTATAGCAGTTCTTAAAGCAGAACGGTAAGCCTTGTTATGCTCATAATTAGCCTCGCTTACACGCACGCGCTTTTTAGCAGATTTAATGTTCGGCATCGTGACACCTCCTAACACTTTTCTCACAGTACAAACTATGATACCACAAAGAGTTAAAAAAAGCAATAGTTTTTTAAAATTATTTTTTAAGTCGAAATTTAGCAAAATTTTTACGGCGGCAAGATATTGTCAGTCTAAGTTCTGCCGTCAGCTTGCTTAAATTCAATTTACGCTAACACAGGGTTGTTTACTTATAATAAGTTATTGCTCTGCTAACGCAGGTTTATAGTTTATTACTATTCTGAGCCCGCTTGTGCTCCTGCCGCACGGGCACCCTATTTCTGTCCACACAGAAATAGGGGAAAGAACCGCCGAGAACCCTTCCGATCGGGTTCTCGGACTCTCCTTAACGGCATAAGGGGACACCCCTTATGTATCCCCGACTAAGGTCTTGTGCAAGGGGTTTAAAAAGGGGTTTTACCCCTTTGCCATTGGGCAAGCAGGAAATAGGGACTGTAACTTACGGCTGTGTAATTCCCTGCTTGCCGTAGTGGGGTCTTAGGGGACCCACCCACGGGTCCCCTAATGCTCTTTGCATCCTTTCTTTCAATAAAGAAAGGATGTGCCCGCACGGCACGAGTGCAGCAGGCTAAGCAAAGCAAAAAGCTATAAACCTGCGTTAGCAGAGTACAAATAATAATTATCTCTTATCTGTTCTGCCGAGAATATAATCGGTTGATGTTTTATAAAATTCTGCAAGTTTAATTACATAATGCGTCGGTATTTCTCGTTTGCCGATTTCATAATTGCTGTAAACCCTTTGGTCAATTCCTAAAACCGCCGCAACTTCCTTTTGAACAAAATCACCGTCTTCTCTTAATTCCTTAAGTCTTGGATAATACATATAACCCACCTCGAGTTTAAGTATATGTACTATCAAAACATAGTATTGATTTTACTATCAAACAATAGTAAAATAGTTATGGGGTGTTGTTTATGAGAGAAGTAAAACGAGTTTTAATTGCCGGTTGCCGAATCTTTAATAATTATGCTGTTGCAAAGCAGTATATTAATTATTGTATTTCTAATATAAGAAAGGATTATTCCATAACAATTATTTCCGGCGGTGCTGACGGTGCAGATAAATTAGGTGAACGATACGCAGAAGAAAACGGATTTGAAATAGAGTATTATTTGCCCGATTGGAAAAAATACGGCAGGTCGGCAGGTCCTCGCAGGAATAAAGAAATGGTTGAACGAGCCGACTATATCATATGCTTTTGGGACGGTAAAAGCCGAGGGACAGCATCAACTGTAAAGTACACACAAAATTGCGGAAAGCCTTTAAGAATTAAAGATATTTCTAATATCTGAAAAACGGGTTCGGGAGCATCAGCTCTCCGAACCCGTTTTTTCTGCTTGGCTGCGGTCTTTAAACAAATTCCACCTGAAATGCGCCGCGCATAATCTTAAAATAAGGATAACCGCTATGCCTATAAGCATAGCCGCCTTTTCACCGACGGTGTTCCACACCGCCATTGACACCACCGCCCCGATTACCGAGGCGCTGGCGTAAAAATACTTAATAAAAATTCCGGGCGTATCGCCGGCTAAAATATCTCTTAAAATACCGCCGCCCACGCCTGTAATAAATCCGGTTGAAAACACCAGAAACAGATGCTCGAACCCATAGATATTTACAGCCTTTTTAATACCGACCACGGTAAACGCTCCGAGACCTACCGCGTCCATATAAAGAAACACAAGACCTTTAAGTCTGCCCCAACTGTGCTTTGGGAAATATCTGTTTATAAAAAACATTAAGAGCGCTACCGCAATCGCGGTCATAACATAAATCGGTTTTGTGAAAGCGATAGGGGGAACGGCGCCCAGTATAAGATCCCTTAAAATACCGCCGCCCATTGCCGAAATAACAGCCAAAAACGAGACCCCGAAAGCGTCCATATGCTTATGCATACCCGCTAAAGCCCCCGAAGCCGCACACGCCACTATTCCTATCATTTCAAAAATAAACAAAACCCTATCGGTCACAGCACTCGCCTCCGCAAGCTAAGTATATCACACAGCGGAGCCCTTTTCAACACCGTTTATTTTACTAAGCCGCCTGCCGTCAGGACATATTCGGTATTAAATTCCATTGTAAATCCGCCGTAGATATGCTTTGTGAATTTTTCGGGGTCTTCGGAATTTGATTCAAACATATCGTAATGGTTAGGCACATTTACGGGCGCCCCGATTTTTTGGGCGATAACAAGCGCCTCATTTACATTCATATTGCCAAGTCTGCCGTTGATACATATGAAGGTACAGTCGGGCTCGTATTTTGAAATTTCGAAAAGCCTTTCGTCAAAAAGCGTATCTCCGCTTAAATAGAGAGTTTTGTGTTCGGTTTCTATTATAAGTCCGAATGCCTCGACCGTATGAAAAGCCGAAACGGCAGTAATTGTAAAATCGCCGACGGTAATGCTTTCCCCCGTGCCAAGCGCCCTTACATTTGTTCTGCCGAGCCTTTCCAGCTCCTCTTTCCCCTCGTTTGTGGTTATATAAAACTGATTTTCATTTATTCTTACAACCGTATCGGGGTCTAAATGGTCAAGGTGATTATGCGTGCAGATAACTGCGTCGCAGCTTATATCCTCGGGCTTCATCGGCAGAGGCAGTGTCCGCGGTCTGTTCTCTATGCGGTTAACGCTGTCTGACAAATAAGGGTCTATTATAATTTTGGTGTTCTCGGTTTTTAACACATAACCGCTCTGTCCCAAAAATCTTACCGTCATTGAACGCTTTTGCCTCCGTCAACATAAATGCTCTGCCCTGTTATATATCTGCCGCCGTCCGAGCACAAAAGGCTTACCGTTCCGGCACAGTCCTCGGGCGTTCCGTAAAAGCCGACGGGAATTGAAGAGGTAACTTTTTTTGCGTATTCGGGGTCGGAAAGAGCTTCGATATTACGGTCGGTATAAATAACGCCGGGCGCCATATTATTAACCGTTATACCAAACGGCGCCAGCTGGAGCGAAAGAGATTTTACCATATTGGTCTGCGCCGCCTTGCTTGCGGAATATATAAGCATATCGGGGTGCGGCTTTGCCTCCTGCACGGAGCCTACGGTTACAATTCTGCCCCAGCCTTTTTCTTTCATATTAGGAACCGCCGCCTGTATCAGCATTAGGGATGATACAAAATTGCAGTTAAGCTGCTCTTGAACCTCGCTTAAGGGTATTTCCTCCCAGTGATTGCGGTACTGAAGCGATGCATTAAGCACAAGCGCGTCGATATTTCCCATTTTCCCGGCCAAAAGTGCGGTTTCCGCCGTATTGCAGAGGTTTGCCTTAATAACCTTGGCTTTGCCTCCGTTCTTTTCTATTATTGCCTTGGTTTCCTCTGCTGCCTTTGCCGTATTTCCTGCGCAATGTACGATAACCTCAAAGCCGTCCTTTGCAAGCCTTATCGCTATTGCCCTGCCTATTCCGCGGGACGAGCCTATTACAAGCACACGCTTTCCGTTTGACATTTTTGTTCACCTCAATTTAAAGTGCTGTCTGTGTATCGTTCGGGTCGCCGTTGCGAGCTAAATCGTATTCCTTTGACCAATCAAGGTCACGGTACTCCTCGCCCCTCGGGTCGGTCTTTATCCAGTCAAGGAGCATATCAAGCATCTCCTCCGTCCAGGTATTTTTATCTATTTGAGCGGTTGTAAATTTACCCTGACAAATCATTTCAAAACCAAAATCGTCCTTAACATGGGTCTTTGCCGCTCCCTCAACAACATCTGCCACGAGATGCGACGGTATAAACAGCACACCGCCGCCTGCGCCGTACACAACATAACAAGCGGCGAAATATTTGTTTTTTCAAGCAACGAGCAGCACTGCATAACCGCCGTGGGGGAAAACGGACTTGAAATTATAAATCTGCACTTCGAGCCGAGGTATCTTTGGGGCAGATGGTACGACAGTCTGACAGACCGTAATTTTAATTTTTGCTTTTCGCACAGCCCCGATTTTTCAAACTGCATATCGGCAGAAAACGCAGGTGAGATTTCCGAGCTTTTCGGCAAAATAAAATCGGAGCTTTCAAACAAAGAACCCGAGTACGCCCTGCTTGTAAAATCCTATCTTAATTCAATAGTAATAAAGCTTATCAGGGTTTTCGGCTACTCCACCGATACGGCAGAGCTGAGCCGTGACAGGCTTAAATCCGTAAGGCGGACTATACAATATATAGACACCAATTTGTCCGAGCATTTCACCCTGTCCTCCCTGTCGGAGATTGCGGGAATGAGCCCTAATTATTATTCCTCGCTTTTTCATTCGGTAAGCGGAATAACCCTGTGGGATTATATAAATTCAAGAAGAATAGAATCGGCTATACGGCTTCTTTCGGAGGAAAAGGGCAGAACCGTGCTTGACATAGCAACCATGTGCGGATACAACAACACCGCTAACTTTAATAAGGCATTCAAAAAAATCACCGGTCTTACGCCAAGTGAATACAGGATTTCGGGCGAGAGTATATATTAAGCGAAACCGCCGTGCGGAATATTCCGCGCGGCGGTCTGTTATTGTAATATTATTTTGTTCCGAAAATTCGGTCGCCGGCATCTCCGAGACCCGGAACTATGTAGCAATTTTCGTTGAGATGATCGTCAAGACCCGCACAGTAAACGGGTACATCGGGATGTGCCTTGCTGAATGCCTCAAGCCCCTCGGGAGCGGCAATTATACACATAAACTTAATTCTCTTGGGGTTAAATTCCTTGATCTTCGAAACGGCGTCGATAGCGCTGCCGCCTGTCGCAAGCATAGGATCAAGAACAAAAACATCACGCTCGTTAAGGTCAGCGGGCAGCTTGCAGTAATAATCAACCGGCTTGTGCGTTTCGGGGTCACGGTACATACCGATGTGTCCTACCCTTGCCGCAGGAATAAGGGAAAGGACGCCGTCAACCATACCGAGTCCGGCACGGAGGATCGGAACAAATGCCATTTTACGGCCTGCAAGCTTTTTGGTCTTCGCTACCGTAATAGGTGTTTTGGTCTCGACCTCAACAAGCGGAAGATCCCTTGTCGATTCGTAAAGCATAAGCATTGCGATCTCACTTATAAGCTCTCTGAACTGCTTTGAGCCTGTTCTTTCATCCCTTAATATCGTAAGCTTGTGCTGAATAAGCGGATGATCCATAACAAATATATTTTTGTTCATTTTATATTCCCCCGTTTTTTAATTTTGTGATTTTTCAATTTCTGTTATCATATCAAGGCGTCTCTGATGTCTGCCGCCCTCATATTCCGTATCAACAAACAGATCGGCAAGTTCCAACGCCGTACCTATACCTATAACACGGCCGCCCAGACACAAAATATTTGCGTTGTTGTGCATCCGTGTGTACTTTGCGGAAAAATGGTCGCTGCAGGCAGCCGCCCTTATTCCGTTTACCTTGTTTGCCGCCATAGACATACCGATGCCCGTTCCGCAAACAAGTATTCCAAGCTCGTTTTCACCGTTTTTAATGCTGTTTGCAACCTTTAAGGCAATTTCGGGATAATCAACCGAACGGTTTTCGTAAATTCCGAAATCTTCAACCGTGAAACCGCGTTCCTTAAGATGCTCGGCGATAGCGTTCTTGTGCTCAAAGCCGCCGTGGTCGCATCCAATGGCTATCTTCATTCTGCTAACCCCTCTTTTTTCTTTTTAAGCTCCCTTTCAGCCTGCGGAAGTCTTAAATACACAGGCAGTAAGCGGTCGGCAGTAACGGTTTTATTTTCTTCAAACATTTTTTCTGCCGCAAGCGCAACTGAAACCGCATTCTGAAGCCTGTCCCTTTCGGGCGCCTCAAAAACATTTTCCATATTGCTGACATACGGACCGAACACCCTACTGCCATCGCCGACTATTATAACACATTTATTCTCTCTTTGCGAGAGTTTTTTTAAATCTTTTGCCAATTCCTCGCACATAAGCGCTCTGTCATCGCAAATTCGGGAGATTTTTCCGCCCTCAATATCAAACAATGCGTTATAGACCTGATTGCATCTGGCGTCCATAACCGCGCAGACAATGCAGTCCCTGTCTATAAGATTATACGCCATTGAAAGAAGGGTTGAAACCCCGACGCAGGGGAGATCACGGGGCGCCGCAAGGCCCTTGACCGCACTTATTCCTATCCTTATTCCGGTAAAGGAGCCGGGTCCGTCGCTTATCGCAAGTCCGTCTATATCATCTATGTCAAGCGCCGCCGCACTTAAAAGATTTTCCGCCATAGGCATAAGAGTATGAGAATGTGTAAGCTTTACATTTACAAACGCCGAGGCTATTATTTTCCCGTTTTCGGTTATTGCCGCCGACGCCGGAGTTGCCGAACATTCAAGCGATAGTATCTTCATATTTCTTCCTCCAAGGTGGGGCCTCCGCTTATTTCAATCTCACGGGTGTTGTCGTCAATCCGTACAAAAGACACCGTTACCGTGCTTTGCGGAAGCGCATTTTCAATGTTTTCGCTCCATTCGGCGGCAATTACGCCGCCCTCCTCAAGATACTCAAAAAAGCCGGTGGAATAAAGGTCCTCCCAACCGGAGATACGATACATATCAAAATGGTAAAGCGGCAATCTTCCGCCGATATATTCATTTATAAGCGCAAAGGTAGGCGAGGTTACCTCGCCGTTAAAGCCAAGTCCCTTTGCAAGTCCCCTTGTAAAACAGGTCTTGCCCATTCCGAGTCCGCCCTTAAACGCCACTACCTCGCCGCCAGAAAGCTTTTTCGCAAGCCGTTCCCCCAGCTCCTCGGTTTCCTCGGGCGAATTTGATATATATTTACGCATTTTCTCCGTCCTTTACAATCTCGCCCATACAGTAGGTTCCCTCGGCGGATATAATTTTAACAGGAATTATATTGCCGCAGAAGCTGTTCTCCGATTCAACCCTTACACGGGAGTAATTCTCGGTATAGCCCTCTGCGTATCCGTCCTCCGTCGTTTCAAAAAGAACATTGCAGATTTTTCCGACCTGCGCCTCTAAGAACCGTTCCTCGGTCTTTGCGGCGGTTTCGCTCATAAGTCGGCTTCGCTCCGCCTTTTCACGGCGTGAGACCTGATTCGGAAGACCGTAAGCCACCGTTCCCTGCCTTCTTGAATAAGCAAAAATATGTACCTTAGCAAAGCCGATTTCCTCAACAAACGAACGGTTTTTATTGAATTCTTCCTCTGTTTCGCCGGCAAAGCCTACCATAACATCGGTCGTTATTGCCGCATTTTTAAATATTTTCCTTATCCTCAAAACAAGGTCACGGTAAAATTCGGTATCATAATGGCGGTTCATCCTCTTAAGGGTTTCGTCACACCCCGATTGCA
>UQQR01000027.1 GCA_900543215.1 uncultured Oscillospiraceae bacterium | reverse complement strand
TGTTCAAATCAAGACAGCGAAAACGCAAAAACATCTCTATTGTCCTGTCTTCACAGAAAAAGGACTTAGCGTTTGTTAAGTCCTTTTTCAATGAAATTCGTTCCTACGGAATGAGTGAACTATGCCTGCGGCATATGACAGAACGAATTTTATTTCATATCATACAGAAAATTTCATTTATAAAAGCCATCTGATTAAACGATAAAAAACTCCCGAACCATATAGGTTTGGGAGTTTAGATGGTGCCGGTGGTGGGACTCGAACCCACACACCCTTGCGGATAACAGATTTTGAGTCTGTCTCGTCTGCCAATTCCGACACACCGGCGAACACATTACCAAGTCATTATACAATACTTAAATCATAAAATCAAGTGTTTTTTAATAAAGCAGTTCAAATTATTATAATGTTGCAATTTTCTGTGATTTATTGTATAATAATGGCTGTATTTGAGTAAATAAGGGGGCGGCAAATGTGTTTTCACGGCTGAAAAGCGTAGGCTTATTCGGTATTGATTCTTATATGATTGAGGTTGAGGCTGATATATCCACAGGTCTGCCCGCTTTTGATATTGTCGGTCTGCCCGACGCCGCCGTTAAGGAATCAAGAGATCGGGTAAGAGCCGCCATTAAAAACTGCGGATATAAATTCCCCGTAAGCCGTATAACAATTAACTTAGCTCCCGCCGATTTAAAAAAAGAAGGCTCGATTTACGACCTGCCTGTATTGATAGCGATATTAAAGGCTTCGGGTCAGCTTAAAGCCGAGCTTAATGACAGTATATTTGTCGGTGAGCTTTCGCTTGACGGCAGAGTACGCCCGTCGGGCGGAATACTCGCAATAGCGATTACAGCGCTTAATAACCAAATCAAAAATGTCTTTGTACCCGCCGAAAACGCCGCCGAAGCCGCGGTTATAGACGGAATTAATGTATACGGTATAAGCACCGTTAAAGAGCTTATAGAGCATATTAAGGGAATTAATACCTTAACGCCGGAGCCGAGAACGGACATTACACCTGCGGATGTTGCGTCGCACATTGATTTCAGCGATGTAAAGGGGCAATACGCCGCAAAAAAAGCGCTTGAGGTTGCCGCCGCGGGCGGTCATAACATTATTCTTATAGGTCCGCCGGGTTCGGGTAAAAGTATGCTTGCCAAGAGGCTTCCGACCATACTTCCCGAAATGACATTTGAAGAATCCATTGAAACTACGAAAATTCACTCGATTGCGGGTATTCTTGACAAAAATGACCCCTTTGTACGCAATCGTCCGTTTCGTTCCCCTCACCACACAGTCTCGGTTGCGGGAATAACCGGCGGCGGAACTGTGCCGCATCCGGGCGAAATCTCCCTTGCGCATAACGGCGTTTTGTTTCTGGACGAGCTTCCCGAATTCAGGCGTGATGTTATGGAAGCGCTCCGTCAGCCGCTTGAGGACGGAAAGGTCACAATATCGAGAGTTGCGGGCACTCTTACATATCCGAGCCGTGTTATGC
This sequence comes from uncultured Oscillospiraceae bacterium, assembly GCA_900543215.1. Taxonomy (GTDB): domain Bacteria; phylum Bacillota; class Clostridia; order Oscillospirales; family Acutalibacteraceae; genus UBA737. Next base: position 19,542 of record UQQR01000027.1, on the reverse strand, counting down.
TTGTCGCCGCTATGAACCCCTGCCCCTGCGGATTTTTCGGTCATCCCACGCACGAATGTATTTGTCAGCCTACCGCAGTAAGAAAATATCTTAACAGAATATCGGGTCCTATGCTTGACAGAATTGATTTACATGTAGAGGTTCCGCCGGTGGATTACAGTGATTTAAGCTCTGCGGCTCCCGGTGAATCCTCCGCCGAAATACAAAAGCGTGTAAACAGAGCAAGACGGTTGCAAATCGAAAGATATGCAGGTACGGGCATAACCTGTAACGCTCATCTTACCTCATCTATGCTTAAAAAATACTGTGTTATGGATGACGAAGCTCAAAAATATTTGAAGCTTTCCTTTGAAAGGCTTGGTATGTCTGCCAGAACCTACGACCGTATTTTAAAGGTTGCGAGAACTATTGCAGACCTGTCAAACGAGGAAATTATAAAAAAAGAGCATATTTTTTCGGCAATTTCGTTCAGAACACTTGACAAAAAGTATTGGAACGAGTAGAATAGTACTGTTGTGTAAGCATACACGGCAGTTTGCCACGGGGGCGTAGCTCAGCTGGGAGAGCGTACGGTTCGCATCCGTAAGGTCGAGAGTTCGATCCTCTTCGTCTCCACCATAAACCGACAGGTCTTTTATAAGGCTTGTCGGTTTTGCTTTTTATATTTAAAAAAGTACAGCCGCATAAATGCGGCTGTATTTAAAATTAAATACGGCTTAATGGCAGGAACAGCATCCGCCCGAGCAAGCGGCGCAATCCGTCAAACCCTCCGGTTTTTCAAGTTCAGGATGCTTTTTGTAATAATCGAAAAGCGCGGCCTTGACCGCTTCCTCCGCCAAAACAGAGCAATGTAACTTATGCGCCGGAAGTCCGTCCAGCGCCTCAACAACCGCCTTGTTTGAAAGCTTTAAAGCCTCGGTTACGGGCTTACCTTTAATCATTTCGGTAGCCATTGAGCTTGTCGCAATGGCGGAACCGCAGCCGAAGGTGTTAAACTTTACATCGGTTATTATACCGTCCTTAATTTTAAGATACATTTTCATTATATCGCCGCATTTTGCGTTGCCTACCTCACCGACAGCGTCGGCATCGTCAATAGTACCGAGATTACGGGGATTTCTGAAATGATCCATTACCTTTTCACTGTATAACATACTGTTTCTTCCCTTCTTCTAAATCTTTCCACACCGGCGACATTGAGCGCAGATAAGCCACAACCTCCGGTACATTTTTAATAATATGGTTTACATCCTCTTCGGTGTTGTACTCGCTGAGCGAAATTCTGAGAGAACCGTGAGCAACCTCGTGAGGAAGTCCCAAGGCAAGCAAAACATGGCTCGGATCGAGCGAGCCGGATGTGCAGGCAGAACCCGACGAAGCGCTTATTCCTCTGTCGTCAAGCAACAGTAAAAGCGATTCGCCCTCAATTCCCTCAAAGCACATATTAAGTGTGCCCGCAAGACCTTTGGTTATATCGCCGTTAATCTTTGAATGCGGAATTTTTGAGAGCTCGGCGGCAACCTTATCTCTCAGTCCCTTTACATACTCAAAGTTTTTTTCGAGATTTTCACAACTTTCCTTAAATGCCGCCGCCATACCCATAATAGCCGGTACATTCTCGGTTCCCGCACGCTTTCCTCTTTCCTGCGCGCCGCCCTCGATAAGCGTATAAAGATTAATTCCCTTTCTCGCGTAAAGCATACCGATGCCTTTAGGACCGTGGAATTTATGCGCAGACATAGAAAGCATATCTATATTATCCGCCTTGACATCAATTTTTATATGACCTGCCGCCTGAACCGCGTCGGTATGGAAAAGGACTCCCTTTTCGTGACATACCGCACCAAGCTCCCTAATGGGCTGAACAGTGCCTATTTCGTTATTGGCGTACATTACAGTTACAAGCGCTGTATCCTCACGGATAGCCGCCTTTAACTCCTCGGGGCGGACAAATCCGTCCGAATGTACGGGCAGTAGCGTAACCTCGAAGCCCTGTTTTTCAAGCTTTTTAAGTGTATGAAGAACCGCGTGATGCTCAAAAGCCGAAGAAATAATATGCTTTTTCCCCTGCTTCTCGCCGAGATAAGCACCGGTAAGTATAGCCTGATTATCAGCCTCGCTTCCGCCGGAGGTAAAGGTAATTTCCTTCATATCGCAATTAAGATAATGAGCCATTGTTTCACGGGCGGCACACAGTGCCTCCTGCGACTTCTGACCCAATGTATAAAGGCTTGACGGATTACCGTACATCTCCTTGAAATACGGCAGCATAGCGTCAAATGCGGTATCGCTTATTCTTGTGGTAGCGGCATTATCTGCATAAACCTTCATTAAACAATTCACATCCTTTTTATTACTGTGTTAATAATATAACATATAATTCCTATAAAGTCAATAGGAATTTATTTTTCTTCCAAAAGTAAATCCTTTAGCGTTACGCTATTAAGATAATCGGATATTATTTTATCAAGTTTTTGCCAGACCGGCATAGTCGGGCAAAGCTCCGCCCGTTTGCAGTCGCCCTCGCCCGTAAGGCAAGCGCAATTTACAGGAACAAGCTCGCCCTCGGTTGCCTCAAGAATTTTCTTAAGCGTATATTGCACGGGCTTTTTACTAAGCTTATATCCGCCGCTTTTCCCTCTTTGGCTTTCGACAAAGCCTGCTTTATTCAAAGAAGAAATTATCGCTTCAAGGTATTTTAAGGATACCTCCTGCCTTGCGGCAATATCCGAAAGCGGAATATAGCCGTCGCCGTGAAGCGCAAGGTCTGTCATAACACGCAAAGCATAGCGGCCCTTTGTTGAAATCATCATTATTATCACCTTTAATTCCTATTATATCACAGGGAATTAAAAAATGCAACAAAAACGGACAAACCGAAATCTGCCCGTTAATTTATAATCAATTAATTTTAAAGCTGTTATATACTTCCCCGTTTTCAAGAGCTTTCCAAGTGAAAGCTCCGTCCTCAAGCGTCATATAGCTGTGGGGACTGTTGTCTTTCGGTATTGAAACAGAACCGGGGTTCATATAAATAAAGCCTTCATACCGAATACACTTTGGTATATGGGTATGACCGTTTAGCAATATATCTCCCTCGCAGATTGGCGGAAGATTGTCGCAATTATATATGTGACCGTGAGTGGCATATATCAATTTATCGCTCACGGGTATAACGGCATAATTCGCAAGCACGGGAAAATCAAGCACCATCTGGTCAACCTCCGCGTCGCAGTTTCCCCTGACGCAAAGCAGCTTGTTTTTAAGCTGATTAAGCAATTCAATAACCTTTTTCGGATTATAATCCTTAGGCAGATCGTTGCGCGGACCGTGATACAGAATGTCGCCGAGAATTAAAAGTCTGTCCGCCTTTTCACACTCCGCCGCTTTTAACATTTTTTCGCAGTAATAAGCCGAACCGTGTATATCGGAGGCAATAAAAAGCTTCATAATTTACCTCGCAATAAGAAAATACGCCAAAACCACGGCGCCGAGCGCAATTCTGTAATAGCCGAATGCGGAAAAATCATGCTTTCTTACATAGTTCATAAGGAATTTGACCGCAACAACGGAAACCAAAAACGAGGTAAGAGTACCCACAAGAAGCACGGCAAGCTCCGCGCCCGTAAATGAAAATCCGAATTTCAAGAGCTTTATAAGGCTTGCGCCGAACATAACGGGAACAGCAAGGAAAAAGCTGAATTCAGCCGCCGCAACTCTTGAGACGCCTATTATAATAGCGCCGAGAATGGTCGAACCGCTGCGTGAGGTGCCCGGTATAAGCGAAAGCGCCTGGAAACATCCGATTATAAGCGCTGTTTTGTAGGATATATCGGCAATGCTGTTTATCTTAGGCTTTTTGCCGTCGTTACGGCGTTCGATGATTATGAAAAGAATACCGTAAACTATCAGCGCCGCCGAAACCACAATATAATTGTGGAAATGCTCTTCAAATAAATTATCGAACGGAATACCGACAATTGCGGCAGGTAACATTGCTACAATTACCTTAAACCACATATCCATAACATCTTTTTTGATTATTCCGCCGCTCTTTGTTATGTAGTTGTAGCCCTTACTTTTATCAAGCGTAAAGGGCCAGAGCTTTTTCCAAAAAATAACCACTACCGCAAGAATAGCGCCGAGTTGTATTACAACATTGAACATTTCCATAAATTCTTTTGACATATCGAGTTTAATAAACTCATCTGCCAAAATCAGATGTCCCGTACTGCTTATCGGCAGCCATTCGGTAATGCCCTCGATAATGCCCAGAATAATTGACTTGATAATATCCATACCTTATCCCCTAAGTAAGAATTACTGCTATTTCCCAAGAATTTCCTTGTAAAGCTTGATATATTTGTTTGCGGAAATTCCCCAGCTGTTATCGCACTGCATACAACGCTTGCGAAGAATGTCCCAGCCGTTCTTATCGCCGTATCCGCCGATAGCGCGCCAAACCGCGTTTTCCATTTCGTGAGCATTGTAGTTCTTAAAGGTGAAACCGTTGCCCTCGCCGCTTTCGCTGTCGCTTATTGTGTCGTTAAGACCGCCTGTTTCCCTTACAATCGGTACAGTTCCGTAGCGCAGAGCCACCAGTTGCGCCAAACCGCAAGGCTCGGACTGGCTCGGCATAAGGAACATATCCGCGCCGGCATAAATCTTATGCGCAAGCTGTGTGTTAAAGCCAAGCTTAAGACCTACCTTATCACGGTGAGCCTCCGCTTCGCCGTGGAAGAAGGTTTCAAACTCCCACTCGCCGGAGCCTAATATAACAAACTGAACATCTGCCTTTAAAAGCTCCTCGAACACACATTTTACAAGGTCAAGACCCTTATGTTTGACAAGGCGTGTGACAATGCCGATAACAGGTACATCCGGCCGTACCGGAAGTCCCATTTCCTTTTGCAGCATTTTCTTATTATACGCCTTTCCCGCAATATCGTCAACCGAATAATTTTTATAAATCAAATTATCGGTTTCGGGATTATAAACATCGCAGTCAATTCCGTTCACAATGCCCGTAAGCTTAAAGGTAAACTGACTGAGTATCCTGTCAAGTCCGTGTGAATAATAAGGTTCCAGTATTTCACGGGCATATGTGGGAGAAACGGTGGTGACCTTATCAGCGCACTGTATTGCGCCCTTTAAAAAGTTTACGCAGCCATCGTATTCCACAAGGCTTTCGCACTCCGGCGGAAGACCTATAACATCGCCGTTAAGCTCCTTGCCGTATTTGCCCTGATACTGTATGTTGTGAATAGTGAATACGGTTTTTATGTCACGGTATGTTTCATCGCTGCGGTACATTGCGTTAAGATACACCGGCACAAGTGCCGTCTGCCAATCGTTGCAATGAATAATATCCGGCTTAAAGCCGATATGAGGTATTATATCAAGCACCGCGCGCGAGAAGAACGCAAAACGCTCCGCGTCATCATAATGACCGTAAAGACCGTCACGCTTGAAATAATACTGGTTATCGATAAAATAGTAAATAACTCCGTCAAGATGAGCTTCAAATATTCCGCAGTATTGGCGTCTCCACGCAACGGAGACGGTAATACTGCCTATAAAATTCATTTTTTCCCTTAACTCGTCGGGTATCGAACTGTAAAGCGGCATTACAATGCGACAGCCTATAAGTCTGCGCCTTAATGCCTTAGGCAGAGCGCCTGCCACATCGGCAAGACCGCCTGACATAGCAAACGGATACGCCTCGCTTGATGCAAATAAAACCTTCATAGTTAATCTCCATTCTGTTCTGCTTTTAAAGCACCTGATTTTTCTTAATAAAGAAACACTTTTCCGGTGTGCCCTTAAGCACCATTTTTTCACCGATAACGGCATTTTTGTCTGCAATAACATTATCTATCTGCGCACCCTCGCCGACTGCCGTTTCCTGCATTAAAATACAATTTTCAACAACCGCGTCCTTTTCAACGGTAACGCCCCTGAACAGCACGCTGTTTCTTACAGTGCCGTTTATAACGCAGCCGTCCGCAATTAAGCAATTTTTAACCTCGGACTTTGTGCCGTAGCGTGTTGGCATATCGTCACGGGTTTTTGTAAATACAGGTCTGTTATTGTTGAACAGCTGACGGCGGACATCGGAATCAAGCAAATCCATACTTGCCTTATAATAGGAATCCATGCCGTCAAATACCTTGACAAATTCCTTATGCTCAAAGCCGTATACCTTAAGCTTACCGATGTTCTTTGCCACAATATCTTTTGTGAAGCTTACCGCGCCGTCCTCGTACCCTTCGGTAACAAGCGACATTAAAAGCTTTCTTGAAATAACCGCAACACCTATGCAGTAATCGGTCTTTTCAGACGATTTAAGTCCGAATTTCATTTCCTTTATCCGCTTTCCGCTTCCGAATAACGGATATATGGTTTCTTCATTATTAACGGGCGGCTCGCCGTTGTGGTAAACAAATGTAACATCGGCGCCCTTTTCGATATGCGACTCAACCGCCGCGCCGATATCGACATTTGCTACCGAGTCGGCTCTGCAAAGCACTATATTCTCCGCATTGCATCTGTCTATGTAATCGATAGCGCCGTGGAGAGCGTCTACCGTGCCGGTATATCTCTTTGTTCCGCTTGTAAGGTACGGCGGAAGCAAATAAAGTCCGCCGTTTTTGCGGTCAAGATCCCAATAAACTCCGTTGCCCACATGGTCCATAAGCGAACGGTAATTTTCTTTTGTTATAATACCTACGCTTGATACGCCGGCGTTTACAAGGCTTGAAAGCGAAAAGTCAACAATACGGTATCTTGCCCCGAACGGAACCGACGCAAAAGACCTTTTGGCTGTAAGCTTTTTTAAGAGATTATCGTTAATATTTGCGAAAACTATTCCCGCAACTGCCGAAGTCCTCATTTCACTTCCTCCTCTCTTACATTTTCGGTTATCATTCTGTCAGGCTTAATAACGGCTTTTTTACCGACAGTAAGCCTGTCTCCTATCACGGTAATTCCCCAATCCTCGGAGCCGTAAACAGCAGGATCCTCGCCTATCACGGCATTTTCGCCTATCACGGCGTCCTCCGCTATTATTGAGTAACGAACCTTTGCGCCCTTTTTGATAACGGCGCCCGGCATTACAAGAGAATACTCTACACTTGCGCCCTTTTCCACCCTTACATTCTCGAAAAGTATGGAATAATCAAGTCTGCCCTCAACCTCGCAACCGTCTGTCACAAGAGAGTTTTCAACATTTGCGGTATCGGAAATGTACTGGGGCGGCATACCGGTTGTGCGTGAGTAAATACGCCAATTCTGGTCGGCAAGATTAAGGTCGATTTTCGGGTTGAGCAAATCGAGGTTTGCTTCCCACAAAGAATTTACCGTTCCCACATCCTTCCAGTAGTCATTAAAGCGGTAAACCTTCAAAAGCTCGCCCGAATTAAGCATTGAAGGTATAACATCCTTGCCGAAATCGTTTGATGAGGAGGGGTTGGACTCGTCCTCGGTAAGATACTTTTTAAGCTTTTGCCAGGTAAAAACATAAATACCCATTGAAGCTAAATTGCTTTTCGGATTTTTAGGCTTTTCTTCAAACTCGTAAATGGTTCCGTCTTCCTTTGTATTCATTATACCGAAACGGGACGCTTCCTCCATAGTTACCTCAAGCACCGCAATGGTACAGGCGGCTTTAGCTTCTTCGTGAGCCTTTATCATCTTGGAATAATCCATTTTGTAAATATGGTCGCCCGAAAGCACAAGCACATATTCGGGATTATAGCGTTCGATAAATTCAATATTCTGGTATATTGCGTTTGCGGTTCCCTTATACCAATTTCCGCCCTGCTGACCTTGATACGGCGGAAGTATATGAACGCCGCCGCTTGTTCTGTCAAGGTCCCACGGCTTTCCCGAGCCTACATAATCGTTAAGCTCAAGCGGCTTGTACTGCGTAAGAATACCGACAGTGTCAATTCCCGAGTTAGCGCAGTTTGAAAGCGGAAAATCAATAATACGGTATTTGCCGCCGTAGGGAACAGCAGGCTTTGCGATTTTACTGGTCAATACACCGAGTCTGCTTCCTTGTCCGCCGGCAAGAAGCATAGCAACGCATTTTTTGCTTTTCATTGTAACACTCCTGACACACTGAATTTTAAGACTTCAAGTAGCAATTAATCTTATTGTACAAGTCTTTTATTTATTACTTTTTTTTGGGTCTTGCCGCCGGCACCTTGAAATAGCTTACCGACATTGCCGGTATATCAAGCGCAACCGAATTTTCGAAGCCGTGCATAGGCACGCTTTCACTCTTATAGCTCTTAGCTCCTGCACTTACCATACCGCCGTATTTTTCACTTTCCGAGCAGAAAATACGCTTATATGTGCCTTTTTTCGGAACACCGATACGGTAGTTTTCACGGGCAACAGGCACGAAATTGCAGATGGTTATGATTTCATTACCCGATTTATCAATACGCCTGAAAGCGATTATGCTTTGAGTATTGTCATCATTTGAAATCCAACCGAAACCGTCCCACGAATAATCGATTTCCCAAAATTCGGATGTCTTCAAATAAAGCTTATTAAGCTCAGACACATAGCGTTGCATATTCTTATGCGCGTCGTAATCAAGCAACAGCCAATCAAGCTCGTTTTTGTAATTCCATTCGATAAACTGCGCGAACTCCTGTCCCATAAACAAAAGCTTTTTACCGGGGTGCGCCGCCATATAGGCATAGAAAGCACGGAGAGACGCAAATTTCATATCATATTCGCCCGGCATTTTCTCTATCATTGAGCATTTGCCGTGTACTACCTCATCGTGAGATATGGGAAGAATAAAGTTCTCTGAAAACGCATAGAAGAAAGAAAAGGTAAGGCAATCGTGATTGTCCTTACGGAAATACGGGTCAAGCGACATATAACGGAGCATATCGTTCATCCAACCCATATTCCATTTGAAATTAAACCCGAGTCCTCCGTCATGCGGCGGCTTTGTTACAAGCGGCCAAGCGGTCGATTCCTCCGCTATCATCATAACAGACGGGTCTGCCGAAAACGCAGCCGAATTTACTTCCTTTAAAAATTCCACCGCCTCAAGATTTTCTCTTCCGCCGTAGGAATTGGGAATCCACTCGCTCCCCTGTCTGCCGTAATCAAGATACAGCATTGAAGCGACTGCGTCTACTCTGAGTCCGTCGGCGTGGTACTCCTTAAGCCAATATACCGCGCTCGAAATAAGAAAGCTTTTAACCTGCGGCTTGCCGTAGTCGAACACCACAGTGCCCCATTCCTTATGCTCGCCCTTTCTTGGGTCTGCGTATTCGTAACAGGGCGTTCCGTCAAAGCGGTAAAGACCGAATCCGTCCTTTGGAAAATGAGCAGGAACCCAATCGAGAATTACGCCGATTCCGTTCTGATGCATTATATCCACAAACTTTTTGAAATCATCCGGCGTGCCGTAGCGTGAGGTCGGCGCAAAATAACCCGAAACCTGATATCCCCACGAGCCCTCATACGGATATTCCGTTATCGGCATCAGCTCAACATGGGTATAATTCATCTTCTTAACATATTCCGAAAGCTCTTTGGCAAGAGTTACATAATCGTATGTATTCCCATCCTCAAAACGTTTCCATGAGCCTGCGTGAACCTCGTAGATATTTACGGGAGATTCGTATATATTAACCCCGTTTTTATGCGAAACCCATTCCTGATCGTTCCATTTGTAGCTTGATTTATAAAGCTTAGAAGCATTTGACGGAGCTGTTTCGTAATGCCTTGCGTACGGGTCGGATTTAAGTATAACCGTTCCGTGAGGTCCCGTAACCGCATATTTGTAAATATCGTACTGCTTAAGACCCTTTATTTTCTTTTCCCAAATGCCGTCTCCGATATTCTCCATGCGGTCGGTATCGATATTCCACTCATTAAAATCGCCCACAACGGAAACCGTTTTTGCATTAGGCGCCCAAACCCGAAAAACCGCCGTATTGCCCCTTAAAAAAGAGCCGAGAAATTTATAGGCGTCAAAAGCCTTTCCGGAAACGAATTTATTTTTAAATTCTTTCATGCTGCACCTCTTCATTTTCCCAATACGGTACGGGATTTTTGTTTTACGGTTTTATTATAGCAACTTTTTTGTTAGTTTTCAAGCTATTTTTGTTAAAAGTCTGAAAGCAAGGAAAAAATTTCCGAACAAGATTTGTTATATTTCCACAAGTATCGACATATTTGGAATAATAAAGCAAAAATACAACCCGAAAAAACAAAATGCCGCCGTGAATAAATTAATTCACAGCGGCATCTTTCCCGTGTTTTAAGCTTATTTTGTTGTTATTGCATTTTTAAGATTTTCCCTTTGAAGCGTGTTTACTTCTTCTTGTGAAAACAGCGACGAATACGAAAATAAAACATATCCGCTCACATTGCCGTTTTTTCGGCACTCAAGCGCCTGACGGGATATTATATCGGTCCCGTTTTCCCACTCCGCCTTATCAGCCTCAAGTGTGGGATTGATTTTGTAGGGCGACAGACCTATTTTAAGCCCGACACTCCCGTTTATTTTTGAGAGCTTTATCCATTCTTTGAGCAAGTTTTCAAATTCAAACTCATCATCGGGATATTCATAGCCGAAATAAAGCTGAGGTATTATGTAATCTATATATCCGCATTTTATCCATTCCCTTACATCGGCAAACAGTTCATTATAATTTTTATCCACAGACGCCATAGGACTTACTGAAAACTCGGTATTTTTGTTTTCAAATTTCACGGCGTTATAGCATCCCGAAATCATCATATTCACATTTGAACGGCGCCATTCCGCAAGAGAAAGCGGTTTTTGCGCATCTGCGCAGTATTTTTCGTAGCTTGTTCTGTCAAATTCGGGGTCGGCGGTAGGATAAAAATAATCGTCGAGATGAATACCGTCAACCGCATATTTTGAAACAATTTCCTTTACACCGTTTATTATAAGTTTCCTTACCTCGTCCTGTGCGGGATTAAGATATATGCCTTTATATTTTATAACATTCAAATCGTTATCAGCATCGTCGTCATTCAGCCATTTGTAAGCAGGACTGTCCTGTCCTGCCTTTTCTATATCCTCGCTGCTTGAAAGAACCCGATACGGATTTATCCATGCGTGTACTTTAATCCCCGCAGAATGGCACAGCTCAAGCGCATAAGCAAAGGCGTCGTAATCAAGACCCTTTGCGTCATCCGTAAGCGGAAACAGCTCCGACGGGTAAAGCGAATCGCAATACGCTCTTACATGAATATATATTTCATTTATTCCGAGCTCAGAGCAGTTTGAAACCGCCGCTGAAAACGCGGCTTTAAAGCCATCGGGGCTTTGTAACATTGAATTTATTTCACTGAAAGAAATCCATACTCCCCTTACCGCCGTATCATGATATTTGCCCGTAGTATAATCTTCCTCGGTGCTTTCGTTATTTTTCGGTGTGCCGGCTGCGCATCCGGCAAGCAGTACGGCTGTAAGCAAAACAGCAAGGATCTTTTTCATTGTTTTTCTCCGTTCTAATTTTGAGTTTTTTCGTAGCTTATATCAAGTTCGCCTAAGGAAAATCCTTTGTCCGATTCAAGTGTTATGTAAACCGAGTTTATTCCGTACATATGCGGAATAAGCTTTACCGTGTTAAGCGCACCGCAAACACAATCCGCCCGAGCGCCCGAAAGATTTATCCTGTCAAAATATTTACCGTTTATATATATTTTCACATAATCTTCGGATGCAATCGAAAGCAGAATAGTGTTTAATATCTTTTTTTCGCAAATACTGCCGAAATCAAAATGTGCGGTAGAAAGACTGCACGGTATATTTACTGAATTGAGCGTCGGCGAGTCCTGCGACATTTCGTGCCTTATATCAATATCCTTATCACCCGAAAGCTTTGCCGTATATAAGGCATTTTCGTCGCTTCCGGCACATAAAATCCTCGATTCGGCAGAATTGTTATAAACTCCGATAACTCTTATGTCGCCGAAATCCCACAAATACCAGCAAGGTTCTTTATTCTTTCCGTACTCCATTATAAACGCTTTGTAGCCGATAATCAAGGCATAGTATTTTCCGAGAACCGCCGAAAAGCCTCTGCTGTAAGAGGTTTTCTTGATACTGTCTATCTTGGAATTAACATCCTCGGAAAGTTCCGTCACCTTATAAGATGAATCCAGTTTATATACCTTGCGGTCAGAACCGAACCATGTGAGATATCCGTTATAAACCGTGCAGGAATTCTCGCTTTCGCATCCTGTTTTACCGAAAATTTTTGAAATTTCAAATGTATCGTCATCGTAAAAAACTGCGTCATCATCAGCAAGCAATGAAATGGAACTGATTATATCGCCCTTTTTAACTTTTACAGAATATACTTCATTCTTTTTAAAAGCGTATATACTGTTTTTGTGGTAAACAAGCGCTGTTATTTTAGTGCCTTTCTCCCCCACAACAGCTGAAGAATCACACGGAAAATAAAGCGGATTTTTCGGTGATACGCTTATAATTCTGTCGCCGTCGGTTCCTCCCGAAAAGACCAATCCCGAACCGCTTACCGCACAGCTTGTGCAAACAGTGCCCTTTGAAAACGAGTTTTCTGTAATCTTGCTTGCGGTAACGCATATATTATTTTCATGATACAGCCTTGCGGAAGGTATCTCATAGTCGCCTGACGGCACACTGAAATATATAATTCCTTTTTCACGGTCAACATTAAGCGTTATATCCACCGAATAAAACTTTTCTGTCTTTGAGCTTGTATTTGCTCCTATCACCCAATCAACATAATAGTTCGGAGCCCCGTAAACACGGCAAATAACCGAATCATCCGAAAGTCCCGAAAAAGGCAGACGAAAGCATGAAGAGCATCCGTCAGAGGTAAAATAGCACTTAAAGCGATTTGACAGCATATTCATAGACTCAAGAAATTTCGGCTGACCGGTAAATGCATTGCCTTGAACCTTTGCTTCCTCATAACGGGTGCCTCTGCCGTTAATATAAACCGTCGGTATATAAAAATCGGTAATTTGGTTCCATGAGGAAAGATCACTGTTTATCTCGTATATTCTGTAGCTTCTTTCCTTGCTGTTATATATATCCCTTGTTGTTACAAACGCAAATATTCCGCCGCCCGAAACGGGTGAAGCATTGTAAAAAACAATTTTACCGGGTTGGTAAAAACAATCGTCTGCGTAGCGCAGAAAATTAAGAGAACCCGTATATTTTTTGTTGCCCGAGCCGTCTATAAAGTAAATTTTAAGATAATAAGAGGAATTGTCCGTTAATTGTATAACACCCACAACATCGTTGCTTTCTCCGTTTACAGAGACCTTTCCGCCGATAAACTCATATGTATAAATATTGCTGTAATCAAGCGCGTGCGATTCTATTACGCTTGCGGCATCCGAATATAATCCGGGTCTTGCGGTAATTATCCCGTCTGTATATGCCATATTTAAAACATTAGAAAGCTTTTTTTCGGAAATTTGCGAACGGGGATCTGAAAAATCCGCACCGCCCGATAAATTATTAATTTTAAGGACTTTATTATCGGATTGCTTCAGCGTTTTGTATTTCATACAGTCACCCCATATACTCCCTCGGGAGCCTGTCTTCGATTATGCTCACATTTGCAAGCGCTTTCGCCCGTTTAGATTCATACAGCTGTGTAAATACCGCGTTTTTACCGCCGTCGCCCTCAGCCAATGATAACAGCATTGCCGTACCGCAACACAAAGCGTCGAAAACTTCTTTTGAAACCGCCAATTCATCGGATAATAATTCGATATGCATATCTCCGAAATCGCAAAGAAGCTGGTTAATAAGCTCTTTACCTCTTTCGGCCAACGCATCTTCATTTAAACGATTTGCCGTTTCACCGCTGTAACCGAGCAAACTCAAAGCTCTGTTGTATATGTCAAGTCCCTTCATTTTTTGTTTCCTCCTCTGCAAGCAAAGAGTCTCTGTCCTTTATTATTCCGTCAGGCATTCTCTGTAATAACTGTTTACGGTCTATAATTCCTTTTTCGTAAAGCGTAATCAGTGTATTTACGCACTCACGCTCACTGTACATTGTACCGGTTCCCACATCAACTCTGGAATTTATTATAAGGTTTTTATATTTGGAGCCGTCAAACAATACATATTTTGTGCCGTTTCCGTCGTGCAGCTTTATTTGGCGTTCGCCGTAGCAGGTAATCCAAAAATCCGCCCATATTCGGGATACTTCTTCGGCAAAGGAGTAAAATCTGTTTTTGATAATTTGCAGAGGCATAACAGCGGCGTTTCTCATTGTCATAAGCGCGGTTGCATTGTCTGCACGGCTGTCTCCGAGCGCCACCTCGTTCGCTCCGCTTTGCGTGAGTGTGTTGTCTATAAGGGACTGAACGCTGCTCTTAAAATTCTTACTGAAATCCGGCGGAGCTACATATTTTACCGCTCCGTCAACATCCTCGTTACTGCCGTAAACCTTTATTATCTGACCCGGCTCATTTGTAATTCCGTCGGGAACAGTATCGCCGTTTATAATCATCATCGGCATACCCGTTGTCATTGCGGACCATACGCTTGCGGTTATCATTCTGTTTATGGCAATCTGATTCGGTATAAGGTATGTAATCTCACTTTCCCCGTAAGCCAGTCCCGATCTTTTTTCCCATGAAAAAACCGCTAAAGGATATAAACGGAGTCCCGTATTAAAGGCAGGTCTTACCGTGGCGTGCTCGGTAACCTTTACACTTTTAATTATATAACTGCCGTCCGGCTTATATTCCTTGTAAAGCTTTGTAAGTACAAGGGTCTTTCCGTCTTCCGAGTCTTCCTCTATACTGTTAAGCGTTAAAGGATCGGCGCCGTAACAACCGGCCTCCCGCAAAACCTCAGCCGTATCACGGCAGCTTGAAATAATAATATACGGTTGCCTTTGAATATCCTGCATATACGGGTCGGCAAAAAATACATTTTCAATATTTAAAACCTCGCACGCTATATCGCCCTTTATTGGCATCCGCCGCCCGGGGTCGGCATAAAGTCCGGTCTTGATTTTCGAATCCCAGTAGGTATATATAACTCCGCTTCCGGTAACATACGCATTTCTTAAAACCTTTTCGTTAAGCGCGTTTAAATTCACCCTTTCGGCAGTTACATTATAGTAGTCGCTTAAAGCCGACATTACCGTATTTATTTCGGCAATCTCGCCCTTACCGTAAGATGTTACGGGTACACCCTCTGCCGAAAAGGTCACCGAAATCGGCTCGCTTAATATCTGTGACATTTTAAAATCACCGATTCGTTTTATCACATTGTGTCTTACAAGCGGTCTGTCGTTACCGCACTTTGCCCCGTACCACTGGTCACCGACATAAAATCTCTCATTTATGCGGTTTTGCTCATACATTCCCCGTTTTCCAAGCGATGCTTTAAAGCTTACGGCATCATTATATTCATTAAAAATCGTGAATGGTGTGTCCTTCAATTTTTTACCTCCTTATTTTGCTCATTAAAACAGGAGGAGGAGCGATCCCTCCTCCTGCCCTTACTGTCAGGCTACGGTAACCTTGGCAATATTTGAATTCATACCGGCAATTCCGTCGGTTATGATTTTTACAAAGTAGTAATATGTACCTTTGGTAAGCGTGGTAGGTATAGTCAATGACGCACCCGTTGCTCCGCTTACTTTAACCGCATTGCGACCGTTGGCGTTGTCGCACTTGTACCACTGATAGGTAAGTGTGCCGGAGCTTGTGGCTGTTACCGTAAGGCTTCCGGTAATTTTACCGGCAGTAACGCTTACGTTCTGCGGCTGTGCAGAAATTGTAACCGCAGGCGACAACCATGCCCAAACCGCGTCAAGACCGCTGTTCTTTACGAAAATATCGTAGTAGATACGGTAATCAAATTTGTAAGCGTCAGCGTCGATGTTCTGTTCGGGAGTAAATATTCTCATTTTTTCGGTCTTTTTCACAAGATGAGCACCGCTCTTCGGGCAAACAAGCATATATACCTCACGGGCGCCCGAAGCCGGAACAAATCCGCCTGCCTCCGCCTTATTAAAAGTGTAGGCGGTCTTCATTCTTTCGGATACGACCGGTATAATGCTTACACCGTTGATTGAGTTGACCTTTAATGTCACATCACCCTGCTTGAATTCGGAAACGGTTATCATTCTTGAAAGCTCGGTGCTGTTCTGAATGGCGGCAAACATATAGCTGTCAACAAAGGCAACCAGTTCCTCGTCATAGCCTACAACAGACTGAACCTCGTTTATAAGCTTGCACAGAGCCTCGTAGGGCTTTGTAACCGTACCGTTCACAAGATTTGAACGGGTAGCCGCAAGCCCCGCAAGCTTTGAAATTACATAAGCGTCACATTCGGGAACAACCTTTGTTCTTACATATTCGCCGAGTATTTTTCCGGCAAGATTTGCAATGCCGGTCTCGCTCATATCCTCACGGTCGATCTGTAAGGAACGGGCACGGTCCATTTTCATAGTGTATGAGGTGTTTGCAACCGTTATCGCACCCTTTGTAAAGCCTGTGTCACGGTCATAATCGGCAAGACCCTGAAAATCCACATCCGGAATAATAACGGTTTTTGCACCTACAAACTTTGTTGCAAGAGCGTTATCGGCAAAAAAGCCGGTGGCGCTTTTCTGAGCGAACATTTTATCAAGTTCGTTTGAATACTTTGTTGCGTTTTCGATTGAATTTATAGACATAATTTTTTCTCCTTAAATTTATAATAATTTATCTCCAAAGGCCCTTTAAAAATTCGGCGGTTTCAGGATCTGTTCCGCCCTTACAGTCTGTTTGCGAGCCAATGCTTGAATCAGCGATATTTTTTTGAAGTACGGCTGCATCGGCGGCCTTTTTATTCTCGTTATGCAGATACCTCAGATACTCGTCAAGCAACAGCGTTCCCTTAAGCTTTGAGTTTTCGATTACCTCGTCGGGTAGATCGGAAATGTCGGTAAGCTCCGGAAATTCCCTTTTAAGCTCTTCAAAACCGGTGTCATTCTTTGTGCCGTTTTCAAGCTTCATTACATATTCGGCAATTTCCTCGTTTCCGCCGCACTTTTCCGCAAGCTCCTTTTTTCTTTTTTCATTAATGCTTTGTTCAAGCTCGCACAAAAAGCCGGAAATACTGTTACCGTTTTGAGCGGCTATTCGCTTAAGGCTTTCATAGTCCTTTGCGATAGCGTCAAATTTAAGCCCCTTTTGAGCAAGAGCAGCGGCTTCCTCAAGCTCTAAGTTTCTGATTTCCTTGTTAAATTTCACCGGAACGAATATTTTTTCGGCTTCGTTCGGTATGGTTTCCTTCTCTGCCGCCACTTCGTTTTCAGCTTCACCGTCCGGTATGACGGTGTTCTCAACCTCTGTGTTTTTCAATTTAATTCCTTCCTTTCGTTTTACGGCTGCTCACTGCCGTCGTAAGATAAAAAATTCTCATATTCCTTTTTTAATTTTTCAAGCTCAGGCTCGTTTTTTTCAGGTTTCACTGTTTTCACGGTTTTTACCGCAGGAACAAACAAAGTTCCGAAAACAAAGCCGAGTAAAAATGCCGTTAATGCCAATAAAAAAGCTATTACTATAATCATATATCCCATCCTCCGTTAAAATCAGACCTTTTAATTTCAGGCTCTGCCGTTTGTGGCTCGCTGTCTTCCCTTTTAGGTCTGAAATGCTTTACATCTTCGAACGCATACCGCATAGCGTCACATAAATGGTTATCACAGTCCTTGGGCAGCCGTATACCGTTTTCTCCCGATTTATCACTGTAAATATAAGAGGACAGCTCCCTTATCATATTCACGCAATTAGGATCAACGGTAATTCTGTATTCGTTGATTGCGGCAATGCCGTTTAAAATACTGTCCCTGCCCTTTACAGACGGGGTAATTCTCGATATTCCGAGCCGCCTTAAATCATCATTGGATTTCGGCTCGGCGCAATCCGCCCGTATGCGTTCCTTTGAAAGCCCCAAAGCTTTGATTGCTTCGGCAATATCGCAGTTTAGCATACGCTTTTTGCAGAATTCGCAAAATATGTACATTTCTTTGTCTATCGGATTAGCCGCAAACCCCACAAAGCCCGTCGGGTCATTTGTGTAACCGTAATCCAGACCGTAAAAGTTTTTCCATTTATAACTTTCGCTGTCCGGAATTTTGATTCGCCCGACAGTCCAGTTTTCATAAACAAGACCCTCCGATATTCCCCAATTCCCAAGCCCCGCAACCTCATATTTTCTCGGATTTGTTTTTTTCATCCGTTCAAATACCTCGCGGTCTGTTTTATCAAGAAATTCATTATCAAGATAATTTGTCGAAAAGGTGGCAACAGTCTTGCTGTCTGTGTCAAAAAAACGCTTTTTAAGCCAATGCGAACCGCTCCACGGGTTAAAGGTAACGGTAGTTTGTTTGTAAAGCGGCGCTTCAAGTTTACCCCTCGGAACCGAAAGGTCAAGCTTGTCAAAATCCGATTCGCTTGCTATCTCAAACGCCTCTTCAATCCAGACAAAATTAAGATAACCCGTTGACACCGTTGCGGAGGCAAGCTTTAACACATCGTCAAAGCCCCTGAAAATTATCTTCTGTCCCGTCGGCAGATAAACCATTTCAAGCGGAGAAACCGTATTTTTCCAAAGATGCGTAACGCCAAGCTTTTCCTGTGCCCACTCAAGTTGTGCAAAGGTGCTGTCACGGTGCGTGTTCATTACCTGCCGCACCACAAGAAGATTACTTCCTTTGTATTTCATCAGCCTGTAAATAAAATTGAGAGCCGTTGTTGAAGATTTCTTCGAGCCCTTGCCGCCCTTTAACACTCTGTATCGTTTTTTGCATTTCCAAAAATCGTCATATCCCCCGCCGATAATTTCGGACAGCTTAATTTCCGATATCGTCAATTATCACCACCGATCTGCCCTTACCGGGTTTTTCGCCGTCTTTTTCACTGACTATTGAACGAAGCTCTTTTATCGCCGCCAAATCGCCGCTTGTAGCTTTTTTATAAAGCGCTATCATAACCGCAGTTTTTCTTGTCGGATTTTTAATAATAAATCCGTCGTCTTTAAGCGACTGAGCCTCCGCGTCCGACAGCCTTTCATTAAGAAGCGATTTCATGGTTTTATAAAGCAATTTATCGTTTTCCCGCATTTTTATCCCTCCCGGCAAGTGCAATAATACAACAAACTCAATGTGACATTCACCGACACATTAGTTTTTCTGTAAAAACTGTTGCTAAAAAATTACGGAAATGGTATAATGCGCTTAATAATAAAAAATTCCTTTACTTAATACGGAGGAAATTTAATTGGAATATTCTATGATTATATTTCTGCTGCTGATTGCCGTAATAATTCCGGCAATCGAGCGGCGTAAAAGAACGGTGCTTATTAAACATATAATTGATAAAAAGAAAAATTCTAAGGAGAAAAATGTTATGAAAGAATTAGCAAAGCAATTTATTGGAAAAGAATGTATTATTTACACCGTAACAAAGTACAGTTTACAAGGGACTACACAGAGTAGGTATCTGACGGGGGGTCCGCCC
>UQQR01000026.1 GCA_900543215.1 uncultured Oscillospiraceae bacterium | reverse complement strand
TTTTCTCAACAATTATTATATACTTATTAATACTGTTTTTCAAGTCGGAAAATTTAAAGCTCATAACAACATACACAGAAAAATAAACCGGCTGAATATCAGCCGGTTTGAAATTATTTTTCAAGTATTGCTATCGAAAGTTCCTTAAGCTGTTCGCCGTCCACCTCTGACGGTGCGCCCGACATAAGTTCGCTTGAATTTGAAACCTTCGGGAAGGCAAGCACATCACGCAGATTATCACATCCGCACATAAGCATTGTAAGCCTGTCAAGTCCTATGCCCATACCTCCGTGCGGCGGAGCTCCGTACCTGAATGCATCGGTAAGGAATCCGAATTTGCGGTAGGATTCCTCGTCCGAAAGACCGAGTGCCTCAAACATATGCTTCTGAAGCTCGGGGTCTGTTATTCTTATTGAACCGCTCGAAAGCTCTATGCCGTTAAGCACAAGATCGTATGCGTCGGCAAACACCTTTTCTGGGTCGGAATCAAGATACTGTATACATTCATCAAGCGGCTTTGTAAATGGGTGATGCATAGCGTCCCAATTACCCGTCTCCTCGTTATACTCAAAGAACGGGAATTCGGTTATCCAAAGGAAATTATACTGTTCGGGTATAATACCGAGGCGTTTCGCAACCGTAAGACGGAGCGCTCCGAGCACGGAAAGCACCGTTTTTTTGCGGTCGGCAACTATAAGAACCACATCGCCCTTTTCGGCGCCTGTGCGCTCGTATATTTTGTTCATCTCGTCCTCGGTCATAAATTTAGCGAAGGAGCAGGTGGGAGCGTCGTCTACCCAACGGATAAACGCCAGTCCCTTAGCGCCTATGCCCTTGGCTTCTTCTGTAAGCTTGTCTATTTCCTTTCTTGTGTAAACCCCCGCGGCGTTTTTGGCTGTTATCGCCCTTACGGTGCCGCCGTTTTTAACGGTATCGGCAAATACTCCGAAGCCGCAATTTTCCACAATGTCGGAAATATCCTTTATCCTCATATCAAAACGGGTGTCCGGTTTATCTGAGCCGTAATTCTCCATTGCCTCGGTATAAGTAAGTCTCGGCAGCGGAGTGGGAATATCAACACCCAAAACATCTTTAAACAGGCGTTTTACATAACCCTCGGCAACCTTGAAGACATCCTCTTTTTCCACAAAGGACATCTCAACATCTATTTGCGTAAATTCAGGCTGACGGTCGGCTCTCAGGTCCTCGTCACGGTAACAACGGGCAATCTGCATATAACGGTCAAAGCCCGACAGCATTAGGAGCTGCTTATAGAGCTGCGGCGACTGCGGAAGCGCGAAAAAGCTTCCCTTATGCACTCTTGACGGAACAAGATAATCCCTTGCGCCCTCGGGAGTTGATTTTATAAGAGTCGGAGTTTCGATTTCTATAAAACCGTTTTCGTCAAAGTAATCCCTTGTAACCTTGGTTATTTTATGGCGCATCATAATATTTTTCTGAAGCGGAGGACGGCGCAAATCAAGATAACGGTATTTAAGTCTCATTTCCTCTTTCGCTCCCGTATCGGGCAATATTTCAAACGGAGTGGTCTCCGCAGCACCGAGAATTTTAAGCTCGGTAACCTCAATCTCAATTTCACCCGTGGGTATTTCGGTATTGACAGAGGAACGGGTGCGAACCTTACCCTTTGCCATAACCACAAACTCACTGCGCAGAGTTGCCGCCTTTTCAAACAGCGCTTTATCCGTATTGTCGTCAAAAGCGAGCTGTACTATGCCGCTTCTGTCACGCAGATCCACAAATATAAGTCCGCCCAAATCCCTTTGGCGCTGTACCCAACCGGCAACCACGACTTCGCCGCCGACCTTTTCCTTAGAAAGCGTACCGCAATAATCGGTGCGTTTCATACCGTTCATTCTGTCAAGCTTCAACCCAAAACACCTCTTAAATTCGAATAGGCGGTCTTCGACCGCCCGTATATAAAATATTATAAAATAGACTCAGCCAATTCGTCTAATGCGGCAGAGTTGATAATATTCATAAGACTTTCCGATATTTCATCAAGCCTTATTTCTGTCTCCTCGCCGCTTTGCATATTCTTAATTTTAGCGTTTCCGCTTTCACACTCGTTATCGCCGAGCACCATTGTAAAGCGAGCCCCCGTTTTATCGGCAAATTTCATTTGCGCCTTAAGCCCTCTGCCGCAAATATCGGTCTGCACCTTGAAACCGTCCTTACGCAAAAGCTCGCAAATTCCGGTTGCCGCCACTCCGGCATTTTCGCCCATAGTGGCTATATACAAATCGCAGTAATCGGGTTTCGGAAGCTCCGTTCCCTGCGCCTCAAGCAAAAGCATTATACGCTCTATACCCATCGCAAATCCGAGCGAAGCGGTAGACGGTCCGCCCATTTGAGAAATAAGACCGTCGTAACGGCCGCCGCCGCAAACGGTAGACTGCGCGCCTATATCGCCCGAAACAAACTCGAAAACCGTTCTTGTGTAATAATCAAGTCCTCTTACGATATGAGGATTTACGGTATATTTTATGCCTGCCGCGTCAAGGTGCTTTTGCACAGCCTCGAAATGGCTGCGGCAATCATCACACAAATAATCGGTAACAACAGGAGCCTTAGCCGCTATTGCACTGCAAACAGGCGACTTACAGTCAAGTATCCGCATAGGATTACGGGAAAGCCTGTCCTTACAGGTATCACAAAGCTCGTCGATATGCTTTTCAAAATAGCTTTTAAGCGCCGCAAGATAATCCTTCCGACATTCGGGACAGCCTATGGAATTTATTTCAAGCGAGATTTTTTCAATCCCGACAGCGTCGAGCACATGCTTTGCAAGAGCTATGACCTCTGCGTCCGCGCTCGGAGACGCCGCACCTATACATTCGACGCCAAACTGGTGGAACTCCCTCAGCCTTCCCGCCTGCGGCTTTTCGTAGCGGTAGCATCCGCCGACATACGCCGCCTTTACGGGAAGTGCGCCGTTTACAAGACCCTTTTCAATGGCGCTTCGTATAACTCCTGCGGTAAACTCCGGTCTCAAAGTAATTGAGCGGCCGCCCTTATCGTCAAATGTATACATTTCCTTCTGCACAACATCCGTAGTGTCGCCTACGCTGCGCAAAAAGACCTCGGTATGCTCGAATACCGGTATACGGATTTCATTGAAACCATAAAGCCTTGCGGTTTCAAGCATCCTTTTTTCCACGAATTGCCACTTATAGCTCTCGCTCGGCAAAACATCACAAGTGCCTTTTACGGCACGGTTTGTTTCAGACATAATAAGACCCCGAAAATTAATTGTTGTTCTTTATAATATCGCGCCAATCAAGATCGCCGCGTTCAAGGCCGTGAATAAGCATTTCGGCGGTGGCAATATTTGTTGCGACAGGTATATTATGAACATCGCAAAGCCTTAAAAGCGCTCTTTCATCAGGCTCGTTCGGCTTAGGATTAAGCGGATCTCTGAAAAGAAGAAGAAGATCTATCTCATCACAGCCTATTCTTGAGGCGATCTGCTGAGCACCGCCCTGCGAACCGCCCAAAAATCTTACTATTTCAAGTCCCGTAGCCTCGGAAACGGTTTTGCCCGTGGCTCCCGTGGCGACAAGATTGTATCTGCTTAAAATACCGCAGTAGGCTATGCAAAACTGAACCATAAGTTCCTTTTTTGCATCGTGTGCAATCAAAGCAATCGTCATAATTTAAAATCCTTTCATATCTTTTTAAGCTTCGGAAGTAAAATCTGCTCGCCGGAAAGCCTGCCCGCCAGCCTTAAAAAAGCGGCGTTAGACTTGCCCTTCCGTTTTAACCTGTGGTTTACCGAAAGAAACGCAAGCTCCTCGCTGTGCGGTATCACACCTACAAGCTGAAGTCCCGCCGAATCAATAATATCGTCAATATTTCGGTGCAAATTTCTCTTTACAAAGCTGTATGTAAAATTATTGATAACAAGTCTTGACGGGCAGGACATTTCATACAGTCTTGAGCTCACCGCCGCCGCATCCCTTACGGATACGGGGTCGGGCACCGCCACAGTAAGAAAAATCGCACCTTCGGGAAGACCAGTGTAAAGCGAAAAATCCATACCGGCGGGAAAATCGAATATGACGGTGTCGTAAAGTCCGGCGGCGTCCCTTGCGAAGACAGAGAACGAAAAAGCGTCTATTTTACCTATGTCGGCAGGCGCCGGCACTAGATAAAGACCGTTATATCCGTCCACGCTGTAAACAGCGTCGTCTATCTCCTTGCCCATAAGTATATCGGATAAGTCGAAAACCGCAGACTTATCTACTCCGAGCATAAGATCGAGACATCTGAGTCCCTCGTCCATATCGACAAGAAGAACCTTTTTACCAAGCTGTACAAACGCCGACGCCAATCCTACGGCTACGGTCGATTTGCCAACCCCTCCCTTTCCGGAGGTAACGGCATAAACCTGACCCATATATCAGACCCTCACCAAAATTTTTCTGTTTAACATTTTAACACAAGCTTATATTTTTGTCAATCATTCTAAGACGGTAAAAGGAACAGTATCGGCTTTATCATTGTAGCCCGAGAAGAAATACGCGTCCAGCATATCCTTGACTATTCCGCCTGCCGCCGCACCCGACGCACCGTTTTCGAGCACGACCGAAATGGCTATTTCGGGATTTTCGTAAGGCGCGAACACAACAAACAGGCTGTGGTCCGCCTTTCCCTCTACCTGTGCGGTACCTGTTTTTCCGCCGACCTTTATGTCGTAATTTCCGAGTGTCGCTCTGCCCGTACCGTCCTCTGTAACGGAAAGCATACCTTCCTTTACGGCTTTAAGGGTTGCGTCGGAAATTTCGACCTTATTGACTACCTCCGGCTCGGCATTGTCGTAAACCGAGGAAATATCATACGATACTATTTTGCTTATAAGGCTTGCCCTGTAATGAGTTCCGCCGTTTGAAAGGGTGGCTATATAATTGCAGAGCTGAAGCGGCGTAAAAGCATTGAGCTGACCTATTGCAAACTGGAGCGTATCACCGCCGCCGTTTGAATTTGCCTGCTTTAATATACCCTTGCTGTCGTCAACCTCAACGCCTGTCGCTACGCCGAGACCGAATTGCTTATAATAATCTGTAAGCCGCCGCGCTCCGATGCGTTTACCCATTTCAAAGAAGAAATAGTTACAGCTTTTCGCAAGAGCATTATTAAGATTTATCGGTCCGTGATAATGCATACACTTAGGTTTAAAATCATCAAAATAATTGTATGTCATAACGCAGTTTACGGTTTCACCGACTTTATAAAGATTATTCTGAAGAGCCGCAACCGCAACGGCAGGCTTTATTGTAGAACCTATCGGATAAACGCCCTGAAACGCGCGGTCGGTGAGCGGTTTTGTCGGATCCTTTACAAGATTATCGTAATTTTTGCCTATGGTCGCCGAATCGTATGTCGGGTAATTTGCGGCGCACAGTATCTTTCCTGAATTGATGTTTATAGCGACGGCGGCGCCCGCTCTTGCCGTTCCGCCCTTTCCCTGAAGCTCCTTAACCGTGCGTTCAATAGAATCCTGTGTGCTTCTTTGCAGCTTTTTGTCAAGGGTAAGCATTATGGTTTTTCCGGCAACAGGTTCTTTTGTAACCTCGCTTGAAATAATATTGCCTTCGGTATCTATACGGTATGTTATTTCGCCGTCGGTACCGCGCAGATACTCCTCGCCCCATTTTTCAATACCGCTTTTTCCTACTTTATCGTTATAAGAATATCCTTTTTTCTTATATTCATCCCAGTCCTCGGCAAATATCGGACCTACCGAGCCGATAAGATTTACCGCAAGCGAGGTATCGGCGTATTCCCTGAACGGAACAACCTCTACCGATATGCCCGAAAGCAAAAAACCGGATTCGGATATCTGCCGCATTAGTTCGGTCGGAATATCCTCCGCAAATGTGTAAGGATAGGAAATCGAAAAATCCGCAATATCCATACTGTACCTTACGCCCATTATGCTTCTCTGTTCGTCGGGAGTATAGTTTTCAAGCTTGTATTTCTTAACCATAGCGTCAAAACAGTTTTGCGCCGTGGCATAATGCGCAAGTTCAAGCTTTGAAATAAGCTTGTCGGTCGATTCGCCCTCCTTGAAATCGTACGGAGCCGCCGTGTTCATAGGAAGCTCGTCATTCCACCGGGCATTTTTCTCTTTAAAAAGGTTTACCGCCGTAAGTATTACATCATTAAGATTGTCCTTAACATACGCCTTGTTGAAAACAACATTATATCCGTCTCGGTTTACGGCTATCTGCCTGCCGTAGCAATCGAGAATCTCGCCCCTCGGCGCCTTTAAAACGGCGGTCCTTACAGAGCTTGCGCCGTCATTTTTATCAACATATTTTGCGGCGTTTACTACCTGAATGGAGTAAATGCGAGCCGCATAAAACAGCATTATTACTATCAGCACCAGGGATAAAACCGTTATCTGGGTCTGACTTTTTTTCTGAAACGGCAAGCCGGTTCTCCTTTCTTTTTCTAAGTTCTTGCGGCTGTAAAGCTGAGCCGCCTGTTAAAGCCTCTGTATATAAAATAAAACGGGAAAATAAACACATTTGTGTAAAGAACGCTCGGAAAAGCATAGCTTAAAAGATAAGTCAAATTATCGTGCGAGCCTGATGAAAACGCATAGAATATAAGCCATCTTAAAATATAGTAAGAAAGACTTACCAAAACCGAAAGCAGCAGTGCAGACCGAAAATTGCGGTTGAAAAGATTGTTTGCGGCGGCGGATACAAATGCCGCCGCCAGCATTATTGCTATCGCGTTAAAGCAAATTGTATTTCCGGCGCAGCTGTCCATACCTATCCCGACCGCAAGACCGACAGCGGCCGCCGTGCTCGCCTGTGAAAACATTGAAAACGCCGTAACCAGAGGGAGAAGTATAAGCGGCTGTGCGTTTTTTATGCCTATGTCTACCGCATCGGTATAATGCACTACAAATGAAAAGAAGAAAATCAAAAAGCTTAAAAGCCCGAATAAAATTCGTTTTTTCTTTATCTGCATATCCGCTCTCCTCTCTTTTTAATAAGCTTATTTTTTGGGGTCAAGTCCTCCCTGACCGTCAAATTCGGTTATTACCATTACATTTTTTACCTCGTCTATATTTACAAACGGTTTGACATTTGCGTAAATAGAGGTATTGTACTTATCGCTTCCTATTGATTGGATAGTGCCGATAAGAATACCCGACGGGAATATTCCCTCGCCCGAGGTAACAACATAATCGCCAACCGCAATATTGCACGAACGGGATAAATTATAAAACTTCGTCTGCCCCTTATTCGCAAGTTCGGCAGTGCCCGATACTATGCCCGAATCGCTTGTCCTGTTGTCAAGCGCGCCTGCCGTAAGCTCCGCACTCAATACCGTGTTTACCTTTGAGGTGGTAAGCCCGACCTCGCCTATGTAACCCACAAGCCCCTCGTCTGTTATAACGGGATCGTGAGCCGAAATGCCGTTCACGGAGCCCTTATTGATTACAAATCCCTTATACGGGTCTTCCTTGTCTCTTGAAATAAGCGTAGCCGGTAAAAACTTGAAGCTCGGATTTTCATCCTTTATTTCAAGATAATTCTTATAGAATTCATTTTCCTGTGTAGCTTTTTCGTAATCCGCCAGCTTTTTTCTAAGCTCCGAGATTTCGGTTTCAAGCTCCGCATTCTCAATAGAAAGCTTTTCCCCCTCGGTATAAACGCCTACAAAATCGGAAATACCGTTCGATATTTTTGCGGCAACGGAACGGAACGGTGCGATAATAGTTCCCGCAATATCCGCCTGCGGCGACATTCTGCTTCCGGCAAATGCCGTTACGGCGGAAATTATTATCAAAATCACTGCAACCGCCGCAATTATTTTAAACTGACGGCTGCGGAAGAAAAATCGCATTTTCGTCCTCCAACATTATCTGAATCTTTTTCCCCTGCGGAAAACATAATTTTCAAAGCCGCTGTCCGCCTCAAGCCGTTTTGCGGTTCCGAGTACCACACAGTCAAGCGGGTTTGCGGCTACCGAAACGGGCATACCCGTCTCCTCCGCTATAAGCTCCGCAAAGCCTCTTAACAACGCCCCGCCCCCCGTCAGAGTAATTCCTCTGTCTATAATATCCGCAGCAAGCTCAGGCGGAGTCTTTTCAAGTGTGAGTCTTATTGTATCTATTATCTGAGAAATCGGGTCGGTCATAGCGTTTCTTACCTCCTCAGAGGTTATAACAACATTTTTCGGAAGACCGTCAACCTGGTTTCTGCCCTTTATTTCAACCGAAGTTTCATTCTCGTACGGTTTAGCGGAACCGATGTCTATTTTTATCTGTTCCGCCGTTCTTTCGCCTATAAGCAAATTGTGTTTTTTACGGACATAGGCTATTATCGCTTCATCAAGGTCGTCGCCGGCAATTCTTATGGACTGCGCGGTAACTATGTCGCCTAAGGATATTACCGCAACCTCGCTTGTTCCGCCGCCTACATCAACTACCATACTGCCTGCGGCGTCCCAAACGGGAAGACCCGCTCCCACAGCCGCCGCCATAGGTTCCTCAACCAAATCTATATCAGCGGCGCCTGCCTGCTTTGCGGCGTCATATACCGCTCTGCTTTCAACCTCGGTAACGCCTGCCGGTATGCATACCACCATACGGACTCTTGAAAAAACAGAGCCCTTAAGTGCCTGACGGATAAATCTTTTAAGCATTGCGGCGGTAACATCAAAGTCGGCGATAACGCCGTCCTTCAACGGTCGTACAGCCACTATCGAACCGGGCGTTCTGCCTATCATTTCCTTAGCCTCGGTTCCGACCGCCCGTACCGCGTCGTTTCTTATATCGTATGCCACTACCGACGGCTCGCGCATTATAATACCTTTGCCCTTTACGCAGACAAGGGTATTTGCCGTTCCGAGGTCTACTCCTATATCTCTTGTAAACATTTAAAAACTCCCTTAAATTAACTTTATCCCTTATTGCGGAACAATAAGCTCAATGGCGTTATGAAGATTTTCAATCTCAACGGTTTCCTCGCCCTTTGCGTACTCTCCGTCAAGCGTCCACGACAGTCCCTCTCCGCCCGTCACGGTTATCTTTTCCGCAGTGAAAAATTCTATGCCGGGACGATCCAAATCTTTCTTTAATATACCGTCTATAACAGGCTGAAGTTTCAACAGATTATCGGGATTTCGAATAAGCAGAATTTCAAATTTACCGTCGTTAAGCTTTACCGAGGTTTCGGAGAATTTTACTATTCCTCCTACCGACATTGAATTTGAGACTGCGCCGAAAAGAAAATCTCCTTCCTCCGTACGCTCATCCGTTTCGATTTTAAGGTGAACGGGCTTTATGTTGCCGAGGCTCCTTATTCCCTCAAAAAAGTAAGCCGCCTGACCTAAAACATTTTTTATATCCTGCGGTGCGGAGTAAGATGCGTCGGTAAACGCTCCGAACGAAGCCGTATAAGAAAAATATCTGTCCGAGAATTTTCCTATATCAAGCCTTATTTTTTTGCCGCTGTTAATATCCTCGGCTGCCTGCTTTATATTTCTTGCGATATGAAGACCGCTCGACCATTCGTTAAGCGTACCCGACGGAATATATCCGAGCGTATACCGAGCGCCCGAACGCATAAGACCCGTAATAACCTCATTAAGCGTTCCGTCGCCGCCGCAAACCACTATTTTGTCGTATTCATCGGGTTTTAAAGACGCAACAAAATCGGTAGCGTCCCCTCTCTCCTTAGTCGGGTAAACGGTAACAAGGTCGCCGTTTTGCGAAAGTATCTGAACAACATTTAAAAGCTCGGTACGCATTTTTGCCTTTCCCGAACACGGATTTACTACAACCAAGGTTTTTCCGTTCACTTTTTCCATATCCTTTCACCTGTAATCTATCGGCAATGTTGCCGCCGCGTTAAGCGAAGCGGAGCCTAAATTGCCGTCCTTAAATTCATAATACGCCTGAACTCCCACCATAGCGGCGTTATCGCCGCAATAGCAAAGCTCGGGATAATAAATATCAAGTCCTCTTTTTTTACATTCCTCCGTCATTCGGCGTCTAAGCTCGCTGTTAGCCGAAACTCCGCCTGCCACAGCCACTGTTTTGTAACCGAATTTCTCGGCGGCGGACATTGTTTTTTCAATAAGCATATCGCATACACGCTGTCTTACTGTGGCGCAAACCACAGGCACATCTATTATATCACCTTTTTGCGCCGAATTGTTAACAAGATTCATCACTGCGGTTTTAAGTCCCGAAAAGCTGAAATCAAACTCGCCTGAGCTTACAGACGGATGCGGAAGCGGATATTTTTTTGTGTCCGCCTTTGTCGCTACTCTGTCAAGATTTACGCCGCCCGGATATTCAAGACCCATACAGCGCGCCGTCTTGTCAAAGCACTCGCCTGCGGCGTCGTCACGGGTTCCGCCCAAAATTTTAAATTTCGTATAATTCGTGACCTCCGCAAGAACCGTGTTTCCGCCCGATACAAGCAGGCATAAAAACGGAGGCTTAAGTTCTTTATTTGTAATATAGTTTGCCGCAATATGCGACCTTAAATGATGCACCGGAATAAGCGGCTTTTTAAGTGACATCGAAAGTCCCTTGGCAAAATTTACCCCGACAAGGAGCGCCCCTATAAGACCCGGAGCAAAGGTGACCGCAACCGCGTCAATATCGCCGTATGTAAGCCCCGCTCGGCTTAAAGCCTCGGCGCACACCTGTGATATGGCTTCGGTGTGCCGTCTTGAAGCTATTTCGGGCACAACGCCGCCGTATATTTTATGCTCGGCTATCTGCGTTGCGACAACGCTTGACAGCACATCCCGTTCCTCCGTTACTGCGGCTGCGGTTTCGTCGCACGAGCTTTCAATGGCAAGTATCTTCATCTGCTTCAAACCTTTTCGTCATAATAAGCGCGTCTTCTCTCGGATTTCTGTAAAAATCCCGTCTTCTGCCCTCGGTTTTAAAGCCGAGCTTTTCATAAAGCGTTATCGCCGCAATGTTCGACGCGCGCACCTCAAGCGAAACAAAGGCAAGCTGTTTTTCACGGGCAAACCCGAATACTCTTTCAATAAGCGCCGTGGCGGCTCCCCTGTTTCTGTACTGCGGAAATACCGCAACATTTGTTATATATCCCTCGTCAATTACCGCTTTTATGCCGATATATCCGATAAAATGCCTGCTGTTTTCCGCTATAAAAAACCGCGTGCCTGTTTTATAGGCGCCGACTATACCCTCAGCCGACCACGGCTCCGAAAAGCAGATTTTTTCAAGCTTTGCTATCGGCGCAATATGTTTTGCCTCTATCGGAACTACCGTAAAGTCTTTAAAAAAGCCTTCTTCCAAAAGCCTGTCTATCGCCGAAAATATTTCATCCCGACAACGCCTGTAAGTATCCTCATCGCCGCCGTATGGGTCTGTTATTCCGCCTGACAGCACGCAAATTTTATCACTGCCCCCAAAGGCTTCGCAAATAAACGCTTTGTGCGACGGTGAAAAGCAAATTATCCTGTCCGCGTTTTTAACATCTTCCGCGGAAAGAGACACCGAAATATGTCCGTTTATATCTATTCCGGCTTCTGACATAGCTTTTTTTGCGTTTTCCGCCGCAGGAGAACCGTCCGCCGCTATTCCGCGGCTTATGATATTTACATCCTTTAAATTTTTAGAGAGCAGATACCCCTCCGCCATAGGGCTTCGGCAGGTATTGCCGGTACAAACGAATAATACATTCATTTTATCCCTTAGCCTCTAACCAGTTTTTTCCGTAATGAGCTTCCGCCGTTAATTTGACGGCAAGCTTTGCGGCGTTTTCCATTTCATATTCAAGCAAATCGCATACCTTTTCGGCGTTTTCTTCATTACATTCCACTATCAGTTCGTCGTGTACCTGTAAAATCAGCCTTGCGTCGGGCTGTTCCGCCTTGAGGCGTTCATATACCCTTATCATGGCAATTTTAATGATGTCCGCCGCGGTTCCCTGTATCGGCGCGTTTCTCGCAACCCTCTCGCCGAAAGCGCGCAGGTTACCGTTTGAGTTTGAAAGTTCGGGTAAATATCGCCGTCTTCCGTAATATGTGGTAACATAACCTGTTTTTTTAGCCTGTTCGATCGTGTTTTCCATATACGCCGCAACCGACGGATAGCTTGCGAGATAATTTTTTATATATCTGTCCGCCTCCGCCCTTGTTACGCCTATGTCCTTTGAAAGGGAAAATGCGCCTATACCGTAAACTATGCCGAAGTTGACCGCCTTGGCTCTGCTTCTGAGCTCCGGCGTTATCATTTCCTCGGGCAGTCCGAAGACCTGCGCCGCCGTAGCCGTGTGTATATCCGTTCCGCCCGAAAAGGCGTTTATCATATTTTCGTCATTTGCTATACTTGCAAGAACCCTAAGCTCTATCTGCGAATAATCCGCGTCGCAAAGAACCTTTCCGGGCGGCGCGATAAAGTACTTGCGAAGTCTTTTGCCCTCTTTTGTTCTTACGGGTATATTTTGAAGATTAGGCTCGGACGAGCTTATTCTGCCTGTCCTCGCCTCGGTCTGATTAAAGGTTGAATGTATGCGTCCGTCCGCAGCAACGCAGGTGACAAGTCCGTCCGCATAAGTAGATTTAAGCTTTGCGAGCTGACGGTAATTTAAAAGCAGGGAAACCGCCGGATGGGCGTATTTAAGGCTTTCAAGTACTTCGGCTCCCGTGCTGTAACCGCTTTTTGTTTTCTTTTTTGCGGGAAGTCCCAGCTTTTCAAAAAGCGCCACGCCCAACTGCTTGGGAGAATTGAGATTGAACTCATAACCTACAAGGTCGTAAATTTCCTTTTCTATAACCCCGATACGCTCTTCAAGTTCGCTCGACAGTTCTTTAAGACCGTCCGAATCTACCAAAAATCCGTAGCTTTCCATATCGGCAAGAACTTTTGCAAGCGGCATTTCTATTTCGTCAAACAGCTTTTTTTGACCTGTTTTTGTGAGCTCCGCCTCAAGATTTTCACAAGCCGTATAAAACTTGCACGCGTTTTTAAGCGTTTCGTTTTCCGTATTTATTTGGGGTGTATTAAAAACATACTCCTGCATAATTCTTTCCGCCGAGTACGACGATGCCGACGGATTGCAAATATACGCCGCAAGCATAGCGTCGAAAACAATACCGTTTGCCTCGCCGCTTTTGTATACGGTTTTGCAGTCATACAGGCTTTTTTTAACGGCTTCGTCCGCCAGAACCGCCGTCAGCGTTTCCTTATCGGCTAAACAAACCTTTGTACCCGAAACGAAAGCATTTTCTCCGTTTTCCGAATAAATTACAAGCCTTTTTTCATTTTTTAGGCTGTTTTCGGGCATTTTCGTAAATGTTATCGCATCCGACAAATCAATTTTGCACTGCGAATGTGAATTATCGGGCGTTATACCCATTTTTTCCATAAGCTTAAAAAATTCAAGACCCGTCATAAGCCTTGCAAGCTCTGCGCCATTCCTCGACTTTATTTTGCAGTCTCCTGCGCTGACGGCAATCGGTGCCGTCCTGCAAATCGTTCCGAGTTCACGGCTTAAATAAGCGCTTTCCTTGCCGTCCGCCAACTTTTTGCGGACAGAGTCCTTAATATCAAGTGTATCAAGTCCGCCGTAAATAAAGTCAATGCTGTGAAAACGGGAAATAAGGTCAGTAGCCGTCTTTTCGCCTACTCCCGCAACGCCCGGTATATTGTCCGAGCTGTCCCCCATAAGACTTTTAAGCTCTATCATCTCAGGCGGAGTAAGACCGTATTTTTCTTTAAGCGCCGCCTCGTCGTAATTGATTATTTCGGGTCTGCCCATTTTTGTAGCCGTAAGCAGAACACGGGTTTTATCCGATATAAGCTGGAGCGAATCACGGTCGCCCGTGGCTATTACACATTCGTCGCCGTTTTCCTCGCAAAGCCGTGACAGGGTGCCTAAAATATCGTCCGCCTCGTACCCCTCGCACTCTATGCAGGTATAGCCCGCAAGCCTAAGCCACTCCTTCATAACGGGCATTTGCTCCGCAAGCTCTGCCGGCATTCCCTTTCTGCCTGCCTTATAAGCGTCGTATTTTTTGTGCCTGAAGGTCGGGGCTTTAAGGTCGAACGCCACCGCCACTCCGTCCGGCTTTTCGCTTTCAAGCAGTTTATTTAAAATATTTATAAAACCGTACACTGCGTTTGTGTATCTGCCGTCCTTGGTAGTAAGCAGTCTGACGCCGTAAAACGCGCGGTTTATTATGCTGTTACCGTCTATCGCAAGCAGCTTCAAAATATCAGCTCCACATACTTATATATTTTACAGTATAACATTATTTTTTATTATTGTCACCACCTTTTTAAAAAAATTTGACTATTGTTAATATTTCGTATATAATCTTCTTTATGAAGATTGGAAATAAAGAAATAAACGGCTTTGCCGCGCTTGCTCCGATGGCAGGCGTTGCGGACCGCGCGATGCGTGAAATGTGCGTGCGCTTCGGCGCCGCGTTTACCGTAGGCGAGCTTACAAGCGCAAGGGGCATAACCCTTAACGATAAAAAATCGGCGTCGCTCCTCACCTGCTCGGAAAGGGAGCGCCCGTTTGCCTCTCAGATTTTCGGCAGTGTTCCCGAAATAATGGCTGAAGCGGCACGGGCGGCGCTCGGGTTTGCGCCCGATTTTATTGATATTAATATGGGTTGTCCCGCCCCTAAGGTGGCAGGAAACGGCGGAGGAAGCGCCCTTATGAAAGACCCCGTGCTTGCGGCGGATATAGTAAGAGCGGTTGTGAATGCCGTGGATATTCCCGTAACGGTAAAAATGCGCACGGGGTATGACGGCGACAACATAAACGCCCCCGAGCTTGCAAAGAGATGCGAAGCGGCAGGCGCCGCCGCAATAACCGTACACGGCAGGACAAGAGCACAAATGTACGCTCCGGGAATAGATTATAAAACCATAAAAAAAGTAAAAAACTCCGTAAAAATACCCGTTATAGGAAACGGAGATGTTAAAGACGGCAAAAGCGCCCGTTTTATGTACGTGGCTACCGACTGCGATTTTGTAATGGTAGGCAGAGCGGCGCAGGGCAATCCCTTTGTTTTTAAGGAAATTAACGCATTTTTAAACGGAAAAGACTATATACCCCCCACTTTGGAAGAGCGCTTTAAGGTTTTGACCGAACAAATTAAGCTTATGGAGAAGTATAAGGACCCACACATAGCAATGCTTGAGTCGAGAAAGCATACCGCATGGTATATGCACGGACTTGAGGGGGCGGCGCAGCTCAGGCGTATGTGCGGCGAGATTACCTGCTTTGCCGATATTGAACGCATTTGCCAAAAAGCACTTGAACTTAATAACAATGTGTGATAGAATTATAGGGTTAAGTCTTACGAGAGGGAGATTTTAAATGTCGGGACATTCAAAATGGAATAATATTAAGAGGAAAAAGGAAAAGACCGATGCGGCAAAAGCAAAGGTTTTTACCAAAATCGGAAGAGAAATATCGGTTATAGTTAAGACCGGCGGCGCAAACCCCAATGAAAACAGCAAATTAAAGGACGCTATCGCCAAAGCAAAGGCGGCAAATGTTCCTAACGAAAATATTGAAAGAATAATCAAAAAGGCGGCTGGAGACGGCGAAGCCAACAACTACGAGGAGCTTACATACGAGGGCTACGGTCCCTCGGGCGTTGCCGTTGTTGTTGAAACGCTTACCGATAACCGCAACCGTACCGCAGGCGAAATGCGACATTACTTTGATAAGTGCGGTGGCAATCTCGGTCAGAGCGGCTCGGTTACATTTATGTTTGACCGCAAGGGTATGATAAGAATTGAAGCCGAGGGGCGCGACGAGGATACCGTTATGGAGGACGCCTTAGAGGCAGGGGCGGACGATTTTAATTTCGACGGCGATGTGTTTGAAATTTCCACCGACCCTAACGATTTAGGTGCGGTGCGTGATGCGCTTGAAGCAAAGGGTTACACCTTTATATCCGCCGAAACCGAATATATTCCCCAAACAATGACTACCATTGAGGATGAGGAAACCGCCGCAAAAATGGAAAAGCTTATTGATATGCTTGAAGAAAACGACGATGTTCAGGCAGTCTGGCACAACTGGGATATGCCCGAAGACGAGTCGGACGAGGATTAATAAAACAATACATCACAACAAAACCGCAGGCTCTTATAAAGCCTGCGGTTTTGTTATATTTCGGTAACGGACACTTCATTTCCGTGCGCCTGTATAAGTCTTATCAAATCGTCCGATTCTAACCACACGGTTGCCGTGTTATCGTTCGGATGTACGCCGATTTTATGACCCGTAAACTCTGCGTCAAGGAAGAAATGCACTCGGCTTTCCTTATCGTTTAAAAGTCCGAGCGGCGTTACGGAACCGGGTGTCAGCCCCATAAAGGACATCAGATCCTCCAGAGGCGCAAACGAAAGCTTGCGGAGTCCGTTCCTTTTTCCGAATTCCTTTAAATTCACCCGTTTTTCCCCGCGCACCGTTATAAGGTAATAATTGCTTTTCTTATCTTCCCGAACAAAGAGGTTTTTAGCGTCCCACTCAGGGTACAAGCATCATTTCCATTGCAGACAGTTCAAGGTTTGCGGGAAGCAAATCAACATTTTCCTCGTGATGCAGAATACCGAAATTCGGGTTTCCGTTTTCTTCACGCATTATCTCGGATAACTTAGTGGTAATGGTAGTCGGCAGACTGTCATTATCTTTCCATCCGAGACAGGTCGTGAGGTCGCCCTGCGGATCGGCATCTACAAGGAGTACCTTTTTACCTTGCTTTGCAAGCCCTATCCCTAAATTGACCGTTGTGGTGGTTTTGCCTGTGCCGCCCTTCTGATTGCAGATAGCAATGATTTTACAGTTAGGCATTGGCTTTCCTCCTTTCGATTGATTTATAGCCGACTGTGTTCAGACGGCTATGTATCAACGCAGTATTTGTTTTCAACACCCCCTGCGTAAAGCTGTTGCTTTGTGTGGGAAGCACATCGGTCACGGTTTGCGAAACCGTGTCATAGGAATTTCACCTCTGCCGGGTTCTCCGCCAGCTCCGTAGAGAAGTATCATTATCATTCTGACTGTCATCGCCGTATCAGGTGCAGCCTGACACTTTTACCGGGGGGTCTCGCTCGCTCCGTTTCAGAGGTCTTGGCGTACCCGATAAGGTGGCTCATCATCAGAACTAAAGTCCGGTGTGCCTATATATTCAATTTTCAAGGAACAGCGAAAGAGTTGCTCCTAATCGGAGTTAAAAAATAACCCTTTCACTTGTTCGGACTGGGAGAGGTCAAATTATCGGGTGTTTTTGAAAAAAGTTTGAAAAAATTTTTTGAGTTGGGAAAATGAAAAAAGCCGCCTATCCCGATAAAGGAATAAGCGGCTTGCTTATATAGCTCTATATTTTATTTTTTGAAAAGGAAATGACTACGAAACAATACGCACTACGCCCATATGATACATTTCTGCTCCTTCGCTATATCTTACAAACTTTGTATTACCATTCTTCTTAAATTCCTGATATGCCTTTGTGTGTTCCATGCTATTCTCCTTTCGGTATTTCAATTGTTCCTATAACGCAAAAAAGGACATCTTCTAAATTTCTTTAGAAAATGTCCTCTAAGTAATACAATCTTTAATTTTTCAGACTAAGCAATCTGTACTAACCTGTACTAATCTTTTTTTGACTATGCCAAAAATTGGTCAAATCTTGGTCAAAACCCCTTGACCAACTATATATTTTAGTACATCCAAGTGCTGAAACCCTTGGTTTTACTGGGTTCTTACTTTTCTAACGACTTCATTGTCGGGAATTTTTTTGATTGCTAAGCTAACTCTTGTATATTCTTGCAAACCCTTGGAAAATGGGCTTTCCCGGATTCTATATACTTGGATACTCTTGGACGTTTTTTTGACTTTTGTGCGTCCAAAAGATGTCATTCGCCTTAAAATACGTCTTTTTATTTTATGCATGTACTGCTGTGTCAAACACAACAATACTTAGCAAGTATAACATATTTGCCACAGTATGAATAGGTATATTTTCAATCTTCAAAGAGTTCAATCGCAGGACTCTTTTCTAAAAAATATCCATATTTTTTGATAATTTCTCAATTACTGATTTGGTAACATCTGGGTTTGCTTCCGCATATATGTTCATGGTAGTCGATACATCAGCATGTCCCATTACCTCTTGAATTACTTTGATGTTGGTTTCATTCTCGCAAAATCTTGATGCAAACGTATGTCTGAAGATATGGCAGGAGAATCTTGGAATCATAACAGGTTCTCTCTTCTCCTTTTTAGCAGCCACCTCTTCTTCTGAATTATGTGTATCCACAATTCTCTTGATTGCCCGGTTTACTGCTGCTGGGTTATGTGGCATCCCAAATCGGTTTGTAAATACAAAATTGGTCATTCCATCCACATTCTCAACACAAAAGCCTTCCTGCTTCTGTCTCTCATATTCTTCCTGAAGCACATCATATACCTGCTGCATCATAGGTATTCTACGATTACCAGCTTCCGTCTTTGGCAAAGATACTCTAAACTCACATTTATATGAATCATCCGCTCTCTGGTAATAGGTTAAGCTATGATTGATATCAATGATTCGATTCTCCAAATCAATATCATCCCAGCGTATCCCAATTGCTTCTCCTATTCTGCATCCAGTTCCTAACAAAAATACAAAGAATGGATACCAGTGATAAAAGAACGGATTCTTTGCTACATACTCCATGAATTTTCTCTGCTGATCCACAGTCAACGCTCGCCTTGTTTTTCTGGCACCACCATTACGCTTCTTTACTTCACAGTATGCTCCGTCTACCGGATTCTTCCTTATGATATCATCTCTGACAGCAAGCTGAAATGTAGGTCTCAATACTGTGTTAATTGTCTCAAGCGTATTAATCTGTAATCCCTGATTATTAATCAAGTCTGTATAAAAGAACAACACGTCTGAGTATTTCACATCTCTTACTTTCTTCTTGCCAAATGTATCACGAATAAAATGATTCCATGTATACAAATAATTACTGTAAGTAGTGCTGCGCAATTCTGTTTTAGTTGATATGTACCTGTCAAACAAAAAGTTCACATCAGCTTTTCCTGCGACATAGACATCAAGTCCATCCAACTGGTCTTTTTGTAACTGCTCTTCTCTTTCTCGAAGTTTTACCAAAGACTTTGCATAAATGGTTCTTTTCTTGCCTAATGGATCAATATATACATATGAGTATCTTCCGTCGCCTTTTCTGTAACCCTCACCCTTTCTTAATACTCTGCCTTTACCATCTTTTCTACAAGCCATTATTCTCTCCTTTCTGGAGAAAAGAGCCTGTTCTACTGATTAGGCTGTTGCTTCATTTGTAATTCAACACCCATTCTAATCAATTGCGAAATGGATAGATTATGAGTCTCAGCATACTCAACCATTATCTGGTATTCCTCTTCTTTGAATTTAACAGTCACCTTATGATCAAAAGGTTTATCTGCTTTTGGTCTTCCAGTTCTAGCCATCTGTATGCCTCCTTCATATCTTAGTCATATTATACTTTTGGTCTGACCGAAAGTCAATACATTTTTTCTCTCTTTGCTCATTTTTCTCCATACTTGTTTGTATTTCTTCTATATTAATGCGTCATTTCTCATAATTACTTATAAAACTCGTCATCTACAATATGGAAAGTTTCAAGATATTCGTCAATAATATCCAGATTAACCAACACCAGCTGATTCACTTTATAACATGCCTTTGCATCCTTCGCTAACTGCATAAACTTTGACACACTCATTGAATACATCTCTGCTCCTTCTGAATATCTAACAAATCTTTTATTATTAGTCTTTTTAGTTCTGCTGTCCATTTGCTAACTCCTCCATTACCATTTTGCGAGCTACAGGTAACAGATCAAACTGTCGTATCAATGCTCTGTCTATTTCTTCTCTCACGCCTGAATCCTCAATGACAGTTCCACTTTTTGCTCTAATGCAGCCTTTTGAAATTGTCTGTGCATCTTCAGGCATAAAATCAGAGATCTTACTTAATCCAAATCCACTCACATCCTTCGGATTTAAAATCACATGTACCGGAATATCCTTTAACTTACTGCTCAAAGGGACTACTGACACCTGCGGTGCACCATCATGATTGCTTGCATCACATGAAATAATTATTCCTGGTCTGATTCCGCCCTGAATGCCATGTGGGTTTTTCCCAAAATCCGCATACACGACATCAAATTTATTATATTTACCATACTTTCTTTTTTCTGTTCGTCTGCTCATATCTATGCTCCCTTCTTGATGTGCATATCCAATCTGCCCTCATCTACAGTCACCACAATGCCGCCTGCTTCAATAACCAGTCCTACCTTAAAATAAGCATCTGCGACACTGCTGGATATAGCTGCCATATTCGCAACAACTACTCCACTGATTTGCTTTTTGCGGATCATATTCACAATCTGATTCCACTGGCGATCAACATCTCTCTGCGAAAAGCCATTGCGTCTTATCTTTCCCACGATTGAATATTCTTTTCTCTTTACAAATTCATGTATATATTTGCTCTGCTTGTCTTCAAGCATATTTACTTTTTCCAATGGAGCCTGCACTGAAAGATATTCTATGCAATCCATCTTTTTAATCTTTCTTCTCATTCTCTGCCTCCTATGCTGACTTCAAAGCCTGCTCTATCATAAAATCAAATGTCTTTTCCAAATAATCCTGCTTATCTGCAGGTAACCGCTTTAGCCTCGAATCTAATGAATCCGGTGTACAGTCTATTGCAAGTAAGCTATTTGCGTCTGTTTCATAAACTTCCATAAGCATATACAAATTTTTCATGCTCAAGTTTCTTCCTCCTTGCTCCACCTGTCCAAGCGTCGAAACACTTATTCCGGTTTTAGCGGCAACCTCTTCAATGAGAAGTCCTTTGTCCTTACGGATATCACGAATCACCGGACCAATTTTATATCCTTCATATTTCATCGTCGTACCCTCCAATGTCCTGTGCCATTTCCCTAATCATCTCTACAGCTGCATCTTCTGTCTCGTACTGACCAAGCCACTTCCCACTTGAATCATGTACAACTGTTCCGAATGCAGTCT
>UQQR01000025.1 GCA_900543215.1 uncultured Oscillospiraceae bacterium | reverse complement strand
CATCTGGTAGAGCGCCACCTTGCCAAGGTGGAGGTAGCGAGTTCGAGCCTCGTAATCCGCTCCAAGGACGCTTAAAACCAATTTAAGCGTCCTATATTTTTGAAATCAAATACGGCACCATGGCCAAGCGGTAAGGCAGGGGCCTGCAAAGCCCTTATCCCCAGTTCGATTCTGGGTGGTGCCTCCAGACCTGTGCGACTATGAAGCACAAAAGCTTAAAACCCTTGAGAAATCAAGGGCTTTTTGCTGTTTTAGGAGCAAATTTCAAAAGATAGGCTCTTTGTCAATAGTTTGGGTAAAGAGATAAAATGAGAAACAGAGTGCAAGCAGTTGCTGTTAGGCAGCTGCTTGTTCTTAGTTTAGTTGTTTATGAGAAAATATATGTAAAATGCGGTTTCTGAAACTTCTGAAATTTTTGTAACCGTAAGCATTTCTTTTGAAAACTTTAATTTTGTTATTACAGCCTTCGGTAAAACCGTTAGTATAAGGAGATGAAAAAGAGTTGAGTATGCCGGAAAGCCGATTTTGCATAGAGTCAGCACATTCCTGCATTTTTTCTTTGGCGGTTTCACGGTCGTCGCAGTCAAGTATTTCAAGGAATTTTTCCTTATACCAATGCGACCTGCTAAGGTTCACAGATGTTTCTAACATAACTAAAACCTGCTGTTGCTGTTCGTTTTCTGATTTTTTAAATCTTTTCAGCAATAACTTTTTAGAGTTTTTAAAATATTTTCTATGGGTTTTGAAAAATTTCTTCTGTTCTTCTTTTTCAACATTTGTTATTTTTACTCATTGCAATCCGAGCGATTCTTTTGTAAAAATGATTATAGAGCATATTGGAGCCTCCGTTTATGGTATCTACTCATTTACGTTTTAACGGTTTCTTTCCAAATATGCTCGACTATTTTCCTGCGTTGCGGCACCTGTGTGCTTGATTTTTTGGTGGACTCTTGCTATAATTGCTGTTACAGCTGATGCGATCAGCCGTCGTTTAACAAATATCGTAAACCCGATTTTGTCTGGACTTCGATATTTTATAAAACAGTTTTGTGTAATAAGGGTTTGTCTTTTTTAATAAGATAAATAACAAGAGGATTGGTAAAATATGGAATCATTTTTAATGTATTTTTTGTTTGTTGTGGGGATTGTTCTGATTGTAAAGGGCGGCGACTGGTTTGTTGACGGCGCCGTTTGGGTTGCGGAGGTTACAAGAATACCCAAATTTATAATAGGCGCTACCATCATCAGCGTCGCCACCACATTGCCGGAAATTATAGTTTCCACCATCGCCGCCATTGAGGGACACGGTATCCTTGTTTCGGGCGTCGGCAATTACATTGCCGCTTCGCAGGATAAGGTCGGTATGGCAATCGGCAACGGTATTGGCTCGGTGATTTGCAATACCGCTATGATTTTGGCAATCAGCATAATGTTTATGCCGATCGCCGTTGACAGAATGGATTTTGCCCATAAATCCTTTTTGCTTATTGCGGCTATGCTGGCGCTTTTCGCTTTCTCGCTGAGCGGCTCATTTTCTATTGCCGGCGGACTTGTTCTGCTTGCGATATTTGCCGTTTATATTGCGGATAATATCCGTTCCGCAAAGGGGAGTACATCGGAGGATGACGGCGAACGCCCGAGTACGGATAAAAAATCCGTGATAATGAATATAGAAAAGGTTGTAGTCGGCGCGGCAGGCATTGTTGTCGGCTCTCAACTTCTTGTAAACAACGGCAGTAAAATTGCCGCTTCGCTCGGCGTATCGGAAGCGATTATCGGTGTTACGATTGTTGCGGTCGGAACCTCTTTGCCCGAATTTGTAACGGCAATCACCGCTATTGTAAAAAAACAGACCGATATGTCTGTCGGAAATGTCATCGGTGCCAATGTTATCGATACCACACTGATACTGGCGGTATGTTCGTTTATTTACGGCGGAAAGCTCCCTGTTTCGGCGCAGAATATCTACCTTGATTTTCCTGTTGCCATAATAGTTTCGCTTATTGCCGCGGTGCCTACCGTAATAAAAAAGAAATTCAGTCGCCTGCAGGGCGTGCTTATGCTTATTATATACATTGCGTACCTTATTACCGTTACTGTCGGTCTTAAAGGATATTTGTCTTTGTTCGGCGTATAAAAAACAGTTGACAAAGCTGTATAATGTGATAAAATAATATTAAATTGAATATTGTCCTTATCAAGAGCGGCGGAGGGTACCGGCCCTGTGAAGCCCGGCAACCTGATTAATTTCAAGGTGCCAAATCCGGCGGATTATCCGAAAGATGAGGCTAAGCTCAGCCGCTCTTTTGTGAGCGGCTTTATTTATGCGAAAAGAGGAAAAACGATGTCTAAAATGCTTTTTACATCCGAATCTGTCACCGAGGGACATCCCGATAAGGTGTGCGACAGAATTTCGGACGCGATACTTGACGAGATACTGAAAAAAGACCCCGACGCCCGTGTTGCCTGCGAAACCTTCTGCACAACGGGAAGTATTACGGTTATGGGGGAAATAACAACAAGCTGTTATGCGGATATTCCGCAGATTGCAAGGGATGTTGTGTGCGAAATAGGCTATAACGACCCGTCTGCCGGCTTTGACGGCAATACCTGCGCCGTGATGACGGCAATTGACAAGCAGTCGCCCGATATAGCGATGGGCGTTGACAGCTCGCTTGAATATAAAGAGGGCGAAGAGGACAAGTATAATCTTAACGGTGCGGGAGATCAAGGTATGATGTTCGGTTACGCCTGTGACGATACGCCAGAGCTTATGCCGCTTCCAATATCGCTTGCGCACAAAATGGCAAGAAAGCTTACCGCCGTGCGTAAGGATGGCGTGCTTCCGTATCTTAGACCCGACGGAAAAACTCAGGTCACTGTTGAATATGACGGCGGAAAGCCCGCTCATATCGAGGCGGTTGTCGTATCCTCACAGCACAGCGCTGATACCGATCTTGATACATTAAGAAAAGATATACTTGAAAAGGTAATAAAGCCAACCGTTCCGTCAGAGCTTTTCGATGAAAAAACAAAGGTTTATATTAACCCGACAGGCCGCTTTGTTGTGGGCG
This sequence comes from uncultured Oscillospiraceae bacterium, assembly GCA_900543215.1. Lineage (GTDB taxonomy): Bacteria > Bacillota > Clostridia > Oscillospirales > Acutalibacteraceae > UBA737. The sequence goes on along the minus strand of UQQR01000025.1, from coordinate 18,113 downwards.
GACCGCAGGGTGATACGGGACTTACGGGCAGAAAAATAATAGTAGATACCTACGGCGGCTTTGCCCGTCACGGCGGCGGAGCGTTTTCGGGTAAGGACCCAACAAAGGTTGACCGCAGCGCCGCATATGCCGCAAGGTATGTCGCAAAGAATATTGTTGCGGCGCGTCTTGCGAAAAAGTGCGAGGTGCAGCTTGCCTACGCGATAGGCGTGGCGCATCCCGTTTCGGTAATGGTAGATACCTTTGGCACGGGGAAATACGACGATGAAAAAATCGCCGAGGCGGTAAAGAGCGTGTTTGACCTGCGCCCGTCCGCCATAATAGACAAGCTTGACCTTAGAAGACCTATTTACCGTGAGCTTTCCGCATACGGACATATGGGCAGAACCGATATTCCGCTTACCTGGGAAAAAACGGATAAAACGGAAGAACTGAAAAAATACTTGACAAAATAGATTTTTGTGGTATAATCAGTATTACAAAGAAGTAGTACGGTTTTCGTCTCACCCTGTCGGCGTTAGCTGAAGGGTCAATAAAAATTCAGACATTTTTGTTTGGTGTTTTTATGTGCGGACGGATTTCGTCCGCACTTTTTGTTTGATTGCAGAAATGCAGTTTTGCTGCAATACTAAATTTGGAGGTGCATCAACATCAGCAGTAAAGAGCTTTTCGTAAACGAAAGTATTAAATTCAAGGAGGTCCGTACCATCGGTTCGGATGGGTCTCAGCTCGGTATAATGCCGGTTGCCAAAGCGCTTGAAGCCGCATATGCGGCGGATCTTGATTTGGTCTGCATTTCGCCTAACGCTCAGCCGCCCGTTTGCAAGATAATGGACTACGGCAAATACCGTTTTGAACAGGCCAAGCGTGAAAAGGAAGCCAGAAAAAATCAGAAAACGGTTGAGATTAAGGAAATCCGTCTGGGTTTAAGTATTGATGTTCACGACTTTGAAACCAAAGGAAAACACGCTATGCGCTTTCTTGACGAGGGCAATAAGGTAAAGGTTTCTATCCGTTTCAGGGGCAGAGAGCTCGGTCATCCCGAAATCGGCCTTGAGACTATGAAGCGCTTTGCGGAATATTGCGAAGAGCATGGCTCGGTTGAAAAGCCGGCAAAAATGGAAGGCAGAAATATGCTGATGTTTTTAGCCCCTAAATCGGGTAAATAACGGCAGTTGAATTTAATTAGGGAGGAATTACAATGCCTAAGATCAAAACTCACAGCGGCGCCAAGAAGCGCTTTAAGCTCACTAAAACCGGTAAGGTTAAGCGTGCTCACGCTTTCAAGTCGCACATTCTCAACAAGAAAACAACCAAGCGTAAGAGAAATCTTCGCAAGGTAGTTACAGCGGATGTAACAAATGTAGCAAAGGTTAAGAAAATGATTCCTTATAAATAAGGAACGACTTTAAAGTGGAGGTATAACATATGGCACGAGTTAAAGGTGCGTTGGCAACACGCAAAAGAAGAAAAAAGACTTTAAAGCTTGCTAAGGGCTATTTCGGCGCTAAATCAAAGCTTTTTAAAACAGCTAAAGAAGCTGTTATGAAATCAGGCAATTACGCTTATATCGGCCGCAGGCAGAAAAAGCGTGATTTCCGCCGTTTATGGATTACCCGTATTTCAGCTGCCGCTAAGATGAACGGTATGAATTATTCAACCTTTATGAACGGTCTTAACAAGGCAGGAATACAGATAAACCGTAAAATGCTTGCAGACCTTGCGGTTAATGACGCCGCCGGCTTTGCGACTCTCGTAAAAGCTGCAAATAAGGCTCTTGAAAAGTAATTTTTTCGCCCGGGGTTTTTAACTTCGGGCGACTTTGTGTTTTTTAGGTGGATGTTTATGAAGGCTTTTAACGCTGTTACAAGCAGAGAAAATCCGCTTATCAAGCTTGTTTCCTCGTTGCAGAATTCGGCGGAAAAACGCCGTGAAAACGGTATGTTTGTGCTTGAAGGACTGAGAATTTGTAAGGACGCATACGAAAACGGAATCAGGTTTGATAAACTGATAATCTCTGATACGGCATACGAAAAATACGGTGCGGATGTTGAAGAATTTTCTTCCGCCGCGGAAGGATGCTTTAAAATACCCGACTCGCTTTTTAAAAGGATAAGCGACACTAAAACTCCGCAGGGAATAATTGCCGTTTGCAAAATTATTAAACGGGACTGCGGTAAAATTAAGAAAAACGGTAAATATGTCGCGCTTGAAAATGTTGCCGACCCGTCTAACCTCGGGGCGGTATCCCGCACGGCTGAGGCACTTGGTGCGGACGGCATAATTTTATCGTCCGACGGGTGCGACCCGTTTTCGCCTAAGGCATTGCGTGCGTCTATGGGTACCCTGCTTCGTATGCCTGTATATATTTTTGAAAGCTTTGCGAACGGTATAAAAAACACGGGGCTTAAATCCTACGCCTGCGTGGTTGACAGAGACGCCGAAAGCATATCAAACTGTGATTTTAAAGAAGGCTCAGTTGTTGTGATAGGCAATGAGGCAAACGGACTGACAGAAGAAATGAAAAATGCCGCCGATACCGCCGTTACAATACCTATGACGGGGCGCGCGGAGTCGCTCAACGCCGCGGCAGCCGCCGCAATAGCAATTTGGGAAATGATGAAATGATAAGCTATTACATCAGTCTTTCAAACGCTATGGGTGCCGGAAATGTAAGGGCTGTAAAGGCGCTTGAGTACTTCGGCAATGCGAAGAACATATTTAAGGCGTCAGCCGAAAAAAGAGCGCAGTCGGGGATTTTTACCGCAAACGAGCTTAAACGGCTTGAGGCTATGGGACCCGACTATGCTAATGAAATTGCCGCCGAATGTAGAGCAAACGGCATAGATATAATACAGCTCGGGGATAAAAGATACCCGCGCTGTCTTTCGGTTTTGGAGGACGCCCCCGTGGTTTTATATGTAAAGGGGAGACTGCCCGATTTTGACAGAACTCCGGCAATTTGCATAGTAGGACCGAGAAAGGTTACGGAAAAGGGTAAAATTGCGGCATATTCCGTTGCAAGACGGGCGGCGTTAGCCGGTATGACCGTTGTAAGCGGAGGTGCGCTCGGCTGTGACAGCGCAGCGCATTATGGGGCAGTCAAGGCAGGCGGAGACACGGCTCTTGTTATGGGATGCGGAATTTTAAGCGATTATCTGCCCGAAAACCGACCGCTTAGGAATCTTGTCGAGTCACACGGCTGTTTGATAAGCGAATATCCGCCGCATTACCGTGCTTCACGCTATACCTTTCCCGTAAGAAACAGGATACTTTCGGGTCTGGCGCTTTGTACCGTGGTAATTGAGGCAGGCAGTAAAAGCGGCGCTTTGATTACGGCACGCCATGCGGCGGAGCAGGGAAAGGATGTATTTGTTATTCCGGGTGACGGCAGTAAGGCCTATGCCGGTTCAGATGCGCTTTTAGACGACGGCGCAATACCGCTTAACGATATGTCGGATATTTTTAACGAATATATCCCGAAATTTCCCGATAAAATAAATATCAAAAGGGCATATGAAAGAACCCAAGGCGAGAAAAAAAACGCCGAAAATTCATCGGTTCACAAAAAATTATCAAATGAAACCCTTTCCAAAAACGCAAAAATAGTATATAATCATTTGAATAAGCATAAATTTTATCCTGAAGAAATAAAGGACACGGGTCTTGAACCGTCGGAGATAATTTCAGCGCTTACAGAGCTTGAAATCGAGCTTATAATACGCTCGGCACCCGGCGGAAGATACGAGCTTATCAACAAATAACAACGGAGGTAAAAGATGTCTAAGCTTTTGATAGTAGAGTCACCGACAAAAGTAAAGAGCATTAAGAAATATTTGGGTTCCGGCTATGAGGTTATGGCTTCTATGGGTCATATCCGTGATTTGCCGAAGTCGAAAATGGGTGTGGATATAGAACACGATTTTAAGCCGCAGTATATAAATATGTCTGATAAAAAGGAGCTTATAAAGTCGCTTAAGTATGCGGCGGCAAACAGCGACGAGGTACTGCTTGCAACCGACCCTGATAGAGAGGGAGAAGCAATTTCGTGGCATTTAGCGCAGATTCTGGCGCTTGATATGAACGAGGCAAACCGCGTCGCATTTAATGAAATTACCGAATCCGGTGTCAAAGCCGGTATTGCTAAGCCGCATAAGATAAATCTTGACCTTGTGGACGCACAGCAGGCAAGGCGTGTGCTTGACCGAATTGTGGGTTATAAGCTAAGTCCGTTTTTATGGAAAAAGGTAAAAAGCGGACTGTCAGCGGGCCGTGTGCAGACCGTTGCGCTCCGCCTTATAGTTGAGCGTGAACGGGAGATTGAAAAATTTGTTGCCGAGGAATATTGGACGGTAGACGCAAAGCTTCTTTCGGTCAGAAAAAGCTTTACAGCCAAGCTTTACGGCTTTGCCGACGGCAAAAAAATAGAAACCATACCGAATGGCGAAGAAGCGGAAAGAATTGTCCGTGAGCTTGATAACGCCGAGTACAAGGTTGCAAAGCTTAAAAAGGGAACAAGGCAAAAGCAACCGGCTCCGCCGTTTATAACCTCGACCCTTCAACAGGATGCTTCCCGTAAGCTCGGGTTTACAGGTCAGCGCACTATGCGTATAGCACAGCAGTTATATGAAGGCGTTGATGTGCCGAATATAGGTACAACGGGTCTTATAACCTATATGCGTACCGATTCGCTTCGTATTTCAGAGGAGGCAAGAGCCGCCGCCGAAAAATATATTTCGGGCAAATACGGTAAGGATTATCTGCCTGCTAAGCCTCGCTATTTTAAAACAAGGAGCGGCGCGCAGGACGCGCACGAGGCAATAAGACCAACTTCGGTTACGCTTACTCCCGAATCGGTTAAGGAATCGCTCACGGCAGAGCAGTACAAGCTTTATAAGCTTATTTGGGAACGCTTTATAGCCTCCTTGATGGCGGTGTGCGTTCAGAATACAGTTAATGCAGATATAACCGCAGGCGATTATCTGTTTAGGGCGAGCGGATATTCGGTTAAATTCGACGGCTTTACCGTGCTTTACGAGGAGGGCCGTGACGACGCCTCGGAGGACGGAGCAGCGCTTCCCGATATGAAAGAGGGGGATGTTCTTAAGCTTAAGGAGCTTACTCCCAATCAGCACTTTACACAGCCGCCTGCCCGTTACACGGAGCCTACGCTTATTAAGGCACTTGATGAAAACGGTATCGGCAGACCTTCGACCTACGCTCCGATAATATCAAATATTTTGGGCAGAGATTACATTGAAAGGGAAAAGAAATCCCTTAAACCGACAGGGCTCGGAACGGTTGTATCTGACCTTATTGTTGAGTATTTTGATAAAATCGTGGATGTTAAGTTTACCGCCGGTCTTGAAAAAAAGCTTGACGAAATAGGTGCGGGCAAGCTCGGTTGGATAGACACAATTAAAGATTTTTACAAGGATTTTGAAAAGCTGTACGATAAGGCGGAAGCATCGCTTGAGGGTAAAAAGGTAAAGGTCCCCGTGGTGGAGACCGATATTGTCTGCGATAAATGCGGCAGAAAAATGGTTATTAAATCGGGCAGGTTCGGCAAATTCCTTGCGTGCCCCGGGTACCCCGAATGTAAAAACACAAAGCCTCTGCCCGAAGACGAGGTGAAAGAGCCTTGTCCTAAGTGCGGCGGCAAGCTCGTAAAGAAAATCTCCAAAAAGGGCAAGAAATTTTACGGCTGTTCGAATTATCCCGAGTGCGATTTTGCCGCACCCGGAATACCTACGGGTGAAAAGTGTCCTGAATGCGGCAGCTATATTATAAGCGGAATAAGGGGCAGAAAATACTGTATGAATTCGGATTGTCCTACAAGAAAGAAGAAAACAGACGGTAAAAAGGATGAATAAAATTACTGTTATAGGCGGCGGACTTGCCGGATGCGAGGCAGCCTTTCAGATAGCAAAACGGGGAGTAAAGGTCGAATTGCTTGAAATGAAGCCGTCGCGCAAAACACCGGCGCACAAAAACGATAATCTGGCGGAGCTTGTATGCTCAAATTCCCTTAAGGCAATGCGGATAGATTCCGCGGCAGGTCTTTTAAAGGAGGAAATGCGCCGCTTCGGTTCTGTTTGTCTTGAAGCGGCGGATAGGTCGTCTGTTGCGGCGGGCGGCGCCCTCGCGGTTGACAGGGATGAGTTTTCCTCTGTTATCACGGAAAGAATTAAAAGCCACCCCAATATTACGGTAAGGGAAACGACGGTAACCGATATACCGACGGACGGAATAACCGTTATTGCCACAGGTCCGCTTACGGACGGAGCATTGGCTGAAAAAATAGGAAAACTCTGCGACAGCGGTAACCTGAGCTTCTTTGACGCGGCGGCACCGATAGTGACTGCCGAAAGCATAGACATGAGCAAGGCTTTTTGCGCTTCACGATATGATAAGGGCGGAGACGATTATATAAACTGCCCTATGAACAAGGAAGAATACACCGCGTTTTATAACGAACTTATAAACGCCGAGTCCGCTCCCGTTCACGGCTTTGACAAAGCACCCAAGGTATATGAGGGCTGTATGCCTGTTGAGGTTTTGGCAAAACGGGGAGAGGATTCCATCAGGTTCGGTCCCTTAAAGCCCGTGGGACTGCGTGACCCGAGAACCGGTCATAGACCGTGGGCGGCGGTACAGCTAAGGCGGGAAAATTCCTCGGGTACGCTTTATAACCTTGTCGGCTTTCAGACTAATTTAAGGTTCCCCGAGCAAAAGCGTGTATTTTCTATGATACCGGGTCTTCAAAATGCGGAATTTATGCGGTACGGCGTTATGCACCGCAATACATTTATTAATTCACCGGTACTTTTAAACAGAGAGCTTTCGCTTAAAACAAACGGCGATATTTTCTTTGCGGGTCAGCTTTCCGGAGTAGAAGGCTATATGGAATCTGCGGCAAGCGGAATAATTGCGGGTATAAACGCGGCGGCGCGCTTAAACGGCGAAAAACCGCTTGTACTGCCCGAATTTACTATGATAGGCGCGCTTTTGAGTTATATATGCGACGGCAGTGTCAAGGATTTTCAGCCGATGGGAGCGAATTTCGGCATATTACCGCCGCTTGAACCTCATATAAGGGACAAGCGTGAAAGGTATGCCGCTCTTTCAAAGCGCTCGCTTGACTGGTTTTGCGATAATATTAAAACGGAGGAATAAAAATGCGTGTTGTAGTTGACGCTTTCGGCGGAGATAATGCCCCTCTTGAAATTGTCAAGGGTGCGGCGGCGGCTTCTGCCGAAACAGGCGCCGAAATAACCCTTACGGGTAAGGAAACCGTTATAAGAAAGATAATTGACGAAAATTCTCTTAAGTTTTCGGGCGAGCTTAAAATTGTAGATACAGACGATGTTATATCAATGCACGACGAGCCGACTTCCCTTACAAGAGCGCACAAAAACAGCTCTATGGCGCTTGCGTTCAAGGAACTTGCCGAGGGGAAAGCGGACGCATTTGTTTCCGCAGGCTCTACGGGTGCGGTGGTCGTAGGCGGCACGCTTATAGTAAAGCGTATAAAAGGGGTAAAACGCCCCGCACTTGCGGGACTTATACCTTCACCATCGGGCAGTTATATGCTTATGGATATGGGTGCTAACGCCGAATGCAGACCTGAAATGCTTTTGCAGTTTGCGGTTATGGCTGATGTTTATTTAAAGAATGTTGACGGTCGGGAAAATCCGAAAATAGGTCTTTTGAACATAGGAACGGAGGACACAAAGGGCGGAGAACTGCAAAGGGAAGCTTACAAGCTTATGTCCGCCGCGCCGATAAATTTTGTAGGCAACATAGAATCCCGTGAAATGCCAAAGGGCGTGTGCGACGCCGTAATAACCGACGGTTTTACGGGTAATATCGCCTTAAAGCTTATAGAAGGCTCCGCTTCAACGCTTTTCGGACTTATTAAAAATGTTTTTTACAAGAGTGCGCTTAACAAAATGGCGGCACTTGTTGTTAAAAAGGATCTCGGCGGTCTTAAAAAAATGATGGACAGCTCCGAGGTCGGCGGCGCACCGCTTTTGGGCGTAAACGGAACGGTTATTAAGGCACACGGCTCTTCCGACGCAAAGGCACTTAAAAATGCGATAAAGCAGGCAATAAAATTCACCGAAACCGGTGTGGTTGAAAAAATTTCAACTTCATTGTAATACTAAAAAGAAGGATATTTATGGACGGCTTAGAGAAAAGATTAGGTTATAAATTCAATAATATAAATCTGCTTAAAAATGCGCTTACCCATTCCTCGTACGCAAACGAGGTAAGGGACGGCTTTTCCTCAAACGAAAGGCTTGAATTTTTGGGCGATTCTGTGCTTTCGATAGTGGTTTCGGATTATATTTACAAGCACTATCCGAATATGCCCGAGGGCGAGCTTACAAAACTCAGGGCTTCGCTTGTGTGCGAAAAATCGCTCTGCGCCTTTTCAAGAGAGCTTGAACTGGGCAATTATCTTATGCTCGGAAAGGGCGAGGAAAAGGGCGGCGGAAGAGAGAGGGACTCTATTCTTGCGGACGCTTTTGAAGCGGTATTGGCGGCGATTTACCTTGACGGCGGAATGGAGCCGGCAAGACGCCATGTTATGAACTTTGTTCTGCGTGAATTACAGCACACGGACGACGAGGTCTTCAAAGATTATAAAACCGCTCTTCAGGAGATAATACAGCGTAATCCCGAAGAAGCGGTAAGCTATATTCTTACGGGGGAAAGCGGACCCGACCATGATAAGGAATTTACGGTTGAAGTAAGACTTAATTCCAATGTGATAGGCAGAGGAACAGGCAAAAACAAAAAACGGGCGGAGCAGATGGCGGCTAAAGAGGCGCTTATGCTTATGGGTGAGGAAATATGAGCCTTGCCCACTCAAATATTTCTATATTCGTTCCGCATATCGGCTGCCCGAACAAATGCAGCTTTTGCAATCAGCGGTATATAACGGGCGCAAACAAGGCACCCCGTGCCGAGGATGTGGATGAAGCCGTAAAGGCGGCGGTAAAGGGCAAAAAGTTTAGCTCCGATACCGCCGAAATTGCCTTTTTCGGCGGAAGCTTTACCGCAATCAACCGTTCTTATATGACAGACCTTTTAAAGGCGGCGGCAAAATATGTGGACGACGGCACGGTAAGGGGAATAAGAATCTCCACACGCCCCGACGCAATAGATGATGAAATACTCGGTCTTTTAAAGCAATACGGAGTAACTTCGGTAGAGCTTGGCGCACAGAGCATGAACGACCGTGTGCTTAAAATGAATAACAGAGGTCATACAGCAGGCGATGTCGCAAGGGCGTCAAAGCTTATCAAGGAATACGACTTTGAACTGGGACTTCAAATGATGACAGGCCTTTATGCCGATAACGACGCCTCGGCACTTAAGACCGCCGAAAAGCTTATAGTGTTAAAGCCGGCAACGGTGCGTATATATCCGACTATTGTATTAAAGGACACCGATCTTGCGGCGCTTTATGCGGACGGCATATATAAGCCGCAGTCGCTCGGCGATTCGGTAAACCTTGCGGTAAAGCTTTATAAGCGCTTTACGGAGGAAGGCATACGGGTAATAAGGCTCGGACTTCACTCAATAGAGGAAGACGCTTATATTGCGGGACCGTGGCACCCCGCGTTCAGCGAGCTTTGCCAGTCAAGAATAATGCTTACCGATGTTTTAAAGGAGTTAAAGGAAAAAGGCAGCTATACGATATTCGTAGGCACTTCCGATGTTTCCAAAATGATAGGACAGGGCAGGAATAATCTTCTGCATTTAAAGTCCTTAGGGTATGATTGCCGTGTGAAAGCGGACAGCGCCATGGGCGGTCTTAAATACAGAATAGAAAGGACGGTGTAATATATGCTTTTAACCTCAATACAAATTCAGGGCTTTAAGTCTTTTGCGGATAAAACGGTGCTTAAATTCGGTAGGGGCGTTACCGCCGTTGTCGGTCCTAACGGAAGCGGTAAAAGCAATATTTCCGACGCCGTCCGTTGGGTGCTCGGAGAGCAGTCTACAAAAAGCCTTCGCGGTCAGTCGATGGAGGATGTTATTTTCGGCGGTACCGAAACACGCCGTCCCCACGGCTTTTGCGAAGTTACACTTAATATAGACAATTCCGACAGAACCCTTAATTTCGATAACGACACCGTGGCGGTAACACGCCGCTATTACCGCTCGCACGAAAGCGAATACGCCATAAACGGGGTCTCGGTAAGGCTTAAGGATATTCACGAGCTGTTTATGGATACGGGTCTTGGCAGAGACGGCTATTCAATGATAGGTCAGGGCAAGATCGACACGATAATAAGCTCAAAATCGGGCGAGAGACGGGATATTTTTGAAGAAGCCGCAGGTATTTCAAAATACCGTTACAGAAAATCCGAAGCCGAAAGAAAGCTTACGGCAGCGGAGGACAATCTCCTTCGACTTCACGATATTGCGGATGAACTGGGCGCACGCGTTGGACCGCTTGCAGAGCAGAGCCGAAAGGCGCAGAAGTTTTTAGAACTGTCCGAAAGCAAAAAGGAGCTTGAAATAGGGCTTTGGCTTTATACGCTTGAAAACTCAAAGGAAGCGCTCAGAAATCAGGAAAGCAAGATTGCGGCGGCACAGCTTACCTACCGTGAAATTGACGAAGCGCTGTCCGAATTTGACCGCAAGGCCGAAGAAAACACCGCATATTTTGCAAAGCTTACCTCGGATATTGAGGGAGAGCGCCTTAATATTTCGAATTTCGGTGCGGAAATCGTTAAGACCGAAAGCGCAATAACGGTTATAAACAACGATATTGAATATAACAAAAAATCCGTATTAAAGCTTAACGAGGAAAAGGAACAGCTCGGCGTTTCGTCGGCTGAGGCTTATTCACAAATAGAGGAAAAACGCAAATCGGCAGAGGAAAAGAGATTTAAGAAAACAGAGCTTGAAAACAGGGAAGCAGAGCTTGAAAACAAGCTTAATTCCCTTTTGTCCGACAGTGAAAACATTTCAAGAAATATCGAAAACGAGGCGAAGACCCTTAACAGGCTGACCTCAGAAAGCGCGGACAAACGGGTTGAAATGGTAACAGCCGACAGCACCGCGGAAGAAATTACGGCAAGATGCGTGTCGTCCGAAAATCAGATACTTGAATGTGAAAAGGAAATTACGGCCTTAAATTCGGAATTTGACGAAAACAAAAAACTGCTTGACGGCATCGAGGAAACGCTTGTAAGCCTTAACAATTCGGTCAAGGGTTATGAGTTAAGGCTCAAATCAAAGGAAGAAGCCGCCGAAAAGCTTAAATCCGAGCTTGATACGGCAAGGCTTGACTTAGAGGCAAAGCGCCGCCGTATTCAGATATTGAAGGATCTTGAGAACAATATGGACGGCTTCAGCCATTCCGTAAAGGCGGTTATGGGCGAAGCGGACAAGGGACTTTTACGGGGAATTTGCGGACCGGTATCAAAGCTTATTACGGTTGAGAAAAAATACTCTGTTGCGGTCGAGACCGCATTGGCGGCGGCAATACAGAATATTGTTACCGAGACCGAGGCTGACGCTAAAAGGGCTATTGCGTATTTAAAATCAAGCAAGGGCGGCAGGGCTACATTTTTACCGGTCGCTACCATTAAGTCGCGTGAATTTAAGGAACACGGCTTTGAGGATATGGCAGGGTTTGTAGGTATTGCAAGCGAGCTTGTGACAGCGGAGCCTAAGTACCTTGAAATAATAAAATACCTGCTCGGTGCGGTCGCAGTCGCTGAGGATATTGACAGCGCTTTAAGCATAGCAAAAAAATACGGCTACCGTGTTAAAATCGTAACGCTTGACGGTCAGGTGGTAAACCCAGGCGGTTCGCTTACAGGCGGTTCGCTTACCAAAAACGCAGGTCTTTTAAGCCGAGGCAGTGATATTAAAGCGCTCGGCGCGGAAGCCGAAAAGCTTGACGGCAAGGTCAAAGAAGCCGAAAAACAGCTTAACAGCGCTCTCGAGGCGGTAAACGAGGTTAAAGCGGATATTACCGCGCAAAAGGCGGATATTTCCAACGCAAACGAGGATAAAATACGCACGGCGGCTGAACTTAAAAGAATAAACGAACTTACCGAAAGCGCAAAAGCGCAGCAAAGACTGCTTAAAGAGGAAAAGGAAAGCGGTGAGCAAAAGCTTAAAAATCTCCGTGAGATTTCCGCCGCCGCCGCAAAGGTAATAGCCGAGCTTGACGCGCAAAAAAAGGCGGTTCAGCAAAGAATAGACAGTATGACAGGCGGACGGGACGGTCTTAATAAGGAAAGGGAAGACACCGCAAACGAAATTACCGCCGTTAAGCTTGCCGTGATAGAGCTGCAAAAGGATATTGAGGCGGTAATGAAGTCTGCCGATGACCTTAAGGCAATGACCGAAAGCCGTGCCGAACGCACGGTGGCAATCGAAAAGGAAATAGCGGAGCACGAGGCTAAGACCCGTGAGCTTAAAGACAAAACGGGGGAGCTTAACGAAACGATAGGCTCATTAAAGACTAAAATTTCCGAAACCGAGAGCTATATCGAGGAGCTTCTTGCCAAACGCAACCAAACGGAAAAAACCGGTATGGAACTGCGCTCGGGCGAGCGTGACCAGACTGCTGCCCGTGAAAAAATCGGCGGAGAGCTGGCAAGGCTTACCGAACGCAAGGAGGTTATGCTTAAGGAATACGACGATGTTATAAAACAGCTTTATGACGAGTATCAGCTTACAAGAAGCGAAGCCGAAAAAATCGGAATACGCATAGAAAAGCCGTCTGACGCCAAAAAAACGCTTGCCGAAATCAAATCCAAAATAAGAGGGCTCGGCAGTGTAAATGTATCGGCTATCGAGGAATACAAGGAAGTAAGCGAGCGCTACGAATTTATGTCCTCGCAGATAAAGGATGTTGAAACTACAAGAGCGGAGCTTTATAAGCTTATAAATCAGCTCACACATCAGATGCAGGATATATTTACCGAGGGCTTTGCCAGAATCAACGAAAATTTTGCCAAGACCTTTACCGAGCTTTTCGGCGGCGGTCAGGCAAGCCTTTCACTTTCGGACCCCGAAAATGTGCTTGAAAGCGGGATTGATATTAATGTAAAACTCCCCGGTAAAAATGTTCCGAGTCTTGACGGACTTTCGGGCGGCGAAAAGGCGCTTATAGCACTTTCGATTTATTTTGCGATAATGCGTGTAAACGCGCCGCCGTTCTGCTTCCTTGACGAGGTAGATACCGCGCTTGACGATATAAATGTAGACAGGTTTGCGGATTATATGAAGCGCTCCGATTTTTCAACTCAGTTCATATGCGTTACCCACAGACGGGGAACTATGGAAGCGGCGGATATGCTTTACGGCGTTACAATGCAGGAAAAGGGCGTTACCAAGCTTTTGGAGCTTAATGTCGCCGAGCTTGAAAAATCACTTCTCACAAAGGGCGCATAATTCTTTTTAAAGGCAGGATAGCAATGGGATTATTCAGTAAGATCAAAGAGGGACTTAAAAAGACAAGGGATTCCGTTTTAAGCGGAGTAAACGGCATAATCAACAGCTTCACAAAAATAGACGAGGAGCTGTTTGAAGAACTTGAGGAAACGCTTGTTATGTCCGATATAGGCGTTCAGACCTCTTCGGAAATATGCGATAAGCTGAGAAAACGCATAAAGGAAACGGGAATTACCGACCCTTCGGAAATTATGGGCTTAATGAAGGAAATCATTACCGAAATGTTAGGCAAGGACGAGGGACTGCGACTTGAAACAAAGCCGTCGGTTATACTTGTTATCGGCGTAAACGGCGTGGGTAAGACAACCACGATAGGCAAGCTTTCCTTAAGGCTTAAAAACGAGGGTAAAAAGGTTGTTCTCGGCGCCGCCGATACCTTCAGAGCCGCCGCAATAGACCAGCTCGGAATTTGGGCGGAGCGCGCGGGCGTTACTATGGTTAAAAGCGTTGAGGGAACTGACCCTGCCTCGGTTGTTTTCGATACCATTGCCTCTGCAAAATCAAAAAACGCCGATGTTATAATATGCGATACCGCAGGCAGACTTCATAATAAAAAGAACCTTATGGATGAGCTTGCGAAAATATACCGTGTTATAGGCAGAGAGCTGCCCGACGCATCGGTTGAAACACTGCTTGTTCTTGACGCGGCTACGGGTCAAAATGCGGTAAATCAGGCAAGAGAGTTTAAAAATGTTGCGGATATTACCGGAATAGTTTTGACAAAGCTTGACGGAACCGCAAAAGGCGGTATAATAATAGCTATAAGGAATGAACTGGGTATACCCGTAAAATTTGTCGGTGTGGGCGAGGGAATAGACGACCTCCAGCCGTTCTCGGCAGAGGAATTTGCGGAAGGAATTTTTGAGGGGCTTTAAATGAAAGTATTTATCGCGACAAAAAACCATCATAAATTAACCGAGCTTGAAAGAATACTTGTGCCTATGGGCTTTGAGGTTTTAAGTGAAAACGATCTTGATAAACCGTTGCCCGAGGTGGATGAAACGGGTACAAGCTATGAGGAAAACTCTCTTTTAAAGGCTCATTCGGGACTGAGGGTGACGGGGCTTATAACCGTTGCGGACGATTCGGGTCTTTCGGTAGATTATCTTGACGGCGCACCGGGGCTTTATTCCGCCCGTTATTCGGGTATGGGCGCTTCGTATGCGTCAAACAACGAAAAGCTTTTGGCGGCGCTTGACGGTGTACCGTACGAAAAAAGAACAGCTACCTTTGTTTCGGCTATTGCCTGCGCTTTTCCGGACGGCAGGGAATTCACCGTAAGGGGCGATTGTAAGGGCTTTGTGGCAGAGGAATGTCATGGGGACGGCGGCTTCGGCTATGACCCGCTGTTTATATGCGACGCCGGATGTTATGCGGAAATGATGCCCGAGGAAAAGGACAGGGTAAGCCACAGGGGAAATGCCCTCAGAGCCTTTAAAGAAGAATTAAAAAAATATATTTAAACGGAGAAATGCAATGTTAAACAGCAGACAGCGGGCGCAGCTTCGCGGACTCGCCAACTCACTTGAAACAATTTTTCAGATAGGAAAGGGCGGCGTTACGGAAAACACCGTAAAACAGGTTAACGACGCGCTTGAGGCAAGGGAGCTTATAAAGCTTAGGACGCTTGAGACAAGCCCCGTTTCTTCAAGAGAGGCGGCGGAGCTGATTGCCGAAAAAACAGGCTCAGATGTGGTGCAGGTGATAGGCTCACGCTTTGTGCTTTACAGGGAAAGCCTTAACAACAAGCAAATAAAGCTGGTGAAGTAATGGGATATACCGCTTTATTCGGCGGAACCTTCAATCCGCCGCATATCGGCCACCTAAGAATGCTTGAAGCGCTTGAAAAACGGGAAGAAATTGACGAAATATGGCTTATGCCCGACAGAATACCGCCGCATAAGGTCTGCGATTTTCTCGCAAGCGATGAGGACCGTATAAATATGTGCAGACTCCTTATTTCGCCCCTTAAAAAGACCAAGCTTTGCCTTGCAGAGTTTGAAAGAACGGGAAAAAGCTACAGCTACGATACCGTAACGCTTTTAAAGCAAAAGTACCCCGAGCGCAACTTCACTTTTGTCTGCGGCGGAGATATGTTAATATCGTTTGACAAATGGTACAAATACGAGGAGCTTTTAAAGGCGGTGCCGTTTACCGTGTTCAGGAGAACCGAAACCGATAAGGACGGATTTGACAGTGCGGTTTTAAAATACGGCGAAATGGGTATGAAAATAACCGTCTGTGATGATGATGTACCCGCCGTTTCGTCGTCATATATAAGAAATAATATAGAAAAATCAAGAGACCTTTTACCCGAAAGGGTTTATGAATATATAGTTGACGGGAGGATCTACGGTGGAAAATAAAACAGATTATGATGTGCTTTTGTCGATACTGAAAAAACGCCTTAACGAAAAACGGTATTATCATTCGCTGTGCGTGGCGGACGAAGCAAAGCGTTTGGCGGTAAAGTACGGCGCCGATCCCGAAAAAGCTTATCTTGCGGGACTTCTGCACGATATTACAAAAAACGCTCCCGATGAAGAACACTTGAAAATATTTAAAGATTTTGGTATAATTCTATCCGATGTTGAAAAAAATGCGAAAAAGCTGTGGCACGCTATGTCGGGCGCCGCTTATGTCAAGCATATTTTAGGTATAAACGATTCCGAAATCATAGACGCGATACGCTACCATACAACGGCAAAGGCTGATATGTCACTGCTTGCGAAAATTCTTTATCTTGCGGATTTCACATCGGCAGACCGTGATTACGAGGATGTTGATCTAATACGCGAATATGTTGATATTTCACTTGAAAAGGCTTTTATATACGCATTGCAGTATTCAATAAAGGATTTAGTGGATTTAAAAAAAGCCGTTCATATTGACACTGTTGCCGCATACAATCAGGCGGTACTTTAGAAAGGGAACACAAGATGGAAGCTTTTGAAATTTTAAAAATTGCGGCAAATGCGCTTAACGGGAAAAAGGCGCGTCAGCTAAATGCTGTTAAGGTGTCTGACCTGACTGTGCTTGCGGATTACTTTTTAATGTGTACCGCAACAAGTTCTACGCATGTTAGGGCGCTGGCGGACGAGGCCGAGGAAAAGCTAAGCGAGGCGGGAGCCGCCGTTCATCATATTGAGGGCAAGACAACAGGTTGGATAGTTCTTGATTACGGCACGGTTATAATTCATATTTTCAGCCGTGACCAGCGTGAGTTTTACGACCTTGATAAAATGTGGAGCGACGGCGAACAGATAGATTTAAGCGAAGTGCTTACAGAATCCGAGGGGGATTAACAATGGCAAAAGATTACAATTACACGCAAATTGAAAAAAAGTGGCAGGATATATGGGACGAAAAGCAGACCTTTGCCGCAAAGGACGATTATTCGCTTCCTAAGTTTTACGGACTTGTAGAGTTCCCGTATCCCTCGGGTCAGGGACTTCATGTGGGACATCCCCGTTCCTATACGGCGATAGACATTGTCTGCCGAAAAAAGAGACTTGAGGGTTATAATGTCCTTTATCCTATGGGTTGGGACGCCTTCGGTCTGCCTACCGAAAATTTTGCGATAAAGAACCATATTCATCCGGCTGAGGTTACAAAAAACAATATAGCCAATTTTAAAAGACAGCTTAAATCGTTGGGCTTTTCCTTTGACTGGAGCAGGGAAATAAACACCACCGACCCGTCTTATTATAAGTGGACGCAGTGGATATTCCTTCAGCTTTACAAAAAAGGTCTTGCTTACAAGAAAAAGATGTCGGTAAACTGGTGCACCTCATGTAAGTGCGTGCTTGCAAACGAAGAGGTTGTAAACGGCCATTGCGAGCGTTGCGGCAGTGAGGTTGTCCACAAGGAAAAAAGCCAGTGGATGCTTAAAATAACCGACTATGCGGAAAAACTGCTTGACGGTCTTAACGATGTGGACTTTATAGAGAGAGTTAAGACCCAACAGCGCAACTGGATAGGAAAGTCCTACGGCACGCAGGTTAAATTTTCAACTAATATTGGCGACACTTTTGAAGTATTCACCACCCGTGCGGATACGCTTTTCGGCGTTACCTATATGGTTATGTCGCCTGAGCATCCGCTGCTTACAAAATGGTCGGATAAAATTGAAAATATGGACGAGGTTTTGGCTTACAAGCAGGAAGCCGCCAAAAAGTCCGACTTTGAGCGTACCGAGCTTGCAAAGGATAAGACCGGCGTAAGGCTTGCGGGCGTTACGGCGATAAACCCCGTAAACGGTAAGGAGGTTCC
Organism: uncultured Oscillospiraceae bacterium; assembly: GCA_900543215.1. Taxonomy (GTDB): domain Bacteria; phylum Bacillota; class Clostridia; order Oscillospirales; family Acutalibacteraceae; genus UBA737. Next base: position 347 of record UQQR01000025.1, on the reverse strand, counting down.
GATATTTATTTCGGATTATGTTCTTATCTCTTACGGTACGGGCGCTATTATGGCGGTTCCCGCGCACGATACCCGTGACTGGGAATTTGCAAAGAAGTTCGGACTGCCGATAATCGAGGTGGTTTCGGGCGGCGAGGATGTACAAAAGGCTCCTTATACCGAATGTGCAACCGGTAAGCTTGTGAATTCGGGATTCCTTGACGGTATGAGCGTTGAGGACGCTAAAAAAGCAATTCAGCAATGGCTTAAGGAGAAAAACCTCGGCGAGGTTAAAACTAATTATAAGCTCCGTGACTGGGTATTCTCCCGTCAGCGCTATTGGGGTGAGCCCATCCCGCTGGTGAACT
>UQQR01000024.1 GCA_900543215.1 uncultured Oscillospiraceae bacterium | reverse complement strand
TCAGAGCGCCTGATTATAATACCATATCCGCTACCTCTTGTCAACACTTTTTTTAGAAAATTTTTAAAAACTTTTTCCTCTTGTAATATTACACAATATATGGTATATATACGGTTTTTCACATAATATTCACAGCAATTATTTTACCATACATCTGAGCTTTGCCAGTATTTTTTTCTCCGCGCGAGACACCTGAACCTGCGTCATATTGAGGAGCTTCGCGGTTTTGTTTTGGGTAAACGACTTATAATATCTTAATTCCACAATCTTTCTTTCGGTGTCACTGAGTTTATTCATTGCAAAGTCAAGCAACAATTTATCGGATATTTCGTCCTCGGTGCTTACTGTAGGAAGTCCTATCTCGCATATGCCGTCCTCGCTCTCATAGGTCAGCGACACTGTCGGCTGTGCCGCGCACAGCGCTTCCGTAACTTCCTCCGCACCGATTCCGAGCGCATCGGCAATTTCCGAAATTTTCGGTTCTCTGCAAAGCTTTTGCTCAAGTTTTTGCTTTTCGTATGTTATTTTAAGTCCGAGTTCTTTTACACTTCTTGATACCTTGACCGCTCCGCCGTCACGGAATAATCGCTTGATTTCTCCTAATATCACGGGAACCGCGTAGGTAGAAAAACAAAGTCCCCTGCTCTCGTCAAAGGCGTCGGTTGCCTTTATCAATCCCATACATCCCGCCTGATATAAGTCATCGTACTCTATTCCTCTGCCGACAAAACGCTTACACAGGGAATGTACAAGTCCGAGGTTTGTTTCGATAAAGCGGTCACGCTCGCACTTTTCCTTAAGCATTTACGCCGTAGCGGCGGCTTATTTTTTTAATCATAACAATGCTTGTGCCTTTTCCGACCTTGGAGCGTACTTTAACGGAATCCATAAAGCTTTGCATAACCGCAAAGCCGAGTCCTGCCCGTTCTCCGCCCACGGTTGTATAAAGGGGTTCCATTGCCTTTTCGACATTTTCTATACCGCAACCGGTGTCGCGGATCTTTATTCTGAGCATATTCCCTTCGCACAGCTCGCCCGATATGTATATTTTCCCGATTTTTTCCTTATAGGCGTGAACAATACAATTCGTCACCGCTTCGGAAACGGCGGTTTTTATATCTCCAATTTCCTCAAGCGTGGGGTCAAGCTGTGAAGCAAAAGCGGCAACGCACGCACGAGCAAAGCTCTCGTTTGCCGACTTTGCCAAAACATTCATAGTGAATTTATTATTTACCTGCATTTTAACAATTACCCTCCAATTTTGCCAATCTTTCGAGTCCCGCAAGCTTCATTACCTTATATATTTGCGGCGACGCACCGGTAATATGAAGTTCTCCTCCGGTTTTTGAAATGTTCCTGTACCGCCCCATAACAAGCCCTATTCCCGAACTGTCCATAAAGCTTATATTTTTAAAGTTAAGAACAAGCGTACCCGGCATATTAAGCTCAACGGCACTGTCTATTGCCTCGCGCATTTCTCTTGCTGTATGGTGGTCAAGCTCACCCGACAGGTATGCCGTTACCGTCTGACCGCTTGACCGTATTTCAACTGACATATATATCACCTCACTAAACAATAAAGGACAAGCCTCATATATATAATAAAGGCTTGTCCTTAAAAAAATTGTCAAAATATAGCATCGGAATTAAATTTTTTTGCTGTTTCTAAAAGTAAATCTCTTATTCCGCTTGCAAGGTAGAGCGAGCCGAATACAAATATCGGTTCGCCGCCGGAAGCTGAAATCGCTTTTTTTACGGCATCGGCATAACTGTCTGCCGTAAAGCAAGGGCAAAAGACGCCTGCCGCGTCTGCGAGACTTTCCTTATCAAGCGACCTCGGCATATCCTTTACCGTCACCGCCACCGCATTGCGGCAATGTTTTAGGGTTTCAGCAAGCACGAGCTTATAGTCCTTATCCCTCATAGCTCCGATAATTGCCGTAATTCTGCCGCTGTATTTTTCCATTACCGCCGAAAGCGCCTCGGCAGAATCCGGATTATGCGCTCCGTCAAGAACAATAAACGGCTTTTTGCAGATTACTTCGTTTCTTGCGGGGAAGAATGTATTTGCAAGCGCTTTTTTTACCGTGCCGTACGGTATATTATAACCGCTGTGCCTAACGGTTTCTATAACAGTCAATGCGTTTTCAATCTGGTAATTGCCGAAAAGAGATAAATCATATCTGCAGCCGTCATATATAAAGCTGTTTTCGGAAAAATCGCTTTTAATAATTTGCAAACGGTCGGTATCGGGCACGAAAAGTTCATCAGCATATTTTTCGATAACCGCAAGCGTTTCGGCCTTTTGGCATGGTGAGGAAACCGTGATAAAATCCTTTATTATTCCGCACTTCTCCTCCGCTATCTTTTCCAAAGTATCGCCCAAAATGCCGATATGGTCAAGTCCTATCTTAGTTATCACCGCCGCTTTTACCCGCATAAGGGTATTTGTTGCATCAAGCCTTCCGCCGAGACCCGTTTCCGCTATTACTATATCGCACTTTTCATCCGCAAAATACGAAAAAGCCGCCGCAGTTATAAATTCAAACTCCGACATTGCCACTCCGGTATTTTTAACCCTTTCCGCATATTCCGTCATTTTTTCTTCGGGAATAAAATTACCGTTTATTTGTATTCTTTCTCTGAAATCTATTATATACGGTGAAATATAGAGACCCGTTTTAAATCCTGCCGTTTCAAAAATTTTTGCAAGCATTGCAGAGACCGAACCTTTGCCGTTTGTTCCGGCGATATGTACGGCGTCAAATTTTTCCTGCGGATTACCGAGTTTTTTTAAAGCTTCCGTGATCCGTTCAAGTCCGTCAGGCAGCTTAAAATTTCCGAGAGAATGTATATACTCAAGCGTTTGCGTATAGTTCAAGCCTTTTCATACCTTTCCAAAATTTAGCTTGTATCATTTGTCTTAAAAAGCATAACATAATATCGGACAGAGACCGAAAACATACAAAACAGCGCCTTATGAAAAAGCACTCGGTGCTGATGCAAATGTGAGTATGCCGCTGTCCGAATGCTCCGGGCAGCGCAGAATTTTTTACGCTTGCACGGACTTAAAAGAAAGGGGCTGCCTTACGGCAGCTTCTTTTTTGCCTTTTAAATTATCCAACTGCCTCTGTCTTCGCTGCCGTTTGCCGCAAGATCGGCTACTGTGTAGGAATCAAAAAAACTGTTAAGGGTCTTATAAAGCTCACGCCACATAGGAAGCGTGCGGCACCGTTCCTCCATATCGCACGCAGGCGAATCCTTTTTAAGGCAGGCGACAGGTGCCAGCTCACCCTCGGTAATTTCAAGTATTTCTCTTACCGTGTAATTTTCGGGTGCACGGCAAAGACGGTATCCGCCGCCCTTTCCGTGCGCTCCCTCAACAAGACCGGCCTTTGACAGACCGGTCATTATGCTTTCAAGATATTTTTGAGATATATTCTGCCTTTCGGCAACGGTCTTAAGCGGAATAAATTCGTTTCCGTGCTCGGCAAGCTCAACCATTACCCTTAAGGCATATCTTCCTCTTGTTGAAACAGTCATAAATTACTCCGCAAACAAAGGCGTTGAAAGGTATCTGTCGCCCGTATCGGGAAGCAGAACAACTATTGTTTTGCCCTCGTTTTCGGGACGCTTTGCAAGCTCAACAGCCGCCCGGACAGCCGCTCCCGACGAAATTCCGACAAGCACACCTTCGTTTTTGCCGATTTCCTTACCGAAAGCAAAAGCGTCGTCGTTTGTAACCGGAATTATCTCGTCATAAACCGCGGTATCAAGCACATCGGGGACAAAGCCTGCGCCTATTCCCTGTATTTTATGAGCGCCGGACGGATTGCCCGAAAGAACGGCAGAGCTGGCGGGTTCTACCGCAACAACCTTAACTTCCGGTTTTTTGGATTTAAGGTACTTGCCTACGCCGGTAACAGTTCCGCCGGTTCCGACGCCTGCTACAAATATGTCAACCTCACCGTCGGTATCATCGTATATTTCGGGTCCGGTGGTGTCAAAATGCGCCTTGGGGTTGGCAGGATTTACAAACTGACCGGGAATGAAGCTTCCGGGTATCTCTTTACTTAATTCTTCAGCCTTAGCAATAGCGCCTTTCATACCCTTTGCGCCTTCTGTAAGTACCAGTTCGGCACCGTAGGCTTTCATAAGCTGACGGCGTTCAACCGACATCGTTTCCGGCATTACAATAATAATTTTGTAGCCTCTTGCCGCCGCAACGGAAGCAAGACCTATTCCCGTGTTGCCCGAGGTCGGTTCGATAATTACGGAATCGGGTTTAAGCTTACCGCTTTTCTCGGCTTCGTCAATCATTGCCTTTGCAATACGGTCCTTAACCGAGCCTGCCGGGTTGAAGTATTCAAGCTTTGCTAAAATTTTTGCCTTTAAGCCGTATTTCTTTTCGATATGTGTGAGCTCCAAGAGCGGGGTTTTTCCTATAAGCTGATCTGCTGATGTATATACTTTTGACATAATAATCTTCCTTTTTTAAAATTAATATTTTTCGTTTCGGGTTTAACTACATCGGCTTTTACAGCACATTCGTCCGTAGAGTAATTTTAAGGTTTTTCTCATATCTTTTTACCTACCAATCTGATATGTTGGTAGTATTATAGCACGCTCTTATTCATTTGTCAATAGCAAAAAGGAATTATTTTCAAAAAAACAGCCGCCGAACGGCGGCTGAAGCTTATAAATCGTGGAACGGAATAAACGGCGGCGGATTATCGGTATGCTCGCCTATCATTTTTTCCATCCATATCATATCGTACCACTTACCGAATTTATATCCGCATTCGGTGAATTTACCGACCGTGCGGTAACCCAAATGCTCATGGAAATGAGGACTGTTAAGGCTTAAATATTCGTCCGGCTTTTCGGTATACGATATACAGGCGTTCATATTAAGAACATTTTGTTTTTTAGAAATTTTTTCAAGTTCGGCATACAGTGCTTTGCCGACGCCCTTGCCAGAAAGACCTTTTTTCACATATATACTTGTTTCTACCGAGTGAGAATATGCCGCTCTTTCCTTAAAAGCGCCGGTGTAAGCGTAGCCGACTGTCTCGCCGTTAAAGCTTGCCGTTATATAAGGATATTTTTTAAGAGTGTTCAAAATACGGCTTTTAAATTCTTCGAGGGTGGGCACCTCGTACTCAAAGGTTATTGCCGTATTTTCAACATAATAAGCGTATATCCCGAGAAGACTTTGGGCATCATCGGGAGACGCTGTTTTTATAATAATTTCATTCGTCATATCAATCCAAATCCCGCCGCTTCACTTACCGGAAGTGAAAAAACTATTGTTCCCGCCGCCGTATCGGGTCCTGCGCTTTCAAGTATTGAACGCATTATCTCCGCCTTTTCTGAAACAGCCGAAACTATAAGTATTACTTCCTTTTCCTCCGCTATTGAAACATTGTAGAACTTTGCGGTATTTTCGCCGCCCGTTCCCTTGCCGTGAATTACCGTACCGCCTCTGGCTCCTGCCTTTCGCGCGGCATTCATAACCGTATCCGTTTTACCGGCGTTTGCTATCGCAATTATAAGCTCGTAATTAAATTTAAGCTCGGGAACATATTTAGCGTCTTTATTTTCTCCGTTAAGATAAGCCACTGTTTTTCCTCCTCCGATACTTTTTACGGGAAGCGCCACGGTTATACCGTGGCCCGGAACACCGATAAACATTCGCTGTTTTTGAAGCTCTATAAGCTGTTTTGTCTTTTCTTCGTCCGCAAACGATAAGACTATTCTTCTTTCCGTACTCTCAATACCCAAAATATCGAGCATACTCGGCACAGCGGTGCCCTTCCCGTGGAACGAGATATCAAACGGAAGTTTTAATTCCCTGCATATTTCCGTAAGCTTACCGTAAACCTTTGGGTCGCAAACCGATATTATATAATTCATTAATTTGCTCCCTCCCAAAGCTCAACTATGTCATAATCGCCGTATTTCTCAAAAGCGGGCTGCCTTTTACTGCCTTTAACGCGATACGCAAATCCGACAAGCTGTATTGAAATAAGAGGCATCATAGCCACGACTGCAACCGCTCCGAATGCGTCGCAAATCGGATTCCCACCAACGGCAACGCTTGCGCCGATAAAAAACTGCAGCATAAAGGTAGCTGTCATAGGTCCCGAAGCAACTCCGCCCGAGTCGAAAGCTATTGCGGTGTATATATCGGGTACAAAAAACGAGAGTATAATAGCTATAAGGTAACCCGGGACCAAAAAGTACATAAGTGAAATTCCCGTAAGCACGCGAAGCATTGAAATGCCCATTGCCGCGGCTATTGCAAAGGAAAGGCTGAGCTTTATCACCTTGCCTGAAATTGCGCCGGCACTGACATCCTCAATTTGCTTTTCGAGCACGGAAACCGCCGGTTCCGCGGAAATAATAAACCATCCGAGAACAACCGAAAGCGGTATCATAAGCCACCGAGAATTACCTGATGCCAGTATTCCTCCGAGCGATTTGCCCAAGGCGGAAAAGCCGACATTTACGCCCGTCATAAAAAGCACAAGCCCTATGTATGTATGAAGTATGCCCACAAGGATTTTTACAAACCTTCGCCTTGTAAGCTTAAGTGAAAATACCTGAAAAAGCAAGAATATAACAACTATCGGCAAAAGCGAAAGTGAAACCTCTTTCATATAAGCCGGCAACGCCTTGGCATATCCGAGTCCTATTTCGGTAGTGTACTTAACACCTGCGGAATTTATCGCGGCAATTTCGCCGTTTCCCGAGTAAAAAAATCCGAGTATAAGCACCGCAAGTATAGGACCTGCCGAGCAAAGCGCCACGAGACCGAAGCTGTCCGACTCGGCTTTTTCGTCGCTTCGGATCTGCGAAACACCTACGCCGAGCGCCAATATGAAAGGAACGGTCATAGGGCCCGTGGTAACGCCGCCCGAATCAAAGGCAATGCTTAAAAAATCGGGATCCGCAAAGGCGGAAAGAATGAAGATTATTCCGTAAAAGAATATTAAAAGCCAGCGGAGCTTTATGCCCGTAAGTATTCTGAACATACAAACCGAAAGAAAAAAGCCTACACCCAGGCCTACCGCAATAAGCAAAACCGCACTGTTGATATGCGGCGCGGTATTTGCAAGCACCTGAAGGTCGGGTTCCGCAACGGTAATTGCAAATCCGAGCAAAAAGCTGATTAGCAAGATGAGCGGCATTTTTTTGGTCTTTGTAACAGCCATACCTATTTTACCGCCTATCGGGGTCATAGAAACCTCCGCACCGAGGGTGAAAAATCCCATACCGATAACAACCATTACCGAGCCTATAAAAAAGCTTAACAGCAGATCGGGGCGCATAGGAACCGCTGCGAGGCACAGAACAGCGACTATAAGGAAAATCGGAAGTACCGAGCCTGCCGCTTCCTTTATTTTTTCAAAGATTGCCGTACGGTTTTTCCCAAGCAAATCAAAGTTCAAATCATTCCGCCGCCTTTCGCAATCATATAGGCAAACGAGAATAATCCGAACCCGTTTTTGAGTGCGGATTTCTCGCATTGCCGCGTTAAAATACTCGTTAATCCGTTAGCCTTATAAAGACGACAAATGAAAATACGCCGAAAATACGCCGTTTGGGGCGGGTTCGGATTATTCTCGCTTGCCTAGAGAAATTATATACGAAAAACACCTTATTTGCAACAAAAAATTGCGGCGCAAAATTTTCGCACCGCAATACATTATTCTGACCTGTCTAATCCAATATTTTTCCGTCGGTAGAAATCGTAACAACGCTCCAGGGTATAAATTTTCCGCTGGTTTTGAGAGCTGTAACCGCCGCGTTTTCAAGTCCGCCGCAGCAGGGAACCTCCATTCTTACAACCGTAACGCTTTTAATATCGTTGTTCTTTATTATTTCGGTAAGCTTTTCCGAATAATCCACGCCGTCAAGCTTAGGACATCCGACAAGCGTTATATGCCCCTTTATAAATTCCTCGTGAAAGCCCGCGTATGCATATGCCGTACAATCCGCCGCAATAAGAAGCTTTGCGCCGTCAAAATACGGAGCGTTTACGGGAACAAGCTTTATCTGTACCGGCCACTGTGCAAGTCTGCTTTGCATATGGACGGCACCGCTGTTTTCCTCCGGCTTTTCTTCTCTTACTATACGCTTTGAATTTGAACCCGGGCAGCCGCACGGCAATTTCTGCCCTTTGCCCTTTTTCGCTTTGTTTTCGGCGACAGCCGCCTCGTTGTAAGCCTCCGCTTCACGCACCGTAAAGCTTATAGCCCCCGTCGGGCACGCAGGCAGGCAGTCTCCGAGACCGTCGCAATAATCGTCCCGCATTAATTTAGCCTTGCCGTTTACCATCCCGATAGCGCCCTCATGGCATGCCGCCGCACAGGCACCGCAGCCGTTGCATTTTTCTTCATCTATCTGAATTATTTTTCTTATCATTTTTAATTCCTCCGTTATTTTATGTGACAATTATAATTTGTTTTTCAGTACAAGTATGTTGTATCTACAACATTTTAAATAAAAATTTCATCCCTTCCGTTTTTTACAAGCACCAACGCGGCAGAAAAGAGATAACGGAGGTATTTATTCGGATCATCTAGATCTATTTTGTAGGTTTCGGTTATTTTATTTATGCGGTAAAGTACGGTATTACGATGCGTATAAAGCTTTTCGCAAGTAGTTTTAAGTGAGTGATGGCATGAAAGATATGTGTACAGCGTTTCCGTCAATTCCGAAGAATTTTCGCTGTCATACCTTGCAAGCTCCGAAACGGTGCTGTCAATCATACCGTCCTTATCGGCAAGCTTTTTAAGCGATAAAAGTAGCGCGTATTTTTCGCCCTGCTCGCAAAATCCGCCTTTTTTATTAGTCAAGAGATAGCAAAGCGCTTCGTTTGCGGATTCATACGCCGTCTTCGCCGAAAAAATATCTTGAAGCTCGCCCGATACCGTTATACCGAGCCTCTCGCTTTTTGCAATTTCCGAAAGTCTGTTTATATCGTGGTCCTTATGTATAAACATCACTATTCTGTTTTTATATAAAAACGGATGCGAGGCGTGGAAATCGCTTTCAAGTATTCTGCGCAGAAAACCGTCTGCCTCAGCACCGCCTGCGTAACCGTCCAAATCGATTACCGCAAGTTTGTTTGGCTTAAAATTAGAAAGATATGTTGAAAAAGCTCTTAACTCAAAATGTTCTCTGTCCGAAAATTCTCCGTCAAGCAGTTCTGTTAAAATTTCCTCTGCAGTACTCTTTACTATTTGTCTGCGTTCAAGATAAAGCTGCTTTGCCGTAAGCCGTGCCGCAAATTCAAAATCAGAGTCCGGTGAATTCAAGCTCGCTCCATCCTCAAACACGCAAATCATATATCCGAGTGCGGTATCACCCACAGTGAGATTATAAACGCGGTAACAGCTTGAGCCTTTTTTGGTTATGAAAAAGTCCGAAGTTGCCTTTTCGGCGTCTTCGCTTATTGCGGCGGACGCCTCAAACGACAGCTCTCCGTGTGAAACTGCGGTTTTATAGTCTGCCGACGCATAATCGGCAGATGCAAAGCTTGAAACTATATGGAAAGCACAATCTATAACCAAAATCGAGCAATTAAATATTTTGCTTATATTCTCCACAAACCCATTTATTTCACTGCTTTCCAAAAAGGCATTTAGAATTTTGTCGTCAGACATATTGCCACTCCTTTGTGCCGAAAGCACAGTTTACTTTATGTTTATTATACTGTAAGACTGTTGAAATTTCAAGTATGCCGGATATAATAGTAGATGTAAAAAGAAAAAAGAAGATGATACCGATGTGCAGACAAACGGTAATAAAACAACAAATTGAATGATATGATATTTTGGAGGCTTTTATATGTTTGAAATGAGACCTTATGCTAAGAAAAACAATTCCTTTTATAATCCGTTCCGTGATATGGATGAATTCGAAAAGAAGTTCTTTGCTTCTCCGTTCGGCTTTTTTGAGAGCGGCGCGCTTGATGAGTTCAAGACTGATGTCAAGGACGAGGGCGACCGCTATGAATTGGAAGCTGATCTGCCGGGCTTTGAAAAGAAGGACATCCATCTTGACATAAACGGTGACATACTCACCGTAAGCGCCGAAAGACATTCGGAGCACGAGGAAAAGGATAAGAAAGGAAAGTATGTCCGTTGCGAGCGTTCTTACGGTACTTACAGCCGTGACTTTGATGTATCAGGCGTTGACACCGAAGGCATTAAAGCCAAATATGAAAACGGCGTGCTTAAGCTTACAATGCCTAAGAAAGCGGATGCTCTGCCCGAAGCAAAGCATCTTGAAATCGAATAACAATAAAGGGAACGGCTCTGAGGATTTTTCCTCAGAGCCGTTTTTTATTCCTGTGTTTCGGTTAAATGCACATCAAGCTGATTGAACGGTATGGTCATTCCGTTTTCCTCAAGCGCTTTTCTTATCTGCTCAAGCAAATCATATTTAAGCGAAAGATAATCCTCTGTTTTGCACCACATCTGCATAGTTATATCAACCGAGCTTGCCGAATATGCCGTAACACGGGCGAACGGCGGCTCGGGAGCTTCTCTTATAACCTTTGGATTATTAAGCGCGGTATCGATTATAACGGTTTTGGCTTTTTCCGCGTCGTCGGTATAGCTGACCGAAAAAACAAGGTCCAGTCTTCTCATAGCTTCGCTTGTATAATCCACTATCTGACTGTTTGCGGCAATGCTGTTCGGAATCATTACCCGTCTGTTATCAATCGTTTTAAGCACCGTGTGCATCATATCTATCTGCACAACAGTACCCTTTTCACCGCCGATTTCTATAAAATCGCCTGTTTTAAAGCGTTTAGTGATAAGAAGGATTATTCCCCCTGCAATACTGCTTAATGAATCCTTAAGCGCAAGGGCTACCGCAACCGCCGCCGCAGAGAGCGCCGCCAGCAATCCCGCTATCGAAATACCGAGCGCAGTAACCGCCGAAAGTATTACTATTATGTGCAAAACTATATTAACCGTTTTGCTTAAGAATTTTTGGAGGGAAATGTCCATATCAAGCTTTAAAAACGCCTTTTCCATTATTCTTATAACAAGCCGTGTTATATAATGTCCGCAGATAAAAATCAAAAGCGCCTTTAAGAGAGCAAGCCCGATTATCGGGAGCTTATCGACTAACTCGTAGTACATTTCATACACTCCTTATATCCTTCTTTATCTGATTCGCAAGCTCATCCGCGGAAGAAAACTTGATTTCGCCCCTTATAAATCCGAGTAGGCTTACCGTCATTTCCCGTCCGTATATATCCGCGGAAAAATCCTTAATAAAGGTCTCGCTTATTATATAGTCGGTTTTAAATGTCGGCCTTACCCCTATATCGGTTATCGCGGAATAAGCCTTGCCGTTTATAAATGCGGAAGATTTATATACGCCGAACCTGACCGGTATCAGCACTTCGGGGTATTTCTGATTAGCCGTAGGAAAACCTAAGGTCCTGCCCCTTTCGTCCCCCCTTATAACGGGCGCCGTATACGAAAACGGCTCTGTCATAAGGCTGTTTGCCTTTTCGGGCTCGCCGTTTTTAAGAAACGCACGGATTTCGGTTGACGAGACAGTTTCGCCGTCGGCGGTTACAGGCTCGCATACCTTAAGCGTTATACCGTTTTCCTTACAGAACTCCGAAAGCAAAGCGGTATCGCCCGACGCGTTTTTACCGAAACGGTAATTAAAGCCGCACGAAATATAGTCAGGTGAAAATGTATCCCTTAAAAATTCCAAAAAATTATACGGCGGCATATTCCTCACCTTGCCGAAGTCAAGCATAAAGACCTCGTCCGTACCAATGCTTTTAAGAACCCTGCATTTATCTTCGGGGGTCATAAGAGCAATAGGTTTGCCCGATAAAGCCGCCTTAGGCGGCAGAGGAAACACCACCGCAATTTTTTTATATTCGGGCGGAAGCTCAAGCACCGCCCTGTGACCTTTATGCACCCCGTCGAAGGTGCCGAGAGCCAACGCTGTTTTCATTATATTCCGTCTCCCGGATAATTAATTACACATTTTACAGCAAGCTGATTTTTAGGTATATCCGCTTTGCCGATACCCAAAAAAAGTCCGCCGTATTTTACACGGAACAATTCTCCGTCCTTAATGTCCGCAATTTTAAGTCTGTCAAAATTAAGCTGACCGCCGTTTGTAAATCGGAAAGCCTGTTTTTCCGTAACTGCGGCTTCTCTTAAATAGGATACCGCCCGTTCCTCGCTTAACAAATGACGGCTTATGCTTTCCTCTGTCAATTCTTCAAGCGGTACGCACTCGGAAAGCGAAAAACCGCCCGTAAAGGTTCTGCAAAGCGCCGAAAGGCACGCTCCGCACCCCAAATACTCGCCTATATCTCTTGCAAGAGATCTTATATATGTTCCTTTAGAAACATGAAAATTTACAGTAAATTCATTGTTCTTGAGAGGTTTTATAATTTCAGCGGAAAAAACCTCGACAGAACGCTTTGGAATATCGGTAAGCTCGCCCTTTCTTGCAAGGCTGTAAAGCCTTACTCCGTCTTTTTTAAGCGCGCTGTAAAAAGGGGGTCTTTGCATAATTTCCCCCGTAAAATGCTTTACCGCATCGGACAGCTCATCCGCCGTTACACAAACGGGCTTTTCTTCAAGCACAGTACCGGTTATATCGTCCGTATCAGTGGTTACTCCGAGCCGTACCGCCGCCGTATACGATTTGTCCGCATCAAGCAAAAGCGAAGACAAAGCGGTAGCTCTCCCTAAAAGCACAGGCAACACGCCCGTAGCCATAGGGTCGAGTGTTCCCGTATGCCCCACTCGTTTTTCCTTTGCGGCTCTTTTTATGCGCGCTACTGCCCCGAACGAGGTTATTCCGTCAGGCTTATTTACGAGTACGAGCCCCTGCATAAGCTTCCTCCATAACCTCTTCTACGGCAGCTAAAACCTTCTCCTTAACTTCGGTCAAGGTTCCGGTAAGCGACGCTCCCGCCGCTCCCTTATGACCGCCGCCGCCTATCTTTTTACATATCAAGGAGGCGTCAAGCGGCGGATAGGTGCGCAAAGAGACCTTAAACTCATTGTCATCCGTCTGCTTTACCGTTACGCCGGCGACAACGCCCTCTACACTTCTTGAAATAACCGCGATTCCCTCAAGTTCTGTGCCGCTGCAACCCGTTTTTTCCTGCATTTCGGCAGTAACGGGCAAAAGTATGCACCTGCCGTCGAAATGAAATTCGGAGGCGTCAAGCACCATTCTTTCAAGCTCCAAAAGCTTACGGGACTTCGTATCGAACATAAGCCTGTTGATTTCGGGTGCGTCTATGTTGTATTCATATAACTGAGCGGTTATAATGTGTGTTTTTGCCGTAACATTTGAATACTTAAAACAGCCCGTGTCCGTGGCTATTCCGGTATAAAGCGCCTTTGCCGTAACATCGTTTATATTTACTTTCATAATGGAAAGCAGTTCGTACATACTTTCCGCCGTAGCCGCGGCGTCTGCGTCAAGATACAGGTTTTTCGCAAAACGGACATTTGATATATGGTGGTCGATATTAAGGTCGACTATATCGCCGAAATCGTCCTGAAGACTGCCGAGCAGTTTTTTATCCGCAACATCGACCGCTATTACCGTAGCGTCGTTCCTTTGCACATGGTCGGTCGGTCTTGCAAAATAATTATACTTTTCGGGTATTACATCGGGACAGATGACGCAAGCCACTTTTCCTATTTCCTTAAGTCCGTAATACAGCGCAAAAGCCGAACCCAAGGTGTCGCCGTCAGGCGACGCGTGGGTAAGAATAATATAATTATCGTGCTTTTTTAAAAATCTTGCGGTCTGCCGCAGTGTCAGATCACGGCAGCCGTCATTATTTTTATTTCTCATTTTTTCCTTCCTCGCCGAATGATTCGATTATTCTCGAAATATTGGCGCTTTGTTCAATGGAATCGTCCGCCACAAAGCGCAGCTCAGGCACCTTTCTTAAGGTGAGCCTTGCCCCGAGCTCCCTGCGTAAAAAACCCGAAGCGCCCTTTAACGCCTTTACAGAGCTTACGGTTTGCTCATACCCTTCTATTGCGCTGACATAAACGGTAGCGTAAGAAAGGTCGCCCGAAACACTTACCTTGACTATGCTTAAAAGGCGGCTTACGCGCGGGTCTTTTATTTCTCTTAAAAGCTCCGACAGCGCAATTTTGATATCTGACTCAATACGGTTGATTCTGTATCCTGCCATTAATCTCTGTACTCCTCCATAATAAAGGCTTCAAACTGGTCGCCCTCTTTAATATCGGCGAATTTTTCAAGTCCGATACCGCATTCGTAGCCCTGTGCCACTTCCTTGACATCGTCCTTAAAGCGGCGCAGAGAATCTATCTTATCTTCGCATATAACTATGCCGTCGCGCACAACACGGATCTGGCAGGAGCGTGTAACCTTGCCGTTTGTAATATAACATCCCGCAACCGTACCGACATTAGAGATTTTGTAAACGGTGCGAACCTCCGCCGTACCGAGCTGATTTTCACGGTATTTAGGAGCCAGCATACCCTTCATTGCCGATTTGACCTCTTCAATGCAGTCGTAAATAATACGGTACATACGCATATCAACGCCGTCACGCTCCGCCGCGGCCTTTGCAACGCCGTCCGGACGGACATTAAAGCCTACTATAATAGCGCCGGAGGTCTGAGCCAGCATTACATCCGATTCGTTTATAGCGCCCACACCGCCGTGGATAACATTTACTCTTACCTCGTCATTTGAGAGCTTTACAAGGCTTTCTCTTACCGCCTCAACACTGCCCTGAACATCGGCTTTAACAATGATGTTAAGCTCTTTAAGGTCGCCCTCGCTTAACTGTTCAAAGAGATTGTCAAGCGTAACCTTTTGTTTTGCGTTAAATGCCTCTTCCTTGGCCTTTTGTTTTCTCTGCTCAACAAGCTCTCTTGCAAGCCTTTCATCGGAAACCGCGTCGAACACATCACCTGCGTTCGGAGTTTCGGCAAGACCTGTTATCTCAACAGGAACCGACGGACCTGCGTCCTTAAGCTCTCTGCCGTTTTCGTTTGTCATAACGCGCACACGACCGACAGATGTGCCCGCAACGATTATATCGCCTGTATGGAGCGTTCCGTTCTGCACAAGAAGCGAAGCTACGGGACCTCTGCCCTTATCAAGACGGGCCTCGATAACAATACCCTTTGCCCTTCTGTCTGGGTTTGCCTTAAGCTCCATCATTTCAGCCACAAGAAGTATATTTTCAAGCAGCTTATCTATGCCCATATGGGTCTTTGCGGAAACGGGAACACAAATAACATCGCCGCCCCATTCCTCGGGTACGATACCCTGCTCGGTGAGCTGTTGGAGAACTCTGTCGGGATTAGCCTCCGGCTTATCCATTTTATTGATTGCGACTATCATCTGAACATTTGCCGCTTTTGCGTGGTTTATCGCCTCAATAGTCTGCGGCATTATACCGTCGTCCGCGGCGACAACAAGCACGGCTATATCGGTAGCCATTGCGCCTCTCTTACGCATTGAGGTGAATGCGGCGTGACCGGGTGTGTCAAGGAAGGTTATATCTTCTCCCTTGCAGTTTACCCTGTAAGCGCCGATATGCTGTGTAATTCCGCCTGCCTCGGTATCCGTAACCGCGGTATTTCTTATAGCGTCAAGCAACGATGTCTTACCGTGGTCAACATGACCCATAACAACCACAACAGGACTTCTGGGCTTAAGGTTTTCCGCATTGTCCTCGGTATCGTCCATTATCTGCTCTTCAATGGTAACAACCACCTGCTTTTCAATCTTAGCACCCATCTCGGTTACAACTATTTCGGCGGTATCGTAATCAATCACCTGATTAACGGTTGCCATCATTCCGAGCTTAAGAAGCACCTTAATAACCTCTGCGGCGGTTTTCTTGAGTGCGGCGGCAAGCTCGCCTACTGTTATTTCATCGCCCACCGTAACGGTTATCGGAGTCTTCTTTATGCGTTCAAGCTGAAGTCTGCGCATTTTGTCCGCCTCGGTCTCGCGCTTTACGCCCTGCGGACGACGGTAATCCTGCGATTTTTGTTTTATCTTCTGTTTGCGTGAGAAATTGTCGCGCATTGTGTTTGCGGGAGCTATTCTTTCGTACTTTTCATTGTATTTGTCAATGTTGACATTTGAAGTACGGGTATCAATATGGCGTATTTCGGCAGGTCCTCTTTTGGGAGCCTCACCGGGCTTTTTATCCTTTTTCTGCGAAACAAAGGGCTTGGGATCCGAAACGCCGTGTTTCTTTTCTTCGGGCTTCTTCTCTTCTGTTTTCTTTGCCTCGGGCTTTTTGGCAGCCGGCTTTTCGGCTCTCTTTTCAGGCTTCTTTTCGGCAGGCTTTTCTTCCGATTTCTCGACAGTCTGAGGTTCCTCTTTTTTCTCCTTTACCGGCTTTTTAACCTCCGGTTCCTCTTTAGTGGGAGCCTTTTCGCCGTTCTGAGCCGCGGCAGCCGCTTTAAGCTGTTCGAGAATAGCCATTTGCTCGGCAAGCTTTTTATTTTTTTCTTCTTCTCTTGCCTTTTTTGCCGCCGCGCGGGATTCCGCGCCGGTTGCAAAGTATTCGTCAAGGCTCTTAACCTCGTTTTTATTAAGCAAAGCGCTGAAAACCACGCTTATTTCCGTTTCGTTAAGCACCGCTCCGCTTTTTTTGGCGACACCCGTCTTTTCCGCCACAATATCCGTTATATCCTTTGAACTGACATTAAAATCCTTTGCAAGATCACTGATCTTATATTTATTTGTCATTAGCATTTCCTCCTTCAACTACGCCTTTAAAACGGCGTGGGCAAAACCGCTGTCATTAACCGACAGTATTCCGCATCTGCGGCCGACTGCGGCAGACACCGCAGCTATATCCAATTCTTCAAGAACAAGCGTCCTTACATTTTCCTTGCCTGCAAAAAATTCCGCTTCCTTACGGCTTTTATCCGAAACATCACTGCCGATTACTATAAGCCGAGCCTTTTTTTCCCTTACGGACTTTAAAGCGGCTTCCGACCCGTAGCTGAGCCTTCCAGCCTTGGAAGCAAAGCCTAACAGCGCAGTGATTTTTTTACTGTCCACCGTTAAGCTCACCTTCTATTTCGGAAAACACGCCCTCGGGCACCTCACAGCCGAACGCCCTTGACAGAGCGCCCGATTTCTGTGCCTTTTTAAGACATTCCGGCGATTTGCATATATATGCTCCTCTGCCGTTAAGCCTGCCTGTCATGTCAAGCTTAATTTCACCCTCCGGCGTTTTCACAACTCGTATCAGCTCGCTTTTTTGTTTCATTTCACGGCAACCCGTACACATACGCATAGGTATCTTTTTTGCTGACATAATCCCGCTCCTTAAAGATTACTCGCCGAAAAATCCGCTTTCGGGGTGAATGTCTATCTTCCAACCCGTAAGCTTTGCCGCAAGTCTTACATTCTGTCCCTTATTGCCTATCGCAAGCGACAGCTGCGCTTCAGGTACGCTTGCCTTGCAGACCTTCGGCTCCTCGCTCTCTATTTCTACAGACACTACCTTTGCCGGAGAAAGCGCCTCGGATACGAACACCTTGGGGTCGTCGCTGTATCTTACTATATCTATCTTTTCACCCGCAAGCTCATCGACTATCTTATTTACGCGAGCGCCTCTCGGTCCTATACAAGCGCCTACGGCGTCAATTTCGGGATTTGCGGACCATACAGCTATCTTTGTGCGTGAGCCTGCCTGACGGGAAACCGCCTTTATCTCAATAGTACCGTCGAATATTTCGGGAACCTCTGTTTCAAACAGGCGCTTAACAAGACCCGGATGTGTGCGTGAAAGCATTATTCTGGCTCCGCGCTCGGTTTCCTTTACATCGACAACATAAACCTTAATATGCTCGCCCTCTGTAAGAACCTCATCAGGCACCTGTTCAAGCTTCGGGAGAGTTGCCTCATTATGTCCGATTGTAAGTATTGCGTTGCCTGTCTTGGGGTCGATACGCTGAACGACCGCGGTTACAAGCTCACGGTTATGGCTTTGGAACTCTGCCAATACCTGACCTCTCTCTGCTTCCCTTACGCCCTGGCGGAAGTTGTTTTTGGAATTCTGAGCTACCACACGGCCGAACTTCTTGGGGTCAAGCTTTATATCCACAAATCCGTTTTCCACTGCACTCGAATCAATTTTAGCCGCATCCTCCTTTGAAATCTCGGTATACGGGTCCGTTACCTCGTCAACAACGGTTTTACGGGCGGTAACGCTGAAAATTTCCTTTTCCGTATCGATAACGCACGAGACAATATCGTTTCCGCCGTAATCCTTACGGGCAGCCACAACAATGGCATCCGCAATTTTCTCCGCTATAAATTCCTTCGGGATACCTCTTTCCTCTTCCATAAGCTTAAGGGCGTCGAAAAACTCCCTTGTACTGTCTGTTTTTGCTTTTGACGATTTTCTAACTGCCATTTTTCTTAATTCCTCCGAACATTACTGTATATTTGCTTTAGATATTTCTTTAAAATCAAACGCATATTCCGTACCGTCGGCATCTATTACAATACCGCCGTCCGCCGAAATTAATCTGCCCGTAAACTCACGCACTCCGTCTTTCGGCTTGTAAAGCTTCAAATGCACGGTGCTGCCCACCGATTTTTCAAAATGCGACGGACGGGTAAGCTCCCTCTCTATTCCGGGAGAGCATACCTCAAGATAATACGAAACATCAATCGGGTCTGCCGCGTCTATAATAGGGTCTATCGCGTGCGACACATTAGTGCAGTCATCGATACTTATACCCTCCGGCTTATCTATAAATACGCGCAGATACCACGACGCCCCTTCCTTTAAAAAGCGGACATCCCAAAGACTTACGCCTTGTTCCTCTACCGCGTCCTTTATAAGACCGTAGACCTTTTCGGCTGAATTTGCCACTTAACCATCTCCAATACAGATGCGCAAAACAAAAGTGAGCGGGTCGCCCCACTCACCTTTCTGCTTACTTAATGCAAACATTATAACACAAGCGTTATAAAAAATCAAGTACTTATTTCAATCAACCCACAGCCGAACCGGAGGAAACCGAGGAGTCAGAACCTCCGTATGAATTAATGTATATCTTCACAGGTGCCTCCGCACTTATTTGCGTTCCGTATTTAGGCTCCTGCTCAATAACCGTTCCGGGCTCCTTGTCCTCGTCATACTTTTCGAGTACCTCTATATTGTCATACAAAAAGCCCTGCTTTAACAGTTCTATCTTAGCGCTGTTTTCATCAAGACCCTTAACATTCGCAATCTTGATTTCCTTAGGCCCGAGGCTTATTGTAATCTCTATTTTAGTATCTCTTACAACATTTGTGCCCTCCGCTAAGGATTGAGCGCATATTTG
The DNA here is from genome assembly GCA_900543215.1 of uncultured Oscillospiraceae bacterium. Classification (GTDB taxonomy): domain Bacteria; phylum Bacillota; class Clostridia; order Oscillospirales; family Acutalibacteraceae; genus UBA737. Next base: position 4,433 of record UQQR01000024.1, on the reverse strand, counting down.
TCCTCTGGCAAACTTATCGCTGTATTCCTTGCCCTTAATTACGAACTGGAATTTTTCATATTCGGTATTTTCGGTATTGTCAACAAGCTCGGCATAGTATTTACCCGTAAGCTGAGGAACAGGGAAAAGCACATCCGAAACCTCCGCTCCGCTGTCGATAGCGCCGATGGAATCTACGGACGGTGCTTCCTCCGAAGCGCTTACGCTCTGCTCCGAGGAATTTTTCTTTCCGAATATATCCTTTTTAAACACCGTTAATATAAGCGCTGCCGCAACAAGAAATACCGCCGCGGTACACGCCGATGAAATCACAACATACTTAGCGGTGCCGCCTTTCTTTTTGGGCCTTACGGAGCTTTGCTTACCTCCGTTTTCTTTAACGCGTTTTTCGGGTCTTTTATCAGCCGCCGTTTCGGCGTACACAAGCTCGTTCTTAAATTCCTCGATATTTTGCGTGCGGTTTTCGGGCATCACCTGCAAACCGTTGGCAAGTGCAGACAACACATGACGGGGAAGTTCCTCGGCAAATTTTGCCGGAATGGACATCGAATCGTTTTTAATTCTAAGCGTTGCCTCGGGCGGAACAGTGCCTATAAGCACATTAAAAAGAACGGCGCAAAGCCCGTAAACATCGGTATAAGAATCAATATGAAGTTTTGATGAATTATATTGTTCTATTGCGGCAAAGCCTGAAAAGACCTCCGATTCAAGCTCGCTGTCGGCACAGCGGAATTTTCTTATTCCGTATCCCGAAATGCGCAGTTTACCGTCACGCCCTACAAGCACGGTTTCGTTTGAAATTCCGCCGTGAACAATGCCGGCGTCATTCATACCTTTTACCGTATCTATAAGAGGAAGAAAAAGCGGTCTTGCCTGTTCCCATTTAAGAGCGCCGCCGTTTTTGTTTAAAAATTCTCGCACCGTAATATACGATATGTTCTGCATAACGGCGTAGACCGTTCCGTTTTCCTCAAACGCGTCGGTCACAGGCATAAGGGAGGGAAGCTCGGAATTGACGATAAAACGGTTAATATCGATAAATTCCATAAGTTCCTCGTTAAAAGTGTACTCGCCGCCTTTAAGCATTGAAACGGCTCCGCCGCTCTTGCGCTCGCAAAAGCCCACGGGAAGGTACTCCTTAATTTTTACCGAGGTATTTTTTAAATTGTCCCAACCGATATATACGGTTTCCGTGCCGTTGTGCGACTTTATAAGTCCCACGGAATAGCGGTTGTTAAGCAAAAAGCCTACCGGAAGATAATCCTGCGGATTTTGCGAAGCCGATTCACAGCCGCAAACGGGGCAAATTTTCTCGCCGCCGTTGTCGCTCATACAGCCGGGGCATAATCTGTCGGTATTGAACATAAACTTCCTCCGAAGAAAAATTTGGAACCGAGACGGCATTGATTAAAATATACCGCCGCCAGTATAGAATAATTATACCATATATGTCAAGCGTCGGTGCCGACAAGCTCGAATTTGTTATTATTTTCACTGCCGGACTGCTTTTTGCCGGAATCCTTTATAGGTATCATATTCTTGAAAACGCAGGTGTGGCGTTCGGTTATTACCCTGTCCTCGTGCAGGGATCCGAAGTACCAATGCTTAAAATCGCACGAACGCCCGATCTCCTCAAGATAACCGTTAAGCTTATTTACACGGTCGGTGTCCCCTCTGCGCATAAGTATCGCGCTTTTAACAAGGGACGGCGGTTCGTGGGTTATTATATAATCGACCTTAAGACCCGCTTCGTCAAGCCGTTTTGCTCCCTCTGCCATTTCGGCAGGAGTCGGTTCCTCCTCTCGCCACCAGTTCCCCTGCTCAAGGCGCATATCCTTATCCGTGCTTTCTCCTCCGCCGAAGGTGAAAAAGCTGTTCCCGTCTATTTCAAATATCTGACCGCGCATAAGATGAATAAGATTACCCTTTATTCTGTGAACCATTCCGCCGTGCCAATATGTAACCCTCGCTTTACAGATGGTATCGAGATTATCGTGCGTTCCGTCCACAAAAGCGGTAACAAACCGCCTCGTTGCAAGAAAATCTATAACCTGACGCTCGGTTTTTCCGCCCGAAAAAATATAACCGAAATCGCCGCATACAATAAGTATGTCGCCGCTTTTCAGTTTTCTGAAATTTTTATCGTAAAGTCGTTCGAGACAGCCGTGCATATCTCCTGTTATGTATACCGTAAAATTCACCTGCCGAAATTCAATTTAAGTCTTTAAATAAAAATAGAGTTGTGATATAATACGATTATACAACATATTCAGGGAGATTTCCATGCTAAAAAAGATTTTTTCCGTAATTTTCATAATTTTTTTGACAGTTTCAGTAATTATCGTTCCTCTTAACGCCTCGGCGTACGAGGTTTCGGGTTTCGATATAACCGCTAAGGCAGGTATGCTTGTATCGCTTGATACGGGTGAGGTGCTGTACAGCAACAACATAGATAAAAAGATGTATCCCGCGTCTCTCACAAAAATAATGACGGTAACGCTGATGCTTGAAAGCGAAAATTATAATCCCGACGGTAAGGTTGCCATGACAAAAGAGGTTCAAAAGCTCGTTTCGGGAACCGGAAGCTCGGTTTCAACTCTTAAGGTCGATGAAGAGATAACCCAGCTTGATTTGGTCTACACCGTGCTTATGTCCTCGTTCGGTGACTGTGCCTACCTTGCCGCAATTTATTACGGAGGTTCAGTAGAAGCCTTTGTCGATATGATGAACAACAAAGCCGCCGAGCTCGGACTTTCGGGTACTCATTACGCAAACCCCGTAGGCTTACACGACGAGAACAACTACACAACCGTCCGCGATGTATACACCCTTACAAAATACGCGCTTAAAAACGAAACCTTTAAAAAGGTATGCGAATCGCCGAGATATACGATAGAAGCAACCAATATGTCGCCTGCTCGTACAATATCAACCACAAATCTTATGCAGGACACAACGACAAATTATTATTATCAGTACGCGCACGGCGTTAAAACCGGTTTTACGGACGAAGCGGGGCGCTGCCTTGTAAGCACCGCCTCATACGGCAATTATAACTATATGTGCATACTTATGAATTGCCCCAATAACCTCGGCCGCCGCGTCGAATTTATAGAAAGCGCAAACTTATACCGCTGGGCATTTAACAATTTCTCATTCAAAGAGGTTGCCGGTTCTACCGACCCTGTATGCGAAATGCCGGTAGAGCTTTCGTTCGATACCGATTTTGTGGCGCTCTACTTTGAAAAATCCTTCAAAACCGTTTTACCCAACGGAGCGGACGATTCAACAATAGTTGTAAAGCCCAAGCTTTCAAAGGAGAAAACCGAGGCGCCCGTTAAAAAGGGTGAAATTCTCGGCACAGCGGACATAATATATGCGGAGCAGGTTATCGGAACGGTTAATCTTGTCGCGGGGAATTCGGTAAAGGCAAGCCGACTGCTTATAGGTCTTAAATATGTCAAACGGTTCTTCTCTTCGGCGTATATGAAGATAGTTTATATTGTAATAGCGGCGGCTGTTCTGATATTTATAATTATGGTTGTAAGACTTAATATTTCACGGCTTAAGAAAAGGCGTGTTAAATATATACCGTACGGTAAAAAGAAAGGTGACAGAAATGAACATTAAAAAAACGGCGGCGATACTTTTGTCGGCAGTGCTTTGTCTTTCATTTGCCTCCTGAGGCAAAAAGGAAGCCGAAACCACGGACGATACCTCCTCGGGCTACGGAATTCATCACGCGGTAATAACGGTTGAAAATTATGGCGAGATAAAGCTTGAACTTGACGGGGACACAGCTCCCATAACCACTGAGAATTTTATAAACCTTGCCAAAAGCGGCTTTTATGACGGACTTACATTCCACCGTATAATATCCGGTTTTATGATTCAGGGCGGCGACCCGAAGGGCAACGGAACGGGCGGAAGCGACAAAACCATTAAGGGAGAATTTTCAAATAACGGCGTTAAGAATAATATATCCCATAAAAGAGGGGTTATTTCAATGGCACGTTCGCAGGATATGAACAGCGCGTCTTCGCAGTTCTTTATAATGCATAAGGACGCCGATTATTTAGATGGCTCGTATGCGGCGTTCGGTCATGTTACCGAGGGAATGGATATTGTGGATAAGATTGCCGAAAACACCCCCGTTGCGGACTCGAACGGAACCGTACTTCCCGATAATCAGCCGATAATAAAATCCATAACCGTAACAGATTAATTATAAGCATTAAAAAAGCTCCGAAAGGGAGAGGCTTCGTAAGGAAGTCCTCTCCCTCGGCTTTTGTAATCGGCCGGAATGATTGGATTGTGGGTAAAATCAATCATATTGGAGGATTACAAAATGGACAAGTACATTTATAACGAGAAAAATGGGCTTTGGTATGAATTACAAGGTGATTATTATCTGCCCTGCCTGAAACTGCCGG
>UQQR01000023.1 GCA_900543215.1 uncultured Oscillospiraceae bacterium | reverse complement strand
CATCTACAAAATCGGTCGCTGAAATTTTGCCGTATAAAACGGTGAAAACCCCGATAAAATCGGGGTTTTCACGGGCTATATCTTTTTTATAGCCTCTTGATGGAGCGGGTGATGGGAATCGAACCCACACGACCAGCTTGGAAGGCTGGGATTCTAGCCATTGAACTACACCCGCATAAGAACAAAAATTATAATAACACAAAATGCCCCGTTAGTCAAGTGTTTTATCGGTTTTTTAAGAAAAAGGCTGTGCAACAGCCTGCACAGCCTTCAGAGTTTTATCAGCAAACCTCTGCCAAATCAAAAATTTTCTTCGGAAGCTCTTCCTTATCAGCCGAAACGGTGAAAACAAATTCAACATCGGAGATTTCGGAAATTCTCTCAAGAAAAGCGGTAAGCTCGTCCATATCGCGGCTGCCTATTCTGAGGGTTGCGTCGCCGAAGATGTGGGTAACATCGTTGTTGCCCGCCTTTATTCCGGCAACCATACCGTAATATTCGCCGTAGCCCGAAATACCGTAGCTTTCCGCGTCTATAAGGCGTGCTTTATGTGTTACGGAATAGGTAAGGGTATCGCCCTTTTCAATGCAGACAACATTTCCGAGACTGGCTTCAGTCGCAGAATTTACCATATCCACAAGCTTTTTGGTTTTACCCGAACCTTTTTTTCCGATAATGAGTTTAATCATTTATACCAACTCCTTTTATATTATACTGCCCATGCAGTTATTAACCGTTGAGACGCGCCTCAAGCTCAGCCTTGCGGTCCTCATATCCGGGTTTGCCGAGCAACGCAAACATATTCTTTTTGTAGCTCTCAACTCCGGGTTGGTTAAACGGATTTACGCCCAACATATAGCCCGAAATCGCGCACGCCTTTTCAAAGAAGTATATAAGCTCGCCGAGATTTTCTTCGTCCGGCTTATCAACCTTTATTTCAAAATTCGGAACGCCGCCGTCCGTATGAGCCAAAACCGTTCCCTCAAACGCCTTTGAATTTACATAGGACATAGTTTCGCCCGCAAGGAAGTTAAGTCCGTCGCCGTTGTCGGCGTCCTTTTCAATGGTAATATCCTTATCGCTTTCACCGAAGGTAACAACGGTTTCAAACATAAGTCTGCTGCCGTCCTGAATAAACTGACCCATTGAGTGAAGGTCGGTAGAAAATGTAACCGAAGCCGGGAAAAGACCCTTGTTGTCCTTGCCCTCGCTCTCGCCGAAAAGCTGTTTAAACCATTCCGCCATCATAGTAAATCTGGGCTCGTAGCTTACAAGGAGCTCAACCGATTTACCCTTGCGGTAAAACGCATTGCGGAGCGCAGCGTACAAATAGCAGTCGTTTTTGTACATATCCGCCTCGTTAAATTTTTTCATAGCCTTTGCGGCTCCGCTCATCAACGCGTCTATATCCGCGCCTGCGGCGGCTATCGGGAGAAGACCTACCGCTGTGAGAACGGAGAATCTTCCGCCTACATCGTCCGGCACAACAAAGCATTCGTAGCCCTTTTCGTCGGCAAGCTTTTTAAGAGTACCTCTCGCCTTATCGGTAGTGCAGTAAATGCGCTTTGCCGCTTCCTCTTCGCCGTATTCCTTTTCAAGATAATCGCGAAGCACCCTGAACGCAACGGCAGGCTCGGTGGTTGTTCCGGATTTTGAAATAATGTTCACCGAAACTCTCTTTCCCTTGCACATTTCCATAATATCGGAAAGATAAGCGCCGCTTATGCTGTTGCCGGCAAAATATATCTCCGGTGCTCCGTCACGGAGCTGATTGTAAAACGGTCCCTTTAAAAACTCGATAGCCGCCCTGGCGCCGAGGTATGAGCCGCCTATACCGATTACTATGAGTATATCGGTATCACGGCGTATCTTCGCCGCCGCAGCCTTTATGCGTGCAAATTCCTCTTTATCATAATTCTCGGGAAGCTGCACCCAACCCAGAAAATCGTTGCCGAGACCGGATTTTTCGTTCACGGTTTTGTGGGCGGCGGCAACCTGTGTTTCAAGACCTTTAAGGTCGTTTTCTCTTATAAACTGTTTTGCGTATGACGCGTTGAATTTAACTGACATTTTTAACCTCTGGATTCTTTTATTAGTTTGCCTTTATATTCTACAATATTTTTTTCATTTTTTCAAGACAAATTACCTTAATTCATTAAAAGTTTTCATAATCTGAACAATCCCTTTAAAATCCACCCGAAAGTAACGCCGAAGGTCAGCTTTTCAACGCTTTCATCCGCCACTATCGGAATTTCGCCTAAGCTTTCATCCCCCATACTTACGGTCACAGTGCCGAGCAGGTCTCCCTTTTTTACGGGAGCCGTCACATTTTCGTTCATAGATACCTTGCGTTCTATATTGCCCGAAGCGGATTTCGGCATTAAAACGCTTAAATCATTGGTAGGCTTCACCCTTACCTCCGATTTTGTGCCCTTGCTTACCTTTACCGTCGTGTTTTCGTCAATCCCAGCGTCTATCGACGAAAAATTGTAATTCGCAAAGCCGTAATCAAGCAGTTTTTTAGCTCCGTTAAAGCGATCGGCCGTGCTGTCTGCCGACATTACAACCGCCACAAGTTCAAGACCGTTTCGCTGTGCCGTTGCCGAAAGACAGTATTTTGCGGTTGCGGTAGTTCCGGTTTTAAGTCCCGTTGTGCCCTCGTAAAACCTTACAAGCTTATTGGTGTTTACAAGCTCGCTTTTTCCGTCGCGCAGACTGTCCATCCAAACGGTTGAATAGTCCTTAATAAGCGGATGCTTGATAAGCTCGCTTGACATAAGCGCAACATCATACGCCGTTGTAAGGTGTCCGTCCGCGTCAAGCCCCGTGCAGTTCACAAAATTGGTGCTTGTCATGCCAAGCTCCTTTGCGCGGCGGTTCATCATTGCGACAAAGCCCTCCTCACTGCCGGCAATAAGCTCGCCGAGCGCCACGCAGGCGTCGTTTGCCGAGGCGATCACGGTAGCCTTTAAAAGGTCGTTCACCGTCATAGTCTCGCCGGGCTTAAGCCATATCTGCGAGCCGCCCATACTGCTTGCGTGTTCGCTTGCGGTAACGACCGTTTCAAGCGAAATATCCTTTCTGTCGATAGCCTCCATTACAAGCAGCAAAGACATTATCTTCGTAATAGACGCAGGCGGAGTTTTCTCATCCTGATTGTCCTCGTAAAGCACCTTGCCCGTAACAGGCTCCATAAGTATTACCGATTTTGCCTTTATATCGAGCTTTTGACCGATTGCGGCGCTCGGTGCGGACGCTTCAAGCGGCTCGTTTATATCCTCGACGCTGCATTCGCTTGATACGGTCACAGCCCTTTCGGCGTGCAGGACCGTTCCCGATAAAAGGCAAAAAGCCAAAATAAAAACTGCTAACTTTTTCAAAACGGCACACTCTCCTTTAGTAGAAGAATATGCCGTTTACAGTTTTTTAATAACCCAAATTTTCGCCGCAGATAATAACCTTTATTCTGTCCTTTTGGCGCTGCATTGCCGAAACAAGGTAATCGCAGCAGATACGCGTCTGTCCCGCGCAGCCGTCGGTCATTTCGGGGCAATCGCTTTTAAGTAACGAAACGCAGTGACCGAGCTTGCGGCACGGAGCGTCTATTTTAAGCCTTTCGGTGTTTTTAGGCGCCGCAATTCTTTTTATCCGCAAAAGTCCCTCGTTTATATCCTTTACGATTTTATTTGCGCCGACCACCATAACAACATTTTTAGGTCCGAAGCAAATGGAGGAAATACGGTTCGCCGTGCCGTCGACATTTACAAGCTCGCCGTTTTCGGTAACGGCGTTTGACGAGCAGAAGAAGAAATCGCAGCCGATAGCCGCCTTAAAGGCTTCGAGCCTTTCCACATCGGTAATTCCGGGCTTTGTACGGTCAAAAAACTTATATTCGGGAGATTCGATTATATCCCACACTCCGCTTTCCTTAAGCGACATCGAGCCACCCGCGGTGATTACGGCGCCGTCAAAGATAAGCTTCTTTACTATACCGCAAACTTCACCTTTATTCTCGGCGTAGTACGCCTTCATATTGTTGCGTTCAAGATTTTTCATTGTTTTGGCGATAATTTCATTCATTTTATTTCAATCCTTTCACAATGGTGCCGCCGCCCACTACAATGTCCCCGTCATAGAAAACCGCCGCCTGACCGGGGCTGGGAGCTCTTTGCGGTTCGTCGAATTCTATTATAACACAGCCGTCCCCGGCTTTTGATATAACCGCCGGCTGTTCTATGTGGCGGTAGCGAAGCTTAGCTGTTACCCTCATACTGTCTGACAGCTCATCAAACGGTATAAAATTAACATCATTTACAAGAACACGCTTATAAAACAGCGCATCCTCGTCGCCCAAGGTGACGGTGTTATCCTGCGGATTTTTCTCTATAACATATGCGTGCTTGCCGAGTGCTATACCAAGCCCTTTTCTTTGACCCACGGTATACCTTATAACGCCCTTATGTTCGCCCAACACCTCGCCGTTTCTGTCTATAAAATTGCCGTGCTTTGCAGTCTTACCCGTAAAACGCTCGATAAATCCGGCGTAATCGCCGTCAGGCACAAAGCATATATCCTGACTGTCGGGCTTTTTTGCGTTTACAAAGCCGTTTTCCTCGGCAATTTTTCTGACCTGCGGCTTTGTAAGAGCACCTAACGGGAAAAGCGTTTTTGAAAGCTGTTCCTGCGTCATTGAATAAAGTACATAGGTCTGGTCTTTAGATGTATCCGCCGCGCGGCAGAGGAGAAATCTGCCGTTTTCGTCCCTTTTTACCGACGCGTAATGACCCGTGGCAATTTTGTCATACCCCAGTGTTTCAGCCCTTAAAAGCATAGCGTCGAATTTAATATGCCTGTTACATTCGATACAGGGGTTGGGCGTTCTGCCGTTTTCGTATTCGTCGATAAATTTGTCAATAACGCTGTCCTTAAAGCCTTCCTTGAAATTGAACACATAATGCCTAATTCCCATACGCGCGCAGACCGCACGAGCGTCCTCAACATCGGAAAGTGAACAGCAGGTTCTTGTTTTGCCGGAATTGTAATCCTCGCCGTCGTAAAGACGGAGCGTAACGCCCGAGACATCATAACCATCCCTTAAAAGAAGCGCCGCGCAAACAGAGGAGTCCACTCCGCCGCTCATTCCAACCATTACCCTTTCGTTTTTCAAAGCTTACCCCCCATATAACACAGCCCGAAAGACACTGTCCTTCGGGCAACTTTTTTAAATAGATGTGATATGCGCGATTTCGTACATATCGTTGTCAAACGGCTTTTTCATATTAAGCGCCTCGTAAATATCGTAATTTACAATTTCGCCCTTCTGCATTCCGACAACCCTGTTGCCTATGCCGTCCTTAAGAAGCTTGACCGCCGCATAGCCCATTTGGGTTGCCACAACACGGTCGCGGACGGTCGGGTTTCCGCCTCTCTGAACATGACCCAAAACCGTAGCCCTTGATTCTATTCCGGTTTGCTTTTCAATTTCCTTGGCGATTTCATCTACTCCGCCTACGCCCTCGGCAACAACAACAATAAAGTGCTTTTTGCCGGTTTTCTGTGTTTCCTTAATCTTGGTTACAACATCTTCAATGCTGTGGTTGATCTCGGGAACCAAAATAGCGGTTGCGCCTACGGCAATTCCGCTTTGTAAAGCAAGATAGCCCGCTCTTCTGCCCATTACCTCTACTACCGAGCAGCGGTCGTGCGACTGTGCGGTATCTCTTATTTTATCAACCATTTCCATTGCCGTATTCATTGCGGTGTCAAAGCCTATTGTATATTCAGTCGAGGAAATATCGTTATCGATAGTTCCCGGCACGCCTACGCAGGGAATACCGTGCAGTGACAGATCTCTCGCACCTCTGTAAGAGCCGTCGCCGCCGATAACGACTATACCCTCTATTCCGTGCTTTTTGCAGTTTGCGATAGCTTCGTTCATACCCTCTTCGGTTTTAAAACGGGGACTTCTCGCTGTGTAAAGCACCGTGCCGCCTCTGTGGATTATATCCGAAACCGAGCGTACATCCAAATCTATTATATCGCCCTCGATAAGACCGTTATAGCCTCTTCTTATTCCCTTTACCGTCATTCCGAGTGCTATTGCGGTTCTTACAACCGCTCGCACCGCGGCGTTCATTCCGGGAGCGTCTCCTCCGCTTGTGAGTACACCTATTGTTTTCATACATACCATCTCCAAATATATAAAAATATGATTATCAGCTTTTTTATAAAGTATAAACCAAAATTGTTAATTTTTCAACAATAAATTTTCTTATTCTATAAATTTAACATTTTCTTTACCGATAACGGCGCAAAGCTTGTCTAAAAGCCGTTCTGACGGAGCTATTTTAAGCCGTTCGGGCGCCTCCAGCTTTTTACCCGTATCGGTACAGTACACTATAACGGGAACCGTACCGTGATATTCGGCGAGAAGCTTTTGCACCCTTGAAAACTCATCGCCCGAAAGGCTTTTAAGTTTAAGGTACAGCCCCTTTTTATATTTCGGCACGGAAATATTTTTTGCGCTTTCGGGTATTTCCTCCGCGCTTTCAACCACTATCTCGGGGTCTCGGTCCTCTCTTTCCGAAATTCTGCCGGTTACGATTACCGGCTTACCGGAAGAAAGCTGAGGCTTAAACTGCGCGAGCGCCGCCGAAAAGACCGTGAGCGTGACCGTACCCGAAGTATCCTCAAGTACGGCAGAAGCCATAAGGCTGTTGTTTTTAAGCTGTCTTACCTTAAGATTTTCCACTAAACCTCCGATTTTTACACGGCTGCCGTCACGGTATTTTTTAAGGTTTATCTGAGCCGCCGAGGCTACGCCTATCTTGTTTAAATACGGCTTATATTTATCAAGCGGATTGCCCGAAAGATACAGTCCGCACGCTTCTTTTTCAAAAGCAAGCTTCAATTCCTCCGGCATTTCCTCTGCCTCTGTCATAGTATAACCGACGGCGTCTCCCATTTCATCGAACAAATTAAGTTGACCGTCCGAGGAATAACGCTTTTCGCCCTCGGCGGCGGTAAGCATGCCTTCCATATTGTATAAAAGCTTGCGGCGGTTAGCGCAAAGACAGTCCATAGCGCCGCTCTTTATAAGTCCCTCAAGCGCCTTACGGTTGAACTCCCTTGAATAATTCCTGAGACAGAAATCATACGCGGATGTGTATTCTCCGTTTTCTTCTCGTTCCTTTATCAGCCTGTCGATAACCCCTGCTCCGAGATTTTTAACGGCGTTGAGCCCAAAACGGATATTTCCGCCGTCGGGCGTGAACCCCGCCCCGCTTGTATTTACGGACGGCGGCAAAATTTTTATGCCGTTTCTCCTGCAATCCTCGGTATAAAGGGCAATTTTCGAGGAGCTGTCCATCATACTTGTCATAAGGCTCGCAAAGTATTCCGCCGGATAATGGCGCTTTAAATACGCCGTTCTGTACGCAACAAACGAGTACGCGGCGGCGTGCGCCTTATTAAAGGCGTAGGAGCTGAAGCTCTGCATATCGTCAAAAATCTTTTCCGCAATTTTTTCGTCCACGCCGTTTGCGACGGCGCCGGGGCATATTACATTTCCGTCCTTGTCCTTTTCGCCCCACAAAAAGAACTGCCTTTCCCGTTTCATAACATCGTGCTTTTTCTTTGCCATAGCGCGGCGCACTATATCCGCCCTGCCCAGGGTATAGCCGGCAAGGGTGCGGAATATCTGCATTACCTGCTCTTGGTAAACAATACAGCCGTAGGTTACCGAAAGTATTGGCTTTAAAAGCGGCGTATCGTATGTGACATCCTCGGGGTGGTGCCTGTTGTGAATATATTTCGGGATAGAGTCCATAGGTCCCGGTCTGTAAAGCGAAAGTATGGCGGTCAGATCCTCAATACTTTCGGGTCCGAACTGGCGTAATACGCTTTTCATACCGTCCGATTCAAACTGGAATACGCCGTCCGTGCCGCCCTTGCCCATCATTCCGTAGGTTTCCTTATCGTCAAGCGGTATTTTTTCAATATCGAAATCGGGGTCGGTTTTTCTTATATATCTTTCCGTGTCCGCTATTACGGTGAGGTTTCTAAGCCCCAAAAAGTCCATTTTAAGAAGCCCCAGCTCGTCAAGCGCAGTCATTGTATACTGGGTAACCACCGCCTCGTCGTTTACCGCAAGGGGAACATACTCGGCTATCGGTTTATCGGAAATCACCACACCCGCGGCATGGGTAGAGGCGTGTCTCGGCATACCCTCAAGCCTTACGGCGGTATCTATAAGCTCTTTTATCTGAGGGTCGTTTCCGTAAAGCTCCCTTAGCTCCGCCGAGCCCTTCATAGCACGGTCAATAGTCATATTAAGCGCCTGCGGTATAAGCTTCGCCACCCTGTCGCACACAGCGTAGGAAATGTCGAGCGCACGACCTACATCCCGTATCGCCGCCCTTGCCGCCATTGTACCGAAGGTGACTATCTGAGAAACACGGTCCTCTCCGTATTTCCTTATTACATAATCTATTACTCTTTGCCTGTTCACATAGCAGAAGTCTATATCAAAATCGGGCATTGAGACCCTTTCGGGGTTTAAAAAACGCTCAAAATAAAGGTCGTATTTAAGCGGATCTATTCCCGTTATGCCGATACAGTACGCCGCAAGGCTCGCCGCTCCCGACCCTCTTCCGGGACCTACGGGTATACCGTTTTTCTTTGCGTAATTCACAAAATCCGCAACAATAAGGTAGTAGTCTACATATCCCATACGGTTTATGACGGAAAGCTCGTAGGAAAGCCTGTCCGTAACCGACTTATCGGGATTTTCGCCGTAAATTCTTTTCATTCCGGCAATGCATTTTTCCTTAAAATAGGTAAAATGGTCCCTGTCGCCTATATCGAAGCGAGGCAGCTTAATTTTTCCGAATTCAAGCGTTACATTACACCTTTCGGCAATCTTGCAGGTGTTTTCGAGCGCAGACGGAGCATTGCCGAACAGCTCTGCCATTTCCTCGCCCGATTTTAGATAAAACTCGTTGGTTTTAAACTCTATCGGGTTTTCCTCGGTTATCTTACTGCCCGTTTGTATGCACAAAAGCACCTTATGAATTTTAAAATCGTCCCTGCCGATATAATGAACATCGTTAGTGGCTACAAGCGGTATGCCCGTTTCCTCGGCTATTCTTATAAGCTGAGGATTTATTCTTTTTTGTTCCTCTATTTCGTGATCCTGAAGCTCAAGATAATAATTTCCTCTGCCGAAAACGCCGTCGTAAAAAAGTGCCGCCTGTTTTGCCTTTTCATACTCTCCGTTTGATAAGAGTTTCGGAATTTCACCCGCAAGACAGGCTGAAAGCGCAATAAGCCCCTTACTGTATTTTTGCAGAATTTCCTTATCTATCCTGGGCTTTGAATAAAATCCTTCTGTAAACCCTAAAGACACAAGCTTTATAAGGTTGGAATAACCCTCGTTATTCTCACACAGCAAAACCAAATGGTTATATTTGCTTTCGCCGCCCTTTTGCTTATCAAATCTGCTTTTCGGGGCAACATAAACCTCACAGCCTATAATAGGCTTCACACCGCGTTCCAGCGCATATTTGTAAAATTCTATCACGCCGTACATCACGCCGTGGTCGGTAATCGCAATGCTTTTCTGCCCGAGCTGCGCCGCACGGTCGATAAGCTCCTTTATACGGCAGCATCCGTCAAGCAAGCTGTACTCGGTATGCACATGCAGGTGTGTGAAGTCCATATGCCGCTCCTTTCTTATTTTTTAACGCTTTCGTAAATGTCCGTAAGCCTTTTAAAGCGGTGGTTAAGTCCCGAAACCGTAAGCGGCTCCTCCGAAAGCCGGCACAGCTCGCTAAGAGTTGATTCGGGGTTGTTTTTCCTGAGACTCGCCGCTTTTCTAAGCTCGTCCGGCAGGCTTTCAAGCATTCCGTGCCGTTCTAAATAATCAATGGCACGGCGCTGTTTTATGGACGCTTCTACCGTCTTTGAAATATTGGCGCTGTCGCAGTTGCTTCGGCGGTTAATATTATTCTTTACGCTTTTAAGTATTTTAGTATCCATAATATCAAGCGTTCTGTGCGGCACTCCCATAAGGGTCAGCAGGTCTTCAATGCAAGCGCTTTCCTTCGTGTAAAGCACCGCTCCGTTTTGCCGTTTTGCCTTTTTAAGCGAAATACCGTAGCCCGACAAAAGCTCCGAAAATTCATCGGCAAGCCTGCCGTCCCGAACCGAAAATTCCGCTCGGTATTCCTTTTCGGGGTCGTTGATATTTCCGCACGAAAGAAAAGCCCCTCTTATAAAGCTTTGGAAGCAGCATTCACGGGTTATAATATCGTTATTTATAAGCCTGTCCGCTATGCCGTAATCATAACACGCCAGAATTTTAAGCCTGTCCGCCTCGGACACTACCCTTGCTATATAGGTCGGTCGGACATTGCCGCCGCAGGTTATTTCCGCAGTAACTCCGAAAATGCTTTTTAAAAGCGAGGCGTAAAGCTCCGCCATAGCGGCGTTGCCCGTCTGCATAGAAATTTTTTTAAAAGAAAAAGACCTGCCGAAAAGCATAAAACCGTATATCAGCGGTTGTTTACAGCACTCCGGCGGTCTTATGGCGGCTAATTCGTTTTTTACTTCACTGCAAAATGACATCAGCTTTTGTATATATCCCTGTGGGTTATCGAGCAATTAAAGTTTTCGTTCTGCAAATGCTCGCCGATAAGCTGTGCAAAGGTAACGGAACGGTGCTTACCGCCCGTACAGCCGATCGAGATTATAAGCTGACTTTTGCCCTCTTTGGCGTAGAGCGGCACGGCGCAGTCTATAAAGCTTAAAAGCCTTGCCAAAAACTCCTTGCTGTCGTCGCTTGACATTACATAATCCCTGACCTCTTTGTCGAGACCTGTTTTATGCTTTAAATCCTCAACATAAAACGGATTGGGCAGACAGCGGACATCTATAACCAGATCCGCCTCGGTGTCCGCGCCGTATTTAAAGCCGAAGGACTTGCACTGTATTTTAAGCACATTGCTTACGCTTCCGCAGAAAACATTTGAAAGCTGAACCTTAAGCTGCGCTATCGAAATATGGCTTGTATCTATTATGTAATCGGACATAAATCTTATTTTTTTGAGCATTTCACGCTCTTTTTTAACAGCGGCGGAAAGCGACATATTTTCGGCGTCCGCCATCGGGTGCCTGCGGCGGTTTTCCTTATAACGCCTTATAAGCACATCGTCCGCGGCGTCAAGAAAAAGTATTTTATACGCAACGCTGTTATTTTTAAGATTGTTCAAGACCTGCTCTATCTCCGAAAAGAGAACGCCGCCCCTTATATCGGTAACTATCGCCATTTTATTAAGCAGATCGCCGCTTCTTGCGGAAAGCTCCACAAACGAGGGAATTATTGCCGGCGGTATGTTATCGACACAGTAATATCCCATATCCTCAAGCGCGTTTGCCGCCTGAGATTTTCCCGCTCCCGACATTCCCGTCACAATAAGCAGTTCCATTAATTCTCACCTCTTCCCACAAGTATTACCTCCGGCTCAAGCTTTACCCCGTCGCCGTTTAAAACCTCTGTTTGTACCCTTTTTATAAGCTCACATACATCCTTGCAGGTAGCGTTGCCGAGGTTTACAATAAAGCCTGCGTGCTTATCGCTTACCTGCGCTCCGCCTGCAGATGCACCTTTGAGACCGTTTTTTTCTATAAGTGCGCCGGCATAATTGCCGACCGGTCTTTTAAAGGCACTTCCGGCGCTGGGATATTCAAGCGGCTGTTTTTGCTTTCTTCGCATAATAAGCTCGCTCATTTTTTCCTGTATACGCTCCTTATCTCCGCCTGAAAGCCTAAGCGTAACGGAGGTTATTACCATACCGCCGTTTTTAAACACACTGCTTCTGTAGCCGAGGCGCATTTCCTCGGCGGTAAGTGCCGCCGCCGTGCCGTCCTCCGTTACATATTCGGCGGATATAACCGCGTCAGCCATTTCGCCGCCGTAAGCGCCGGCGTTCATATAAAGCGCGCCGCCCACGCTCCCCGGAATACCGTACGCAAATTCAAGCCCCGTAAGGGAATTATCAAGCGCCGCCTTGCAAACGGATGAAAGCCCTGCGCCCGCACCGCATTTTATTTCTTCGCCGCACACGGTAATTTTGTTAAGAGAGGAAACGCTTATTACCGCACCCTCTATTCCGCCGTCCGACACAAGGAGATTAGAGCCGTTTCCGATTATGAAAAACGGAACCGTCAGCTCCCGACACCTTTTAAGCACCGAAGAAAGCTCGGCGGTATTTCCGGGGCATATAAATATATCCGCAGGTCCGCCGATTTTAAAGCTTGTATGAAGCCGCATAGGCTCGTCTTTTTTATACGGTATATTATTTTCTTTACAATACTGCTCAAGACCGCAAAGCTCCATACTGCTTCCTCCGTTTTTTATTTATACAAATCGCAAAGATATGCGGCACCTATTATGCCTGCGTCGTTACCGAGCGCCGCCGCCTTTATCTCGGTGGCTTTGCTGATATTTCTTGCGTAGTTTTCGCCCTCAACAAACGCCTTCAGGGGATTTATAAGCGTGTCGCCCTCTTTGGAAATTCCGCCGCCTATGCAAAGCACCTCGGGTTGGAAAATGTTTATGCAGTTTGAAACGCCTATTCCGATATACTGTATATAACGGTCAACAATTTGTTTTCCCACTTCGTCGTCCTTACGCATAGCGTCAAACGCGGTTCTGCCGTTCACCTTATTTATATCGCCGCCGCACAGCTCCCACATAACGCTCTTGGGGTATCTTATCATTGCCTGCTTTGTCTGTCTTATAAGCGCGGTTGCCGAAGCATACGCTTCCCAACAGCCCTGTCTGCCGCAGGAGCATATCTCGCCGTCCATATTTATAACCGTATGACCGAGCTCCGCTCCGGCGTAGTTAGAGCCAGAATAAATTTTGCCGTCTATTATAACGCCGCCGCCGACGCCCGTGCCTAAGGTAATGGCTATAAAGTTTTTGGTTCCTTTTCCGGCTCCTGCTATATATTCGCCGTAAGCCGCGGCATTTGCGTCGTTTTCGATATAGAAATCAACACCTAATCTCTCTTTAAGCATTTCCGCCATATGCACATCGTAAAAGCCCAAATTGTTGGCATAGCATACTACGCCGTTCACGGGGTCTATAGCACCCGGTGTGCCGACGCCCATACACTCAATATCCTCAATTTTAAGACCTGCTTTTTCTATTGCGGTTCTTGCCGCCGCCGCCATATCGTCCACAATTTCCTCTGCCGGACGGGGGCAGTTGGTTTTCATTTCTCCCGTGGCGATAATTTTGTAATTTTCATCCACCACGCCGGCAACTATGTTTGTTCCGCCTAAATCTATTCCGAGTTTGTACATATTTCCTTCTCCTTTTTAAAACGGCTCAACCTTTTCCGCAGCCGTTTCGGTTTTATCGTCGTCGGTCATACCGAGTCGTTTAAGCAAGTCCTTCGCGGCGTTGTAACCGAGCTTTTTCTGACGGTTGTTCATAGCCGCAACCTCTATTATTACCGCCAGATTACGGCCCGGCTTTACGGGTATCGTAAGCGACGGAACATTAAGCCCCAATATTTCCGTGGTCTGCTTTTCAAGGCCCATACGGTCGTAAACCTTGTTTACATCCCATATTTCAAGGTTGATTACAAGGTCTATTTTCTCGGTAAGCTTTACCGCGCCCGCGCCGAAAATACGGCTCGCGTTAATAATACCTATTCCGCGAAGCTCTATAAAATGCCTTATGTTATCGGGTGCCGTTCCCACAAGCGATTTGTTTGAAACACGGCGTATCTCAACAGCGTCGTCCGCAATGAGACGGTGGCCTCTTTTTATAAGCTCAATCGCCGTTTCGCTTTTACCTACGCCGCTCTCGCCGAGAAGTAATATACCCTCACCGTATACCTCGACAAGCACGCCGTGGCGGGTTACTCTCGGAGCCAGACTCAGGTTTAAGAAGGCTATCAGCGCCGCCGTAAAATCCGAGGTGGATTCCGCAGTCCTTAAAAGCGGTACGCCGTATTCCTCCGCAATGCGCTTATAAACCTCGCCCACCTGAAGATCCCGGCATATTATTACCGCCGCCGGCTTATGCGAAAAAAACTCACGAAGCCTGCTTTCCGCCTTTTCGGGGGTAAATCTTAAAATAAAGCTTTCTTCGCTTTTTCCTATTATTTGTATCCTTTTTTCATCGAAAAATTCGAAGTATCCCGCCATATGAAGTCCCGGTCTGTTTACCTCTGCCGTGGTTACGGCAATTTTTTCGGGTTCTGACGGCATATTGAGAATTTCAAGCGAAAATTCCGAGATGATTTTTTCAAGCGAAATGGAAAAATTCGTCCGCACAAAGCTTACCTCCTTATACTGCTTACTTCACTATTATAATACATACCGATAAAAAACGCAAAAGTTTTCTTTGCGGTGACACAAGTTTTTTCTTGAAAATAGTATGTGCAGGTATTATAATTAGTATTTGAAATGCTAATACTGTAAAAAGGACGATAAATTCAAATGAAGCTTGGAATGGTAGGACTGCCGAATGTCGGCAAATCAACCCTGTTTAACGCAATAACAAACGCCGGCGCGCAGTCGGCAAATTACCCGTTCTGCACGATTGAACCGAATGTGGGTATGGTAAGCGTTCCGGACGAACGGCTTGAAAAGCTGGCGGAAATATATAATCCGGACAAATTCACTCCGGCGGTAATAGAGTTTGTTGATATAGCCGGTCTTGTAAAGGGTGCGTCAAAGGGCGAGGGACTGGGCAACAAGTTCCTTGCGAATATCCGTGAGGTTGACGCGATAGTCCATGTGGTCCGTTGCTTTGAAAGCGATGATATTATCCATGTCGAAGGCTCAGTTGACCCTGTAAGAGATATAGAAACCATTAATTTGGAGCTTATCTTCTCCGATATTGAGATGGCTCAGCGCCGTCTTGACAGAGCGTCTAAGGCTATGAAGGGCGATAAAACGCTTAAGGGCGAGGTTGATTTCTTAAACCGCCTTATAGAGCATCTTGAAAAGGGACTTCCGGCGCGTTCTGTTGAAATAAACGACGATACCGAGCAGGCAGTGCTTGATACTACCGCCCTGCTTTCGGCAAAGCCGGTAATTTACGCCTGCAATATGAGCGAGGACGATTTCTCGGGCGGTATAGAGCAGAACAAAAATTACAATGCGGTTAAGGAGATTGCCGAAAGAGAAAAAGCGGAGATACTTCCGATCTGCGCTTCGCTTGAAGCGGAAATTTCGGGACTTTCGGACGAGGAAAAGGTAATGTTCCTTGAGGAGCTCAGTCTTGAGCGTTCGGGTCTTGACCGTATGATACAAAAATGCTACAGCCTTTTGGGACTTATTTCATATCTTACCGCAGGAAAGCCCGAGGTAAGAGCTTGGACTATAAAGAAGGGCACCAAAGCTCCGCAGGCGGCAGGTAAAATTCACTCCGATTTTGAAAGAGGCTTTATCCGTGCCGAGGTTATAGGCTACGACGAATTTATAAACACCTGCGGCGGCAGTATGACAGCCGCAAAAGAAAAGGGACTTGTCAGGAGCGAGGGCAAGGACTATGTTATGCAAGACGGCGATATAGTTCTTTTCAGATTTAATGTTTAATTTTTTTGAGGTGATCCGTTTTGGGTGAGTTTCACTTTTACAGCCCCGATTCACTGTATATTTATCTGGTAATTCCGGCTATAATTATAGCAATATGGTCACAGATAAAGGTCAAAACCGCATTTTCAAAATATTCCTCACGCCGCACGGGCATAAGCGGAGCGGACGCCGCGCGGCTTGTGCTTGAAGCAAACGGCGTTAAGGGTGTTAAAATAGAACAGGTTTCAAGCTCGCTTACCGACCATTACGACCCGAGAACCAATGTGATAAGGCTTTCGGAATCGGTATACGGCGCATATAATCTGTCCGCCGTCGGCGTTGCGGCGCACGAGGCGGGTCACGCCGTGCAGTACGCATACGGCTATCCCGCGATAAAGGCTCGTTCGGTAATACTTCCCGTGTGCAATTTAGGCTCGCAGTTGTCCCTGCCGCTGCTTGTTATAGGCTTTATTTTTAATTTTCATTTGCTTGTAAAGCTGGGCGTTATATTCTTCTGCGCCGCGCTTCTTTTCCAGCTTATGACTCTGCCGATAGAGTTTAACGCTTCAAGACGCGCCGTAAAAACCGTAAGCGAAAGCGGAATATTAACCGACGAGAAAGATATTAAAGCGCTTAAAAAGGTGCTTTTCGCCGCCGCCATGACCTATGTTGCGGCGCTCCTTGTATCCCTGACGCAGTTGATAAGGCTTATTGCCGTTACCAAAAGAAGGCGGTAGTTTTTCCTTTTAAAATATTGTATAGCCTTTTGTGATTTTACCGATAATAGCATAGGGTGGTAAAATGCAAAAGCGAAAAGCAAGGTTTATGCTGTTTTCAATAGGAGCGGTCGGGTACGGTCTTATAGAGATCATCTGGCGCGGGTATACCCACTGGTCAATGCTCGGCGCCGGCGGTATCTGCTTTATGTTCTTCGGCGGCATAAGCGAAAAATTCAAAAAAGCCGGACTTTTTATAAAAGGACTTATAGGAAGCACCTTTATTACGGGAATAGAGTTTATTTTCGGCGTAATATTTAATATAATATTAAAGAAGAATGTTTGGGATTACAGCAAAATGCCCCTTAATATTATAGGTCAGGTCTGTATGCCGTATTCCTGCCTGTGGGTGCTTTTAAGCATTGTGGCTATTCCGTTTGCAGGCAAAATAAATAAGAGGCTTGTCGGAAAGCAAAGTAAGACATAAGGTGGAATTCGTTTGGAATTTTTACACAGAACATGGGCCGAGATAGATACCTCGGCTCTGATACATAATTTTGATATAATCAAAAGCGAGGCGGACGGCGCTTATATTATGGCGGTTGTAAAGGCGGATTGCTACGGTCATTCGGCAAAACTTATAGCTCCGCTTCTTGACAAAGCCGGCGCCGATGCTTTTGCGGTATCGAATATAGACGAAGCCATGAAACTTCGTGAGTACGGTATTAAAAAGCCTGTTTTAATACTCGGGTACACGCCCGCAAACGCCGCGGAGCTGCTTTACAAAAACGATATTACGCAGTGCGTATTTTCGCCCGAATACGCAAGGGCTTTGTCCGAAAGCGCGGTGACGGGCGGATTTAAGCTTAAAATACACATAAAAATAGATTCGGGTATGGGGCGTATCGGCTTTGATTGCAGAGACAGCGAGCTTTCCGGCATTGAGGACGCCATAGCCGCCGCCCGTCTGCCCGGATTTATATTGGACGGAATTTTCACTCATTTCTGCGTTTCCGACCGCACGGAGGAAGAAGAGGACGGCTTTACAGACTTGCAGTTTTCAAGATTTACCGCCGCCGTAACCCGTTTTAAGGAGGCAGGGCTTAACCCGAGGGTGTGCCACTGCTGTAACTCAGCCGCCCTTTGCCTTGATAAGAATAAGCACCTTGACATGTGCAGACCCGGAATAATTCTTTACGGTCTTACGCCGGCATACGGTCTTAAGCTTAAAGAGGATTTCATTCCGGTTATGACGGTTAAATCCGTGGTTTCAATGGTTAAAACCGTAAAAAAAGGCACCTGCGTGAGCTACGGCAAAACATTTACGGCGCAAAAGGATATGAAGATAGCAACCGTTACAGCCGGCTATGCGGACGGATATCCGAGAGCGCTTTCCAACAAGGGCCGTGTTATAATCCGCGGCAAAAGCGCAAATATTATAGGCAGGATATGTATGGATCAGATGTCTGTCGATGTCACGGATATTGAAGATGTAAAGCAGGGGGACGAGGTAATTTTATTCGGAAAAGAGCTTCCTGTTGAAGAAATCGCGGAAAAATGCGGTACAATAAATTATGAGATCACCTGCGGAATTTCCCAAAGAGTGCCGAGAATACCCATAGACGGAAGGTGAGACACCAATGCCCTACGAAATCAAAGCTATCGAGGTTCCGAGTACAGACAACATTCACACGCTTAAGGGTCTTATTTACATTCCCCAAGGCGAAATCAAAGGTATTTTCCATATAGTACACGGAATGTGCGAATATATCGGAAGATATGACCATATTTTTTCCGCCGTTGCCGAGAGGGGTTATGTTTGCTGCGGTTATGACAATTTGGGTCACGGAAAAACGGCTAAAGATGAAAACGAGCTCGGATTTATCGCACACCGCAACGGTTGGAAATACCTTGTAAACGATGTAAAGACCTTTGAGGATGCGGTTAAAAAGCTGTACCCCGAAAAGCCGATCTATCTTATGGGGCATTCAATGGGCTCGTTTATTTCAAGAATTTTTGCCGAAAATTACGGCGGCAATATTGAAAAATTCATAATCTGCGGTACGGGCGGACCCAATCCCGCGGCACCGTTCGGTCTTGTTATAACCGATATAATATCTCTGATATTCGGAAAGAAGCACCGTTCAAAGCTTATAAACAAGCTTGCCTTCGGCGCTTACAACAAGCGGTTTGAGGGCGGCTCCGATTTCAGCTGGGTCACCTCCGACAAGGATACCGTTTCAAAATACGAGGCGGATAAATTCTGTAATTTCAAGTTCACCGCCTCGGCAATGCACGACCTTGTAAAGCTTAATTACCTCGCAAATCGCGGGGCATGGTTTAAAAATATGAAAAAAGACTTGCCCGTAATGCTTATTTCAGGCAGTGAAGACCCCGTGGGAAGCTACGGCAAAGGCGTTATAAAGGTTTATAACAGGCTTAAAAAAGCCGGCTGTAAGGATGTAACGCTGAAACTTTACGATAATTGCCGCCACGAAATACACAACGATGTATGCCGAGACGATGTTATAAAGGATATTATAGATTTTATAGAAAACTAAGATAAATAATAATAAAACCTCCGCCAGGCAACAGCCTGACGGAGGTTTTATTTAACGGAACATTGTCTGTACGCCGTCCACAAAATCGCCAACGGCCTTTACAAGCTTTGTCGAACCCTTTGTAATATTCTTGTGGTCCTGCATTACTGCCTTGCCCACAACCATTGCGGCGGCGCCGGCTATCATTCCGGTTCCGAGTCCTTTAATAAAAGATCCGGAGTTATTTTGCATTATAAATCATCCTTCCTTTGTTTTTTCGTTTTTAGTATTCCCATACAGGCGTATTATATATTAATTTTTTGTTGAAATACCTACATTTCGGCAGTATAATATCAATAGAAATATTAAGGAGTGTGAAGCAATGAAAATTACATTTTGCGGAGCCGCTCACGAGGTAACAGGCTCCTGCACGCTGCTTGAGGCGTGCGGTAAAACCGTAATGGTAGATTGCGGAATGGAACAGGGACCCGATATATACGAAAATTCAGCTCTTCCCGTTCTTCCGGGACAGGTAGATTTTCTTTTGCTCACCCACGCGCATATAGACCATTCCGGAAAAATACCCGAGCTTACAGCCGGCGGCTTTTCGGGACCTATATACACAACCGGCGCAACTGCAAAGCTTTGCTCTATTATGCTGCTTGACTCTGCGCATATACAGGAATTTGAGGCGGAATGGCGGAACCGCAAGGCAAAGCGTTCGGGCAGCGCACCGTATGTTCCGCTTTACACCGCGGAGGATGTAACCAAAGCAATGAAGCAGTTTGTTTCCTGCGATTATGAAAAGGAATACGAGCTTTGCGACGGAATTAAAATTAAATTTACGGACGCAGGACATCTCCTCGGGTCAGCCAGCATAAGCGTGACCGTTACCGAAAACGGCAAGACCGAGACTATTGTGTTTTCGGGTGACCTCGGAAATATTAACCGACCTCTTATAAAAAATCCCGATCAACCGGATAAAGCGGACTATATAATAATCGAATCCACCTACGGCAACCGCCTGCACGGCGACAGACCCGACTATGTAACACAGCTTGCGAAAATAATCAAGGAAACCTTTGACAGGGGCGGAAATGTTGTTATACCGTCGTTTGCCGTCGGCAGAACGCAGGAGCTTTTGTACCTGCTGCGCATTATAAAGGAAAAGGGGCTTGTGGAGGGTCACGAAAATTTCCCCGTTTATGTGGACAGTCCGCTTGCGGTTGAGGCTACCGAGATTTACAGCGGCTCTTTAAGGGAATATTACGACGACGAGACCGTAGCTTTAATTGACAGCGGAATAAACCCCATAAAATTCCCGGGGCTTAAGCTGTCGGTCACAAGCGACGACTCGGTCCGCATAAACATAGATAAAACGCCTAAAATAATACTTTCTGCAAGCGGAATGTGCGAGGCGGGCAGAATAAGACATCACCTAAAACATAATTTGTGGCGGAAGGACAGCACAGTGTTATTCGTCGGCTATCAGGCAGAGGGAACGCTTGGCAGAGCAATAATAAACGGAGCGCCGAGCGTCCGTCTTTTCGGCGAAACGATACAGGTAAACGCCCACATTGAAAAATTAGAGGGCATAAGCGGCCACGCGGATGAGAAAATACTGCTTTCGTGGCTTTCGGGCTTTAAGGAAAAGCCGAAGCAGATCTTTGTAAATCACGGCAACGATACCGTTTGCGACGAATTTGCCTCGACAATAAAGGAAACGCTTAAAATTCCGGCTGTCGCACCCTATAACGGCGCTTCTTACGACCTGCTTACGGGAATTTGCCTTAACAAGGGTAACCGTCAGAGAATTGAGCAAAAGGGTAAATTCAACAAGCGCGACGCCGCCGTGTTTGCAAGGCTTGTCACCGCGGGAAAACGGCTTACTTCCATAATAGAAAAATACCATCAGGCGGCAAACAAGGATATTGCCGCGTTTGCCGACCAGATAACCGCACTTTGCAACAAGTGGGATAAATAAGAAAAAGACTGCCGCATCAGAGACCATCTCTTGTGCGCCAGTCTTTTTGTTTTGCTCTTTTCGTTAATCCGTTGCCACTGCCCTGTCCCTGAACAAAAGGGAAATGCACCATATGCCGGCAAGGGCTATAATTGTATAGATTATTCTGCTTATTATCGCCGTTGCACCGCCGAACGCCCACGCAACAAGGTCAAATTCGAAGAGACCTACGAGTCCCCAGTTGAGCGCTCCGATAATAACCAGTATAAGGCATATCTTATCAAACACTTTTATCACTCCTTTAAAAGTATTTTTTGCAAAGAAGATGATTTTATTCAAAAAAAGGAGACCCTTTGCCGGGTCTCCTTAATCGACACGAAGTCTTATTTCATGCTGTTTTCGTAAGACTCGATCATCTTTTTAACCATCTGTCCGCCGATAGAACCTGCCTGCTTAGAGGTAAGATCACCGTTGTAACCCTGCTTTAAGTTAACGCCAACCTCCCTTGATGTTCCCCGGTGCTCTTAAAACAGCTTTTAATTATTGATTTTCCCTTATTTCGCTCATTTCGCCTACAAATTTATAGAATATCCGAACCGACTGTTCAAAAGCCGAATTTTCGTGTGTGGCTCTCTTCTTTCCCTCGGGAAGAATTTTCGGTCCGACCTCAATCCTGTCTATAAAGGTGAGCAGCGTATTGCGGTCTAATTCCTCAATATGGCTGTACCGCTTTATAAGCTCAAAAAACATTTTGTAATTATCGCTTTTGCTCGTTTGAACGGTTACCTCGCTAAGCTCTGTCAGTTCGGCTTTTATATTCTGCGTTTCCTTTTGCAAATCGTCAACCATTTGGCTTAATCGCTCATCGTAGAGCCTGCCCTCGGCATTATCCGCATATAGCTTCGGAATTATTTTATCAATTACGGCAAGCCTGCCGTTTAGCTTTTCACGGCGCAATTTGCGGGCAGAGACCGCTTTTTGGGAGCCTTCCTCTTTCATTACACGCTTGACAATATCGTCTATTTGTTCATCGGTCAAAGAAATAAGCGAATTCAAATCATCCGATACAAGGCTCACAAGATCGGCGTACCGAATTCGTGTGCCTTCGCAGGGATTGCTTATATCCTTGCGTTTATTTATGCAGGAAAGATACCAATATTTGTTTCTTTCACCCTTGTAAACCGTACCGCAGGAGCAGAGGGCGTGTCCGCATAAAGCACAATAGGCAACGCCTGAGAAAATACTCTTTCGCACATGGTCGTATTTTTGAAAATTGCGTGTGCCCTTTCCCAAATTGTCGTGCGCTCTTTGAAAGATTTCATTACTTACCAACGCTTCGTGGGTGTTTTCGGTTACAGACCATCCGGATTTCGGGACCTGTACCTTCTTTTTGGATTTGACGCTAATCTTCCGTGTTTTTCCGAGAAGCGTGTGCCCTAAATACACCTCGTTTTTAAGAATGCGCTTAACAGTAGTATAATTCCAAAGATCCGACGCCCTTGCCGCACCCTCAACGCTAAATTCGTCTCGGTAAAGCACCCTGTACTTAAGCGGCGGAATAATCCCGTCGCTGTTTAAATCCTGCGCTATTTTCCGCGAAGAATCTCCGTTTGCGGCAGCTTCAAATATCCTCTGCACAACCGGCGCCGTAATTTCGTCGGGTATCAGTTGGTTTTTATTTCTCGGAGCCTTTTTATACCCATACGGCGGACAAGCACAGTAAAGCCCGTCATTCCGTTTTGTTTTCAGCACATCCTTAACCTTTCTGGAGCCGTCCCGCAAGTATACCTCGTTCATCGCAAATTGAAACGGAGCCATAACATTTTCGCTCTCGCTGTCAAAATTATCGGCAATGGCAATATATCTTATGTTATGCTCCGGAAAAAATTGCTCGGCATAATAGCTTGATTCACGCATATCACGACCGAGACGGGATAAATCCTTCGTGATTACCGTGTTTGCCAAGCCCTGCTCAAGCTCTTTCATCATTTGCTGAAAACCGGGACGGTCAAAGTTTCCGCCCGAATAACCGTCATCAACAAATTCACGAACAAGCTTTATACTGTTTTGCTCGCAATATTTGGTGACAATCATTCGTTGGTTGGTAATACTTGAAGACTCGCTCTTCTGCGCTTCTTCTCTTGACAGTCTGAAATATGCAAAAGCAATTTTATTTTGTTCGATTCTCATAATACCTCCTTAGACCGAATCGAACCGCTGTCACTATTATATATCATATTGCCGGTGCCCGTCAACGGCGGCATTTTGTTTTTTTCTTCCAATATTCTCTGTTCTATAAGAGATGCTGTTGTATTCCCGCTTGCAAAAACTCTGCTTATAATGTATCTCGTATTCTCAATGTCTTTATAATTTTCCATTAAAATTCCTCCTTTTAATATTTTTGTCTGTAGACCTGAATTTAAACATTTAATAGACTACAGAAATTATATTTTTCTTTTTCAAGGTGTCAAATTTTTAAGAGGGTATTTTAAAAACGAAATACAAATATCCTATATATAGTAAAAGGAAGCCCCGTTACGGGGCTTCCTTTGAAGTTTCTTATCAAGCTATACCAAGCTGAAGCTTGATATTTTTCTCGATTTCATTCATGGTTTCCTGATTAACGGAATCCACCCTGCCGCCGATCAGCGACTCCTTTGAAATGCACCGCAGCTGTTCTGTTAAAGCAACGGAATCTTTCTTAAGTTTACCGTTTAATGTATCGGCAGGTTCGATTAAGACGTGTGTGGGTATGCTTTTTTCCTCTCGGTGTTTTGAGCTTAACGGAATTACCGAAATTATCGGCGAGTATTCGCAGGCTTTATCATTACCTAACAGCAGCAAGGGTCTCCTCCCCTGCTGCAAATTTCTGTCCTCGCTTGTTGTGTAAAGCGTTCCCCATACAATATCTCCCTTTTTAAGCATTCAAATCTACTCCTTTGTTTTAAATAAAAGCAACCATTTACATAACAATCTATAATTATTTTACCATGTAAATGTAAACGGTTGAAAATTTAAGTCATAAATTTGAATTTTCCAAAGAAATCACTTGTGCCATTAATAAATTAAGTTTTGAAGTATTCGGTGTCGGTGAATTGTTTTGAAAAACACTTTTACAATAGCTCTTAGACTCGGTAATGTGATATTCGAGACCATCCCAAATATTGTGTAAACCTCCAATGTGGTGTAAAATAGAAAGAACA
>UQQR01000022.1 GCA_900543215.1 uncultured Oscillospiraceae bacterium | reverse complement strand
TTGCACTCAATTTCGCATTTTAACTCTTTACCCCAACTATTGACAAAGAGCCTTTTTTCTATCTATTCTTATTTTGCCTGTCTGTCAAGTCCTGCCTTAACAAGTCCCATAAACAAGGGGTGAGCCTTGTTAGGACGGGATTTAAATTCGGGATGGAACTGAACTCCCACATAAAAATCATTTTCGGGAACTTCAACGGTTTCGACTATATGATTGTCGGGCGATGTTCCGCTTATAACAAGACCCTTTTCGGTCATTGCGGTGCGGTAATCGTTGTTGAATTCGTAACGGTGGCGGTGGCGTTCGCTTATTTCATCAGCCTTGTAGCATTGCCGCATCATTGTGTTCGGTGCTATCTTACATGGATAAGCACCCAACCGCATTGTTCCGCCTTTATTGATCTCGGCGTTTTGGTCGGGCATAAAGTCTATGACTTTATGGTTTGAATTTTCATCAAATTCGCCCGAATTTGCGTCCTTGTAGCCGAGTACGCTTCTTGCAAACTCAATAACCGCAATCTGCATACCGAGACAGATTCCGAGATAAGGCACATTCGAGGTTCTGGCATATCTCGCCGTGGCTATCATTCCCTCAATTCCTCTGTTTCCGAAACCGCCCGGAACAAGCAGTCCGTCGCATCCGGCCAGGCTTTCCGCGGCGTTATCATCGTTAATTGTTTCGGAATCTATCCATTTTATCTGCACACGGGCGCCGTATACATAACCGGCGTGGCGCAATGCCTCGGCAACAGACAAATACGCGTCGTGCAGCTGTACATACTTTCCGACAAGACCGATAGTAACCTTCTTGTTGCGGTTTTTAATGCGGTCAAGCATTTCGTTCCAGTCTGTAAGGTCAGGCTCTGCGGCATTAATGCCGAGCTCACGGCAAACTATATCCGAAAAATGATTCTTTTCAAGCATAATCGGTGCTTCGTAAAGAACGGGTATTGTCATATTTTCAATAACGCAATCCGGTTTTACATTGCAGAAAAGCGAAATTTTCTTAAATATGTTATCTTCAAGCGGCTCATCACAGCGCAAAACTATAATATTCGGGTTTATTCCCATCCCCTGAAGTTCTTTTACGGAGTGCTGGGTCGGCTTTGTTTTATGTTCGTCCGAGCCTCTGAGGAACGGAACCAGCGTTACATGGATATAAAGAGAATTTTCTCTTCCGACCTCAAGACCGACTTGACGGATTGCCTCCAAAAACGGCTGGCTTTCTATATCACCGGTAGTTCCGCCTATTTCGGTTATTACAACATCGGCATTGGTCTTTTTTCCTACCGAGTATATAAATTCCTTTATTTCGTTTGTAATGTGGGGAATTACCTGTACCGTTTCGCCTAAGTATTCGCCGCGGCGTTCCTTGTTAAGTACATTCCAATAAACCTTGCCTGTGGTAAGGTTTGAAAATTTATTTAGGTCTTCGTCAATAAATCTTTCGTAATGCCCGAGGTCAAGGTCGGTCTCGGCGCCGTCTTCGGTAACATAAACCTCGCCGTGCTGATAGGGACTCATTGTTCCCGGGTCGACATTTATATACGGGTCGAGCTTCTGGGCCGCCACCTTAAGCCCTCTTGCCTTTAAAAGTCTGCCGAGACTTGCGGCTGTAATGCCCTTGCCGAGACCCGAAACGACACCGCCGGTAACAAAAATAAATTTTGTTTTTCTGCCCGAATTTTCCATAATTTTTGACCTCTTTCTAATTTTCGTATGTTCTTATAATACTCTCTGCTATTTCTCCCCGTTTCGCACAGTTATCCATAGCGGTTTTTTCAATGTATTTGTGTGCTTCCTCTTCGCTCATATTGTATCGGTCTATAAGCAGCCATTTTGCACGGTTTATAAGCCGAATTTCTTTCATTTTCGCCTCAAGCTTTACGGCCCGCCTTTCAAAAGCGGAAAGTCGGTTATGAATTGCGGCTGTAAGCTTGATTGCCCCTGTGATGGTCTGTCTTGTTCCGGGTCTCGCAAAGGTTATAACGCCGTAATCCTCGACCTTATAATTTATTTGCTCAAACAGCTCGTTTTTAACGAACAGAAGTACGCCCACGGCGCTGTCCTGACACAGCTCCTCCGCGAATTCTATTCCGAAATCGTCGGGAAGAGGAGTGTTTATTATTACCAGATCGAACGGATTTTCAAGCTGGCGCCGCCTTGCGTCCGCAATGCTTACTGCCGCCGAGACTGGTGAAAACCTTAAATCCGAAAGAATATCCTTTAAATATTCCGTTGACTTTGAGGAAGCGGAAACAACAAGAGCGCTTAATGTAACTTTATCGCTGTACACCGTTATCCCCCCGTGATTTAAATGTTTTCCGTATAGCCTAAAGGCAAGACTTCCTTTATAAATTCGCTGTGTAGCGCAATGCTTTTTGCTTTTTCAACCGTATCGGGAAGACTTACAAGACCGTCTGTAACAACATTTTCCGCGGTGAACAAATCGGCGTTGTTAGGCTCCTCCGGTACAAGACCGCGTTTTATACCGTCAAGCCCTGCATAGATAATCAGCGCATAGGCGATATACGGATTGGCGCACGGGTCGGGCGAGCGAAGCTCTATTCGGCGGTTCGCTTCGGATTTTACCGCAGGAATCCTTATAAGCTGGGAACGGTTTTCGGGCGACCAGGTTACATATTTAGGTGCCTTTTTCTCGCCCAGTCTTTTGTAAGACTCCTTTACGGGGTTTAAAAACGCCGTCATTTCCACAATATGATCCAAAACGCCTGCCATAAAGCTGTCGGTCAGATCCTTGCCGCTTTTGGATTTAACCGAAACATTTATGTGTAAGCCGTTGCCGCTTTCATGCATTAAGGGCTTTGGTGAAAAATCGGCGTAAAGACCGTTGCGGCGTGCTATTGTCTGTACGACTGATTTGAATGTTACGGCATTATCGGCGGCGGTAAGCGGAGCGCCGTATTTAAAATCTATTTCGTTTTGACCCGGGCCTTCTTCGTGATGCGAGCTTTCGGGCGAAATTCCCATCTCTAGGAGATTAAAACATATTTCGCGGCGCACATTTTCGCCCTTATCGTCAGGCGCTATATCCATATAGCCTGCCTTATCAAAGGTCTCACCTGTCGGATTTCCGTTATCGTCAAGATTAAAAAGGTAAAATTCAAATTCAGCGCCGAAATAGCAGGAGACACCTAAGGATTTGGCATATTCAACCGCATTTTTTAAAATATACCTGCCGTCCTTTTCAAAACGGGTTCCGTCGGGATATTTTATGTCGCAGAACATTCTTATAACCCTGCCGTTGGACGGCCGCCACGGAAGTACGGAAAGGGTTGACGGGTCGGGATGAAGAAACAAATCCGACTTAACCACATTGCCGAAGCCCGGTACTGCGGAGGCATCAAAGGATATTCCTTCCGTAAACGCCCTCTTAAGCTCCGACGGCATTATCGAAATGTTTTTCTGTCTGCCGTGAACATCGCAAAAGGCAAGCCTTATAAACTTTACATCCTCTTCCTCAACGAAGGTCATAACCTCATCATATGAATACATTGCCGTTCCTCCTTACAAATAATAAAAGCGTCCGCCGATGCCTTAAAGGGGACCGAAGCCCCCTGACATCACCGAACGCCGTTGCTCTGAAATTTACTTATATATTATAAGTATAAAGCTGCCGCTTGTCAAGTGGGTTGTTCTCTTAAATTTGATTTTAAGGCACGCATAACGGTCACAAACTAATTTTGTAATCCTAATATACAATTTCACTTTACAAAATTTTGTGAAAAGCCGCAAAATAAAAAAATAATGAAAAAAGCATTTTTTCGCTTGACAAATCGTGACTGCGGGGGTAG
This sequence comes from uncultured Oscillospiraceae bacterium, assembly GCA_900543215.1. Taxonomy (GTDB): domain Bacteria; phylum Bacillota; class Clostridia; order Oscillospirales; family Acutalibacteraceae; genus UBA737. The sequence goes on along the minus strand of UQQR01000022.1, from coordinate 20,257 downwards.
AATAATTGCGTTGAAACGGCAAAGGCGTCGGTAGTTCTTCTACCTGTCTGCCGTTTTTATTTTTTTAAATTTCATAAAAACAGATAAAGCGGCAACGGCGTCGCAAAGGGACACTTGTCCCACGGCGCCGTTGCCGCTTTATTTGTTTAAAAAGAAAGAGGTTGTTGTTATGAGCAGTATGAACGAAATTTTTGCAAGCAATGTTTTTAACGACAGTGTTATGCAGCAACGCTTACCTAAGGAAACCTACAAAGCTTTGCAGCGCACGATCAAGGACGGCCGTTCGCTTGACCCGAACGCGGCAACGGTTGTTGCGAACGCAATGAAGGATTGGGCTATTGAAAAGGGAGCCACACATTTTACCCACTGGTTCCAGCCGCTTTCGGGACTTTCGGCGGAAAAGCACGACAGCTTTATTTCCCCCACCAAGGACGGAAAGGTTATAATGGAGTTTTCGGGTAAGGAGCTTATACAGGGCGAACCGGACGCGTCTTCTTTCCCGTCGGGCGGCTTGCGCGCGACATTTGAGGCAAGAGGATATACGGCATGGGACCCGACCTCTTATGCGTTTATAAAGGACGGCGTTTTGTGCATCCCCACAGCGTTCTGCTCCTACGGCGGCGAGGCGCTTGATAAAAAAACTCCGCTTCTGCGCAGTATGCAGGCAATCAATAAACAGGCACTGCGTGTTTTAAAGCTTTTCGGAAATTCCGATGTAAAGTCGGTAAAAACAACGGTAGGACCCGAACAGGAATATTTCCTTATAGACGAGGATGTTTACAACAAGAGAAAGGACCTTATTTATACCGGAAGAACCCTTTTCGGTGCGAAGCCGCCTAAGGGTCAGGAGCTTGAAGACCATTATTTCGGAATTATAAAGCCGAGAGTTCAGGGGTTTATGAAGGACCTTAACGAAGAGCTTTGGAAGCTCGGAATTCTCGCAAAGACCGAGCATAACGAGGTTGCTCCCGCACAGCATGAGTTAGCGCCGATTTTTACTACCACAAATATTGCGGCGGATCACAACCAGCTTACAATGGAAATAATGCAGAAGGTTGCTAAAAAGCACCATATGGTTTGCCTGCTGCACGAAAAGCCGTTTGCAGGAGTAAACGGAAGCGGTAAGCACAACAACTGGTCGCTAACAACCGATACCGGCGTAAACCTTTTAAATCCGGGTGACACACCGTATGAAAACGCACAGTTCTTAACATTCCTTTGCGCTGTTATCAAGGCGGTAGACGAATATCAGGATATGTTAAGAGTATCCGTAGCGTCAGCCGGAAACGACCACAGACTCGGTGCTAACGAAGCCCCTCCGGCAGTGGTTTCAATGTTCCTCGGCACTGAGCTTACCGAAATTCTTGAGGCTATCGAAAAGGATAAGCCCTACGGCGGAAAGGAAAAGGAGCTTTTGAAGATAGGCGTACATACGCTTCCTAAGTTCCCCAAAGACTCGACAGACCGTAACAGAACCTCGCCGTTTGCGTTTACCGGAAACAAATTCGAATTCAGAATGTTAGGCTCCTCCTCTTCCGTATCCTGCACCAATGTGGTTCTTAATACGGCGGTTGCGGAAGAGTTAAAGGAATTTGCCGATACGCTTGAGGGCGCCGGAGATTTCGAGGAGGCGCTCCACGAGCTTATCAAAAAGACCATTACGGAGCATAAGCGCATTATATTCAACGGCAACGGTTATGATGACAAGTGGATTGCGGAGGCTGAAAAGAGAGGACTTTTAAATCTCCGTACCACACCGGATTGTTTGCCGTATTCCTTACACGAAAAGAATTTGAAGCTCTTTATTTCGCATAAGGTTTACTCCGAAACCGAAATGAGAGCAAGATACGAAATTCTTTCGGAAAACTACTGCAAGATAATAAATATAGAAGCGCTTACAATGATAGATATGGCTAAGAAGGATATCCTTCCCGCGGTAAGCAAATATTCTCATGAGCTTTCAGACACCGTTATCGCAAAGGCGGCGTGCGGCGATATAGATGCAAGCTATGAAAAAGAGCTTTTGGCAAAGGTAAGCCGTCTTAACGCTTCGGCTTACAAGAAGACCGAAAAGCTTGAAAAAGCGGTTGTAAAGGCAAAGGAGATAAGCGATACCACAGAGCTTTCGAAGTATTATAAGGACATTGTTTTTGCGGCAATGAGCGAGCTGAGAATTACAGTTGACGAGCTTGAAACACTCGTTCCGGCAACCGATTGGCCGTATCCGTCCTACGGGGAAATGCTTTTCAGCGTAAAATAATTTTAAAAATTTTTAAGGGATTATTTATATGAGTCAAGCAATTTATGACGCCATACACAGTGAAGTCTACGGCGTATGGTTTTTGATCGGCGCAGCCTTTGTGTTTTGGATGCAGGCGGGCTTTGCGATGGTAGAGACGGGCTTTACCAGAGCGAAGAACGCCGGAAATATACTGATGAAGAACCTTATGGACTTCTGTATCGGTACTGTGATGTTTATTCTTATCGGTTTTGGTATCTTTTTGGGTGAAGACCTTGTAGGTATTATAGGTAAGCCCGGATTTGATATTTTCACCGATTATGCAAATTTCGACTGGGCAAACTTCGTGTTCAACCTTGTGTTCTGCGCCACCACCGCAACAATAGTTTCGGGTTCTATGGCTGAAAGAACGAAATTCCTTTCTTACTGCGTTTATTCGGCGGTTATCTCGGCGGTTATATATCCGGTTGAGGCCCACTGGACATGGGGCGGCGGCTGGCTTGCTAAGCTCGGCTTCCACGATTTTGCCGGTTCAAACTGCATACATATGGTCGGCGGTATCTGCGCTTTGATTGGCGCCGCTATGGTTGGTCCCCGTATAGGAAAGTTTGTAAGGAACAAGGACGGAAAGGTTACGAAGGTAAACGCTTTCCCGGGTCACAACCTTCCTATCGGATGTCTGGGCGTATTCATTCTTTGGCTCGGTTGGTACGGATTTAACGGTGCCGCCGCTACATCTATTGATGAAATGGGTTCAATTTTCGTTACCACAACAATAGCTCCGTCTGTTGCTACGGTTGTCGCAATGATATTTACTTGGATTAAGTACGGAAAACCCGATGTTTCAATGTGCCTTAACGCTTCGCTTGCGGGTCTTGTCGCGATTACCGCTCCCTGCGATGTCTGCGACGCATTCGGTGCGATAGTAATAGGCACCGTTTCGGGACTTATAGTGGTATTCGGTGTTTGGTTCCTTGATTACAAGCTTCATGTTGACGACCCGGTAGGCGCTGTTGCGGTTCACTTCTGCAACGGTATCTGGGGTACAATTTCGGTAGGACTTTTTGCTACTAAATCCGCTCCGGCATTCGCCCGCGGCTTCGGCGACGGTACAACCTTCGGCGCTAACCAAATCGCCGACGAGGGACTTTTCTACGGCGGCGGCTTTAAGCAATTAGGTCTCCAATTACTCGGTATGTTCTCAACAGCCGCTTGGACAGCTGTTACAATTACCATTTCGTTCCTTATTATCAAAAAAATATTCGGACTTCGTGTTTCCCGTGAGGAAGAGATGGAAGGCCTTGATGTTAAGGAGCACGGCTTACAGAGCGCATATGCCGGAATCGCAATGCTTCCCGAATATATCGACGAGGGCGAAGAACCCGTTGTTACAGGCGACACACCTGTTGCGGAGGCAGTTGAGGTTAAGGAAATGCCCAAGGTTGCCTCGGATATTGCGCCTAAGGCAGACGGAGAAAAGATTACAAAGGTTGAAATCGTCTGCAAGGGATCAAAGCTTGAAAGCCTTAAAAACGCAATGGTCGGCATAGGAATTACGGGTATGACCGTAAGCCATGTTATGGGCTGCGGCGTTCAAAAGGGCAAACCCGAATATTACAGAGGCGCACTTGTTGAAACCTCGCTCTTGCCTAAGATTCAGGTTGATATCGTGGTTGCAAAGGTTCCTGTTTCACAGGTTATCGCCACTGCCAAAAAGGTGCTTTACACCGGCCATATAGGCGACGGCAAGATATTTGTTTACGATGTTGAAAATGTTGTAAAGGTTCGTACCGGCGAAGAGGGCTATGACGCACTTCAGGATGTAGAGCAGTTCTGATAATTTATAAAAAGCGAAAGCTTCCCGAATATTCGGGAAGCCTTTGCGCATTTAAAAATACTGAAATGAGGGAAAATTTATGTGTTCTATTATGGGATATATCGGAAGCCGTATTCCGAAAGAGGAATTTAAGCTCGGATTTGACATGACAGTATCAAGAGGTCCTGATATGTCAAGAATCGAGGAGCTTAATAATAACGGCTTTATGGGATTTCACCGTCTTGCTATAATGGGGCTTACCGACAAGGGTATGCAGCCGTTTTCCTATAAGAATAATAAATTGGTGTGCAACGGTGAGATTTATGGTTTCCGTCCCATAAAAGAAGACCTGATAAAACGCGGCTATACCTTCGAAAGCGAGTCGGATTGCGAAATACTTTTGCCGCTTTACGAGCTTTACGGTACGGATATGTTTAAAATGCTTGACGCCGAATTTGCGTTGATAATATATGACGGCGGCAAAAACGAGCTTATAGCCGCCCGTGACCCCATCGGTATCCGTCCGCTTTACTACGGACTTGATAAGGACGGCAAGCCTGTATTTGCCTCGGAACCCAAAAACCTTGTGGGACTTGTCGGTAAAATAATGCCGTTTCCGCCCGGACACTATTATAAGGACGGCAAGTTTATATGCTATAACGATATAGCGGCGGTTGATAAGGTCTGCACAGATGACCTTGAAACTGTGTGCAAAAATATACACGATAAGCTTGTAAAGGGTGTAGAAAAACGGCTTGACGCCGACGCACCGCTCGGATTTTTACTGAGCGGCGGACTTGATTCCTCACTTGTTTGTGCAATTTCCGCAAAGCTGCTTAAAAATCCGATAAAAACCTTTGCGATAGGTATGAGCACCGACGCCATAGATCTTAAATACGCAAAGGAAGTAGCAGATTATATAGGCTCTGATCACCGTGAGATAATTATTACAAAAGATGATGTATTAAAGGCGCTCCCCGAGGTTATAGGCATTTTGGGAACCTACGATATAACCACAATAAGGGCGAGTATCGGTATGTATCTTATTTGTAAGGCAATACACGAAACAACCGATATCCGTGTGCTTATGACGGGTGAAATTTCAGACGAGCTGTTTGGCTACAAATATACCGATTTTGCGCCGAATGCCGGGGAATTCCAAAAGGAATCGCAAAAGCGTGTAAGAGAGCTTCATATGTATGATGTTCTCCGTGCCGACAGATGTATTTCCGTAAATTCACTTGAGGCGCGCGTTCCGTTCGGCGATCTTGATTTTGTGAAATATGTGATGAGCATTGATCCCGAAATGAAAATGAATAAATATAACAAAGGCAAATACCTCTTGCGCCATGCGTTTGAGGGAGATTATCTGCCCTACGATATACTGATGCGTGAAAAGGCGGCTTTTTCGGATGCGGTAGGCCATTCTATGGTAGATTATCTCAAAGAATATGCCGAGACAAGGTATACCGACGCCGAATTTGCCGAGAAGTGCAAAAGATATACCTTTGCGGCTCCGTTTACTAAGGAATCGCTTTTGTACCGTGAGATTTTCGAGGAAAAATATCCCGGTCAGGCGGAAATGGTAAAGGATTTCTGGATGCCCAACAAGGAATGGGAGGGCTGTAATGTAAACGACCCGTCCGCCCGTGTGCTTTCAAACTACGGCGACAGCGGAAAATAATAATAAAAAATAAGGCTTGCAAGCTTTAAAACGCCTGCAAGCCTTATTTTTTTACGCCTTAACATTGCTTTTTATTTTGCCGGATAGCATTTCGGGCAGCTGTGCCGTTATTATAGCGGCGAAAACCACAGCGCAGCCTATAAACTCACGGACGGAAAGTGCGTTTCCCGAAATCAGCCAACCGCCGAGAGCCGCAAAAACGCTTTCAAGGCTCATTGTAAGCGACGCAACCGACGGCTCGGCGTATTTCTGCCCGACTATCTGAAGAGTATAGCCTATTCCGCTTGAAACCACACCCAAATAAACTATCTGGGGAGCGGCGGCTAATATGTTTGAAAGGGACGGCCGTTCGAAAATCAGCGCCGCCGCCGTGGACAGAACTCCCACCACCGCAAATTGCAATATTGAAAGCTTAAGACCGCCTGTAACGCCTACAAAATGACCGACAGCGATTATTTGACAGGCAAAAGAAAGGGCGCAGATGAATACCAAAATATCGGCAACATAAATACCGCTTATTCCGCCCGAGAAGCAGAGCAAATAAAATCCGCTCACCGCTATAAGCACGCTTAAATATATTATCGGGCTTACCTTTTTCCCGAAGAAAAGTGAAATTATCGGGACAAATACCACATAAAGCGCCGTTATAAATCCGCTTCTTGCTTCCGCGGCGGCGCCTGCAGGGTAAGCGCTTATACCGAATTGCTGAAGATTTACCGAAACGGCAAGCAGTAAGCCGCAGACGCCCGCGGCGATAAAATATTGTTTTTTAAGCGCCTTTTCCTCGGGAAAGAAATACTTTTCCTTTCTGCCTGCGGTTATTTTGTAAAAGGCGAAAAGTGCCGCCGCCGCTATAAATGACCTGAGCGCATTAAAGGTAAGTGAGGGGACAAGCTCGCCGCCGTCCGACTGCGCTACAAACGCAATTCCCCAAATAAAGGCAGTGACGCACAGTATAAGACTCCCCTTTAAATTATTGCTTTTCATGGTTTAACTTCTCTTTTCTCATTGTAAGTGAAATTCTTTTCTTTTGTACATCCACGGACAGTACCCAAACCTTTACAATATCGCCGACCTTAAGCACCTCGGAGGGGTGCTTTATAAATCTGTCGGTTATCTGAGAGATGTGTACAAGTCCGTCCTGATGAACGCCTATATCCACAAAAGCTCCGAAATCTATAACATTTCTTACCGTTCCAGAAAGTTCCATTCCCGGTTTCAGGTCTTCCATTGATACAATATCGCTTCTTAAAAGCGGAGGGGGGAGCTCGTCTCTCGGGTCTCTGCCCGGCCGTTCAAGTTCCTTTATTATATCATTAAGCGTCGGCACGCCTATACCGAGATTTTTCGCTGTGTTTTCAATGCCGTCAGCCTCGATTACAGGCTTTATTGCGGCGGTTTTTCCGCATTTTACATCATCATCCGTTACGCCGCACAGCTTTAAAAGCTTTTCGGCGGCGGTATAGCTTTCGGGATGTACCGAGGTGTTATCAAGCGCCTGCTTTCCGTCGGATATTTTCAAAAATCCGGCGCACTGCAAAAACGCCTTCGGCCCCAATTTGGAAACCTTTTTAAGCTCTGTACGGCAGGTAAATTTGCCGTTTTCCTCGCGGTAGGCTACAATGTTCTTGGCAAGAGAGGTGCCTATACCCGAAACCCTTGATAAAAGCTGAACCGATGCTGTGTTAAGGTCTACGCCGACGGTGTTTACGCAGTCCTCCACAACGCCGTCAAGCGCAGCGTTAAGCTGTGCGGGCAGCATATCGTGTTGATATTGGCCAACGCCTATTGATTTCGGGTCTATCTTCACAAGCTCGGCAAGCGGATCCTGAAGTCTCCGTGCAATGGAAACGGCACTGCGAAGCGAAACATCATAATCGGGGAATTCCTCTGCGGCAAGCTTTGACGCGGAATAAACGCTGGCACCCGCCTCGGACACCACCATATAGGAAATCCCGTCGTTAAGTTCCTTTATTACTTCTGCGGCAAATACCTCTGTTTCGTGGCTTGCCGTTCCGTTGCCAATTGCAAAAACACGGACAGAATATTTTTTTACAAACGATTTAATAATCTGTTTTGCTTCTTCAACCTTATTTTTCGGAGGTACGGGATATATAACGCCCGTATCAAGAACCTTGCCCGTACCGTCAACAATCGCAACCTTACAGCCTGTTCTGTAACCCGGGTCAAGACCTATTGTAACCTTATCCTTTACGGGCGGCTGCATAAGCAGCTGCCGTAAATTAGATGAAAAGACCTTTATTGCCGAGGCGTCTGCTTTCTCTGAAAGCTCGTTTCGGATTTCACGCTCTATCGACGGGAATATCAGCCTTGTATATGCGTCCTCGGCGGCGGCTTTTACGGTGTCTGTCGCGGGAGAACCTTCTTTGATGTGATTTTTCGAGATTATAAACATAGCCTTGTCACGGTCAAAATCCACCGAGACCTTAAGTATGCCTTCCTTCTCGCCCCTGTTCACGGCAAGTATTCTGTGGTCGGGTATTTTGGAGAGTGGTTCGCTGTAATCCTTATACATTTCGTAAACGCCGACGTCCTCCGTGACTGCCTTAACGGTAAGCATACCGTGCGCAAGGCAAACAAATCTCATACGTTTGCGTATGTCGGCGTCGTCGGAAATTTTTTCGGCAATTATATCCATAGCTCCGGCGAGCGCTTCTTCTGCTGTTTCAACCCCTTTTTCAGGGTCTGTATATTCATCCGCAAGCATTATGGGCGGTTTGCAGTCGGGCGCCTGCTTATAAATTTCCTCCGCTAACGGCTCAAGACCCTTTTCCTTTGCGGCAGTGGCTCTGGTTTTGCGTTTTTTCTTGTAGGGACGGTATAAATCGTCAAGCTCGGTCAGAGTTTTCGCTCCGTCTATCGCGGCGGAAAGCTCATCGGTTAAAGCGCCCTGTTCCTCTATGGCGATTTTGATTTTTTGGCGTGTTTCATCCATATTTCGCAGGTAATTAAGCCGTTCGTAAAGGGAACGCAAAATTTGATCGTTCAGCGAGCCGGTAGCTTCCTTGCGGTAGCGCGCAATAAACGGTATGGTATTGCCGTCGTCTATAAGCTTTACGGTATTTTCAACCTGAAACGGTTTTAAGGAAAATTCCTCCGTAAGCGTTTTTATAATATCCATTTTATCACCTTGCCTAAGTTTACCATAAAGCGGGATTATGTGCAATAAAAAAATGGCTTTTGCCGCAGTTTGTGCGGTAAAAGCCGTTTCTTATAGTTTGATTATTCTTCTGTAAATGCGTCTTTACTTAAACCACATATCGGACATACCCAATCTTCAGGAACATCTTCCCATGATGTTCCGGGTGCGATTCCGTTATCAGGATCACCGACAACAGGGTCATAAACATATCCGCAGGGACATTCGTATTTTTTCATAGTAAAAACCCTCTTTTATTTTTGATTACTTGCTCATTATCTTAGATATTGTATCCATAATTTTGTCATGGCAACCACCGCATCCGGTCGAACATTTTGTGATCCTTTGAACATCTTCAAAAGCTTTTTCCACATTATCAAATTTTACTTCACGGTGAAGTGCATTTTCAACATCTGCATAGGTTACTTTTTTACAATTACATATTGTATAGTTTTCCATCATATATTACCCTGTACATTAACCGAAATATCTCTTTAAAAGACCCTCAAATGCTCTGCCGTGGCGGGCTTCATCCTTTGCCATTTCATGAACGGTATCATGGATAGCGTCAAGATTAAGTTCCTTAGCAAGCTTCGCAAGTTCAAACTTGCCCATTGTAGCGCCGTTTTCGGCGTCTGCACGCATTTCAAGGTTTTTCTTGGTGCTGTCGGTTACGACCTCGCCCAAAAGCTCCGCAAACTTAGCGGCATGCTCGGCTTCTTCAAATGCCGCCTTTTCCCAGTACATACCGATTTCGGGGTAACCTTCTCTGTGGGCTACTCTTGCCATTGCAAGATACATACCCACTTCCGTACATTCGCCGTTGAAGTTTTCACGAAGACCGTCGATTATTCTCTGATCTGCACCCTTGGCTATGCCCACAACATGCTCGGCAGCCCATGTTTTTTCCGCAGACTGCTCAGCAAATTTAGAAGCCGGAGCATGGCATATAGGACATTCCTCCGGCGCAGATTCGCCTTCATAAACATAACCGCAAACAAGACATACAAATTTTTTCATTTTTAATTCCTCCGTAAATTGATTTTTAATCAGCTTTGCATTTACTGCACACACCGTACACGATATATACCGTTGTTTCGCTTGAGAAGCCGTTTTCCTTTGCCGTTTCCGACAGAATATCCTGCTTTAACGGAGCGTCATAAATTTTTCCGCAGTGCTTGCAGTGCAGATGTGCGTGCGGAGCACTGTTTCCGTCAAAGTGTTCATATCCGTCGCCGACAGATAAAGAAAGTATAACGCCTTCTTCGCTTAGAGCCGCAAGGTTGCGGTAGACAGTTCCGAGACTTATATTCGGAATAACCTTGCGTACCTCATTATAAACGGCAGATGCCGTGGGGTGTGTATCGGTTGAATGCAAAACCTGTAAAATTGTTTCACGCTGCCGTGAATAATTTTTCATTGAACCACCTAAATCAGTAATGATTACTATTTTATTATACACGCAAATTTGATTTTGTCAAGAACTTTTTTTCAAAAACCTTGACATTTTTTTCACAATAAACTATTATTATATTAGAGTAATGTAAATTTGAAAGGGTACATTTTATTATGGGAAATAATATAGTATCTAATTCAGTAATAAAGCGACTTCCGAGATATTACCGTTTTTTGGGAGAAATTAAGGCTCTCGGAACAGAGAGAATATCGTCAAGGGAGCTTTCCGAAAAAATGGGGCTTACCGCAAGTCAGATAAGGCAGGATCTTAACTGCTTCGGCGGCTTCGGTCAGCAGGGCTACGGCTACAATGTTACCATACTACAGTCTGAAATAGGGCATATATTGGGACTTGATACCCCGAAAAGCACTATTTTAATAGGAGCCGGAAATCTCGGAAAGGCGGTAACGCTTCATATAAATTTCGAGGCTGTCGGTTTTCGTCTTATAGGACTGTTTGACAATAAGGAATCTGTGGTGGGTCAGGTCATAAAAAATCTTCCTGTGAGGAATATTTCAACACTTGATGAGTTTTGCCGTGAAAATCTTCCCGAGGTAGCGATACTCTGCATACCCAAGGACGCCGCAATGGGAATGTCCAAACAGCTTGTAAAGCTCGGAATTAAAGGCGTGTGGAATTTCAGCCATTATGATCTGGCATTCAATTATCCTGATATAAAGGTGGAAAATGTGCATTTCGGGGACAGTCTTATGACTCTATCTTATAAGCTTACAAATGATGCCTGAGCACGGTAAAATCAACTGCCGACAGTCTGTTTGAGGTTGCAAACCGACAGCTGTCGGTTTTTTGTTTTTATTTTCGTCATTTATTGACATTTTTTGCTTCAAAAGGTTGACATAAAGCAAGAAAAAATATATAATTATTCTGTTTAAGGTTTACTGTTTAAAGGAGCAAAAGAAAATGAAAGGATTGCAAAGGATTTCTTGTTTTTTGCTTTCGCTCGCAGTACTTCTGACTGCAACTGTTTGCGTTGAAAAAGTGCATGCGGACGGGAACTTTGAAGAACAGATATCGTCCTTTCCCGAAAGCTACAAGAATTCTCTTAGGACTCTCCATTCAATATATCCGAATTGGAAGTTTTATGCGGATTATATCGATTTAACTCTTGATAAAGCTGCGGAACTTGAGACGGTACGCAAGGTCACGGACGATAAGAGCGTTTCATGGCGCACAATGGACAAGGGCTCCTACGATTGGGGAAGCGGCACTTGGGTTTCGCTAGAGACCGGCAGATGGCATTATGCGTCAAGAGAAGTAATAAAATATTATATGGACCCGAGAAACTTCCTTAATGAGCAATACATATACACCTATATGAAGCAAAATTACGATCCCACGAGCCAAAACGAGGAAGGCGTAAGAAAAATGGTAAGCGGTACATTCCTTGAAAACAACTATTCCGACCCGAATGACACCGAATACGGAGGCTCGTATGTGGCTGTAATAATGGAGGCGGCAAGGCAGTCCGGTATTAACCCGTATATGCTTGCGGCAACAATTCTGCAAGAACAAGGAAAAGGTACCTCCGATCTTATTGCGGGACCCTATTATAATTTTTTCAATATTTCCGCTAACGGTGACAATCCGGTGACAAACGGTATAAACTATGCCAAAGGAAGAGGTTGGGATACGAGGTCCAAATCCATAATAGAAGGCGCGACCTTCAGCGGCAATAACTATGTCAGCGCAGGACAGAATACATACTTCTATATTAATTATAATATAAAGGACATTAACAAACTTTGGCATCAGTACGCTACGGCGGTTCACAATGCGTCGTCATCCGGAAAGAAACTTGAAAGGACCTACAAGGACCTGAAATCGGCAGAGCTTGATTTCCTTATACCCGTTTATAAGGATATGTCTGATACGGCGTCTCAGCTACCCGAAAGGAACGGGAATCTAAACAATTATTATTTTGAAAGTATAAACGCAGAGGGTCTTACCCCGTCATTTGACAGATTTATTCACAACGACTACAGTTTGAGGGTTTCGGGTGATTCCACGGTATATGTAAAGCTTCCCGAAAGCGCGGAATATGCGGGGGACGCAAGCTATAATCTCAATTCAGGCAGTAATTATATTGCCTTAAGGGTAAGATCGCAAAGCGGATATTACAGTGAGTATTATATTGATGTATGGGCAGGCTCGCCGTGCCGGCTTACGGTAAGTACAGAGAACAGTCCGGTTGCGGTTGTCAAAAAGGGCGATACCAACGGAGACGGCAAGGTTACGCTTATGGACCTTGCAAATGTTCAAAGACATATGCTCGGACTTATATCCCTTACGGGAAACAACTTTGTCGGCGCGGATACAAATTCGGACGGAAAAATCTCACTTATAGACCTTGCAAATATTCAAAGGCATTTGCTTGGGATCATAAACCTGCAATAAAATACGGAATGAGGATAGATATGAAAAAAAGCTTAATTAAAATCATTACAATTCTTGCGACTGTGTCCGTTGCGGTAAGCTGTCTTGTTTTTACCGCTTCTGCCTCAAGCACCACAATATCCTTCAGCAGCAGTAAGCCGAGCGTTAACGATTCGGTTACGGTTACTGTTACGGTAAACGCCGATGAAAATATGTACGGAACATCATTTTCGGTCAATTATAATCCGGACGTGCTCCGCTTTGAAAGCGGAGACAATGCCACGGGCGGTGCGGGCGTCGTAAATGTGGTTTATTCTGTAAGCGGAAAAACAAAGCAATCCTGTCCGCTTAAATTTACGGCGATAGCCTCAGGCTCCTGCACGGTAAGCGTTGTTAACGCTATGTATGCGAGCGATAACGAAATTGCGGTAGGCGGTTCCTCGGCAACGCTTACGGTAGCGGACGCCGCAAAGTCCGATAATGCCAATTTAAAATCACTTTCGTTAAGCGCAGGTACACTTTCACCGAAATTTTCCGCAAGTAAAACCTCATATACGGCAAAAGTTGCGAAAAATGTTACGGAGTGCAAAATTTTTGCGACCGCGGCAGACAGCGGCGCAAAGGTTGAGGTGTCCGGCACCTCCGCACTTAATGAGGGCAAAAATGTACGGACTGTTACGGTAACCGCACCCGGCGGAGCGCAAAAAGTATATACTATTACAATTACACGCTCTGATGAAGAACCTGAGGAATCATCCCAGACCGAACCGCAGCCGAACGAGACGGTTATAGACGGCATGCCGTTTACTGTTCTTACCGATATTTCGGGAATCACTCTTCCAAACGGATTTTCGGCTGACACCGCCGATTTTAACGACACTCAGGTTGCGGTTGCCAAGGATACGGCAGGTTACTACACCGTTTATTATCTTAAGGGTGCCGATGATTCGTGCGTTCCGTATTTGCTTTCCGAGGACGGAAAGACCTTTGAAAAGCTTAAATATGCCGTTTTCGGCAATAATACATATATCTTTGCGGATGTACCCGTTGGGTATAAGGCACCGTCGGGATATTATGAAACAACAGTGGATATAGGCGGATTTAATATAAAGGCTTTCGCGGTTACAAATACCGAAACAGGAGCTTCCGACGGACTTAATGTTTCTGCGGCGGACGCGGATTATTCTGATTTTTATTATGTATACTGCTTCTTTAACGGTAACTTCTCTATGTACCGTTATGACAGCGCGGAAAATGTTTTGCAAAGAGCGCCGGAGTTTAAGCTTGTAAAGGAAGAATTGGAAGTAAAGCCGGGCGGATTCGGTTCGAGATTTGCCTCGCTGTCCGCAAATGCCAAAGTAATGGTTATAGGGTTGGTTGTGGCATTAATAGCCGCCGCGGTTCTTGTTGTTCTTCTTATATTGAAGCTTGTAAAAGGAAAAGAGAGCGAGGATGATATTGCGTTCACAAGTGATTTTGACGAGGTTTCCGTAAGCGACGGCAAGGAAAAATACGAAGACGGGGATGCAAAGAATGAAGAACAAACCCAAGAGGAAGATAAGCTGTAAGGGAATAATTTATGGGTAAAATTTGCGTCGTAATATCCGGAGGGGAGTATTCGGGTCTTAACGGAATTGAAAAAGCAGATTATATCATAGCCTGCGATAGGGGTTTTGAATACGCGCTTGAAAACGGCATAAAGCCGGATATATTTGTCGGGGATTTTGATTCATACAATGGAACTGTTCCCACGGGTATACCTGTGCTGGAGCTTCCCACGCAAAAGGATGATACGGATACCCTGGCGGCGTTAAAGCACGCTGTGGCGGCAGGCTACGGAGAAATAGAGATATACTGTGCTTTGGGCGGTAGAACAGACCACACGCTTGCAAATATTCAGGCTGCGGCGTTTGCCGTGAAAAGCGGAGCTGTTGTGCGTATTTTCGGAAAAGAAACGAAAATGGTTGTGCTGAGCGGCGGCGGAATTACCGTTCCGCCCGAAAAGGATTGCTCGCTTTCGATTTTCTCGCTTACCGATAAATGCGAGGGTGTTACGGCTTCGGGTGTTAAATATCCGCTTGAAAACGCAGAAATAAACAATACATTTCCGATAGGCGTCAGCAACGAATGGGAAGGAAACGCCGAAATATCTGTCAAAAGCGGGATTTTAGCCGTGGTAATTTCAAAATTGATATAAAAACGGGACTGTCAAACAGTCCCGTTTTTTTACAGCAATAATTTTAAGCTCCAAGTGTCCCGCTCTGCCGTAATGCGCTTAAAATAACCTGCGTTAAAGCAGGTGGGTGCCGGCCGCACAGCTTCACGCTCCCTTCTTCCGAACTCGGCACAGCCGCGGGAGGTCTGCAATCCGCAATGCGAGCGTAGGCCCCTAATTATAATGTTGTAGGGTTATATAAGACGCGGTCCGCGAACAGAGCAGGACTGGAAATTAATCCTCGTCTATTTCAAAGAAGTCCTCAAGTCTTTCAACAAAGGCGTCGGCTACCATATCGTATTCGTCGTCATCCTCTATTTCGTAATAGTATTCGTCGCCGTTTTCATCGGCTTCGCCGACCTTTACGATTACAAGCTCGCCGCTGTCGTCGAGCGTTTTTTGAGGGTCGTCGTATATCGGAAGCATAGCAA
Organism: uncultured Oscillospiraceae bacterium; assembly: GCA_900543215.1. Lineage (GTDB taxonomy): Bacteria > Bacillota > Clostridia > Oscillospirales > Acutalibacteraceae > UBA737. The sequence goes on along the minus strand of UQQR01000022.1, from coordinate 4,862 downwards.
GGTAGCGGCCGGTATCGGTTTCAATGGCGTCAAGCACCTCAAAGGTATACTCCTTTCCGTCGTCATCGGAAAGTGTTACTATATCGGGATTATAATCCTCTTTGTTCTTAATATTGTCCATAATTATCCTCCGAACAGAAGTCTGTACCCATATTTTAACCCTTTTGGGGCTTTAAGTCAATGGTAAATGAATTAAATTTTTCAATCGTTACGGGAGCTTTTCTGAAGCTCGTAATCTATAACTCTTTTAAACTGCGTATCGTAAAGCTTACGGTAGGTTCGGCTTTTGTCCATAAGCTCGTCGTGCGTACCCGAATCCGTAATTTCGCCGTTTTCAATCACAAGTATTTTATCTGCGGCAATAACCGTTGACAGCCTGTGGGCTATTACAATGCTTGTTCTGCCCGACATTACGAAATTAAGAGCCGACTGTATAAGATTTTCCGATATTGAGTCAAGCGAGGAGGTTGCCTCGTCAAGAATAAGTATGCGTGGATTTTTAAGAATTACACGGGCAATCGAAATTCTTTGCTTTTCACCGCCCGAAAGCTTGAGACCTCTGTTGCCGACGACGGTATTAAGTTTATTCGGTAAATTATCTATAAAATCGTAGATATTGGCGGCTCGGCAGGCTTTTTCTATTTCCTCGGTTGTGGCGTCGGGTTTTGCGTAGAGCAGGTTTTCAAGCACCGTTCCGTTAAAAAGATAGGTGTCCTGAGTTACTATTCCTATATTTTTCCGCAGATAGTCAAGGTCAAATTTCCGTACATCCGTTCCGGCTATATTTACACTTCCGGCTGTAACATCGTAAAGTCTAGGGATCATGGAAATTATTGTTGATTTTCCTGCTCCGGAAGCACCGACAATAGCGTGCATTTTTCCGTTCGGGACGAAAAAGCTTATGCTTTTCAGTATTTCTCTCCCGTTTTCATATGAAAAACCGACATCCTTGAATTCTATACTGCAGTCGTCAAGCGGCGGTTTTACGGGATTTTCGGGATTTACTATGGTACATTCACGGTCAAAGTATTCGAATATTCTTGTAAAGAGCGCTAAGGATCTGACAAAATCAACCTGTAAATCAAGCAGCTGCCTTACCGGCTGGTAAAGTCTGTTTACAAGTGCTACGACAACCGAAATATCGCCTACCGTAAGCGAGGAGTCCGTGCGGCTTATTATTAAAAATCCGCCCGCAAAGTATATAAGCAGCGGCGCTATCTGTATAAACATACCGAGGAATACATGGAACCAACTGCCGGCGCGTTGTTCCTTTATCGTGATTTTTGTTGTTTCATTGTTTACAGCACGGAACTTTTCGTATTCCTCGTCCTCTTTATTAAAAAGTTTTACAAGCATAGAACCGCTTACCGAGAGCGTTTCGTCAACATGCTGGTTAAGCTCGTCCTGCTTTTCCTGTGCCTCGCTTACAAGCTGCCACCGTTTTTTTCCTACCGCCTTGGTCGGCAGAATAAGCAGGGGTAAAATAATAATCCCGACTGCCGCCAGTCTCCAATCGGTATAGAAAAGATAAAAAACGCAGGTGCCTATTGTCAAAACATTGCTGACGAGCGAGGTAAGCATTACCGATATGACCGAGCTGACGCCGTTAATGTCTCCGTTCATACGGGTTATAATGTCGCCCTGCTTTTCGCTTGTGAAAAACGAATGAGGCATATGCTCCAGATGATAATACATTTCGTTCCGCATATCATAAATGATTTTTTGCGAAATCCAACTGTTTATGTATTGCTCAAGCACACTTATTATCTGCGAAACGGACAGTACCGCAAACGCAAGCACCAAAAGCTGTGCCAAAAGCTTTATGTCGGTGTTGTCGTCCACTATCGCGTCAACTATTTTACCTGTTATTACCGACGGGAAGAGCCCCAAAACAGCTGAAACCGCAAGTGCGGCAAAAACAGCGATAAACTGCCATTTGTACGGCTTTAAGTAACTTAGAATTCTTAAAAGCAGTTTTTTTGTTATTTTGGGAATTATTATTATAGGATATAAGGGGACGTTTCAAAGGAAATTATTATTTACTTCCTTGTTTATATCAATCTGGATATTGTCGGAGTTTTTTGTATATTTTATTTTAAATATATATAACAGGAGTTTTTTATTTTATAAAAAGATAATAAAATAGTGAGGAGATTTTTATGAGTAATTTATTAGTTGTTATGTTAGGTTGTGCTTTGGGTGGTGCTATGCGATATTTAATTACTACATATATAAATAAATTAGGATATTTTCCTTATGGTACCTTAGCTGTAAATTTAATAGGTTGCTTCTTAATTGGCATGATAGCTACATTATTAACAGAAAAAATACAAGGAACATCACCGTATCTTTCTTTATTTTTAACAGTAGGATTTTTAGGTGGACTTACTACTTTTTCATCATTTACAAATGAAACTCTAATATTATGGCGTACGGGAGATTTCATTTCTGTATTATTAAATGTAGGATTAAATACATTTGGTGGGCTTTTAGCAGCTTGGATAGGTAGAATATTAATCTATATGGCTTTTTAATAATAATAAAGGCGATACAAATAAATGTATCGCTTTTATCTTTATATATTGCAATATTAATGAAAAACTTTTAATAAACTTAAAACCATATAAGTCATACCAGCAGCGATTAAAGGTCCAACAGCAACTCCTTTAAAGAAAAATACACCAATCATTGTACCAATGATAAGAGATGATACAATATCTGGAGAGTCCTTCAATAAGGATACACCAGAGCCACCAGCAACAGCAGCAAATACACCGGCTAATAGGGCCAATATACCAACAGGAGAGGTAAAACTATGTATCATCATTTGAACTGTTATTTTACCAGTAGCTAGAGGTATTAAAATGGCAATTGTAAGTAATATGATGCCATAATTTAAGCCGTTTGTTTCTACGAATTGCATTAGAGCATCTAACTGGAAAACTTTTAAAATTAAAATTACACCAACAGCATAAAAAACAGACATATTATGTCCAATATAACTTAAGGCTAAAAGTACTAAAAGAATAATATATTCATTACTCATATAAACACGTCCTTTAATTAAATTTTCTTAAATTGTTTTTCTATTGTAGCATATGGTTTTTGAAAAAACAAAAATTCTTTAAAATTTTTTCTAAAAAACTATAGCTTTTTTAATTTATTTTTGTTACAATATAACAAGTTAATGCTTTAGCTAATTAAAGTATTACAATGCAATTATAGATAATATATATTCGTATTAGGAGGAAATATTTATGAAAAAGGTATTATTGCTATGTATGTCTATGCTTTTAGGCGCAATGTTAGTAGCTGGCTGTGGAAGTGAGGAAAAAGAAACATCTTCTGCTACTGGTGGCAGTGATAAACCTATCGTTATTGGTTTAGATGATAGTTATCCACCAATGGGCTTTAAAGATGAAAATAATGAAATTGTTGGTTTTGATGTAGATTTAGCAAAAGAAGCAACAAAAAGACTTAATCGTCCAGTAGAATTCAAAGCAATTGATTGGTCTAGTAAAGAAGCTGAACTTAAAAGCGGTCGTGTAGATATTCTTTGGAATGGTTTAGATATTACTGAAAAACGTAAAGAAAATATGTTATTTAGTGATCCTTACATGAAAAATCGTCAAGTTATCTTCGTTCCAGTTAATTCTGATATAAAATCTCTTGACCAGTTAAAAGGTAAAGTAATCGGTACTCAAAGCGGTAGTACAGCAGAAGATTTCTTAGATAATAACCAAGATTATGCTGCGCAATTTGCTGAAGTAAAAAAATATGGTGATTACATTGATGCTTTCATGGATTTAGAAAATGGTAGAATTGATGCAGTAGTAACAGATGAACTCATCGGTACTTATTACATGCAAAAACATGCTGATTCTTTCAAAGAAACTGATATTGTTGTAGGTGAACCTACTGATTTTGGTATTGCATTTGCAAAAGACAACCAAGCTCTTCGTGATGAAGTTCAAAAAGTAATGAATGAAATGAAAGCTGATGGTACAATCGCTAAAATTTCCGAAAAATGGTTTGGTAAAGATATCACTACAAAATAATAAGATAAATAAAAGCGAGGACGAAAAGTTCTCGCTTTTTATTTGGATAATATAGTTACAGCTAAAATAATGATGATAGCACCAATTAATTCAAATAAACCAAAGGAAATATTTAAGAAGATAATTGATAAAATAATTGAAGAAAAAGGTTCTAAAGAAGCAAAAACGCTAATTTTTGTAGGAGAGAGATATTTTGTACTTTCAAGATAAGCACAAAATGCTATTGCTGTACCAAAAATAATGATAGCAGATAAAGTAATAGCTGTATCTAAATCCCATATGCCATTGAATTCCCATGGTTTTTGATAAAAGGACATCAAGATACCACCGACTAGCATACCCCAGCCAATGATTAGTGTGGAACGCCATTTTTTGATAATAGTTCGAGGTTGCAATGTATAAAAGGCAGCAAAGCAAGCACAAACAAGTCCCCAGATAAGAGCCTCTAAAGATATAGCTAGAGTGGAAAAATTTCCTTTAGTAACTAAAAAGAAAGTTCCGACCATAGCAAGAAAGATAGAAAATAATTCTTTAAAAGAAGGTAAGCGATGAGTGGTGAACAATAAGTAAAATACGATTACAATAGGCATTAAATATTGCAGTATAGTAGCTGTAGCAGCATTACTGTGAATGATTGTACCAAAATATGTATATTGAACACCTAGCATACCAAAGATACCAAAACAAATTAATGGAAATTTATCTTTAGTGCGCCAAATAGAAAAAATATCACCTTTATTTAAGATGGCATCAATACATAATAAAAAAAAAAAAAAAAAAAAAAAAAAAAAAAAAAAAAAAAAA
>UQQR01000021.1 GCA_900543215.1 uncultured Oscillospiraceae bacterium | reverse complement strand
ATGTGGACAGCGAGATTGAAAAGCTGGTGGACAGTCTGACGGGTGCAAACAATGTCCTGCTCTCCTATGTGAATGTGAAGATAGCAGAACTGGACGGGCGCAAGCAGGAACTTCTGGCGAGGATAGCGGAACTGACGGTGGAAGCCATTAGCCCGGAACAGGTCAGCCAGATTTCCGGCTACCTCGACACTTGGGAGAATGTATCCTTTGACGACAAGCGGCGGGTGGTGGACTTGATGATTACCACCATAGCCGCTACAAGCGACAGCTTGAACATCACATGGAAAATCTGACGGGCGGACCCCCCGTCAGATACCTACTCTGTGTAGTCCCTTGTAAACTGTACTTTTTTATCTCCGAAATATCTTTTTTCGGTTATGCTTTGAGTTTTAATAAATTCTGTTATATTTTTATTTCTTATAAATTCAATCTCCTTTGTTAAATTATATAGCTGCATTACAAATATTGCCTCCCTTCAAATTACATAAACAATCAAACGGATTATAGAAATAACATACATTTCCGCCGTAGAACAGCCGCTTCTCATCAGAGGTTCTTTCGTCTCCGCCGAAAATATCATTTAACTGTCTTTGAAGCCTGTTTCGTTCACGGATGTTACGGATTGGTCTGTCCAATACAAACACCAGTCTGTGTTTTTGGTTGATTGCATTTCCGCTGAAGGTTTTGTAAATAATATTGGGAAGAATTTTTCTTTCTTCTGCAATTTTTAAATTTTCTTCAACAGTTCTTCCTCCGTCCACATCTACGAAAAACACCTTCTGTTCGGCAAAAATTCCGGTCTCTTCAAATATTGCCGGACAAACTGTATGTCCGTAACAAAGCTTATCTCGTAATTCAAACAGTCTTAATTCCACAGGTTTGATTGTTTTTCGTATTATTCTCGTTTCTTCCTCAGTCGGTTTTTTTGAAAAACCTCTCGGGTCTAATTGTACTGTAAATTCCATTATTTCACCTCCTCTGTAAGTAGCTACAATCACAACGTGTATAACATATTGTGGGACTTTTGGAAATCCAAAAAGCCGATACATCAAATTTCACACAACTTTAATTCCAGTATGAATATACCGACTTTTTTATTTTCCACAGAAATTATATTTATTAAAAAAATTTTGTCAAATTTTTTCTCAGAAAAACTTTTTAGCTTATTATTTGACATTCGAAAGTTAATAAATATAATATATTTGTAAAACAAATTTTACACCCGTTACTTTTTAAAAGCAGCGGGATTATTTATTTTTCAGGAGGTTTTTATGAACACTTTAGAAGTTGACTCGGCAAGACAGGAATTGCTGAGGATATGCAAAAATATGCCGACAGATTTCTCGTATGAAGGCACCTACAAGGAGGCGATTGTAGATGATGAATATTCTGTATTGTTATATGTCACTCCGACTACTCGAACTTCTTGTACTGTTGCAGTTTTCAAGAATTCCGGTTCCGGTAGAGGTATGATAATCCATAAAAGACTCATAGGGGACAATCCTAAACAGCTTTCAACCGGTTTGGTCAATGAAGTGACAGGGGAGCTTGAAGATATTTGCGTAAGGAAGCATAAGTAACATCAAACGGTTTAAACAATAAAAAGCGGTTACAATCGGTGCAATAATTCGCATCGAAGGTAACCGTATTTCATTTTGATTATTTTTCTTTCGGAATTAATTTTATTTTTTTGTTACGTTATAATATAGTTTAAAAATAAGCTCTGATGCCATTTCTATAAAAGATGCAATTTATTCAGGCAAAAAGGTTGTTATATCACTTAACAATTAACATTTCAGGTATAAAAAAATAAAGGCGGCTCATTTTGAACCGTCTTTATTGTTTTAACAGCGACTATGTGGATATGCCAAGCTGTCTTGACAAAGCATCCTTTACAAGCCCGAATACATCAGCGTTTAACTGTTCAACAGGCTCGCCTAAAAGCTGTTCTTGAGAAATGGCGCTGATTTGCTCTGTCATAGTTGCACTTCTTTTCGGAAGTAAATCACCTACAAGCACATTGCAGTGAGTCTTTTCCGTTTTTTCCACATGACTTGACAATGGGATTACACTCACAATCCCGCTTTTTTCAAGGCCAAGCCTGTTTGTAATTACAATCACCAGCCGATTTTTGTAGCATGTCTCGCCGTATCGGTTTACGGTTGGTATGTTCTTTGCCCAATAAATTTCGCCCGGTTTAACTTTTGAAATTTTCATAATGAAAACCGCCTTTCTTTAAAGTTTATATATATAAAATAATGCGGCTATCCCCATTTAAACAATGAAAACAACCGCACTATGTATAAAAAATAAATCAATAAAATTCTTTAACTAATATTATTATATTTACTTCCAAATTTGCGTCAATAACATATATAGGATATTAGCACTTGAATTTTCGCAAAAAACAAATTCACGATTTCCCCGACATCAGGAAAATCGTGAACAATATTACAAATACTTTTTTTCCATTTTATCAATAAAATATTTTGAGGCACTATCAATATTGTCTGCACAGTATTCCTTATAGTAGTCCCCGTTCTCCGCAAGCCTTGCTACAAGCCTGACATTATCGGTGCTTTTTTGCAAAACATAAATATCTGTATAGTATTTATCACTTGTGTCAACCAAATACTCAAAGGTTTCGTCTATAGAACAGCCGGTTATCAAATTTCTGTAACTGCTATCAAATTTGCCTGACATAATTTTTCTTGTAAATTCAAATTCACCATAGGAATAATCAACATCAGTGATTTCAGCATACCCGTCGTCAGTAATATTATCCTCTATGTAGCTCAAAACATCGCTATACAAATCGCTCATAGGTGAGTAAGAACGCCAATTAGTATACAAGCAGGCAAAATTGGGATTATTATCAGCCGTAAGCCACAAACAACCGCTGTCATCAGATTCACCGCAAGATATAATTTTAAGCACAGCTTTATTTAAAATGCCGGCAGAATCTATGTAGGATACCTTTATTGTCATTTCGCACCTCCCTTTTATGTTTTTTTCTTTGAAATAGAAACCATCTTTTTCACTCATAAAAATCAATCCTTTCATAATTTATTTACAGTTTTTGAAACTGCTAATGAAATTATATTTTTAATTAGAATATTGTCAAATTTTTAAGGAATAAAATTTTCTAAAAGATTGACAGTTTAAACAGTGCTTTAACCTCAAGCTTAGATTGCGTCAGTCCGCTTGAACTTTGACATAAAATTTGATATAATCTATCTGTATTTAAAAGTTCAAAGGAGAAATTCGATGGATGGCAAAATCCAGCTATTTGAAAATAAAAGAATCAGAAGTGCTTGGGACGAGCAAAAAGAGGAATGGTACTTTTCTGTTGTCGATGTGGTTGGTGCTTTAACAGAGCAGCCTGATTATGACGGCGCCCGAAACTATTGGAAAGTTTTAAAAAAACGCCTTTCGGATGAAGGTTCTGAGTTGGTTACAAGTTGTAACCAACTGAAAATGAAATCTCCGAAAGACGGAAAGAGTTATAAAACAGATGTTGCAGACACATCTCAATTATTAAGGATAATACAGTCGGTTCCCTCCCCAAAAGCCGAACCGTTCAAGCTTTGGCTCGCACAAGTCGGTAAAGATAGAATAGACGAAACTATTGACCCCGAAATAGCAATTACAAGGGTAGTTGAAACATATCTAAAAAAAGGATATGACATAGAATGGATTAACCAACGAATACAGGCTTTTCGTGTTCGTAACGAGTTGACAGACGAATGGAGTAAACGAGGAATTCAAAAAGGCGCCGAATATGCCATTCTCACCGATGAAATAACAAAAGCTTGGTCTGGAATGACAACCAGAGGATATAAAAATTATAAAGGCCTTAAAAAAGAAAATCTTAGGGACAATATGACAACCCTTGAGTTGGTGCTTAATATGCTCGCAGAAGCAACTACAACGGAGATATCAAAAGCTACAAATCCCAAAAACTTTACCGAAAATAAAGAAGTAGCACATCAAGGCGGAACTGTTGCCGGTAATGCACGAAAAGAGATTGAGAATAAAACCGGAAAACCCGTTATTTCAAAAAAAACAGCCCCAAAACTTGATGAAATAGTATCAAACCTAATAGGAAATGTTAATTATGAGGAAAAATAAAAAATATAGTACCAACATTAAAATAAAGCAATAATTGCTTATCATCAAACAGCCCATCTGAGTCAATTTCTCAATTATGTCCGTTTTTACTGTGGAATATTATAAAAAAAATACAGCTAATGCCCCTTAACTCATTAGCTGTATTTTTTTGAAAAGTTCCCTCTTCAAACAATATCTTATTGTCTGCTAATATTATATAATTTTAGCCATAATTTGTCAATCGAATTTGTAATTTCAATTCTTTTTTGTTTTATAAAACACAAATATAACTTTATTTCAATCCCTAAAATACAAGTCTCTTGTATAAACCTTATCGAGAACATCCTTAATGTCATCATTGTAACGGTTTGCAACAATAACATCACTTATATTTTTAAATTCGTTAAGGTCCCGTATAACACGGCTGTTAAAAAAGGTATCTTCGCTCATCGTCGGTTCGTATATCACCACTTCAATGCCCTTTGCCTTAATTCTTTTCATTACACCCTGAATGGACGACTGGCGGAAATTATCACTGCCGGATTTCATAGTAAGCCTGTAAACGCCGACGGTTTTAGGTTTCTTTGCGATAATTTGGTCGGCAATAAAGTCTTTTCGGGTGCGGTTTGCATCTACTATTGCGGAAATAATATTCTGAGGAACATCATTATAATTAGCAAGCAACTGTTTTGTATCTTTAGGCAGGCAGTAACCGCCGTATCCGAAAGACGGGTTGTTGTAATGGCTGCCTATCCTCGGGTCAAGTCCCACACCCTCAATTATCGATTTACTGTCAAGGCCTCTGACTGCGGCATATGTATCAAGCTCATTAAAGAAAGATACCCTTAATGCCAAATAAGTATTTGCAAAAAGCTTTACCGCCTCGGCCTCGGTCGGGTTCATAAAGCGAACCTCAATATCTTTCTTTATTGCGCCATCTTTAAGCAATTCGGCAAATTTTTCAGCCGCTTTATGCAGTCTTGCGTTTTTAACCGGTACACCGACTATTATACGGCTTGGGTAAAGATTATCGTAAAGCGCTCTGCCTTCCCTTAAAAATTCAGGGCTGAAAAGAATGTTATCGCAGCTGTATGCCTCTCTCACTGACTCAGTAAAGCCAACGGGAACAGTAGATTTAACGACCATAACTGCGTCCGGATTTACGGCTATGACCTGCTTGATTACACTTTCAACCGAAGAAGTATCAAAATAATTTTTCTTTTCGTCATAATTTGTCGGCGTAGATATAATTACAAGCTCGGCGTCTTTATAGGCGCTGTCTCCGTCGGTAGTAGCTTCTAAATCAAGCTCTTTTGTTGCTAAATACCCTTCAATTTCTTTATCAACGATAGGTGATTTTCTGTTGTTAAGCATTTCAACCTTCTGCGGTAAAATATCAACTGCCTTAACGGTGTTATGTTGTGCCAATAATACTGCCATTGAAAGACCGACATATCCGGTTCCCGCTACTGCTATTTTCATTTCAAAATCTCCCTTTAAATTTTGTAGAATTTCTTATACCATTCGGCAAATTTACGAAGACCCGTTCTAAGGTCTGTTGAGGGTTTAAAGCCAAAATCCTGCTCAAGCGCCGATGTGTCGGCATATGTAACTGGAACATCACCGGGCTGCATAGGAACTAACTCCTTATGAGCCTCAAAGTCGTAATTTGGAGGCAAAACCCCTGCTCTTATAAGCTCCTCCTGCAATATCGAAACAAAGTCAAGCAGGTTTTCGGGGTGGTTGTTTCCTATGTTGTAGACCCTATAAGGCGGAACGGGCAGTCCGTCTTCGCCGTTTTTCTTTTCGGGTGCGCACTGCATAACCCGTTTAACACCCTCAACTATATCGTCCACAAATGTGAAGTCACGCTTGCAGTTGCCGTAATTGAATATCTTTATTGTTTCACCATTAATAAGCTTATTTGTAAACCCGAAATACGCCATATCAGGTCTTCCGGCAGGTCCGTATACTGTGAAAAACCTAAGACCTGTGGACGGTATATTATAAAGCTTTGAATAGGCATGTGCCAAAAGCTCATTTGATTTCTTGGTAGCAGCATATAAAGATACGGGGTTATCCACCTTATCATCGGTTGAATACGGCACTTTTTTGTTTGAACCGTAAACCGAGGAGCTTGAAGCATACACAAGATGATCTACCGGATAATTACGGCAGGCCTCTAAAATATTGTAAAAGCCTATTATGTTAGATTCTATGTAAACATCGGGGTTTGTTATTGAATACCTTACACCTGCCTGTGCGGCAAGATTTACTACAATCTGCGGCTTATATTCATTAAACAGGTTTTCTATAACGGTTTTGTCTGCAAGATTACCCTTAATAAAGGTCCAATTACAGCCTTTGGTTTCGGCTAGCTTTTCAATTTCAGTTAAACGGTATTCTTTAATAGAAACATCATAATAATCGTTCATATTGTCAAGACCGATTATAAGCGCCGCTTCGTTGTCTTTCAGTAATTCCTTAACAAGATTTGCGCCTATAAAACCGGCAGCACCCGTAACAAGCACGGTTTTATTTTTAAGACAGATATTCTTTTCTAACATATATACCCTCCATATATTAAAACTTTCTCCACACCATTTTGTTAACAACGCCTGTGTAGGACTGAATTATCTTTACAACCTTAGTAGAAACATTTTCGTCGGTGTAATTGGGAACGGGAGTGCCGATGTCACCGTTTTCATTCATATCTATCGCCGTTGTAACAGCCTGCAACAGGCTTTTTTCGTCAATGCCGGCAAGTATAAAGCAAGCCTTGTCGAGCGCCTCAGGGCGTTCTGTGGAGGTTCGTATGCAAACAGCAGGGAACGGGTTGCCTACACTTGTAAAGAAACTGCTTTCCTCGGGCAGAGTGCCGCTGTCGGACACAACACAAAACGCATTCATTTGCAGATGGTTATAATCATGGAAGCCGAGCGGCTCGTGCTGAATAACCCTCTTATCAAGCTTAAAGCCGCTTTGCTCAAGTCTCTTTTTAGAGCGTGGGTGGCAGGAATACAGTATCGGCATATCGTATTTTTCCGCAAGCTTATTTATCGCCGTAAAGAGGGATAAAAAGTTCTTCTCGGTATCAATATTTTCTTCCCTGTGGGCGGAAAGCAAAATGTACTTTTTAGGCTCTAATTTAAGCTTTTCAAGTATATCCGATTTCTTTATTTCCTCTAAGTTTTGATGCAGTACCTCCGCCATAGGTGAGCCTGTAACATATGTACGCTCTTTCGGCAGCCCGCACTCGGCAAGATAACGGCGCGCATGCTCGGAATATGCCATATTAACGTCCGAAATAATATCTACTATCCGTCTGTTGGTTTCCTCGGGCAAACATTCGTCCTTACATCTGTTTCCGGCTTCCATATGGAATATCGGTATGTGCAAACGCTTTGCGGCAATAGCCGAAAGGCAGGAGTTTGTGTCACCCAAAATTAACAGGGCGTCGGGCTTAATCTGATTCATCAGCTTATATGAGCAGTTTATTATATTTCCTACGGTAGCACCTAAATCGTCTCCCACGGCGTCCATATATACCTCGGGGTCTTTAAGCTTTAAATCCTTAAAGAATACACCGTTAAGGTTATAATCGTAGTTCTGACCTGTATGAGCCAAAATGCAGTCGAAATACTCACGGCATTTGTTTATAACCGCCGCAAGCCTTATTATTTCAGGTCTTGTACCTACGATTATTAAAAGCTTCAGCTTGCCGTCATTTTTAAACTTAATATCGTTGTAATCGGTTTTAATATCCATTTTTAACCTCCGTCTCAAACAGGTGGAGCTGTTTGTAAAGCTCTTTTCTGTTTTTACTGCTTGTATATAGTTTTTTGAATTCCATCGGTTGCCGTTTACCGGTTATTTCCCGTATAAATCTTCTTATTCCGAAATATACCCAACCTGCCGGTAAAAGGATTTTTGCCTTTTTGGTTATCTTCCAGTTAGTATATATTATTTGATTTACCGAGAGAATAAACTGGACCGGTCTTGAACGGTTTACTCCGTCTTTACCTCTGTTGGAAATAAACAGACCTTCACCCGAACGGTCCTTATCCTTACTGCCGAAATTTCCGCCGGAAAGTATATCTTTAACAATAGCTTCCGCAATACCTATACCGTTACCCATAAACTCCTGTTTTGGCAGTCCTATCGATAAGCTTGCCGCAAGGCTTATATTTTGAGCAAAATTCCATAGTCCCACAGCCTGCAGTTTTTCTTTAAACAGCGTTTCAAACTCATTACCTTTGAATGAATTTACAAACACTGCCCAGTCGCATAAATGGCGAAGTCCTATACCTTCGGACAATAGGTGGTGCTGCATATGTAAAAGCATTATAAGTCCGTGGTGGAATTTATCAGGGTTTATAAATGTGCAAAGCTCGTTTTTAACAAGGCTTGAGGTCTCTATCATATCTGAAATATAGTCCCGTATTATTTCGCCTGCTTTACCGTTTGGCACGCCTGCCGGTTCAAAATGCATTTCAAGATGTATTTTGTCCTTACGGAATACTATATGGCAGATATGCTCTTCTTCCCAAGGCTTAAAGCCGTTTTGTTTTAAAACCTCGGCAGCCCTTTCAATGTCCTGCTTTTTAACAAGAAAGTCCACATCTCCCATTGCTCTGAATATCGGCTCGGGGTAATAGTATGCAGATGCCGCACCCTTTAATACAGTATACGGTATTTCCGCATTTTCCATTATGTTGTTAAGCAATGTATGGTCTGCAAAGATTTTTGAATTAACCGTAAGATTTTTAAATACGGCATCTTTACCCTTAACATATTCCGGCAGACTGATATTTTTAAAAGCAATCGCCGTTACTGCCTGCTGTTTGCCTTCCCTTAAAAGACTGTTATAATCAATGTTATTCGGTATTTCCTTATTTGTACCGAACAGATTATTTGATATAAGGTTAAGCAGAGTGTTTTGTTCTTCTGTTATTTTCATATTCATACTTTCTCGAAAAATGTGTCGGGGTGATTCGGGTCAAATTGCTCATTTGCCCACATAAGGGTTACCAAGTTTTCCGTATCGGAAAGATTTATTATATTGTGGGTGTAACCGGGGAGCATATGTATTGCCTCTTGTTTGTCACCCGTAACCTCAAAGCGAAGTACCTCGTCACTGCCGATTTTGCGTTCTTCAATCAGTCCGTGACCCGATACCACAATAAAAAACTCCCATTTTGAATTGTGCCAGTGCTGACCTTTGGTAATTCCGGGTTTTGAAATGTTAACCGAGAACTGTCCGCAGTTTTCTGTTTTAAGCAGTTCTGTAAAGCTCCCTCTGTCGTCAATATTCATTTTAAGCGGAAAGCTTACCTTTTCTTTCGGCAAATATGAAAGATAGGTTGAATACAGCTTTTTAGCGAATGAATTATTCGGTATTTCGGGCATTATTAAGCTTTTCGGTTGATTTTTAAAGCTTTCAAGCAAATCTACAATTTCACCGAGGGTGACCTTATGGGTAGTCGGAACGGCACAGTATTTTCCATTTTCGGTAATTACGGTGTTAATGCCGTCAAACTCGCAGTGATGCTCCTTTGCTTCAAGGGCGTCAAGCATTTCGGCAACCAAATCGTCTATGTATAAAAGCTCAAGCTCTGTATTACGGTCGTTTACGGTAATCGGCAAATCGTTTGCCATATTGTTGCAGAAGGTAGCAACGGCGCTGTTATAGTTCGGTCTGCACCATTTGCCGAAAAGGTTGGGAAAACGGTATACAAGCACCTTAGCTCCCGTTTCCTCGGCATATTTAAAGAACAGGTCTTCGCCCATCTTTTTGCTCCTGCCGTAATCGCTGTCATACCGTCCTATAAGGGTTGCCTGAATAGAGGAAGACAGCATTACAGGGCATCTGTTGTTGTGCTTTTTAAGAGTATCAAGCAGGGTAGAGGCGAAGCCGAAATTGCCCTCCATAAACTCGGTAGTTTCCTTCGGTCGGTTTACACCGGCAAGGTTAAACACAAAGTCCGCCTTTTCGCAAAAGCCGTCAAGCATTTCCTTTTCGGTATCTATATCGTATTCAAAAATTTCGTCTATTTTAATATCCCGTGTTCTGTCTTTATTATCACGGATGTTTTTAAGCGCCGCACAAAGGTTTTTCCCCACAAAGCCTTTGGCGCCTGTTACAAGTATTCTCATTCTCTACTCCTTAAAGTTGAAATCCAAACCGACAAAATTCAGTTCCTTTTTATACTTCGCTATTTTATCCTCTGTTATATAATCAAGCTCTTTCCTTTGCCTTATTATCTTATCTTGCTTGTTAAAGATAACATCTGCTATTCTTACAAGCCACATTAAAGGCAAAAGGAACGGAGCCTTTTTAAGCACGGGATATTTTTGACTCATATATTCATACGGTAAAAATATAAGCTTAAATATTTTTTTAAATCTGACATTCCTACCTGAATTTGAGGCTTTGACTGCACCTGACATTATATGAGATACATATGTGCCGTATGAGCCGCTTTCAAATATTCTTTCGGTGATAAAGTCGCTCATTGTATTGGGCTGTTCGCCGTTAAACCAAACATTAATTGTGTGAACGGTATTATTATAGAAATCAAACAGCTTCAGCTTTTTAAGTCCTGATTCGATATATTCTTTGTTTAAATCAGGCTTGGCAGACAGGTAAATATATAAGTCGGTTATATGCCGTATTCCTATGCCGCCGTCACGGTAGTGCTTGGCATAGTGTGTGAAGATATATACGAATGTATCTTCATCGGACATTTCAAAGCGACTTTTACCCTTAGACTTTGCAAAATCCCAACCGTCGCCGTAATAGGCATAGTAATCCTTATTGTACGAGGGTATAAGCCGTTTATGAAGCTCAATGTGAATACTCTTTTTATTCCATACAAGCTCGTGGTCGCTTTCAAGTATTTCATTAAAGCCCAAGTCCTGCATTGTCACACGGATTTGCTCATATTGTTCCGTCTTTATAAGTATGTCCGCGTCTCCCATAGTTCTCATTTCGGGTTTCGGATAAAAGCTCTTCATAACCGCCCCCTTAAGAGGCATATATTCTATACCGCTATCCTCAAACGCTCTGAATAATTTTTCAAGCTCGTAAAGCTGATTATGGCTTATGGCCATACTTTGATAGGATATATTTTCCGTTTCTGCAAATATATCCTTAGGTGCTTCAATTTCCGAATACATTATACCATAATAAACAAGCGGAATTATCTGATGTTTTTTTGCAAGCTCTAAGGCTGAGGCCCAATCAAAGTCATCCGACAAAACAGCTTTTTTATCTGTGATAGCAGCCTTTATAAGGCTTATTATGCCGTTTTGAAGTTTGTTCATTATTATCTGCTCCGAATTATAAATTAAATTCGCAGAGTCTTTCTTTGATATATGCAAGTGAGGCTATTTTTTCTTTTGTTTCTTCCACATTCAGCAGTTTGGTGTTATGGGAGTTAAATTCCGTAATTGTATTACGGTTTTCGTCGCCCTCATTAAAATACTTATCGTAATTAAGCCCTCTGTTGTCGGCAGGAACACGGTAGAAATCTCCCATATCCACGGCCTTTGCACATTCCTCGTTGGTGAGCAGTGTTTCATACATCTTCTCGCCGTGGCGGATACCTATAACCTTTATGTCGTCAGTATTTCCGCCGAACAGCTCGCAAACTGCCTTTGCCTGTGTTTCTATCGTGCAGGCAGGGGCTTTTTGTATAAGCAAATCTCCGTTTTCGCCGTGTTCGAATGCGAAAAGAACAAGGTCAACAGCTTCCTCAAGCGACATTATAAAGCGGGTCATTGTAGGCTCTGTTATGGTTATTGGCTGACCGTTTTTAATCTGGTCAATCCAAAGGGGAATTACCGACCCTCTTGAGCACATAACATTTCCGTAACGGGTACAGCAAATTTTGGTTTTACCCGAATTCCTTGACCTTGCAACGGCAACCTTTTCTTCAACTGCTTTAGTAATTCCCATAGCGTTTATGGGGTAGGCGGCTTTATCTGTTGATAAACAAATTACACTTTCCACACCCTCATCAATAGCAGCGGTAATGACATTATCCGTTCCGATAATGTTAGTGCGTACAGCCTCCATAGGGAAAAACTCGCAGGAAGGCACCTGCTTTAAAGCCGCCGCATGGAATATATAGTCTACTCCGTGCATAGCATTTTTAACCGACTGCAGATCCCTTACGTCGCCTATGTAAAACTTAATTTTGTCTGCAGCTTCGGGCATTTTCGCCTGAAACTCGTGGCGCATATCGTCCTGCTTTTTCTCGTCTCTTGAAAAGATTCGGATTTCTCCTATATCCGTATTAAGAAAACGGTTAAGTACAGCATTGCCGAACGACCCCGTTCCGCCGGTTATCATTAAGGTTTTGTTTTTGAATAAAGACATATGTATTTTCCTTTCTTCATTTCAAATATTTAATAATCTTCGCAGGAGTTCCCGCAAGGACAACATAACTATCTTCTACATCAGAGGTCACAACTGAATTGGCAGCAATAATAATGTATTCACTGGAAATTTTAACATCTGATAATACCATTGAATTTGCACCGAGCCAAACATGATTACCTATTTGGATTCCGCTATTTTTCAAATGATTTTTTTGTCCGTTTATCCAATTTTTGTAATCTATGCCGGTAGAAATCAATTTTGAACCGGCAGAAAGTGTAACATCTTTTCCCAATGTTATTGGATTTATTGCATTTATATATACGCCATGGTTAAAGGAACAATCACTTTCGACAGACAGGTTTTTTGGACATATAATATCTATACTACCAAAAACATTGTTGTTTTTTCCTTTTTTTACATTTCTCAATTGAATTTTGCTATGTAATTTCAATTTACATAAGCTGAATTTGTTTTTAACAAAAGAAAGTATTTTCTTCATGATTTTCGCCTCTTGGGTAATATGTTATATACTATTTCTTTAACTATTTCTTTAACTATTGCTTTCTCATTATTATTCATTGCAAATGCATATGTAGCAATGCTGTAAAATCCCGTATATAATAATATTTTAATTCCCATTATAATAATTGAATCGGAATTCCAAAAATGTAATGAAAAACCTATTGCAAGGCATAAAACGGCTGTAATTGCAATTCGTGAGAAAATCTCTTTATACATTCTAATAATATTCATTCCGGTAACTTTCTTAAGATGAATATTCAAAAAAACAATATAACCGACAATGTAGGAAAACGCCGTACCTATAGCGGCACCCAAATATCCGATTTTTGTTACAAGTATAATAGAAACAATAATGTTGATTAATGCCATGGAAAATAGTATTATTGTTCTGCCAAGTCGTTTCATCATAGCGTCTAAAATGGCATTTGTTACATTTTGTATCAGTGGTAGAATGCCGGGTATCATTAGGATTATTGCCACCAAATATGCCTTATCATATTGTGTTCCAACCCAATATCCAATAAACTCCTTGCCAAAAATAATAAATCCCGTAATAATTAAGTTTCCGACCATCAATGCAAAACGGCCGGGCTTTATTACCAAATCGGTTAATTGCTCTCCTGTTGCACCCGTAGTTATCATTTTGGTGGCCTTGGGCACAAATACAGTTCCGAAAACCATGGTAATACTGTTAAACATTGTAAAAAGGCTTAATGCAACAGAATACATAGTTACAGTTTCTGTTGAAGTAAGAGCGCCTAAAATAACACTGTCAAGATTTTGATTAACCTGATTAACAATGGCTTGCAAGAATATTGCAAAAGAAAACGTAAGGGAAATTTTTAATTCTTCTTTGTCAAAGCAATAGAATTTTATACGCTCTTTAAGATTTAGAAAACCATAAAAATATTCAATTATCATTAGCAAAAACGATAACAAAAAATCCGAGCATACAATTGCAAGTGAGCCAAATCCGAAATTAAGCAGAATAAAAATCATCAATATTCTGCACAGTTGTTTTATTGTGATAAAAATATTTTGGGCAAAAAACTTTTCATGTCCCACTAAAATGCCGGTGGCCATATCCGTAAGAATTGTTATAGCCATATTTGCAATCAATATCCAATAAAGTTTTTTTGCCAATGAAAGTTCTCCAGCAGACAGTGTGCGGTCAAACAGCGGCTCAATTCCAAACGAAAGTACAAAACCGACTGCAAAAACCAATATTGCTAACAGGACTGATGTGACGGCAGCAGTGCCGAGAAAATTTTCTTTCTTTTCCCTTTCCTTAAGAGTATCATAACGAACTATGTTTCTTGCTACTAAGGTAGCTATTCCAAACGACATTACACTTAGCTGTCCGGCAAAGGATTGAACAATTCGATATAATCCGTATTCGGCTTCACCTAACATACGAAGAATGAAAGGAGTAAAGAATATAGCTATAAAAAAGTCAATAATTATATTTAAATATCTTATTAAAATTCCGCTTCTTTTTTGATTCATGCTTTTTCTCTTTCATAATACGCATTAAAAGTTTTATACTCAGCCATATCTACCTTGCTCTCATCATAAACGCCGTTCATAATATCCTTAATTGTAAAGTAAAATAATTCGTCAAGATGGTATATATTAAAGCATTCAAGCGCTCTTTTCCGCATTTTATTTCCTACCTCCTTACATAAGATAGGATTACTCATCAATTCAACCATCTTTGCGTTCAGCGAAGCGATATCACCTTCCGGAACAACTATACCTTCAGGCCCTATTTGATACGGTACGGAACCGGAAGAGCTTCCTATAACGGGCAGCCCTGTAATCATAGCCTGAACAAGTGCAAGTGAAAAGGTCTCCTCCCATCTGAGTGTGGTTAACGGCGTATGAACGGCGCAGTCAAGCGCATTCCAATGCTCCGCCATATCGGTCCAGTTATCAATATATCCCGTGAGTATTATCTTTTCATCAAGACCGCGCTCATGAATTTCGGATTTGATTTTCTCAACCTCATCATCGCGGCCCCAACCCATCATAAGATATTTCCAGTTGCCGTTTTCGGGTAATGCTTTTATAACCTCGCTTAAACCTTTTGAATAATGGAATCTTGAAGCGCTGCCGAAGAGAAAAGCGTCTCCGATATTGTATTTTTCACGAATTTTCTTTCTTGAATTCTCATTCGGATAAAAAATATCCGGATCAACGCCGACCTGAGTTTGCATATAGACAGGCTTTTTATATCCCTCTTTTCTAAACGCCTCCAATGCAGCGGGATAATGGCAAAATACTGCGTCGCACTCTTTTTTAAAGAGCCTTAAACGGGGAGCCAAAATACAATACTTGCCAAAAGTATTTATATATTTTTTTATACCTTTTTCATCTTTTTTAAAATCAATTGCAGGAGTATGCCCACGCATAGTGAAAGCAATAATTTTCATATTTTTCAGTTTATTGTTATGCTTTCTGAGCCGTATTATCTGCATAAGAGGATAAGCAGTATACCCACCGATAAAATATGTTATATCAGGCTTTATATCAAGAATTTCTTTTTCCATATCGTCTGAGCTGTATTCGCCCATAATTTCATCTTTGGTTTTTATTAAATGAATATGGAAATTGGGCTTTTCAACTGCCTTACCCTTTATGTCATCAATGCGTCCGTATGTTAAAGTTTTGATTTTGCCCCATTCCCAATTTATAGGAGCAAGTAATGTAACATCCAAATCCTTGTGTGCTTCCGCAAGTATTTGCCATCGCTTATAGAATTCAGGTTTTTGAAAAGAATGGTTTATAATTATAATTTTCATATTACCGCCCGATTTTATTGTTAGTTATTAGTTCATTATAAATTTCCTCAAGCGTTAAAGAATTATCGCTATTATCTCGCATTGAGTTATAAGAGTTTTCGGAAAACTCCTTTTGTATACCTGGGTTTTCAAGCAATCTTTTCAAATAAAAAGCCAACACCTCGTATTCTTCGTATCTGTAAATATATCCGTTATATCCATTTTTTAAATAGCTGTTTACAGAACCGCACATTGAAGAGATGCAAGGTACCCCAACCGTCATAGCTTCCCTTAACGAAAGTGCATGAACCTCCATACACGATGGATTTACAAAAATGTTTGCTTTTTCCATTTCGCTTGACATTTGTTTCGGACTGAGCTTACCTGCAAATTTCACATTTTCATTTAAATCAAGTGAATTTATCATATTTTTGAGCACTGTTTGAAAAGCGTCTTGTTTATTATCCGCAAGCTTTCCGTCATCCTTAATATTGTACGGTCCCGGAATAATAAGCCGCACATCCGAAATGCTTTTCTTTACAATGCTTAATGCCTTTAAAAGATTTTGCGTTCCCTTTTCAGCAGACCCGCCGTATACGGTAAAAACAGTATGCTTTATACAATTTTCAAGCTTCCAACGCTTCGCAAAAAATTCTTTATTTGCTTCTAATTTATGTTCAAAACAATTTATGACGGGCGATAAAGAATTACAGTAAGCCTTTGTAAAATCATTATCTACAATAGCATTTCTGCAATTACACAAAGTCTTTTCTTCAATTTTCGCTTGTTTTTTAAACTGTACGGTGCGGATAATGCTTTTGACGTTTGCAATCAATGAGTCGCTGCTTTTATAGCTGTTATCTTCCGGCATATTGCCGAAATATCCGCCCAAGTAACGCTGATGCATTCCTATTAAGCCCTGAATAAAAATCACCTTGGGAACCGATTCCGAACAAAGCGAAACGGCGTATGAAAGCCATGTTTCTGTTCCCCATATTTGTATAATATCGGGATTTATTTCACAGATGATATTTTCGAGCTGTGAAACAACCTTTTGTTTTGGAATTATTCCATACTGTAAACGCGGTGTAGGCAAGCAATAAAGCGTACCCTTATTGTTTGATTTTTTAAGTAATTCACCTTTTTTAACACTTGACAGTGTGCTCAAAAAGAAAAATTCTGTATTTGTTTTTTCAATTTTATCGTATTCAGTTTGAATCCAACCGCCGCTTGATCCTTGATAATTTTCATTTAGTATATCGGCTGCCGGTCCGATAGGTGAATTTGAAACCCATAATATTCGCATTTTTTAACTCCTTAACATAAAAATTTATTTTATGTATTCCAAAAAAATCTATAGGGAACAATATCAAAATTATTTGCTTTAAGAGTGTTAAAATAAAAGAAAATAATAAAGAAAACAATAAATACGATTTTTACGGCAAAAACACTCTTTTTATCAAATTTCAAGGACAGGTTCGGTATTAAAATCATCATTGATTGACTGAAAAACATAAAACTTCGTGCCGAGGTTTCTTCCCCGAAAAATACAGCTAAAACAATACCGAACATAAAACACTTAAGCATAAATCTATCGGAATCAGTCGATTCGATTTTTTTAATCAAATCATTTTCTGAAACGCAGTATCGTATATTGTTAAAATATAATCCCAAAATACAAACAGCAAGCATAAATAGGATATTTCCGCCTATATGCAACCCTGCATTAACCGAAAATGATTCTTTTCCGAATAGTTCTTTTATATAGGAAAACAGATATCTTCTTGAAAAAAGACTAAAGACGGTACCAAACGCCATGGTTATTGTATAAAACGAAATGGATTTTATCCATACAACCGGCAAAAACACCAATGCAATATAAGCACTTTTATGGAACGATGCAGCGATGAGTACCAACAATACATATAGAATTTTGGGGAATTTGCGTGATTCAAGCAATGCAATAAATGCCAAAAGCACAATAGAAATAGCTATTGCCTGCCTAAGACCTGTCAAGTTAAATTCAAATAATATATAACAAATATATATAAGAGCCGAAAACAACTTGTCGGTTGAATACTTTTTAATAAAAAGATAAATCGGATAGAGTATAATTGCATAAGCAACTGCAAAAAAGCCTTGGAATGAAATGCCTAATTTATTGCAGATTTTCATAAGGAATACATAACCGTGCTCAAAGTATACATAATCAAAATCTTTCCAAGATATTTTTGCGGTTTCTTCATAAATATACTTATATCCAGGTATATCACGGCCTACAGATGGGTCTCTTAATATGCAAATTAAATAAATTAAGATAAACGAAAAAAGTAAAATGCGATTGCTTCTTTTTTCATCGGATATTAAATATCTTTTGTTTCTATCTAAAAGCATTAGAAAAATAATGCTTAGAATTAATAATAAATAGATTGTCAAAGTTTAAAAACCTCACTTTTCTTGCCAAAAAGTAAAAATTTTAAAAACCTATTGGCGTTAAGCAAAAACGTAATAGTAATTGTTATAACTAATGTAATAATATAATTAATAACACAAACAATAAGTCCTTTTATACTTGTAAACTCAGGAATCGGAGCCAATTTAAAAATTGAAAGAAAAATATCATGTATTAAATATATCTCCAGAGAGTGTTGTCCTATAAAATTCAACAATCTATTCGGCAAGCCTTTTAAATTTAATTTTGACACAGAAAAGCATACAAAACAGCAACCGGTTAACGAAGTGAGTGCTCTAATAAAAATTCCGATAAGATTTTCTGATATGTAAAAGGAGTTAAACCTTACTAACAAGAGTAAATACATAATGGCACTCAATGCTGCAAATAGCTCAACAAATTTAGAATAATTTTTCAGACTTGAAATGTTATTCTGATTTTTTCCGAATAAAACACCTGCATAAAAAAATGGCATATAATACAGAGTTAATTTAATACATAAAAACGACAAACCTAAAATAAGTGAAATTACTGCCAATACAGACATTCCAATTAAATATGTAAAAATATTTGAAAGGCTTTTTGCAATTTGTGAAGAAAACTTTTCACTTACATAGCATGAAAAACCATATACAATGCATACAGTCCAAAGAGAAAACAAAAACCAATAACCGATATCCATGTGAAATATTAAATTTTTGATATTTAAAAATGAATATTGTTTCAATATTACCCCACGTATGGCAAATGTCCATACCGCAAACGGAAAAAGGTAACCTAATGTTCTTTTTTTAAAATATTTTTTCAAATCGTTTGCATCTTTAATAGGTTTACTGAATCTTGTAAGATATCCGCTTGACAAAAAAAACAACGGCATTTGCAGTGACCATATAACATTATATAATTGACTGCTTTCCGAATTGAATGTACAAACGGACATTGTATGCCCTAACACCACAAGTAATATTGCTATGCCTTTTATATAATCTACCGTAACATTTCTTTTTTTAATATTTTCCAAATTATCATTCCTCGCTGTAAAATTTCATACCGCAAGCTTTTGCGGCTTTTTTTATTATTCTGAAAATCAATTTAGGTGTGTACCAACTGACAGCGTCCATAAAAGCAAGCTTGAATTCCGTAGAATAGCTTATTGAGGGTCTTTGGCCTATATCAATGCCGTTTTTCTTAAAATATTTTTGTGCTTTATGCAAAACCTTGCCTTTTCGTACCACATCAAGTATTACAAACGAACCGCTATGATTGAAAAAGCACTTTGCTTTATTTTTGCGTGCATATTCGGTTAATGTGGGCTCGTAAAGCCAAGGACTTAAATCATCGTTAACCGAGTTTTTAAGAAAATCTTTTTCCCATATTGCGGGATATAGATTAACAGCATATTTTTGATTTAAATCGATCGGAGTTAAGCTTTCGACAGCTTCGTATTTCTTGGGATTTGCTTTTCTCCTGTCATACAACAGCAAATAATCAATATTTTCGTTTTCAGCCCTCTTGGCCAAATAGTTAAGCTTATCCGAATATACGTTTTCAATTAAAAAATAATCGTCTAATGTTAAAAGTACATAATCAGCCACAATAAAATTCAATGCATATTTTATCCGCATTGGGAAATTCAGATTTTCATCTGCTGTAATTATTTCCACACCGTCATAGTGTTTATCAGTTGGGCGATCGGTAACCATATAGATCTGCCACGGGTTCCCCACCCAATTTTTCTTTAATAATGTGATATGCTCATCCCACAAATCAGAAAACTTATCACAAGTACTTATAAGAACGCACGCACTGCCGCTCATTTGTTCACCCTTTTTCTATCAAGTCATTAAACATTTTTTCACAAAGTTCTAAATTTCGTTGTTTGCTATGGTGTTCGACAGATATTTTTTCCGATGTTTGATAAAGCTTCATTTGAAGTTCACGGTTATTAAGTAATTCAAGAATTTTTTGCTTTAGAGCTTCAATATTCTTTTTTGTGCATACTACAGAGCAATCGGTTGACTCCATATATCCCACAACTCCGCAATCACTGTCACCGTAAACCAAAATTTGACCGCCGGTGGCCATTGCATCTGCAGCTTTTGTTGAAAGAGAATACTTTGTGATTATAACATTCTTTTTCTCAAAGCCCTCGGCAATAACAACGATATCACTGTCGTGCATAACCCGCATAACTTCTTTATACGGTACTGCGCCACAGTATTCCACCCCGGGCTTTCCTTTAAGAACAGATATATATTCGCTGTTTTTTTCCGCAGAATAAATTGATAATTTATACTCGGAATTTATTTCATACAATGCCCTGCCTATATCCGAAAGGGATTTGTTTCTTCCGAGACGAATATTGCCGCAGTATGTAATTAAAGGATTATTTACATTGATTTCCTTAAATTCACGTCTTTTTATATCCGAGGTAAGATAGACCGTTTCACCGTTCAATCCAAACTCAGAGTTATATTTATCTCTTATTTTGTCACTTATATAAATAGCGCTGCCTCTATGTTTAAAAATATTCTTTATCAGATTTTTATACTTTTTTCTGTAAATAAAATAAAACGGTGAAAATGAAAGCTTATTATTAAAATAGTAATCGTCACCTATACACGACATAATCGGAATATTATACTTTTCGGCAACATAAAGCGCTATTTCAGGAATGAAGAAATCGTCTGAAAAAGCTAAAAAAACACATTCAGGTTTAAATTCATCAAGCCAACCGTTAAGCTTTTCCGTGTTCCAATATTTTTTATTCCACAGCTGTTTTCTTAATAGATATTTAAGCGGAGTATCTTTGCTTCCTATTTTATATAATTTATCAATAAACCTGCTTTCAACCTCTAAATCATTATTTTCCCATTCGTCCGGCAGTTCGTCATAACTGAAAATCTTGCCTGCTTCTTCATTTTTGCGAAACCGTTTCTTTAAAAGCCGTTGGTCGGTTATCTGATACAACGAACCGCAATGTCCCTTAACGGGAGTTTTTGTATTTGAAAAAATTTGACGAATATTTTCTTTTTCCCAGTTATGAAAGTAAGCGTCAAAGGCTCTTGAAGATGTATTCTTGTTATATGGGATAGTTCCGACTATCAATACTCTGTGATGCAATTTATTTCTTCACTTTCTTAAAAACTTTTTATATACAAAGTGCTGTAATTTAACGGGCATAAGATACATTCCCGTTTGCGCTATTGCGACTACCAAATAATCGGCAAAGGAGGAATATCCAATATGCCACAGATTTTTAATTGTTGAAATATAACTTTTGGTGTTTCCCCAGCTCTTGCGGCGTTTTGCCAAGTCGTCGTTTGAACGGAAATACAAAAGCGATTCTTCGATATTTTCCGCCTTACAGCCCGAAAACAACATTCTGCCGAACAAGTCAACATCCTGATTTCGTCTTAAATCGCTATAACCGCCGACAGACATAACCGCCGACTTTTTATACATAACTGTAGGATGGTTAAATGCGCTTCGCCTTTTTGCAAATTCGTAAATTTCATTGTTCTTTGTCGGCACAACACGGCGCGAGATAATTTCTTCGGGTGTTGAACAAAACTCGTCGACAGAAGAACCTAAAAGTGATAACTCGCTGTCACTATCAAATTTATCAAGTTGTTTTTCACAACGTTCCGGTTTTGAAATATCGTCGGTATCCATTCTTGCCACAAGTTCGTTTCTGCAATGTTCAAGTCCCAAATTAAGTGCTCTGCCAAGTCCTATATTTTCCTTACTTTCAATAATATTGAAAAGCTCGGGATACTTTTCAATATATTCCTTAAGCACACCTTCAAGCTCAGGAGTCAGCGGTCCGTCCTTAACAATAACAATTTCGTCCGGCTTAACAGTTTGATTAAGCATACTTTTTATGGCAGTCGACAAATATTCGGAGTTTTCTTTTTTATATAAAGACATTAAAACACTGTATTTTTGCATATTCACACCCTTAAAAGTTCCAAAGCGTCCGCCTGTTTTTCGTCATAGATCTCCTTATCTACAATACCGTTTTCGAGTAAATAGTCACCCAAATCTTCAGCGGTTTCCATTCCGTCGGTGCTTATATCCTCCCGCTTGAAAACCTTTAAAATTGTAAGAAAAATTATTTTCCAATCGCCGAGAAAGGTTATTTTCTGTATGTACTCAACATCATATTTAAGCTTGTTTTCCCAGTTTATCGCGTTTCTGCCGCTTATTTGGGCAAGACCTGAAAGTCCCGGACGAACCTTATGCCTCATTCTCTGCATTTCGGTCATAA
This sequence comes from uncultured Oscillospiraceae bacterium, assembly GCA_900543215.1. GTDB lineage: Bacteria > Bacillota > Clostridia > Oscillospirales > Acutalibacteraceae > UBA737. The sequence goes on along the minus strand of UQQR01000021.1, from coordinate 4,226 downwards.
AAACCATATCTCTTACAAGCTGCGGACGAGGCCCGATAACCGCCATATCACCTTTTAAAATATTTATAAGCTCTGGCAGCTCGTCAAGCGAGGTTGAACGCAGAAATTTTCCGTATTTTGTAAGTCTTTTATCATCGGGGAGTAGATTTCCGTCCTTATCCTTTTCGCAGGTCATTGTTCTGAATTTTATCAGCTTGAAAATCTTTTCGTTTTTGCCCGGTCTTAACTGCGTGAAAAACGGGTTGCCTTTCATAGCTATCGTCCCGACAACCGTCAAAATAAACAGTATCGGTGAAAGCACGACAATGGCGCAAAACGAAAGAAAAAAGTCCATTGCTCTTTTTATGTACTTGGCGTATATACCGTTTGATACATTTACCTTTTCGGTCGGTTTAATTTGTGTTTCTGTCATTGCAATTCCCCTTAAAAGCAAGACCTTATTATCTCAATTACCTTTTCCTGCTCATCGGCGGTCATTTTAATATCGCTCGGCAGGCAAAGTCCTCTGTCGAATATATCCATACCCACATCTACTCCGCCGCCCGCTATGTAAGCGTTGGTTTTGGCTCTGCCGTTTCCCTCACGTGTCACAAAACCATGCATACGGTATATCGGCTGCATATGCATAGGCTTCCAGATAGGTCTGCCCTCGGCGTTGTATTTCGCCAGTGTTTCAAGTATCTCGGTCGGGCAGGATTTACCCTGTTCCGTTATGTAGCAGGCGTCGTTATCGCTTCTTACCTGCTTGCACATAGCGTCCTTATCGATAATCAGGCAGGAAAGCCAGAAATTGGGCTCGCTGTTTTTTTCGTCATACGGGTTCATAGAGACGGGCACGCCCTTTAAGCCCTCTTTATATCTTTGATAGATCGCTTTTTTAAGCCTTATATGCTCCTCAAGGTAAGGCAGCTGTCCCCTTACAACACCTGCTATAACATTGCTCATACGGTAGTTGTAGCCCAATTCCTCGTGCTGATACCAAGGGGCGTTTTCCCTTGACTGGGTGGACCATTTTCTTGCCTTCTCTGCGGCTTCCTTACAGTCTGTAAGCAGCATACCGCCCGAAGAGCCTGTTATTATCTTATTTCCGTTAAAGCTTATTGCGTTATATGTACCGAAGGTTCCTGTTTCTCTTCCCTTATATGTAGCTCCGAATGACTCAGCTGCGTCCTCTATCATTACGGCGTTGTGCTTTTTGCATATACCGGCTATTTCGTCCATTTTGCCGGGTGTGCCGTAAAGGTTCGCAACCACAACAACCTTTACTTCGGGGTATATCTGGAACGCTTTTTCCAAAGCTGCGGGGTCCATATTCCAAGTGTCGTACTCGGTATCTATAAACACGGGCACGCCGCCCTCGTACACTATGGGGTTTACCGTAGCGTCAAATGTCATATCAGTGCAGAAAACCTTGTCGCCGGGTTTTATTCCCGCAAGCTTCATACAAAGGTGCAGCGCCGCCGTTCCGCAGGAAAGTGCGACTGCATATTTACAGCCTATTTTTTCGGCTGTTATTCTTTCAACCTCGTTTATGTTTTTCCCTACCGTTGACATCCAGTTAGTTTCATAAGCCTCGGTCATATACTTTAATTCCTCACCGTGCATTGTAGGTGAGGAAAGCCATACTTTACTCTTAAAAGATTCCATTTTTATCCTTCTTTTCATTAAGAATTACTGAAAATTTGCTCCGATATTTTTAAGTTTTTCTTGCCTTTCTACATTTCGGCACCGCAGCGATGAAATTCATCTAAGATTATGTAATCGGGTTTTATTTCTTCAAGCTCAGCATCAGTCATAAGCTTTGCATAAGTGAAAAAGGCAATGTTATCCGGCACGGCAGAGCCCACTGCCGTAAGGTTTTCACATTGCGCTTTAAAGATATATTCGCCGGGGGAAGAGCCGACATATTTTTTTGTTAATGTTATCCTCACACAGTTTAAATGCTATAAAGGATTTGCCTGTACCTGTCAGGTGAATTATAGCGGCTTTGCCTGTTTTACTTAGCATTTTTATGGCTGATGTATATGCAGTTTCGTTATGCTCAAAGAGCTTAATGCCGCTGTTATCAGCCATTTAAAACGTCGCCTTTCTTTTTCTTGTAACCGCCAATTTCAGGAACAGTAATTATATGCATTATTTTATCACAATAGATTATAATTGTCAATTATACACTATGAAAATACAAAAAAATTGAAGTAAACTTGCAAAACTCGGCAGCCGTCGAATCTTTTTTATGTAATTATTTCCCTTGATCCGCCAAATTTTAGAAGTTTTAAAAATTATCAAAACAAATTTTGCCTTTATCAAATTTTATAATTGAAAAGCTTAAGTCTATCGTGAATAAAAACAAAAACTTTTTACCCACAGGAAATGTTCGATTTATTGAGCCAAAAGCCCTTTCTGAAATTTTAGGGCACGACTCGGCAACTACAATCTTTGCAATCTATACTCACCCGTCAATAGAATATAAAAGGGAATGTATTAAACGATTGCAGCTTTAATTGCCGTCAAAAAAGCACAAAGACCCGCAATTAAGCGACTCTCCGTGCTTTTCTTTGATTTATTGGTTCTGCTAAAATTATTAGAGCTTTTTATTATAATAAACTTTGTTCTAATTTTTCTATTACTTTGTTCAAATCTCGGTTGTATTCTGCCTCTATTATTGCATCACTTACATTTGTCATTAAAGTGACATCACTGTTTCCTTCAATCTCAAACACATTTCCCATTGTTTGAATATCATAAGTCTCCGGTTCAGAATACAATTCATAAGAGCTTTTTTTATCTCCCAATTCAATTTGCGGTTTAAAGACTAAATTTGAAACTGTTGTACCTTTAAGAATTCTAATAGCAACTCTTGAAAGTTCGTTTGCATATACACTAACCCCTGAGCCTATGTCGGCATATCCGCTTTTCGTTACAATAAAATATGATGTTTTGGACCCATCTTCCGGGCAACCGGATATAGTGAATTTTACATCTGATGGCCAATAGGAGTTAGACGAAAGTACAAATTCTCCGAAAGCTGAATTTGCATTTACTTCACCATCAGCTGTAATACTGCCATCTTCGTTAACCGTGAAATTTATTCCGTTGTCAGTATGTGTTCCCTGAAAATAAGGAAACTCAAGTAAGTTTTTATTGTGTTTTTTTAAAACAACAGGGTTATCATTTGCATCATTTTGACTCGAAATGTTAATATTCAGATTGTGTTCATGTGGTGACAAGTCGGTAATTCTTATTATTTCATTTCCTGATATATGGCCTTTCAAGGCATTCGCACAAACACTGTTCATTTGCAAAGCGGTAACATCGCCGGTATCTCCTTTATCACCCTTTTCGCCTTTCAGTAAAGCCAATTGTTCATTAGTGAAATCTTCATAAGTAAAAGCATCGCCTTTATCGCCTTTATCGCCATTGTCTCCTTTTTCACCCTTAATTCCCTGAACTCCTTGGGGTCCTGTTTGGCCTACGGGTCCCTGCGGACCGGTATCGCCGGTACTACCTTTGTCACCTTTTATACCTTGCAACCCCTGCGGACCTCTCGGTCCGGTGTCGCCTTTATCACCCTTATCACCTTTGTCTCCCTTTGCACCTTTAAGGAGCGAAAGCTGTTCCTCTGTAAAATCAGAGTAAATAAATGGGTCTCCTTTATCACCTTTATCACCTTGGTCGCCGGTATCTCCTTTTTTGCCGTCAAATTCTCCGTTGTCGGCTTCGGTTCTTACCGATTCTGCAACTTGCACTGCATTATTAGCAAGTTGCTTAATCTCATTCACTATATTTATAAGTTGCTGATATTCGGTAGGTGTCGGTTCTTCAGGTGTATCGCCTTCGCCGTACCCGCTTTTTTCAACTATAATAGTTGCTTTTTTTGTGGTTGCCCGTGTATCGCTGTTTTCACCGAAAACCGAAACTGTAAATTCTTCTCCTGTTAACATTTCGTGCGGAATATAACATTCATCATCTGATATACACAAGCTGTTATTTCCGTCAAGTACTACACTGAGAGTTTTGTTTCCGTTTCTAAAAACTGCAGTTTTTGCAAGCCCTTCCCAATCCCTTGGGTAATCAAATTTAATTTTTTCGTATTTTATGCTGTCTGAAACAGAACTTTTTTTATAATCCAATCGAATAGTTCCAAATTCAGTCACTTTTGCATAAATCATATTTTTCTCCTCGTATAATAAAGTAGTAGTTTTTAGTGTCCCTCTCCAAGGACATAT
>UQQR01000020.1 GCA_900543215.1 uncultured Oscillospiraceae bacterium | reverse complement strand
TGTTCTTTCTATTTTACACCACATTGGAGGTTTACACAATATTTGGGATGGTCTCAAAATATTAAAAGAAGAACCGATAGGGTGTTTGTTCTTTTAAGCCTCTATTTTTCAAAGAAGTATTCCGCTGCATCCATATTATCGGCGCAGTAATCCGCATAGTTTGTGTCATCTTCTGTAAGCGTTGTTAAAAACCGCATATTACCGGTGCTTTTCTGTAAAATATAAATATCTGTATCGGCCGTTTGGTTTGTATCAACCAAAAATTCGAATTTGTCATTCCAAGCTTCTCCTGTTATGAAGTTAGTGTAGTTTTGTTCAAACTTGCCTATTTTAATCATTTTTTCAATGCTTTTGGCATTCCAATCCCATTTAATATCTTTAATTATTACATATCCGCTGTCAGTCATATATTTCTTTATTTAATTTGATATATCTTTGTATCTGTTACTCTCAAAAGAATAACCGCTCCAATCGGTACACAAATACATATAATTCACATTGCCGTTTGCGGTAAGCCATAAATAACTGTCGCCGTTATCGATACTGTACGATATAAACTTAAAATTTGCGGTATTCGTATAACCGCCCACGGTTTCATAGCATACCTGCGCATACAGCTCACAATCCACCTTTACGCTTTTTTCCTTAAAATAAAATTTTGAATTTTCCATTAAAACAACTCCTTTTAAAAATTTATTTCCGGTCTTTTAAAGACTGATAATGAAATTGTATTTTTAATTTTTCGTTTGTCAAGTTTTTAAGCAATTATTTTAAATATACCCCCAACACAAAAAAGGTGGCAGTTGACTTTAAAAGTAAACTGCCACTCTTTTGATGCTCCGACAGCAATACTGCCGTTTTATTCAATGCCATTTATTCTTATTTTCAAAACGTCTTTATAATGCTTTACAATATTCATCAAATCAAGCGTTATATATTTCACTTTAATTTTGACCAATAATAATCCCAATAGCTGTCGTTAGGGTTATTAGGTACTGATTTATACAATCTGTAATCCTCGCACAAGACCCTTTTGTTGTTACTGTTCCCTATATAAAACCAATACAAATCATTGCCGAGTAAAATTTTTGAGCCGTCGCTCAACTCAATCGTTTTACCGGCATATAATCCATAGTCTGATGTATAAGTTAGTGTCAATGGAGTTTGGTTGATATCAACAGTAGTACCGTTAAAGGCTTCATTAGGTTCGCTGTACTCTATTACTTTAATATTGCTGATAGTAATGTTACCTGAAGTTTTAGATGTTTCTTTAATATCGTATTTTCTTATATACCAATACCTGTAAGAGCCGCTTTCAAATACATGGTCGGGATTTATCAAATCGTACATAGTGGTTGCGCTGATTTTTGCGGGACCCCCAAGAGTCTCCAATTTATATATATTTTTTTTAGAAACAATATCATCTTTTTTGACCGGAGTGTTATTAAACACAATAGCTTTACCGTTATACTTTAGGTATTCAATAGTATTAAAATTCACATCATAAGCTGTATCAGTGCCGATTTCGGTATTGTTTTTCAAAAGCTCAGCCCAAGTATCTCCCTCTTTATAATCAAATGTAACCTGTATAACCAACCCCCTTCCGTCTATATATGAATATAAATGTACCTGATCCTTTTCGTCAACTGTACCGCTTTGAGACAATGTACCGTCCTTATTATCATTAGACACTCGGTCTGTTGAATTGACTTTTGGCGAAGAAGGCTTGCTTGCCCGTGAACTGTTATTATTGCTTGCTGCTTTTTCGGGCACTGAAGCTTTTTGTGGCAAGCTGTCTGCAAAATCCGGCACATTACTGTCAGATGGTTTGTCTGCAAAAGAATTTATGTTTTCACTTTCGCGGCTTGTTTCATCTGTTAAATTCAAATAAGAATCGGATATGTGGGAAATATCCTTTTGAGATCTGCACCCGGAAAAAGCAACAATCAAAATAAGTAATAACGGTAATGTTTTTTTCATCAATTCAATAAATCCTTTCATTTTTAATTTCCCAAAATACTATTGTCACTTAAATTTATATCCACATCTGCCGTGTATTAAAATGAATGTGGTATAATCATTCTGTGTTTCAAATGTTTTCATTTCATAATTTTCCTCACTGTGAAATGAAATTATTTTTTCTTCTTCGCTGATCCACACTGTCGGCAGAGGTTGTTGCATTTTAACACATCCTATTCTTCTTTTTGATATCCGACTATCGTATTGCTTTTAACTATCGATATTATTTCATCGTCCGAGGGTCGGCTGTAGAAGGTCAATTCAAATAAATATCCATCCTGCACCCAATAGATAATCTTCATGTTATCTCTCTCAAAATCGGCTATATAAAGTTCAAGGTCGCCCACTTGTTTTTTGTAGTGCTCTGAATGTTCGTTATCTATATTTACCATCACATTTTCAGTGGCAAACTGCGTATAAGAGAAAAATGTACCGTCTTCTTTTTTGTATATTCTTTCAACCGTTATAACATCTATCGTTTCATCAGTCATATTATAACCCTCTGGGATTTCGGCAACGGCGTAAATTTCGGCAATGAAATCCTTTCTCTCACCCTCAAATTCAAGCTCGATATGGTTATGAAAGATTTTTTGAAACATTTTGAGAAAGGGCTCCCTTACGGCTTTAACGCTTAAAGTCAGTGAAAGAACAACAATAAATACCGCCGCAATACACGCCGCCTTTTTCGCCGCAGTGTTGAAAATTTTATAGAAAGGCTTTTTTCTTTGCTTTATTATACGATTCATTTTTCGCTCAAACCCGTCGGAAAACTCAACATCGGCAGCTTCCGTTTCATCAGGAAAACTTTCAGCCATTTTTTGAGCATAAAGAGTCATAGCCTTTTTTAAATTGTTTTCATTAAGGTTTTTCATTCTGCCGAGCCTCCTTTATCTCCGAAAGAAGCAAGCTGCCTGTAATCGGAAACATCGGCAGCTTTCATCTGCGGTGCGTGTTCGTACAGTCCGATATATTCTTTTACGGTAAGCAGTTCATTTTGAACATCCGCAATCTTGCCGAGGTATTCATCGGAGAGAAACTTGTTGTCGTTAACGATGCAGTTTCCGTTGTATTTCACTCGGCAGAAGGGGATGCCGTCTGAGGAAACATTCAGCCATCCTTTGTCATCCATCTTGGTTTCATATCGGTCCTTAAGCCTTTTAATTAATTCTTTTTGCAGCATATATTTTACCTCCTGTTATGTCAATAAAAATCCACTATTCTGTTCCTCATATTCTTCAATATTTAAAAGATATGAGGGTTCAACAACTATTTCCGATTCATCTCTGCCGTCAAATAACGCAAGTATATGTGATTTCTCTATTTCGGCCGTATATACCGTCCCTTCTGAATCGAAGCGTTTTGCAAACCACAAAGCCTTTTCGTAATCCAGTGTCCAAGACATTGCCTTTATGGATTTTGCGTTATACGGCGTTACCCCTCGGTATATCGTAACCGGATTGTCAAGTTCATCCAACCTTTTTCTTTCTTCATCTGTCATAAGTAAGGATTTATCTGCGTTTTCGAACATCCGCAGCAGCTCCGATTGGCTAACATTAACATCATTATTAGGACTTTCGGAAGATATCCATGCGTTGCACAGCATTTCGGCAAAATCCCTTTTTGAAAGATACCGCCCCGCATATTTCATAAATGTAAGTTTGTAAGGCTTTGTTATGCGGCAATATATTTCATCTGCGCTGTCCGCCGAATTTATTCGATCCGACATATATTCCCGCCAACGGTTAAGGTTGTTTTCACATTCAAGAATATTTATTACTTTGTTTTCCGTGACCTTCTCCGGATTTTTTGCTATGGATGTGAAGGCAGAATCCGTAAAAGGATGTTTTACCATAAACGGATAATTCTTCACTCTGTGAACATCGGTATACAAAAGACACTTTGCAACTCCTTTTAATGAATTTAAATCGGTACATTTTTTCATATTGATCCTCGCTTTCTTTTTCAGATATATTAAAAGGCTGCACCTTAAAATAGGCACAGCCTGAAAAACAAAAAAAGACCGATAGATTTTTTAATTCTATCGGTCTGATAAGCAAATTATTAAGTTTACAGGAGTTCAAACCCCTACACAAAGGAGAAATATTCTTTTTACATCTACGAAATCGTACAGTTAATTTCCGCCCCATTAAACGGCGAAAACCCCGATACAATCGGGGTTTTCACGGGCTACATCTTTTTTGTAGCCCTTATATGGTCCGAGTGACAAGACTTGAACTTGCGGCCTCTTGACCCCCAGTCAAGCGCGCTACCAGCTGCGCCACACCCGGATAATTGGGGTACTGTTCTATTATAGCACTAATTTTTAAAATGTCAACAAAAAAAGACGGCCGATACTCAAAAAACAAATATCGGCCGTAATATCTTACACATTAATCAGCAAAACCGGATTCTACCAAAGCAACAAGACCGTCAAGCGCTTCCTTTTCATCGGGACCGTCAACGATAATCTTTATAGTCGTTCCGCCGACTATACCGAGCGACAAAACACCGAGAAGGCTCTTGGCATTCACCTTTCTCTCGTCCTTTTCAACCCATATAGAGGATTTGTATTCGTTCGCTTTCTGAATAAAGAAAGTTGCCGGACGGGCATGAAGACCAACCTGATTTTGAATTACTACATCTTTAACGCACATTGTAAAATCTCCTTAAGATTAATGTCTTATTAACAGCTATGTTACTATTATACCACATTTAATGAAATCGTCAATTATTTGTGAATAAGTTCTAATATTTATCCAACAATTTGTATTTTCCGAAACTTGTATTTGTGCAGATTAGATATGCATATAATGGTTATTATACCGTTTTATCCCCTAAAACCGACTTTTTAGAACAAATCCGTATCTATTCCGTTCTTTTTAAGCAGCTTAATATCCGATTTTGTGAGCTTTTCCGAGCTGAACATATCGGGTCTGCGCTCTTTTGTTATAAGTATTGACTGAATTCTGCGCCATTCGTCAATTTTCGCGTGATTGCCGGACAAAAGCACCTCTGGCACTTCTTTATCGTGCCATATTGCCGGTCTTGTGTATTGCGGATATTCAAGAAATCCCGAAAAATGGCTTTCCTCGGTAAAGCAGAGGTCATCAGACAAAACGCCCGGAAGCATACGGCAAACAGCGTCCGCAACACAAAGCGCGGGTAGCTCTCCGCCCGTAAGTACAAAATCGCCTATGGATATTTCTTCATCGGCTATCTCTTCCAAGACCCGTTCATCCACTCCCTCGTAATGGCCGCAAAGCAACACTATTCTGTCAAGTTTTGACAGTTCGACCGCCCTTTGCTGGCTGAAGGTCTTTCCTTTAGGCGACATATATATAAGGTGTGGCTTGGGTTCATTTTCCGAATACAGGCTTTTATAGCAGTTATAGATCGGATCTGCCGCCATCACCATTCCCATCCCGCCGCCGTAGGGCATATCGTCCACCTTGTTGTGCTTGTTTCCGGCGAAATCGCGGATGTCGGTACATACTATTTCCACCTTGCCGGCTTTCTGCGCCCTGCCGATTATGCTTTCGTTCATAACCGACTCGCACATTTCCGGAAAAAGGGTTAAAATATCAATCCTCATCATCAAATATACCTTTCATCGGGCGAATCAGCACCTCACCCTTTTCGGGCGCTACGGATATAACGACCTCGTCTATTGCCGGAAGCAAATACTCTTTCCCTTCTGACGCTATATGCCACACATCGTTAGCTCCCGTTTTAGAAATATCCGAGACGGTGCCGTAGGACTTGCCGCTGTCGGCGTCGTATACGGTACAGCCGATAAGGTCGTCAATAAAGTATCTGCCCTCGGGCAGGTGCGCGTCACTGCGTTTGATGAACAAAACCTTATTTCTCAGCCTCTCGGCGGCTTCAATCGTCTCAACGCCCTTTAACGCCATCAGCACAACGCCGCCGTGCGGCTGTATTTTTAATGCTTCAAGCTTTTTTTCTCCGTCGCCGTCAAGATAAAAATGCCTGAATCCCGTTAAAAATTCACCGGAATCGGACCAGGGCTGAACACGAACCATGCCCTTTACTCCGTGCGTGCCGACGATTTTTCCGGTTTCAAGATACTGTTTAAGCATAAGGTACTCCCTAATATATAAATACCCCCGAAAAACGGGGGATTGAACATTTAAATTCAACCGGACAAATGTCCGGTTGGTTATCAGTCTATTTCAACCGATACTTTTTTTCCTTCTCTGTTGGCGGCGGCGCGCATAACAACACGGATAGCCTTGGCTATTCTGCCCTGCTTGCCGATTACCCTGCCCATATCGTTTTCGGAAACATGGAGATGATAGGCGATAACGCCCTCTTCATTGGGTTCGTCAACAACTACGGTTACCTCTTCGGGTCTTTCTACAAGACCTGAAGCGATAGCAATAAGAAGCTCTTTCATGATATTACCTCACATTAGAATTAAAGAACACCGTTTTTCTTAAGCAAAGCTTTTACGGTATCTGTCGGCTGAGCACCGTTGGATATCCACTTTTTTGCCTTTTCCGCATCGATATTAACGATAGCCGGATCCTTTGTGGGATCAAAAGTACCGATCTCCTCGATGAAACGACCGTCACGGGGATATCTTGAATCAGCTACTACTACACGGTAGAAAGGAGCTCTTTTAGCGCCCATACGGCGAAGTCTGATTTTTACTGCCACTGTAACACACCTCCATTAAAAAATATATATTTTTAAAAGAATTACTCTTAAAAACCTAAATTACCCGGACCGCCCGGCATTTTCATACCGCGCATCATTTTGCGTTTGCCGCCCTTTGTGTTCATCTGCCTGAACATTTTTCTCATTTGGTCATACTGATTGAGAAGCTTATTTACATCCTCAACCTTCATGCCGGAACCTGCCGCGATACGGCGCTTTCTTGAAGCGTTTATAATATCCGGCTTTTCCCGTTCCTTTGCGGTCATTGATTTTATAATAGCTTCAATCCTCAGCATCTGACGATCGTCTATATCTACATCCCTTAACTGCTTATCCATACCCGGAAGCATTGAAAGGATGCTTTTAAGCGATCCCATCTTCTTGATTTGCTGAAACTGCGCAAGCAAATCGTTCATATCAAATTTATTTTCCTTGAGCTTGCGTGCCGCTTCCTCGGCTTTTTTCTGGTCGATTTCACTTTCTACCCGTTCGATAAGCGACAGTACATCGCCCATTCCGAGTATTCTTGAAGCCATACGGTCGGGATGAAATTCATCAAGCTCATCAAGCTTTTCGCCAACGCCGACAAACATTATCGGCTTGCCAGTTACCGCCCTTACAGAAAGCGCGGCGCCGCCTCTTGTATCACCGTCAAGCTTGGTTAAAATAACGCCGTCTATCTCAAGTATATCGTTGAACGCCTTTGCAATGTTTACGGCGTCCTGACCTACCATTGAATCGATTACAAGCAGTATATCGTTAACCTCGACAGTCTCGGTTATGCGCCGAAGCTCATCCATAAGCGCCTCGTCTATATGAAGACGGCCCGCGGTGTCGAGTATTACAAAATCATATCCGTAATCCCTTGCTTTATCTACCGCTTTTTTTGCGATTATCTCAGGCTTTTCCGTCCCCATTTCGAAAACGGGCGTATCAACTGCTTTGCCGACTACCTTTAACTGCTCGATAGCGGCAGGGCGGTATATATCGCACGCAACAAGCAACGGTCTGTGTCCCTGCGCCTTTAAATACTTGGCAAGCTTTGCGGAATGGGTGGTTTTACCCGAACCCTGAAGACCGCACATCATAATAACCGTCGGTATTCTGTTTGAGGTTTTAAGCCTTGCCTGTTCGCTTCCCATAAGAGCCGTAAGCTCTTCCTTAACTATCTTAACAACCATTTGCGGAGCGGTAAGGCTTTCCATAACATTTGCGCCTATACACTTCTCGGTAACGGTGTTCGTGAAATCTTTCGCAACCTTATAGTTTACATCCGCTTCAAGCAACGCCAGGCGTACCTCGCGCATTGCGGTTTTAACATCGGATTCGCTGAGCTTTCCTTTGGAGCGCAGGCGTTTAAACACGCCCGAAAGCTTATCCGAGAGATTATCAAACGCCATAGCTACAACTCCTCTATAATGTCGGTAATTTCATTTATAACGGAATTATCCCCGTCCTTAAAGCGTGAGGACAGCTCCTTCAAGCGGTTGAACCGCTCGCAGTACCGACACTTTTCCTCAAGTGAAAAAAGCGTCTGCTCCGCCCGTTTTATCAGGTCACGCACGCCCTGCCTTGTAATACCCTCATTTTCGGCTATTTCGGCAAGCGACAGGTCATCGTTATAATAATAATCCGTAAGCTCACGCTGCTTATCGCTGAGAAAGGCACCGTAAACATCAAGCAAAGCGGAAATATGCAAATTTTTACCCATACAGCCACCTCACTGTAAAGTCATAAACTTTACAGTCTCGTATTATAACATAGCGCTATAGTTTTGTCAAGCTTTTTTATTTACATAAAACGGCTTGTGTGATATAATCATATTAAATAACGGGAGGGTAAATTATGACTGATTCAGAGCTAATAAATATTGCTGTTTTGGCGATGAAAAACGCCTATGCGCCCTATTCCGGCTTTAAGGTCGGTGCGGCGTTGCTCACAGGTGACGGACAGTGCTTTACAGGCTGTAATATCGAAAACGCCTCCTACCCTGCCGGAATTTGTGCTGAGCGTGCCGCTATTTCCTGCGCCGTAAGCAGTGGGGCAAAAGAATTTGTGAAAATAGCGATAGTAGGCGGCGCAAACGGCGACTTAACCGATTTTTGCACGCCGTGCGGAATTTGCAGACAGGTGCTTGCGGAATTTTGCGATAACGATTTTGAAATCATCACCTACAACGGCAGCCGAACAGAAACTCATACATTAGGCGAATTACTGCCGTTAAGCTTTGGGAGAAACAATTTATGCGAATGACCGACATAATAGAAAAAAAGCGTGACAGGAAAGAGCTTACGAACGGCGAAATTGAATTCTTCGTTTCGGGCGTGACCGACAAAAGCATACCCGATTATCAGATTTCCGCACTGCTTATGGCAATACTTTTAAACGGAATGAGCAAGAGAGAAACGCTGTCTCTCACCCTCTCTATGGCAAGAAGCGGAGATATGCTTGACCTTTCGCCCCTCACCCACACGGCGGATAAGCACAGCACCGGCGGCGTAGGCGATAAAACCACGCTTATAGCAGCACCTTTGGCGGCGGCGCTCGGATGCACGGTGGCGAAAATGTCAGGCAGAGGGCTTGGCTTTACAGGCGGCACGGTTGATAAATTAGAGGCTGTAACAGGCTATAAAACCTCGCTTGATATATCTTCATTTAAAGAAAATGCCGCAAAATACGGTATGTGCGTGGTAGGTCAAAGCGGCAATTTTGCGCCGGCGGACAAACGCCTTTACGCCATACGGGATGTTACGGCAACCGTGAACAGCATACCGCTGATAGCGTCAAGCATTATGAGCAAAAAGCTTGCCGCAGGGGCTGAAACAATAGTTCTTGATGTAAAATGCGGAAGCGGCGCTTTTATGAAAACACCCGAGGACGCCGAGACCCTCGCCCGTGAAATGGTGGAAATCGGAAAAGGTGCGGGCCGTAACACAAGCGCTTTAATAACGGATATGGATATACCGCTCGGCTTTGCTGTCGGCAATGCGCTTGAGGTTAAGGAGGCGGTAAGCGTGCTTTGCGGAAACGGTCCCGACGACCTTACAGAGCTGTGCATAGCGCTTGCGACACAGATGTATTCACAAAGCTTTAAAAAGAGCGAATCCGAAAGTATTGAGGCGGCAAAAGCGGCGCTTAAAAACGGCAGCGCATTTGAAATATTTAAAAATGCGGTATCCGCACAGGGCGGAGACGAAAAACTGCTTACAGGCGAACACAGCTTTGCCGCTCCAGACGGTTCTAAGGAAGTTTTTGCCCGGGAAAGCGGCTATATCACGCATATGGACAGCGAGCTTATAGGCAAAGCGGCAGTAGTTTCGGGCGCGGGCAGAGAAACGCTTGATGACAAAATAGACCCGTCCGCCGGAATTGTACTTGACAAAAAATACGGTGATTATGTAAACCACGGTGACAGAATAGCGACCGTTTACGGTAAAAAGGAAAGGCTTAACGAGGCGGCGGCGGAGCTTTTGACAGCTTACCGTTTCGGAAACGAAAAACCGCCGAAACGCCCGATTATTTATAAAACGGTAGGCAATAAGGAATAGGTGATAATTATGCCCCTTTGCAAAAAAACGGAATATATCAAGGAACCGACGCCGCTCCAGTGCGGTCAGGCGGTGCTTGCAATGATTTCGGGTGAAAGCGTGGATGAAATAATAAGGCTTACAGGCACAGAACGGGAAACCACGCTTAAGGATATGTTCAAGGTTCTTGATGCTCTCGGCATAAAATACGAAAAAGAGCGAAAAGAGGTGCCAAGTAAGGCTGAACTGCCGAAAATTTGCATATTAAGCCTTGAAACGCCGAGATGCTGGCACTGGTCTTTATACAAAGACGGAATTTTCTATGACCCCGAGCACGGAGTGCTTGACGATTTTCCGCAATCGTCACGGAAATACTACTGGCGGATAGTTGAAAACTGAAGTCACTTATGGTAACATAAAGAAAACGAAAAACAGAAAGGACTGCAAAAAATGAACATTACAAAGGATATTAAATACATAGGCGTAAATGACCGCGAAATTGATTTATTCGAGGGTCAATACGATGTGCCGAACGGTATGGCTTATAATTCATATGTAATTATTGATGAAAAGGTCGCGGTTATGGATACCGTAGACCGCAATTTCGGCGAGGAGTGGCTCGATAATTTAAAAGAAGCCTTAAACGGCAGAAAGCCCGATTACCTTGTGGTACAGCATATGGAGCCCGACCATTCGGCAAACATTGAAAAACTCCTTGAAGCTTATCCCGAAACGGCGATAGTCGGCAATACGAAGACCTTTGCTATGATAGACGCCTTTTTCGGTCCCGGACTTTGCAAAAACACAGTTACCGTAAAGGACGGAGAAACCCTTTCCCTCGGCTCTCATTCACTTACCTTTGTGTCAGCGCCGATGGTTCACTGGCCCGAGGTAATGGTTACATACGATAATAAGGACAAGGTTCTTTTCTCTGCCGACGCATTCGGTAAATTCGGAGCGCTTGACGCGGATGAGGACTGGGCGTGCGAAGCAAGGCGTTATTATTTCGGAATAGTGGGAAAATACGGCGCGCAGGCGCAGGCTCTGCTTAAAAAGGCGGCGGCGCTTGACATATCCGTAATTTGCCCCCTGCACGGTCCGATACTTAACGAAAATCTCGGCTATTACTTAAATCTTTACAATGTCTGGTCCTCTTATGGTGTTGAGAGCGAGGGTGTGCTTGTATGCTATACTTCTGTATACGGCAACACAAAAGCCGCCGCAGAACTTCTTTGCAAGGAACTTAACGACGCCGGCTGTGAAAAGGTTGTGCTTAACGATCTTGCGCGCTGTGATATGGCTGAAGCTGTTGAGGATGCGTTCCGTTACGGCAAGCTGGTGCTTGCGACAACCACATATAACGGAGAAATTTTCCCGTTTATGCGTGAGTTTATAGAGCATTTAACCGAGCGTAATTATCAAAACCGTACCGTTGGATTTATTGAAAACGGTTCGTGGGCGCCCACTGCCGCAAAGGTAATGAAAGGAATGTTTGAAAAATCCAAAAACATTTCCTATCTTGATACTGTCGTTACCGTAAAATCGGCACTTACCGACGCCAACCGTGAAAGCATTAAGCAAATGGCAAAAGAATTGTGCAAATAAGGTCTTAAAACCTAAAAAAGCCGTTCCGAAAAAATTTCGGAACGGCTTTTAAATTTTTCTTACGCACTCAAATAATACTTTACAAGCGACTGCAAAAGAGTATCACGGTCAATACGCCTTATAAGGTTTCTGGCGTTATTATGAGTGGTTATATAGGTCGGGTCTTCGGAAAGAATATAGCCGACTATCTGGTTTATGGGGTTATAGCCCTTTTCCTTAAGCGCGTCATACACAAGCGTAAGAATATTTCTTATTTCCTGCTCGGTCTGGTCGCCTATCGAAAAGGTCATAGTTCTGTCATTCATAATTAACACCTCTCAAAAAACTTACTTGGTTTAATTGTATACCCTCAAGCCGTAAATTTCAAGTACTATTTTCTCAGTTCCGCTCCCTCGGCTTCAAGATTTTTGATTATAGCCGAATTTACAGCGTCTATTTCCTTATCGGTAAGTGTGCTGTTTGCCGAACGGAGCCATACGCTGTAAGCCACGCTCTTTTTACCCTCGGGTATCTGCGAGCCTGAATATACATCGAAAAGCTCTAATCTTTCAAGCAGTCTGCCCGCTCCCTTTGCGATTGCCTTTTCTATTGTACCGACAGGAAGCTCGGCGTCGCACAGCATCGCAAAGTCTCTTTCCACGGCGGGGAATTTCGGAAGTGGCTTATAAACGGTTTTACGCTTATTTATTCCGAGCAACACATCAAGCTTGATTTCAGCCACATACACTCTGCAATCAATTCCGTAGGAGGCGGCGACTGACGGATGCACCTCGCCGAAAACGGCGGCAGGCACATTGTTCGCAAGCACGCATGCCTGTCTGCCCGGATGCAGGTATGGCTCACCGCTTCTCTCATACTGCGTATGCGCGCCGCAAAGCTTCATTATCCCTTCTATTATGCCCTTTAAAGTGAAGAAATCCTCATCGTCGCCGTAAATTCCGACAGACATTGTCGGTATTTCGTCGGGCTGTTCGGTTATGGGCAGCTGTTTCGGTATAAAGCGCTTTGAAATTTCATAAAATCTGCCGTTTGTTATTTTGCGGCTTATATTGGTTGACAATACGGTAAGCATACTTGTGGTAAGCTGTGTACGCATTGTTGAATACTCGTCGCCGAGCGGATTTATAATTTTAATCTGCTTTCTGCGTTCGTCGTTTTCGGGCAGCAAAAGCGTGTCGATAGCCGAAGAGCTTATAAATGAATATGTGACAATTTCACGGGCTCCGGCAGCGCCCATAAAGTCCTTGATTTTATCGCATTTTATGCGTTCGGGCAGTTTTTTACCCCTTATAACATCGCCGCGCATCGGCTTGCCTACGATGTGGTCATAGCCGTATATACGCATAACCTCCTCCGCAAGGTCGGCTCTTCCCTCAATATCGTCTCTTATAGACGGTACCCTTACGGTAAGCTCCTTGCCGTTTGCCGTTGTCGGCAAATGGAGGCTGTTTAAAATCGAAATTATTTTTTCGTCGGGCACATCTACGCCGATAAGCTCTTTTATCTTATCGGTGGTGACATTTATTATTCTTTCCTCAGGAAGTCCGTTATTAAGGTCTATCGCTCCGTCGATTATATCGCCTGCGTCAAGCTCGTATATAAGCTGGAGCGCTCTTTCCATAGCGTACTCGACATTGATAATATCAACGCCGCGCTCGTATCTACCGCTCGCCTCCGTGCGTATACCCAATGCTCTGCCCGTGTGTCTTATATTGTCACGGCGGAATTTTGCCGACTCTAAGAATAAATCGGTGGTATCGCTTTCAATTTCGCTTTCCTTGCCACCCATTATACCCGCAAGACAGGAGGGGTGCTTTCCGTCCGCTATTACAAGCATATCGGGGGTAAGCGTGTGGTCGGTGCTGTCAAGCGTGGTTATGGTCTCGCACTCTTCGGCGTTGCGTACTATGATTTTTTTATCCGCGATATCGTTATAGTTGAAGGCGTGCATAGGCTGACCCGTTTCAAGCATAACAAAGTTTGTAATATCAACGATATTGTTAATCGGTCTCATTCCCGAGGCGGTTATCGCCTTCTTCATCCATTCGGGGGACTCTTTAATGCGGAGATTTTTAACAACCCTGCCTATATAACGGGGACAAAGGTCAAAATTGCGCACTTCAACGCTTATATAGTCGGACACATTCTGTCCCGCCGTTTTATATTCGGGACACGGCGCCTTAAATTCTGTACCAAGTACAACGGAAATTTCCTTCGCAACACCCAAGAAGCAGTTGCAGTCGGGCCTGTTTGCGGTAATCTTAAAATCAATGATATAGTCGTCAAGTCCCAGAACCTCACGCATATCCGTGCCGGGAACGGGCTCGCCCTTTAAGATAAGTATTCCGTTTACGGCGGCACCCTCGTAATCGTCCTCGGTAAGACCAAGCTCTCCGCCCGAGCAGAGCATTCCGTTTGACTCCTCGCCCCTTAATTTGCCTGCCACTATATGCGCGCCGTTCGGCAGGTAGCTGCCGTCAAGCGCTGCGGGTACATAATCGCCCTCGCTTATATTCTGCGCTCCCGTAACTATCTGCACAGGCTCGTCCTTACCGACATCCATTTGGCATATCTGCAAATGGTCGCTATTGCCGTGCGGAGTTATTTTAAGAATTTTTGCCGCAACGACATTTTTGATATTATCGCCCTGCTTTTCCATTTCCTCAATTTCAAAGCCTGCCATTACCATACGGTCGCAAAGCTCCTCAACAGGTACATTTATATCAACATAATATTTTAAAGCTTTAAGTGAAATCTTCATTCTACTCTTACCTCCTTAAAACTGCTCCAAGAAACGCTTGTCGTTCTCGAAAAGCAGGCGGATGTCGCTTATCTTATAGCGTGTGGTGGTTATACGGTCGATACCTATTCCGAACGCAAAGCCCGTGTATACATCGGGGTCTATTCCGCAGGATCTCAGCACATTAGGATGTACCATACCCGCGCCCAATATCTCTATCCAACCGGCGCCCTTGCATACGCGGCAGCCTTTACCGCCGCATTCGCTGCACGAAACATCCACTTCAACGCTCGGCTCCGTAAACGGGAAGAAGGACGGACGGAAGCGAACCTTTGTGTCTTTTCCGTATATCTCCTGAGCGAACTGCTCAAGCACGCCCTTTAAATCGCACATTGTAATACCCTTGTCAACCACAAGTCCCTCAAGCTGGTGGAATACGGGAGAATGGGTTGCGTCAACCTCGTCTGCCCTGTAAACTCTGCCGGGGCATATTACCCTTATCGGTGGTTTTCTTGTTTCCATTGTTCTTATCTGAGCCGCAGAGGTCTGCGTGCGCAAAAGGAGGTTTTCGCCAAGATAGAATGTGTCCTGCATATCCCTTGCAGGATGATCCGCGGGAACATTAAGGCACTCAAAATTATAGTGGTCGGTCTCAACCTCGGGTCCGTCAACCACATCAAAGCCCATAGACATAAAAATGTCTATCATATCGTTTACAACATGATTTAAGGGGTGTATACCGCCTGTTTTAACAGGCTTTGCCGGCATAGTTATATCCACCGTTTCAGCCTTAAGGCGCATTTCGGTGGCTTTTTCTTTCATCTGAGCCTTTTTCTCCGCTATCAAGGCTTCAAGCTTTTGCTTTGCTTCGTTTACAAGCTGACCCATTGCCGGGCGTTCCTCGGGTGACAGCGAACCCATCTGCTTAAGCATAGCGGTAAGCTCGCCCTTTTTACCCAAATATTTAACCCTTAATTCCTCGATTTCGTTTTCATCGGCAGACGCGGCAATGGCGCTTTTTGCTGCCGCCCGTATTGCCTCAATCTTTTCTTTCATAGCCTTTCCTCCGTATAAAAAAATAAACTCCGCCCTGCATAACAGGACGAAGTACAAAAGTCTCCGCGGTACCACCCGTAATTTTCGCTCCGAGAGCAAACACTCTTTAGGACCGTTAACGGTGTCCCTCCGTCGCCGCCTACTGAATTTCAGCCGCGCTGCTCCAAAGTGAACTTCGGTAAAAGCCGCTGTATTTCCGCTTACAGCCGGGGCGGAAACTCTCTTAAACTAAAGCCTTTACTTACTTTTCTTTATCATCGCATTTTTGATTATCATAACACCGCCGACAGCAAAAGTCAAGTGTTTAGCAATCATTTTATTTTAATTTCATTGGCATCGCCGCAGAGCCAATCCATAGTAACGCCAAGCGCTTTTGCCAATATTCTCAACTCCGCGTCGCACACATGCCGTTGATTTTTCTCTATACGGGATATTATCAATGGCGTCATATCCATACCCATAAACTGTATTTTCCGTGCCAAATCGTCTTGTGTCATAGGCGGTTTTTGCAATGCCCTGCCAAGCCTTACACGCTCACCGCATATATTGCCTTTAATAAGGAAAAGATTTTTAGCCATATGCGTACTCCTAAAACATTTTCTTATTCTCTGCCGAATAAAAAATCAAGCGACACATTAAGTATTCTTGATATTGCGTCTATCTCAATATCTGTAACCGCACGCTTACCGTTCTCAATTCTCGAAATTAAGCCGCGGCAGGTATATACCGCTTCAAGCTCCAATTTTTCCGAAAGCTGTTTTTGTGTCATTCCTGATTTTTCCCTTGCGGCTTTAATTTGTGAACCGATAATATTTACATTTTCTGTATCAATTATTCTTTTCATTTAATTTCCTGTTCAAGATTATTAAACTCATCGGTATCGAAAAACTCCGCCAATGTCATATCCAAACCATCACAAATCATTTTGATTGTAAGCAACTTTGGATTTTGACTTTTGCCGTAAAGAATATTCTTAACAGA
The DNA here is from genome assembly GCA_900543215.1 of uncultured Oscillospiraceae bacterium. Lineage (GTDB taxonomy): Bacteria > Bacillota > Clostridia > Oscillospirales > Acutalibacteraceae > UBA737. Next base: position 15,935 of record UQQR01000020.1, on the reverse strand, counting down.
TGACGGTGGCAAGGCGCATATTGTAGCAAGTCTGTTTATGGATATATTCCTGTCATAGCAAAGCTTAAATATTCGGTTTTTTACTGCCGTTATTGTGTCCATATTACCAACCTCCATTTGCAATGTTACATTAATAGCTTGCAAAAAGTAGGCTATGTATGATACTATTAGTCTATGCATAGCCTAATAGGAGGAACAAATATGACCGTTACCTTTTTCGGACACAGAGATACGCCGTCAAGCATTGCGCCGGAGCTTAAAAAAGTCTTGACAGAGCTTATTGAAAAAAACGGAGCGACCGTATTTTATGTCGGCAACGAGGGAAATTTTGATTGGATTGTACACGATACATTAAAGGAATTAAAGAGCGAATATCCGTTTATTGAGTACAAAGTGGTTTTAGCTTACCTAACCAAACGAAAAAGCGATATAAAAAAATTCAGCCCCTCGGAAACGGTCTATCCCGAAAAGCTGACAAAAACTCCTTTGCGCTTCGCAATTTCAAAGCGCAACCATATAATGTTAGGACTTGCCGATGCGGTTGTCACCTATGTAAGAGGACCGGGCGGCGGTGCGGCAGACTTTAAAAGACTTGCGGAAGATAAAAATAAAATCGTTATTAATCTCTGCAAACGGTAAAAAAGCGTATATTTAACGCATTTTAATTTGCTCTTTTTTAAAAAAAGCAGTATAATAATAACGGTGATAAAAATGAATTTAAAAGAACAGGCGTACAACGCCGCTAAAGAAATAATTGAAATTGCAGGGCTTAAAAAAGGGCAGATACTTGCGGTAGGCTGTTCCACAAGCGAAATTTTGGGCGCAAAAATAGGAACAGACTCTTCCCCCGACACCGCCAAAGAGGTTTTTGACGGTATTTATGACGCCGCAAATGAAAAGGGTGTGTTTTTTGCCGCACAATGCTGTGAACACCTTAACCGAGCCATAATATGCGAGCGGAGCGCGGTGCCGTTTGCCGAACCCGTAAATGTTGTGCCGTTTCCGAAAGCCGGCGGCTCGTTTGCAACGGCGGCATACGCAGCGTTAAGCGACCCCGTAGCTCTTGAAGAAATAAAAGCCGACGCGGGGCTCGACATCGGCTTTACAATGATAGGTATGCACTTAAAAAAGGTTGCGGTACCTGTAAGACTTAAAAATGATTTCATCGGAAGCGCAAAGGTACTGGCGGCAAGGGTAAGACCCAAGTTTATCGGCGGCGCCCGCGCGCACTACAACGAAGAACTGCTTTAATTTTTAAATACAACCGTTATATTCGTGCCTACTCCGGGCGTACTGTCTACGGTGATTTCTCCGCCAAGACTCATTGCGATATGCTTTACAATCGAAAGTCCGAGTCCCGTTCCGCCGCTCTCTTTTGAGCGGCTTTTATCAACCCTGTAAAACCGCTCGAAAATGCGGTCGGTACACTCTGAGGGAATACCGATACCGGTATCTTTGACGCTTACAAACGGCGCTCCGCCGGAGATACCTGTCGTTACGGTTACGGTGCCGTTTTCTTTATTGTACTTCACGGCGTTATCGCAAAGATTGTATATCATTTCAAACACAAGCGATTCGCCTGCGGTTATCTCCGCCTTTTCACCTTCGGTATTTATAACAACGCCTTTTTTGGCGGCTACCGGCGTAAGCCGTTTTGCAACCTCGGAGGAAACCTCCGCCAAATCGACCGATTTTGTTTCGTCGGATTTGGCTCCGCCCTCGTCAAGCTCGGAAAGCTTTATTATATCGTTTACAAGCGAGATAAGCCGTGCGGACTCCTTATTTATATCCCTTGCAAAGCCCTTTATATCGTCGGGCGCTACAATACCGTTCATCAGCATATCAGAAATTCCCGATATTGAAGTGAGGGGCGTTTTAAGCTCGTGCGAAACATTAGCCGTAAATTCACGGCGCAATTTTTCACGGTTTTCCTTTTCGGTAATATCCACAATAAGCACCACGGCACCGCATACGGCATTGTTTTCGTCATACACTGGATTTGCGGTAATGTCATAAAATCTTCCGCCGAGGCTTAAAACCTCCTCGCCGTGCTTTTTCTCGGTAATATCGTTGAATATTTTACGGAAAATTTCACTGCGGTTGACTGTCAGTATGTTACTGCCGTCAATACTTTCCGTAACATCGAAAAACTTTTCGGTGCCTTTATTATGGGTAATAACATTTCCGTCAATATCGGTAAGAAGCAGACCCTCGCTCATATTTTCTGAAATGATCTCAAATTCGCGGCGGCTTCTTGTAAGCTTTGCTATCTGGCGGTCAATCCGTCTGTTCTGCGCGTTTATTTTGTTTATAAACGGCGTAAGCTCCTCATATGACTCCGCAATTTCCGGCTTGTCAAGGTCAATGCTGTTAATGGGTTTAAGTATCTTTTTGGAAATTACGGACGCCAAGACCGTTGCAAGCACAAATGTCATAACCGCAACGGCGGCAATAGGCGGAAGCAACTCCAAAATTACCGCCCACACAGTAAATGAATTATCCGATATTCTTAAAACATTGCCGTCATCAAGACGCAACGCATAGTATCGGGTTTTCGAGCCGAGCGTTTCCGAACGCCTTACGGAATATCCGTCGCCGCTTTCAAGCGCGTCAGCAACCTCTTTACGGCTCAGGTGGTTTCCCATATTTGCGGCAATCGCCTTATTGTCGAAAAGCACCTTGCCGTTTTCGTCGATAAGAGTTACTCTTTCTTCGATATTTCGGTATTTTTCAAGATTTTCCGTATCGCCTTGGGCGCTTATAATATAAGCCTTGTTTTTAAGGGATTTCTGCATACTCTCGTCATATATCTGATACTGCACTCCGATTGTAAAAACAAGACAGGTAAGCATTGTTATAACCGAAGCCGCTAAAATTCCCCAATAAATTCTTTTTGTCATATTCTGCACCCCGTCAGCCTATTTTGTAGCCGAGTCCCCTTACGGTCTCGATAAGCGCACCGCACGAACCAAGCTTTGTTCTGAGTGTTTTTATATGCACATCAACCGTTCTGTTTTCGCCGTCGTAATCATAGCCCCATATTTCCTCAAGGAGTCTGTTGCGTGAAAAAACGGTTCCCCTGTTTTCAAGCATTAAACAAAGCATTTCAAATTCCTTAAGGGTAAGGCTTACACTATTGCCCGCAGAGCGCACAATGTGCTTTGATGGGTTTACATAAAGTTCGCCTACCTCATATTCCTTTTCCTGTGCCCCCGTGCGCCTTAAAAGCGCCTTTATGCGTGAAATCAGTTCCATTGTGCTGAAAGGCTTTGCAACATAATCATCCGCTCCGCTGTCAAGTCCCAACACCTTATCGTATTCGCCTGCTTTTGCGGTTAACATAATGACAGGCAAATCCATTGTTTCGGGGCGTGAACGAAGCCAAGACAGCACCGAAATGCCGTCCTCCTCGGGCAGCATTATATCAAGAAGCGCAAGCGACGGCTTTTTTGTTTCCACGGCTTTCTTGAAAAGCGACGGAAGCGGAAATCCCTCGCACTCAAGACCCGTTTGCTTTAAAGCATAAATCACGAATTTTCTTATGCTTTCATCGTCTTCCAACATATAAATCATTTAATCACCTTATTAAAGAAGCTGTTGCCCGTTTATTTCAAGCTTAAAGGTAAGCCCCAATTTTTCGGCTGCCTTACGGCACAGTATCATACGCTGCATAAATATCTCAAAGTATTCCATAATACTGCCGTAGCGTGTATCAATGCTGAGCTTCAGAACAATTATTTTTTTATCTTCTGAAATTTCAAGCGAAGAACTGCGCACCGAGTAATTCACACGGTCGTGAATATCGAATGTGGACTTATCACGGTTTCTTACACGGCTGCGGCGGACATCCGATTTGTCCGCAAGTATCAGTGCCGCCGATATTGCGTCGACCGGTACGCCCGTGCCCTCGTCGTGATTTCCTATTGCCGAAACAACCGTGGCTATATCCGAGGCGTCCATATTAAGCTTATCAAGAATACGGAACGCCATAACAGCGCCGCTCTGAGAATGGTCTATGCGGTTTACGAGATTGCCTATATCGTGAAGATACGCGGCAATTTTCGCAAGCTCCGTCTCGTGGGCGGAATAACCGAGCACAGACAGTATGCTTTCACAGGTGGCGGCAACCTTGGTTACATGCGCAAAGCTGTGCTCCGTAAAGCCGAGAGCCGCAAGCGAGCGGTCCGCTCCCGTAATGTACGCCTTTACGGATTTGTTTTTTTTCAGTTCCTCATATGTTAACATAAATACCTCCCGGGCGCCGGGAGGCGCCGTTTATTTTCTGTGTACTCCCGTTATTGAGTATTCAACCCATTCCGCAATATTTACCGCATGGTCGCCTATTCTTTCAAGATATTTCGCTATCATAAGCAGATCCACGCAGAACTCGCCGTTTGCGCGGTCGGTTGTTATAAGCTGTACCAATTCGTCCTTAACGCAGTCGAACAGGCTGTCAACCTTATCGTCGTAAGCCATAACCCTGCGAGCCAATTCCACATCCTTTTTAACAAAGGAATCCACGCTGTCCGTAACCATCTTTATTGCGGCTATCGCCATATCGTTAATATGGATACGGCTTTTAACACTGCTGTCCTTTACAAACTTCGCTATTTCCGAAATATCGTACGCCTGATCGCCTATTCTTTCCATATCGGAAATCATTTTAAGCGCCGAGGAAATAACACGCAGATCCCGTGCGACAGGCTGTTGCTCAAGCAAAAGCTTCATACAGATAGTTTCAATATCTCTTTCTTTTTGATTGATTTCTTCCTCTGTCTGCACCGCTTTCTGAAAAAGCGAATCGTCGCCGTCAAGCAAACCTTTGACAGAAGCGCTTATTGCATCCTCGCACAGAGCTCCCATTGTAATAAGCTCCAAATTAAGCTTTTCAAGCTGATGGTCAAATTTATTACGCATATCAACCGAACCTCCCCGTAATATAATCCTCTGTCCGTTTGTCTTTCGGATTTGAGAACATTTTTTCCGTTTCGGAAAACTCTATAACCTCGCCGAGCAGGAAAAACGCCGTATAATCCGAAATTCTTACCGCCTGCTGCATATTGTGGGTAACCATTATTATGGTGTACTTCTTTTTAAGCTCCGCAGCAAGGTCTTCTATTTTTGAGGTGGAGATAGGGTCGAGCGCGCTTGTGGGTTCGTCCATTAAAAGCACTTCGGGCTTTACGGCAAGCGCACGGGCTATACAAAGCCTTTGCTGCTGACCGCCCGACATTGCAAGGGCGCTTTTCTTAAGCTTATCCTTGGTTTCATCCCAGATTGCGGCGTCTCTCAACGATTCTTCGACTATATCGTCAAGCTTTGCCTTTGAGCGTATGCCGTGAGTACGGGGTCCGAACGCAATATTATCGTATATAGACATAGGAAACGGATTAGGCTTCTGAAAAACCATACCCACCCTTTTACGAAGCAAATTTACATCCATATCGCCGTAAATGCTCTCGCCGTCAAGCAATACCTCGCCCGTAATGCGGCAGCCCTCTACCAAATCGTTCATTCGGTTAAGGGTTTTAAGCAGGGTCGATTTTCCGCAGCCCGACGGACCGATAAAAGCGGTAATGCGGTTTTCCGGCATACTGAGATTAATACTTTTAAGCGCCTTAAAGTCATTATACCATAAATCGAGATTTTTTACAGTAAATTTATCCATTATTTTATCCCTTCTTTGCGGAAACCTTTTTTGCGATAAGTCCCGACAGCATATTTATAACCAAAACAAGTATAAGCAGTACCACCGCCGTGGCGTAAGCTTCGTTCATATAAAGTCCCTCGCTTAACAGTGCGTACATATGAACCGAGAGTGTTCTGCCGGAGTGCATAAGGTCTTTCGGTATACCCGCAACGGTACCCGATGTGTATATAAGCGCCGCGGTTTCGCCCACAATTCTGCCTACGGACAGAATAACGCCCGACAGAATACCCGGCACCGCGCTCGGCAATACAACTTTAAATACGGTGCGAAGTCTTCCTGCTCCGAGACCGAAGCTGCCCTCGCGGTACGAATCGGGAACACCCAAGAGTGCCTCCTCCGTGGTTCGCATCATAGTCGGCAATATCATAATCGCAAGAGTAAGAGCACCCGAAAGCATAGACTGATTGAATTTAAAGGCTATTACAAATATCAAATAACCGAAAAGTCCGTAAACTATTGACGGTATTCCGGCAAGTGTTTCGGTAGTCACTATTACCACCTTAACGAGCGGATTTCCGCGCTTTGCGTATTCGGTAAGGTATATTGCGGAAAACACGCCTATCGGCACCGCAAGCAGAAGAGAGAAAAGCGTCATAGTAACGGTATTTATGATAGCCGGCATCATTGAAACATTTTCGCTGTTGTATTCCCACGCAAAAAGCGACGGCCTTATATTGGGAACGCCTTTTATAAGTATATACGCCACAAGAAACAGCACAACGGCTATTGTTATAAGCGCCGCTCCCCATGTAAGCAAAAACATAATAAGTGATGCGGGGTGCTTTATAAGCGTTTTAAGCTTTTGCTTTAAGGAGACCTTATTTATTGATATTCCCGTCATTTTTTATTCTCCTTTTTCACAAGCGAAAACAGCAGGTTTATAATAAGTATAAACACAAACAGCACAACCGAGGTTGCTATAAGCGCTTCTCTGTGCAAATCCGTTGCGTATCCCATTTCAAGTACGATGTTTGAGGTAAGGGTGCGCACTCCGCTGAATATACTTGTAGGTATAATCGCCTGGTTGCCCGCAACCATATTTACCGCCATGGCTTCGCCTATCGCTCTGCCTATGCCCAAAATAACACCGGCGGTAATGCCCGATTTTGCCGCAGGGAGAGTAGCGCGGAATGTGCTTCTTTCGTGCGTTGCGCCAAGCGCCAAAGCACCCTCGTAATAGCTTTCGGGCACAGCGCGGATAGCCGCCTCGGAGACGCTTATTATGGTAGGAAGTATCATAATTCCGAGCATTACCGACGCCGTAAGCACGCTTTTACCCGAGCCGCCGAACAAATTTTGCATAGCCGGAACTATAACCACAAGTCCGAAAAAGCCATACACTATTGACGGTATGCCCGCAAGCAGGTCAACGGCAGGCTTTAAGAATTTATAAAGCCACTTAGGGCAAAATCTTGCCAAAAACACGGCGCATAAAAGCCCTATCGGCACGCCTATTATAATAGCGCCGGCAGTAACATAAATACTTCCAACTATCATCGGCAGTATTCCGAACAGGTCTTCAAGGGGCTTCCATACCGTGCCGAAAAGGAATTTCGTAACGCCTATTTTGCCCATTGTGGGTATGCCGTTCGCAAATAAGAACAGGCAGATAAGAATTACAGCAATTATCGACATACAGGCACACAGCGTAAAAATTATACGCATAAATACTTCTTTGATTTTTTGGAGCTTTGTGTTCATAATGCACTCCTTTAACTGTTATTACACGGCAATACTCTCCCCGTTATGGGGAGAGTGCCTGAAAGAGAGGTAATGTTCGGTTTATTTAACTTCGCTCCACTTGGTGATTTCACCCTTGTAGATGCCGGTTATCTGATCGCTCTTGATTTCATCAAGCCCGTTTGCTTTATTTACGATAACCGCTATTCCGTCCATAGCTATCTTTGTCGGAACAAGTCCGCTTTCCTTTTCGCTGTCCTTAACCTCACGGGAAGCCATACCGATGTCGTATATTCCGTCAATAGCGCCCTTCATACCCGAAGAGGAGTCGTTCTGCTGTACATCAACCGTCACATCGGGGTTAAGCTTTACATAGGCTTCCTTAAGCTTTTCCATTACGGGTGTTACAGAGGAAGAGCCGCCTACGGTGATTTTACCTTTCTGACCCGAGGCTGTATAAGAGCCGTTGTTGCCGTCGCTTATATAACCGTTCTTTTCAACTATTGCCTGACCCTCAGCGCTTAAAATAAATTTGATAAAGTCGCTCGTGGCTCCGGCAGCGTCGCCCTTTGTTGCAATGTTAAACGGACGGGCAACCTTATAAGTGCCGTTTTTAACATTTTCAGCCGTTGCTTCTGCGCCGTCAACCTTAAGGTCTTTTACTTTACTTTTATCAAGCGAGCCGAGCGAGATATATCCGATTGCCGCCTTGTTACCCTCAACCGTTGTAATCATTACGGAGGTTGAATTTGTGGTTTCCGCGGTGGCTATTGTTTTATCTGTCTTTTTGCCGTCCGCGTCCTTTTCCTCAATTCCCAAAAGCTCAATAAACGCTCCTCTTGTTCCCGAGCCTTCCTCACGGGTGAGTACCGAAATGGTATCAGTTCCCGTTCCGCTTTTTCCTTTCCCGTCCGAGCTGCCGTCACTGTTTCCGCAGCCTGCAAGTGCGCCTACCATTAAAAGCGCCGCTAAACCTAAGCTTAAAACTTTTTTCATTTTTCTTATCTCCTTTTTCCTTGTATGCCCCAATTATAAGCCGGCTTTGTTAAGTCTGTAACCGCAGTTATGTTAAATCTGCGTTAAATTTATTTTTTACCGCCGGCACCTATATATGTATAATGGTTGTATCAATAATAGGCGCTCCGAATACACTGTAACGGAGGTGTCATATGGATAATTTATTTGATATGTTAAAACAGCCGCCCGAAGCCGCCGCCTATGTAAAGGGAAGCAGCAAATACCCGAATATTTGCGGAAGAGTTCTGTTTTATACCGTCGGAAACGCCGTATTGGTGCGTTCCGAGATTATGGGATTGCCCGAAAACAGCGCAAAATGCCAAAGTCCGCTGTTTGCTTTTCACATTCACGGAGGAAACGCCTGCACAGGCACTGCGGAAGACCCGTTCTCGAATGCCGGTATGCATTATAATCCCGATAACTGTCCGCACCCTTACCACGCAGGTGATATGCCGCCGCTTTTCGGGGTAAACGGCAATGCGCTTTCGGTATTTTTAACTGACCGATTTACCGTGAACGAAATAATAGGAAAAACAGTTATAATTCACGCAAATCCCGATGATTTTAAAACACATCCGTCGGGAAATTCGGGTGAAAAAATAGCCTGCGGAGTAATACTCAAAAACAGTATGCGGCGTGGATGGCAGTCTTAATTAAAAAATTCAAGTTTAATACTTGTGTTTTCCTTTGCGGTTTGGTATAATGTTAGAGTATGGTCGGGTTTTATAAACTACGGCTAACTCGGTACGGGGTACAGCTCCGCACCACCGAAAGGAGAACATATATGATTTATTCAAAGGAAGTCGAAAATATGTGTCCTGTCGCCAAGGGTCCGCACCACGGTCCCGCCCCCATTCCGGAGGAAGGCAAATGGATACAGGCTAAAGAGATTAAGGATATCTCTGCTTACACCCACGGCGTAGGTTGGTGTGCTCCTCAGCAGGGCGCATGTAAGCTGTCCCTTAATGTAAAGGACGGCATTATCGAGGAAGCTTTGGTTGAGACCGTAGGCTGCTCGGGTATGACTCATTCAGCCGCTATGGCAGCCGAGATACTCCCCGGCAAGACCGTTCTTGAAGCGCTTAACACAGACCTTGTTTGCGACGCTATCAACACGGCAATGCGTGAGCTTTTCTTACAAATAGTTTACGGCCGCAGCCAATCCGCTTTTTCTGAGGGCGGCCTTGTAATCGGCGCCGGAATGGAAGACCTCGGTAAGGGTGCCCGTTCTATGGTCGGCACAATGTACGGCACAAAGTCAAAGGGTGTAAGATACCTTGAAATGACAGAGGGCTACTGCACAAGAATGGCTCTTGATGAAAATGACGAGGTTATCGGTTATGAGTTTGTTTCACTCGGTAAAATGACCGATCTTATCAAAAAGGGTATGGAGCCTAACGAGGCTTACAAGAAGTCTATGGGTCATTACGGCCGCTTCAACAAAGAAGACGGCGCAGTCAAGTACATTGACCCGAGAGAAGAATAAGGAGGTACGGTATAATGGCACAGTTTGAAGGTTATGAGAGACGCGAGGCAAAGGTTCTCGGCGTTCTTAAAAATTACGGTATCTCTTCTATTGACGAGTGTAAGGATATCTGCACAAAATACGGTATAGACCCCTATACCATAGTTCAGGAAACTCAGCCGATATGCTTTGAAAACGCTAAATGGGCTTACACCGTAGGCTCTGCGATAGCATTAAAGGCCGCGGAAACATCAGGCGATAAATCAGCCGCCGCTGCCGCCGCAAACATCGGCGTAGGACTTCAGTCCTTCTGCATCCCCGGCTCTGTTGCCGAAAACCGCAAGGTTGGTCTCGGTCACGGAAATCTCGGTAAAATGCTCCTTTCGGAAGAGACCGAGTGCTTCTGCTTCCTGGCAGGTCACGAGTCCTTTGCGGCTGCCGAGGGCGCTATCAAAATTGCTCTTAACGCAAACAAGGTAAGAATTAAACCCCTTAGAGTTATTCTTAACGGTCTCGGAAAAGACGCGGCCTACATAATCTCCCGTATCAACGGCTTCACTTATGTTGAGACTGAGTTTGATCCCTATGCCGAAGAAGTTAAGGTTGTTTATGAAAAGCCCTTCTCAAACGGTGCAAGAGCCGCTGTTAAGTGCTACGGAGCAGACAATGTTCCCGAGGGCGTTGCAATAATGAAGCTTGAAAAGGTCGGCGTTTCCATTACAGGTAACTCCACCAACCCGACTCGCTTCCAGCACCCCGTTGCCGGCACCTACAAGAAGTGGTGCGTTGAAAACGGCGTAAACTACTTCTCGGTAGCTTCGGGCGGCGGTACAGGCCGTACACTCCACCCCGACAATATGGCGGCAGGCCCCTCTTCCTACGGTATGACGGATACTATGGGCCGTATGCATTCTGACGCTCAGTTTGCAGGCTCCTCCTCTGTTCCGGCTCATGTTGAGATGATGGGACTTATCGGAATGGGCAACAACCCGATGGTTGGCGCTACCGTTGCCTGCGCGGTTGCGGTTGAAGAAGCTCTTAAGAAATAATCAATACAGCATAAAAAAGAACTGCCGCAGCAGCGGCAGTTCTTTTTTTATACATAATTATTTGTTTATTCTCATTGCTCGCATAGCGTTAAGTATCGCAAGCACCGTAACGCCTACATCCGCAAATATCGCAAGCCACATATTGGCAAATCCCAAGGCGGCAAGAATAAGAACCGCGGCCTTTACAATCAGTGAGAAAATGATATTTTGCCATACAATACGCATCGTTTTTCCGGCTATCCTGATTGCTTCAGGCAACTTTGACGGTTTATCGTCCATAAGCACAAGATCGGCGGCTTCTATTGCGGCGTCGCTTCCCATTGCTCCCATAGCGACGCCCAGATCGGCGCGGGCAAGCACGGGAGCGTCGTTTATTCCGTCGCCGACAAAGGCAAGGGGTCTGCCCTCTTTTATAAGACCCTCAACCGCCTGAACCTTGCCGTCCGGCAAAAGCTCGGCGTGAACCTCATCAAGTCCGAGGGTCTTGCCTACCGATTCCGCTATTTCCTTTCTGTCGCCGGTAAGCATAACCGTCTTTTCAACTCCGAGATTTTTGAGTTCTTTTACAGCGTCCTTTGAATCGGGTTTGATTTCATCCGATATTACTATATGTCCTAAATAACATGAGCCTTCGGAAATGTGTATAACCGTTCCGCCGATATGACAGTTATGCCACTTTGCACCCGCCATATCCATAAGCTTGCCGTTGCCTGCAAAAATGTCTCTGCCGTCTATAACAGCTTCAATGCCCATTCCTGCGTGTTCTTTAACCTCGCCTATTCGGGACTGGTCTATATGGCCTTTATGGGCGGCTATTATGGATTCGGCTATCGGGTGGTTTGAATAGCTTTCCGCCGCCGCGGCGACATCAAGCAATTCATCCTCGCTTGATTTTTCGGGATGTATTGCGGTAACCTTAAAGCTACCCTTTGTAAGAGTTCCGGTTTTATCAAATACCACCGTTCCGATCTTCGAAAGGGTCTCCATATAGTTAGAACCTTTAACCAATATACCGCGTTTTGACGCACCGCCTATACCTCCGAAAAATGAAAGAGGCACGGAAATAACAAGCGCGCAGGGGCAGGAAACAACAAGGAAGATAAGCGCGCGCTGTATCCATTCCCCGAAGTTACCCACGATAAGCGGCGGTATAAACGCCAAAGCAAGCGCCGCCGTAACAACGCAGGGTGTATAGTATTTTGCGAAACGGGTGATAAAATTCTCGGTTTTTGCCTTCTTAGCCGATGAGTTCTCCACCAAATCAAGTATTTTGGCTACCGTGCTTTCGGAATACAGGCTTTCGGTCTTGACGGTAATTACTCCGGTAAGGTTTACGGAACCGCTTATTACCTTACTGCCTTCCGTAATATCACGCGGCAGGCTTTCTCCTGTGAGCGCGGCGGTATTCACAGTAGTACTTCCTGTAAGCACTGTACCGTCAAGCGGTATTTTCTCGCCGGGGCGGACTATAATAGTTTCGCCTTTTTGTACTTCTTCGGGTGAGACCTTTATTTCAGTGCCGTCTCTTATAACAACTGCGCTGTCAGGGCGTATATCCATAAGACTTGCTATGCTCTTACGGCTTTTACCCACTGCAATTCCCTGAAACAGCTCACCTATTTGATAAAACAGCATTACCGCCACAGCCTCACGGTATTCTCCCGTTCCGAAAGCGCCTACCGTGGCAAGCGCCATCAGGAACTGCTCGTCAAACACCTGACCGTGAGCTATGTTGCGAAGCGCCGAAAATACTACATCCCAACCCACTGCAAGGTAAGGAATAATATATAACAAAAGCATTATTATATTGTCAAACCGCAAAAACGACACAGTAGCAAGTAATACTGCGGCAACAATAATGCGTATAAGCTTTTTTTTCTGTTTGCGGGTCATAATATCACCTTATCCTTCAAAAACACAATGTTTTCAGCGTGATTTTTTCACACCGCCGCCGTTTATTTAAGCAATATTGTGCAATCCGGCTCTATTTTTTTGCAAAGCTTTACCGTCTTTTTCATTATATCGTCAAAGCGGTCGTCATCCGCCTCAATGGTAAGCTTTTGGGTTATAAAGTTGAATTCGGCAAATGATACGCCGTCTATGTTTTTTACGGCTTCGCTCATTTTTGCCGCACAGTTGGCACAGTCAAGATCTTCAAGTTCAAATATTTTTTTCATTTTTACTTTTCCTTTCTTCAATCAAGTGGTCAAATCCCTGACCTATAATGGTTCTTACATGATCGTCAGCCAAAAAATAATAAATGGTTTTGCCTTCCCTGCGGCAGTCGATAAGATTACTCTGTTTAAGCACCTTCAGCTGATGAGATATTGCCGACTGCGTCATACCGAGCAGCTCCGCTATCGCACACACGCACATTTCGGATTCAAAGAGCGAAAACAATATTCTCATTCGCGTTGTATCGCCGAAAAGCTTAAACAGATCGGCAAGGTCGCAAAGCATCTCTTCCTTAGGCAGTTCGTGGCGCACAAGCTCGAGCAATGCGGCATGGTTATGTAGTTCATTCATCATTTGAGCCTCCGTTCATATGAACCTTTATTCATATGATAAACCATTCATATGTATTTGTCAAGAGTTTTTGAACTTTTTTACCTCAATACCGTAAACTTAAATATTTTAAAAAACACTTGCTTTTTTTGCGGTTAAATGATATAATATCTTTCGGTCGTTAAATTCTGTAATAAAAGCAGTTTTATTATCGGTTTTTATCGCTTTTGCGCTGATAGCTCAGCTGGATAGAGCATCTGCCTTCTAAGCAGAGGGTCGGGGGTTCGAGTCCCTTTCAGCGCGCCATTGAACAGCAGACCTTAACGGTTTGCTGTTTTTTTATTAACAGAGCAAACTTCGGCGGGATTCGAACAAGGCGTAAAAAAACAGTCCGGCGGACTGTTTTTTGGCCGCGGCAACGAGCGTCAGCGAGGCGACAGGCGCGAGCAGCGCCGGGACAAAATCCCTTCGGGCGCGCCAACCGAAAAAGTCGCTTGATGTAAATCGAGCGGCTTTTTTTGTATTATTCATTAAAACGAACTTTTAAAGATGTCGGTGAATGTCGTATTTGAAACAGCTATAATTATATTGCCTGAACGAATAAGAGGTGATATAATTGAGTTACATAGATGAATTATTCAAATCGGGAGTTTGGGGTACAAAAGAGCCAACAGAACCTACATGGGTTAAATGGATTCACAGAAATTTGAGTGAAAATCACTGCCCCGAATGCTTAAAGCTTGACGGTTGTTATTTCTTGAAAAAAAAAGCGCCAAAGCATCCGCATCACCCTTATTGCCATTGCCTTTTAAATTCCATATTTTATAATACCGTTTTAAAAAATGCAAAGGCGGTCAGTGATTACAGTAAATATGATCCTTATCTATTTAATCCCGAATATGCTAAAAAGCACGGAAAAGACAAAATGTTTAAAAGCTGGGGCTTTGACATTACGGATTCAAAATATTTGCAAGCGGAATGTGAAAAACAAGCACTTGAGAAATATGTTAACGGAGACTATGATTTGGGAAAACTTGATAAATACGGACAAAGAATCAGCATTAGAATCAGTATTCCCAGAAAGGATACAGGCGAAATGGTTTCGTACATCACAGGATGGATGGTACAACAAAACGGCAGAATAAAATTAAATACACCATACGGAGGTAAATAGAATGAACTATTTAGATGTGGTAGAATTAGTTACTGAAAAAGAAAAATATGCAAAAGAAGGCGTTCACAAAGGTATGCAAGGTGTAATTTGGGACAAAAGGAAAATTGACGGCTGTTGGCTTGTCAATTTTCCAAGTTACGGTGAAAATGCCGATATTGCAGAAATCCCGATAAAAGAAGAAGATTTAAAGCTCCTGCCTAACGGATTTAATTCGGTGCCGAACGAAGAAATAAAAAAAGCTTTTGAAAACAGCCAAAAATAAGTAGGTATCTTAATTGCACCCACAAGCCAATAAATAAGAATGCATTGCAAAATGCAGTCTTATTTTTTTATCTGAAAAACGAAGGGATTCGAACCGGACTGTTTTTTAGCCGCGGCAACGAGCGCCAGCGAGGCGATAGGCACGGCAGTGCCGGGATAAAATCCCTTCAGGCGCGCCAACCGAAAAAGTCGCTTGATGTAAATCGAGTGGCTTTTTTGTTTGTATTATTCAATTTCATTAAAACAAACTTTTAAAAATGTCGGTGAATGTCGTATTTGAAACAGTTATAATTATATTGCCTGAACGAAAGAGAGGTGATATAATTGAATTACATAGATGAATTATTTAAATCGGGAGTTTGGGGTACAAAAGAGCCAAAAGAACCGGAGTGGGTTAAATGGATTCACAGAAACTTAAGCGAAAATCATTGCCCTGAATGTTTAAAGCTTGACGGTTGTTATTTTTTGAAAGAAAAAGCACCAAAGCATCCGCATCACCCTTATTGCCATTGTCTTTTAAATCAGATATCTTATAATACCGTTTTAAAAAATGCAAAAGCAAAAAGCTCAATTAATAAATATGTGAATTATTTATTTTCCCCAAAATACAAAGAAAAACATAAGAAGAATGTAATGTTTGAAAGTTGGGGATACACAGTTGAAGATTCTAAATATTTGCAATTGGAATGTGAACAGCAAGTCCTTGAAAAATATGTTAACGGGGACTATGATTTGGGTTTGCTTAATCAATACGGTCAACGAATAAGCATCAGAATTAGTATTCCCAGAAAAGACACAGGTGAAACAGTATCTTATATAACGGGTTGGATGGTATATCCAAACGGAGAAATTCAATTGACTACACCATACGGAGGTAAATAAAAATGAAAATGATGGACACTGTGGAAGTTATTGCAGAAAAAGAAAAGTACGCAAGATATGATGTGCACAAAGGTATGCAGGGGTGGATTTGTTTGGAGGAAAGTATCAACGGAACTTGGCTTGTAAATTTTCCGGGATACGGTGAAAATGCCGATATTGCAGAAATCCCGATAAAAGAAGAAGATTTAAAGC
>UQQR01000019.1 GCA_900543215.1 uncultured Oscillospiraceae bacterium | reverse complement strand
TATGCAGAAAAATCTTAATAACTTGTTTTTTGCTACAGGGTAAAACAAAATTTATTAAAAGGAGTAAAAAAATGAAAAAAGCAAAACAGATTTCATCAATTTTCACGGCATTATCTTTAGTGGCGGCAATGTTTGTCTTGAGTCCTACGGCAGCTGCGGCAGATGTTAAGGCAATTGATTTTGGAAATTGTAACGGCGATAGTGTGCTTGACATTTGCGATTTGGTTCATGCACACGAAAGCAGTGTTGCGGATATAACCGTCGAAGAATTAAGGCAAAAGCTGCTCGTATGGGAGGTTGGAACAGAAAATATGCCTACAGTTGATGAGTCGACTTCAGCTGTAATGCCGGCAAGCTTTACAAAATTAAATCGTCGTTCAGTAAGCGGAGACTCACACACAACCGTAGTTGACGAAAACGGAGAAAAAGTATTAAAGTTTAAGCGCAATTATGCAAGCGTTGATACATGGAGAGGCGGCGGAATACAGCTTAAAACCGATGATAATCAGTACTATAGATTAAATCCCTCAACCACATACAGGGTCAAATTCGATTACAGAGTAGACGCTTACAGCGAGGCCGATGATGCCCAATTTAAGGATTTAAGCATAATGGTGGGCGTATCTAAACAAGATGAAGGTACTTTTACCAATGTTCGCTCCGTAACAGCAAAAGATCTTGATGCCGTTACAGCAGCACACAGAGCAAATGAAATTGCAACCAAAGATCTCTATGCGGCGGTGGGTGCAAGGATTAAGAAGAATGAAACAGACAGTAATTGGCACAGCGTAACAGCCGAGTTCACAACACGCAATTCGCTTACAACAGCCAACGGTACATTTGATATCCTTACATTGTCGGTGGTTTCTAACAAAACCAATGCCGGCGATATTGCCGTAAGTTTTAAAAATATATCTATTGAAGCGCCAAATGAATTGAACCTTGTTAAAGAAGTGAGTTCATTAAGCAACGCTACAACAACTAAAACAGTAGATACCGACGACAGCAGTAAAACAATGTTTGAATTTTCAGGTAGTGCTGCTAACGCGAAAAATTGCTACGGATTTTTTGCTCTAAAAGATAAAAGCAGCAATATTTATGAAATAGCTCCTTCAAATAAATATAAGGTTAGGTTTAAGTATAAAATTAAAGAATTTACTAAGCCGGATGGCGATAGTCAAAGTAAAGCCCGGATTGTTTTAATGGGGTATGACAGTGATGGTGCGTGGTCTTCAACTATTAGAGAAGTTACAACGGCAGTTCATCCTAATGTAACAGGTTTAGGCGAGCTATTTAATGAAATTGATAAAAATGATTCCAACTCTGCATTGATACCTCAAATCACTGCTTCAGAAGCTGATGACGGTTGGGTTCAATTTGAAAAAGAAATTACAACTAAAGACTCGCTTCAAAATACTAATGGTTGGTACTTCAATGATTTAGGCATAATGGTATTTGCCGGTGCGTTGGGCAGCGATGTTACGGCAAAAGATAATATTAATATAAAGGTTGATTTCAAAGAAATATCAATTGAGAATATAAGCGACAAGGGCATGGAAATAACTGCTGTAAGCTCAGGCAGCGGAGTTACATATCAAATGAATGCCTTCAATACAGGTAATTATAAAAATGTTACCGAAACAGGACTTTACATAGGTACTGCTGCCTGCACTCTCGACGGTATAGATGATATGCTCTTAAAGTATGGTACTAAGCTTACCAAAACACCGAATTCAAATTACCTTGTAAATGAGCTTTCTCAGTCTGTGGATGTTACAACGGGTTATGTTTTTGCAAAGGGATATGTAATAATCGGCGATGAAACGATTTTTACAGATACTTATATTTACGATGCGCAAATGCGCTCTTTAAAAAAAAAATGTTTAGATTAACATCCATCCAACAATTTGTAATTCCCAAATACAATACTTCATATACAACTACCCTGTGCCTTAACAGATTAGGCACGGCAATATCTCAAGAAAATAGTTCTACCGCGCCGTCTATAGTAAAAGATAATGTTGCAGAAACCGATAAAGTTGAGTTAGTTGTAGGTAAAACAACTCATTACAATAACAGCGAAATTTTTGAAGATCCAAACAGTTATTCGATTAGGATTGTTGACAGCGGTTCTAAAGTAATTGTTGATGGCGGATGTGTGCAATCAATAAATGCTGCTATTAATTTGTTGACTGAGAAGACTATTTCGGGACAGGGTATTATTGATGGCAAAATAACCGGAAAAATCGAATCCGGTAATGTTGCAGGGGAATACAAAGAGGTTTTAACCGATAATTTTGACGGAGATTCATTGAGCGATAATTGGAGAGTTTGGGGAAGCAATCCTGACGCAACGTTTGAAACATATAAGAGTAAAGATAATAAAGAAGTTGTTAAATGCGGACGTGATGCAAATAACATTAGTGTAAAGGACGGCAAGCTTTATCAAACCATAAAAAAAGGTATTGTTTCAACCGAGGGAGACGTTACTACTCAAAAATTATACGGTTCAAAAATGGATACCAGCAAAAATTTTTGGTTTAAATACGGATATACAGAGATTAGCTGTAAGATAGCGTCGGGGCTTGGCTTTGGCTCTGGTTTCTGGTTACATGGAGACAATGCAACGGGAAACAGATATGGCGAATATGATATCGTTGAAATTTACGGCGATTCAAAATACAATCGCATAAGTCCTTTGGCTCAATTGAATTTACCTGACGGTACTCATGAGGCATTCCTAAATAAGAATTGGGAACTATCATCGTCACCGTTTGCCAACAGCCTGAATATAACAAATGACCCTGACAGAGTGAACTGGAACTGCTTTAATCTTGAAGATGATGAAAGTTTTTCAGATGCTTTTCATACATTTGGCTTCGAATGGGATGAAAATTATTATAGTTTTACAATGGACGGTGAGGTTATTTTTAAGGCAAATTATGCTGAAAATGTAACCCCGGAACAAAAAGCTTCTTACCAAGCACCTGTAAGTGTAATTATAAGTATAAACGGTGGTAATTTCGGCTGGGATAACTACAATAATAGAGGCAATTCAGACTTTTCGAAGAACAATTGGAAAACAGATAATGTATATACTGTTGATTATTTAACTGTTTATCAAAAAGATGGCCAGCATTATTCAAAAAAAGCCAACGACAATGTGTTTGGTAAATGAAAATGTATTGGCAATCATTAATTATAAGGAGATTATTATGACTAAAATAATTAGGATTTTAAGCATTTTTATGGTATTAGCACTAATGACTGTGTCCTTTGCGGGATGCAAAAATGAAAATAACGAAAGTTATACCGAATCCTGGATTGAATGGGAAGAGGAAGTTGGAGGTAATAATGGTGATACCGCCGCCTCAGGCGATAATAATACTACTAATAAAGACAACAACAATAACAATAACAATAACAAAACTTCCGGCAGTAATAACGGTGGCACAACAACGGTCGCCCCGGTTGCTGATGAAAAGTACTTCCCAAGCGATTGGCTTAATAAGCGTACGGAATATGAAAAGAAGAACCCTCCTTATAATGTGGCTAAAAAGCTTAAGGGTACAACCGTTAAATTTGCAACCTGGATTGACCATACAAAATCCGAAGGTGCAAATGCCTGGAAAACCTTTGAAAAGGCCACCGGCATAAAAATAGAGTGGGTAAATATTCCACAAAGCGAATATACAACAAAATTGGCTTCGATGATAAACTCCGGCGAAGCTCCTGATGTTTTTGTTGAAAACAATGAAACCTTCCCCACAATTTTAAAGCTTGCCCAGCCGCTTAATAAGGTTTCCACAATGGATTTAAACGATCCTATTTGGGATCAAAGCGTCATTAAAGCAGGAACATTTGGAAATAATCCATATCTGATTAACACAAAATATTCCATTTGGAACGGCGGTGACAGTGTTTACTACAATAAGCGCGCCTTTGAGGATAACGGTTTGTTAACCCCTCAGGATTATATCGACGCCGGACAGTGGACCATGGACAATCTTATAAAATGTATGACCGAATTTAAGGCTATAAATAGTTCTTATAACGGTGGTGCTTTAAACGGTCAGTATCTTGCCGCTGCGTTAGGATCTAGCCTTGTTTATATGAAAAACGGTAAATTTGTAAGCGGTGTTAACGATGCCGCCTTTACAAAGGGTATGCAGATTTATAACAAAATGAAGGATAACCAGCTTTTGGGCGGTAACGAGAAGGGCTTTATGGACGGCACTACCGCTGTATATTTCGTAGGTACTATGGGCTTAAAGAAAACCGGCGTATTTAAGGGTATGGATCCTGATGATTTGGGCGTTGCTCCCATTCCTGCGATCGACGGTAAAACAACACCGAAAACATCTGCTATATTCCGTACATACGGTATATGCCAGGGTGCTAAAAATGCAGAGGGTGCGGCATATTTCTTAAGATATTTCCTTGACCCATTAAACTATGATTACGATACTGCATTTATGAATGATGATGCAAGAGATTACTTTATTAACAATATTTCAGGTGTATCTGCCGATCAAAAACACTTTAATTTCACCGATTGCGCCGCAAGAGTGTTTGGATATTCTGTTTCCGAAAGAACAAAATGGTATGCAGCTTTAGCTACTGCTGATTCTTCACAGTTTACAGTTGAATTACAAAAGCTTTCTAACGAGATCAATTCAGCTGTTAACAAATGCAATTCAATTATTGATGAAGTAATACAAAGAGATAAATAGTCAAACGGTTATATTGAAGCCTCTTATATATTAGCTTGGCTAGTAAATGCGAGGCTTCTTTTAAACTATAATGCCAAAACATAGCTATTTATTTGTTCAATCAAATTCAAGGGGGATATTATGAAAATCAAATTTAAAGCATTTATGCCGTTTATTCTTTCTATTTGTATTCTTTCTACAGCTGTATTACCGGGGTTAGATTTCGCATTTGGCTCAATAAATCTCAAAGCAGAGTCTGTGGAGTATGCAAAATTTACGCAATTAATGCATCGTTCGGTAAGCGGAGACTCACACGCAACCGTAGCTGACGAAAGCGGAGAAAAAGTATTAAAGTTTAAGCGCAATTATGCAAGCGTTAATACATGGAGCGGCGGCGGAATACAGCTTAAAACCGATGATAATCAGTTTTATAAATTAAGCGCCTCAACTGCATACAGGGTCAAATTCGATTACAGAGTAGACGCTTACAGCGAGGCCGATGATGCCCAATTTAAGGATTTAAGCATAATGGTGGGCGTATCTAAACAAGATGAAGGTACTTTTACCAATGTTCGCTCCGTAGCAGCAAAAGATCTTGATACCGTTACAGCAGCACACAGAGCAAATGAAACTGCAACCCAAGGTCGCTATGCGGCGGTGGGCGCAAGGATTAAGAAGGATGAAACAGACAGTAATTGGCACAGCGTAACAGCCGAGTTCACAACACGCGATTCGCTTACAACAGCCAGCGGTACATTTGATATTCTTACATTCTCAGTAATTTCTAACAAAACCAATGCCGGCGATATTGCCGTAAGCTTTAAAAATGTAAGTGTTGAAACTATAAGTCTGTCTAATGCTCCTGAACCGACTCCGCCAACTCATGATCCGATTTACTTTTATAGAGAAATTTCTTCCGGAATATCTTATGACTCTGCTGAAAATTCCGCAGATGATTCAATAATCCTATCGAAAAACAGCACAGATAATTCCATGGCATTTCAATTGAAAAAAGATGCCACGACATTTTATAAAATAGCGCCTGATACGAGCTACCGAGTCACCTTTAAGTATAAGGTAGAGGATTTTGCTGCTTACAGAAATACAAAAAAGCTTTTCATTGCCGTAGGCGGCAGTAAAGACTCGGAAACCGGATATTGGGAGGTCAGAAATTTAACCTCATATACCAAAGATCAGATCTCTTCTTCGATTATTGGAGGCAGTAAATATCCGGGCGTGGCTCTTAAAAGCACAACCGACGATTGGCAAACTGCCAAGCTTACATTTAAAACACAGACTTCTATTGCTAATATTAAAAACAGCAGTATTGTATACGATAATCTTTCGTTTATTGTTTTATCGGGTGATCCTAACGGAACTTCCGTTGCTAAAGCAACCGTAAAGCTTAAGGATTTTACAGTTGAAGAAAACCCTGCAGACGACGGAATAAGAACTATAGAATTCACCACAAACAGCGATACTGAAATTGACCCTATTACATTTAATGTTTCGAATTTAGAAGATGTAGTTCTTCCTACACCTTCCAAGCCAGGATTTAGCTTTAAGGGCTGGTATTCCGACAGCGCTTGCACAAAGCTCTTTAACGCATCAGAACTGGAAATGGATTCTTTCGGCAAACTTTACGCATATGCCGGCTGGATAGGCGTTGAACAGTACATAACAGATTTTGAAAACACGGGGTATTATTATAACAATAATAAAAGAAACGGCACCTCGTACTACAGATATGATTTCATTACCGATCCGGATGATTCCGGTAATAAAGTAATGAAATATGAATACCGCTATTCCGATACGCCTAATAATACATATGGTGACGCTTCGGGTCAGGACGGTTTGGCAACTTCTAGAATAGTGCTTTACAACAAGGATAAAGTGGCAGCAGGCGCACCGCAGAAGGATTCATATATAAAAGTAGCTACAGGTGATGTATTCCAGATTAAACTTCGATATAAGGTTCTTGAAATCGCTCCTATGGATTATGACAAATATAACATACGTTACGATGCGCCCTTTATTCAGTTTAGTGTTCATACCTCGGAATACACAAACTCTTCTTACCTTGCGGCGGCTCATACAGATAGGGTAATTGGAACCTCCCGTACAGGTGATTGGATTACAGCATCTTTTGTTACGACAATTGAAGAACTTAATGAAAATGAAACAAATGGAATAATAGGTGATGCGCTTTGCCTTGCAATCAACGGTTGCGGTAAAATGCTGGTTGATGATATTGAAATTAATAAAATTTCGGGCGGCGGAGTTGCGTTCAGCACAGATGGCGGAATGGTAGTAGGTCCATTTAAGGGCGAGATAAATCAGCAATTCGACCTACCTACTGCTAATGAAATGGAGCGTACCGATTCAGTCTTTGAAGGCTGGTACACAGATCCTGATTTTAAGAATAAGTACGAAGATACAAAGGTTACCATAAAGGAAGATACACAAATTCTATATGCAAAGTTCATAACCTGTCAGGTCAAAGAGGATTTTGAGAATTATTATCCCTACCATATGCAAACCTGGAAGGATTTTGATGTAATACGACTCGGTCAGTCTAATTATGATTTGGAAAAAGTACACAGAGGTGACGGCGCTATTTGGCGTAAGGGTGAAGAAAACTATGCACGACAGTTTACTCTCTTCACGCAGGACACTTTACCGCTTACGATAGGCGAAGAGTATACACTTACAATTTGGGTAAAGGTTATTGACTCCTTTTTAGACGGTCTGTCAATCACCATTAGGCATTGCCCACTTTTCAAACAGTGTTATTCAGACAAAACAGAGTTCGAGGCCATGGGTTACAAAACGAGGGTTCAAGTGGAAAATATAGCCGATGTCGATGATTTACCTGTGGGTGAATGGAAGTTGGTTAAACATACTTTTGTTGCAAAAACAAAATATATAGCAATTTCTTCACCTGCTTATGCAAAAATCGCTTATGATGATGCTACTATTACATGGACAAAGGCAGAAGGATATGAGATTGAGGTTGATAATTCTTCGTCTTCAGGCGGTAAAGATGATTCAGATACAGCAGTTGAGGATGAGAAAATCGAAACCGGACTTAATTTTAAGTACAATATCATTAAGAAACCCATTCAGGTAATAGATGACCAACGAATCGGACAGTATGATAATGATGAAAATGCGGCTATCAAAACCGATAAAAAAACAGTTGTTAAAAAGCGTAAAAAACTTGTAAAGAAAATTATCAGCGATGATGATTCTTTCCCTCTTGTTATAGGGATAATCATTGCTTCTGTAGTAGGGGCTGCAGGTTTAGGAACAGTTGTATTTATTGTAGTAAGAAAAAAACGCTTAAAACTTCTTAAAAAATAACTTATATGCATCGCTTTGGCTTGCATATTTATAGTGAAAATATGCAAGCCGATTTTTAACAATCATTAAACGATATATCTGTTATACGATTTTACAATTATTTAATGGATATTTTGTGGAAAGGCAGAAAAAATTATGAAAAATAGAATATTGTCTATTATTCTTTGCTTATCGGTTGTTTTAAGCTTATTGTCGGCTTGTGGGAAAAAACCTATAGGCACAAGTTCTACTACCAAAAAGCCAACCACTTCCGATAATTCAGGCAGCGGCGATAACGACAGCACAGCAGTTCCTGATGATGAAAGCTCAAATACATCTTCAGGTTCTAATATAACAACAAGAACAGAGTATGTTGAAGAGAAGGTGCCTGTATTAAATGACGGAGAAGTTCTTGCAGGTACAGAAATACCTCTATATACAAAAAAAGGTGACGCTGTTTTTAGGGTAATACGTCCCGCTAATGCGTCTAATGAAATTATAGGATATGCTTCTAAAATTAAGGCTGAAATCAAAGAGCGCCTTGAGGTAACTATAGAATATAAGCCCGATTCAGTTGTTGAAAGAAAAGGCATTATGGAGGTTTGCGTCGGCGAAACCAACCGCGAAGGATACAAGGAAATTTACGATGAAATTGTAAATTTCCGTGAGAAGCACCTTAACGACTGGACTATTAAGGTGGTTGGGGACAAAATTTTTATTGTCGGCGGAAGCAATGTCGCAATTGAATATGCCGTGAACTATTTTATTGAAAAATTCTGTTCGTCGCTTGGTGCAATTATTACCTCGGAATATTGCTATAAGTATAAGCATGATATGAGTAACAGCTTTTCAATTAACGGCAATACAAGTCTTAATAATTATAAAATCATTATGCCTAAATATAATCTTTCTTATATTGTGGGCAGAGAATTGGACGATGTATCGTCTGCTTTATTGAGATATAATTCAGCGGTTGTAGATGTTAAAACCGATAAGGAAGCCGAAAGTGCATATGAAATACTGGTAGGGCCCACAAACCGTGGTTCAGCTGCTAATATTACCGATCCCGACAAGTGGCAGATTACTGTAAAAGGCAATAAGGTATACCTTGAGGGCGGACACGATTATTCAACTGCAATGGCGGTACTTCAGTTTATTAACATTATAAAATCCGGAAAATCACTTAAAAATGGTGAAGTAATTAAGGGCTCTTATACCGAATCTATTAAGAGTAAGGAATATGATAATTATTATCGCCTGACGGTAAGCGATGAATTTGAAGGCGATACCTTAAATACAAAGTTTTGGAAGGCTACAGATGAGCCTCAAGAAAGAAAAGTTGGCAATGATGGCTTATGGTCTGTATATCCCAAAGATTCAGGGCGGTCTTCAGCAAATGTTTCTTTAAGGGACGGAAAGCTGGTAGGTAAAGGCACTTATACTGATACTGATTACTGGGGATTCAATGTCACATCATCTGATAATTTCTGGTTTCAGTACGGATTAATTGAAATCAGTGCAAGAATACCTATGGGTCCCGGTTTTTGGGCGGGATTTTGGGCAGTAGGAAGTAATGCAAATTCGCACTATACGGAATTTGACTTCTTTGAGAGCGGAGCCGACTATGACGCAATAAAAATGTCCTGCTTAAAGTGGCCGGGTGCTGATGGTTTTAGCGGCTATAACGGCGTTTCAACTAATCTTGGTGAATCCGCAAAGGATAAATTTACCTGGTATGTACTTCAAGACGGCGAATTTAACAAATATTACCATACTATCGGTATGGAATGGGACGAAAATCAGTATTCAATGATTTGCGACGGAAGGGTATTGTATTCGGTTGATTATTCTAACAATGAAGATTTGAGCAAGGCAATACGTCAGTTGGTATATCTTAGAATTTCTTTGTGTGTTGATTTCAAATCAAGCGGTTCCGGTGCACATGGATCCGTTCCGTATACATTTTCCAATGCAGCTATTCCGGGCTTAAGCTATTGGAATGAAACGAATGAGTATATTGTTGAGTATTTCCATCTTTTCCAAAAGCCCGGTCAGAAATTAGCATTCAGAAATAAGTAATTCCTTGTCACAGTAAATAATGCCGGTGTATTATTTACTGTGATGTCAATTGTATAATTGAGGTATTTATGAAAAAGTTTATTAAGTCAGTTTTTTGTTTATTGTCTTCTTTGCTTGTAGTTATATCAGTATCTGCTTATGTACCTGTTGTAGCCGAATCCGCTGAAGGTTCACATAAAATAGACATTAGTGAAGTTTCTGATTCTAATTATTTAAGCTATAAAAATGCAAATAGCGAAAAAAATTATGCTACTGAAAGCATTGATATTGATGCATCTGCTTTGGTATCGTCAAGTAACGCTGAAACAGCAAACGGTTTAGTTGTACTAAAGGAAAATAAGAATACTGCTAAATTCAGATTTAATACAAGTCAAGAAGCTTTATATAATTTAAAGCTTGTATATTATCCTCAGGATACCGGAACTTCTGATATTAAAATAGGTGTTAAAATTGACGGCACATATCCCTTTTCCGAAGCAGAAAGCATAGCTTGTTATAGGAATTGGAAGGATTCCTCGTATGAATGGCGTACGGATTCTAAGGGGAATGAGTTTACTAGCGAGCAAATTCAAGCCGATAATGCTGTTGAGTGCACCCTTTTTGATGATGATGGAATATACATATATCCGTTTGAATTTTATTTATCTAAGGGTACGCATGAGATAGAAATACTTTTACTGGAGGAAGGTCTTTCAATTGAAAAGCTGTCTTTTGTTCCTCCGGAAAGGCTGAGCCCATATGAGGAAATAAAGCAATCCTACATTTCAAACGGATATACCAAATATGATGGCGACCCCTTGATTTTAGAGGCGGAAAATTCGATGCTTAAAACCTCTAATTCGCTTACGGCAAAGTCAGACAGTAATTCGATTAATGTAAGTCCAAAAAGCACTACCACAAGTGTTGTTAATTATATCGGCGGTGAAAACTGGAACTCACCCGGCGACGAAATCACATGGAAATTTCATACAAGTAAATCCGGATTGTATAAGTTAGGGTTTTCATATAAGCAATCTTATGTTATGAACGGATCGGTTTACAGATGGCTTAAAATTGATGGGAAAACTCCGTTTAGTGAAGCATCTTCAATTGCTTTTGCTTATAATTCGGGGTGGAAGAAAAAGATTTTTGCGAACAATAGTGATGAGCCTTATTTGATTTATCTTGAAAAGGGAGATCATACTGTTTCGATGTCTGTAACACTTGGTGTTATGGCTGATTTTTACAGGAGATTATCGAATATTGTATCAATTTTAGGACAGCAATATTTAAATATTTCAATGATAACAGGTGAAAGTCCCGATCCAAACCGTGATTATGAGTTGTTTAAGCAAATACCCGAGCTTAAAGAGGTTTTAACTACACAGGAATTAGAACTGTTAACTCTTGCCGACGAGCTTGAAGCGGCTTCCGGTTCAAAAACAACACAATACACAAGTGTGCTTAAAAGTATGGCTCAAATAATAAAGCAAATGCTTGCAAAAAATTATCTTGCACACACATATATAAGTGAATATTATTCAAAATATGTTTCCCTTAGCGCGTCTTTAAGCGAGCTGCAGGATATGTCTTTATCGCTTGATAAAATATATATTACTTCTCCTGACGAGGATATTGAAAAATCCGAGCATAATCCCTTTGAATGGATAAGTTTTCATATAAAACGCTTTATTTATTCTTTTACAGAGGATTATTCATCCCAAAAAAGCAAGGGTGAGAAGTCAATAAAGCTCTGGATTAACTGGGGTAATGATCAAGCTCAGGTTTTAAGCTCATTGATACAGGAAAGCTTTACTCCGAATACCGGAATAGAGGTTCAGTTTGAACTTGTGAATACTTCTATAATACAAGGTATTTTAACTAATAATCAGCCGGATATTGTATTACATATGGATAGGTCTACGCCTGTAAACTACGCTATGCGCGGAGCGCTTTATCCACTTAACAATTTTAATGATTTCAATGAGGTCTTAACTAGGTTTGCCGATGGTGCGGAAGTGCCATATATTTACAACGGTAATTGCTATGCACTTCCGGATACGCAAAATTTTTATGTAATGTTTTACCGTTCCGATGTGCTTAAACAGTTAGATGTCGAAGTTCCTGAAACCTGGGAAGAATTCGGTGAGGTTCTTGCGATAATTCAGCGAAATAATATGAATGCATATTTTCCGTATGTAAAGCCTACCGGTATTACCGGTAGTATAGGACAGCTCAATCTTTTTGCAACACTTTTAACACAAAACAATCTTCAGGTTTATAATTCAAGCCGAAATGCAAATTTACTTGGAGAAAAGGATGCAATTAATGTGTTTGAAGGGTATACAAAATTCTATACGGATTATAAAATCCCTGTAACGGCCGATTTCTATAACAGATTCCGTTTGGGTGTTACTCCGCTGGGAATCGCGTCCTATACTCAGTATAACACACTTAAAGCAGCGGCTACTGAGATTGACGGTAAATGGGGAATTGCTCCTATACCCGGTACAGTTCAGGAGGACGGGACAATCAATATTTCACAGTGCGGCTCAGGAAGTGGTTGCTGTATACTTAATAAATCAGATAACAAGGCTGAAGCCTGGGAATTTCTAAAGTGGTGGACTTCTGCGGAAATTCAAACAAGATATTCACAGAATTTGGAATCAATATTAGGTCCTACTGCGAGAATTGCAACCTCGACCGTTGAGGCTTTGGGCAATTATTCCTGGAACGCGGGAGACAGGGAGATACTATTTAAGCAATGGGAAAAGGTTGTTGAAATTCCCGAATTGCCGGGAAGCTATCATTTAGCCCGCTCTTTGGATCAGGCGTTTTTAGAGGTTGTAAACGGTAAAAGTACTCCTAATGATGCTATGGTTAAATGGTCAAAGTCGGCCAATAACGAGATACAAAGAAAAATTGCCGAATATCAATAACGGAAGGAAGAAGTATATGGCTCATAATAAAATTAAAAAAAGCGAATTGAATGAATACCATATTAAGAACAGACTTCCTGTATATTTAATGCTTTTTCCTTTTTTAAGCCTTTTTATACTCTTTGTTGTTCTTCCTATTATTTGCTCTTTTGTTTTAAGCTTTTTCAATTTTGATTTAATTTCACCTTTGAAATTTATTAGCTTCGGCAATTATGAACGAATGATGCTTGATGATGAAATATTTAAGATTGTAATAAAAAATACTGTGCTGTTTGCAATTATAACAGGACCGTTGGGTTTTATAATTTCTTTTGTACTTGCTTGGTTTGTAAATGAATTCAGTCCGCGTGTGCGCACATTGCTTATGTTTTTGTTCTATGCACCTACACTTGTGGCTAACCCATATTATATATGGCAGGTAATGTTTTCTTCGGATTCCTATGGTTATATTAATAATATACTTATTTCAACAGGACTTATTTCTGAGCCTATATTGTGGTTGCAGGATGCAAGATATGTAATGACAATAGTAATTGTTGTACAACTGTGGCAAAATATGGGCATTTCCTTTTTGGCTAATGTTGCCGGTCTTCAGAATATTAACGCTGAATTATTTGAGGCAGGAGCCATAGACGGTATAAAAAACCGTTGGCAAGAGCTTTGGTACATAACTCTTCCATCAATGGGAAGTATGCTTTTGTTCAGTGCAGTTATGCAAATACAAAGCAGCTTTTCTGCCGGATCAATATCAGCCGCATTGGCAGGCTACCCCAGCGTTGAGTATTCTGCGGATATGTTGGTTCAATATATGCAGGATGTGGGTACGGTAAAGTTTGAAATGGGGTATGCTTCTGCGCTTTCGGTAGTATTGTTCATAATTATGTTTGCAACAAGACTAATAATCGGCAGGGCATTAAATTCAAGAAACGGAGGTAAGAATAAGTGAGTTCGCAAGCAATAAGAAAAACTCTTTTTTCTGCAAAAAAAGGGCCTAAAAAATCAAGAAATCGAACTTCGCGTGTTCAGCTTAAAAGATTTACTCGCTCGAAGGTTTCAACATTTTTTTACTTATTTTTTATAATCACATTAGGCTTATTCTCAGTTTTACCGCTGATTTATTGTGTTTGTACAGCTTTTAAGCCGTTAGATGAATTACTTATTTTTCCACCTCGATTTTTTGTTCACAGACCGACTTTGGAAAACTTTGCAGTTTTACCCGATCTTTTATCTTCATTAAAGGTACCTATAACACGATATATATTCAACAGCATTTTTGTAAGTGTTACGGCAACCTTTCTTCATGTAGTATGTGCGGCGATGGCGGCTTTTGTGTTGTCAAAGGCAAATTTAAAATACGGCAAGCAGATATTTTATATGGTTCAGTTTTCACTTCTTTTCAGTGCATATACGCTTTCTGTACCGAGATATTTAATATATTCGGGTTTAAATATTATTAATTCTTACTGGATTTATATCTTGCCGAATATACCTTCTGCTACAGGTGTTTTCCTGATGAAACAGTATATCGACAGTTATGTTCCGAATGAGCTTTTAGAAGCTGCTAAAATTGACGGAGCAAGCTTCACCAAAACCTTCAGCAGAATTGTAGTGCCTATTATAACACCTGTAACCCTTACGCTTATTTTATTTTTCTTTACAGGGGTTTGGTCGCAGGTGCCTGACGGTACAATTTTTACCGAAAGTCTTAAGACATTACCGACTATTATGTCACAGATAACCGCAGGGGGAATTGCCCGTTCAGGCAGTTCCATGGCCGTATCAGTTATAATGATGGTACCTCCTATTATAGTTTATCTAATTTCTCAGTCAAGTGTTACTGAATCTATGAGTAGCTCAGGTATAAAAGGGTAGGTTATATATGAAAAAAATAACAAATCTATTTCTTAGTTGCTTAATTTTTATATTATGCTTTACTTTTTCTGTATCTGCGGCAACCACAGATATTGATGAAATTCCTTATGAAAGCTATATTTATTGGGAAGGTCTTGAAGGAGAAAATCGTAAGGCAGTTCAGGTAAAGCAAATGTTCGATGTAAGCGAAGTGATTTATCCGTTTGATATCGGCATTTCGGATATTGAACAATTTGTTGACGTATGCTGTGATAAAGACGGGAAAATATATTTGCTTGACGGCAAAGGGGGAAAAATAGTAGTTTTAAATAAAGATTATTCTCTTAATACCGTAATTTCAGAAATACATAATTCTTCAGGAGAAAGTGTAAATTTTCAAAACTCTGAGGGAATATTTGTAGACAAAAATAGTTTTATTTATATAGCAGGCGGTGCAAATTCCTGTGTTTGGAAAATTGATATAAACGGTAATATCATAAAAGAATTTTTATTGCCTGATTCAAATATTATACCAAGTAACTTTAGATATATTCCGATAAAAGTTACGGTTGATTCCAGAGGTTATGTGTACATTTTGAGCGATGGTTCTTATTACGGCGCCATATTGTATTCACCCGAAGATGAATTTTTAGGATTTTACGGTGCCAATACAGTGACTTCAACTGTTACACAGGCAATACAGCAATTATTTACACGATTGTTTACAAACGATGTGAAAAAGTCACAAAGCACAAAAGCATTGCCGTACCAGTTTACGGATTTAGTTTCAGATGATGAAAACTTCATTTATACGGCCACGGGTGCCACAGAAGTCAGTGCAAAGGGACAGATAAAAAGATTGAATCCCGGCGGTAAAAACGTTTTTAATTCAAATGAAATTAATTATGCCGATGATAACGCTTCTATTGAATATTATGGACTTTGGGTGGGTAATAATCTTTCTGAACTTGCAGTTTCCGGTGATTATATTTATGCATTAAGCACTTCCTACGGAAAGGTGTTTGTATACAATACCAAAAACGAGATGATTTGTGTTTTCGGCGGCGGTATTACCGAAGGTGCTCAAAGGGGCACTTTTGTTTCTGCAAGTGCGATCGAAGCATATGAAGATAGTGTATTTGTTCTTGATAGTGATAAAAATTCCTTAACAGTATTCAAACCGACAGAATACGGAAATTTAGTGAAATCTGCTTCAAGTAAATGTATAAAATCTGATTATTTGGGTGCAAAAGGAGAATGGCAGAGCATACTGGACCAAGATAAGAATAATCAGTTGGCTTACAAATATTTGGCGAAGGCCGCCTATACCCAAGAGGACTATAAAACTGCTATGGAGTATGCCAAAATCGGTGCAAACAGGGAAGTATATGAGCAAGCATTTGAATTTTACCGTGATGATTTTTTAAGAAATAATTTTATATGGATTATTTTAGCTGTTGCAGTATTTGCGGTTGCTGTTGTATTCATTGTTCTTATAATACGAAAAAGGCGTGTTGTTTTATTTAGGAAAAACCCAAAATTTAAGTTGGTATTTTCAACTCTTACACATCCTTTTGATACATACACGACAATTAAATATAAGAATCAGGGTTCGTTGCTTATTTCTATAAGCTTGTTGATAATATATTTTGTTACTGAGGTTACTAAGACCACGCACGGCGGTTTTATCTATACATATTTTGATCCGTCAACATTTAACGCTTTGTTTGTATTAAGTAAAACAGTAGGATTAATAGTATTGTGGACAGTTGTAAACTGGGCTGTTTCCACACTATTCGGCGGTATTGGTAAAATTAAAGAGTTGTTTATTGTAACCTGCTACAGTCTTTTACCAATGATTTTTGGAAATTTAATCAGTGTTATAGCAACAAATGTACTGACTACATCCGAAGCTGAATTTTTAAATGTTGCACTAAAAATATTGATAGTATACTCTCTTTACTTAATTGCTATTGGTACAATTATTGTCCATGATTTTAGTTTTTCGAGATTTTTTGCTACTGCAACCCTAACATTATTTGGTATGGCAATAGTAATATTTGTGGGTTTTTTAGTATGGATGATAATTCAGCAGATGCTTGGATTTATTGCTACAATAATTAACGAAATTATATACAGATAGGAGATTAAAATGAATAGAAAAATTAATATACTGACTGTATTTATAGTTTCCATATCTATGCTTTTGCTGAGCGGTTGTTCGGAAAAGGTTTCGCTTTCCAGCTATAAATCTATCAAATCTAATTCCACAGAAGATATAGTAATAAGCGGAGCAAAGTATTCAATGCAGTGGGATTCAGGAAAAAAGGTGATTATTCTTAAGGATAATGTGACGGGATTAGTGTGGTCAACAACTCCTGAAACTGCATTAAATAATAACATTGCAGAAAGTGGTAAAAAAAACAACCCGCAAACAGAATCAGCATTGCTTGTTACCTATTATGATACGGAAAAATATATTCAAAATACCTTAATATCTGCTAGTGACGCCATAAAATACGGAAAGGTTTATGCAAAAAAAACAGCGGAAAATACTATCTCGGTAATGTATGATTTTTCCAAAGCAGAAATAACGGTTGTTGTTGAATATAAATTGACTGCCGACGGAATATCAATACAGATAGATCCGAAAAGGATTTCTGAGGGCAAGAAAAAGCTTGTAACAAATATAGCGCTTGCTCCGTTTGCCTGTGCTGTAGATAATAATTCCGATGATTCATATGTTTTTGTTCCGTCGGGTTCAGGAGCGTTGATATATTCAAATAATAAAACCTATGCGTCTTCCACCATAACCCAAGGAGTATACGGAGATGATCTGGCAGTTAATGAGGAGTTTAAAAATACAATAACAGCCAAAATAA
Source organism: uncultured Oscillospiraceae bacterium (assembly GCA_900543215.1). Lineage (GTDB taxonomy): Bacteria > Bacillota > Clostridia > Oscillospirales > Acutalibacteraceae > UBA737. Next base: position 15,484 of record UQQR01000019.1, on the reverse strand, counting down.
ATATTCCTGTATATGGAGCAATTTCAGGAAATAGGGGTATGATGTCTATTATAGAAGAGGGTGCTTCAAGTGCTGATATTGTATCAATATCAGGAAATAATAGTTTGAATTATACAACGGTATATGCGGATTTCGCTGTCAGAGGATTTGAAATAGTTGAGCAACCGGACGGTGTACAGGGAACATCCAATACTTCAAAAACTGCAAAGGTGTTTTCCAATCCAAATAGAAATGAGAACTATAAAGCACTGCTTATACCATTGCAGGGAGATGGAATTTCTTATGTTGATATTGCAAAGAAATATCGATCATATTTGTCCGAAAAGTATGATTTGAAATCAAAAACTGCAAATGAGTCGGTTTCTTTAAGAATTTTAGGCGGAATTATGAGTACGGAATTTGATTTTGGTATACCCCATTCTGTACTAAAACCACTTACAACTATTAATCAAACCGAAAAAATTATAGGCGGCTTGGAAGAAGCGTATAAGGGGCAGTTTGTTTACAATCTTGACGGTTTCGGAAAAACAGGACTTGATGTGGGTGAAATAGCAGGAGGATACAGAATTAATAGTAGATTAGGTTCCCAGAGTGCATTAAAGAAGCTTTTTGAAAAATGCAAAGATGAAGGAATTAATATTTTTATGAATTTCGATCTTTTAAGATTTAATGCCTCCGGTTCAGGTTTTTCAACATATAGCGATGCAGCACTTGCGGCAACTCAAAAGCGCGTAAATAAAAATTTTTATGATATTGTAACTAAAAAAAGAAATATGAGCTATGGTAGCTATAAGTTACTTAAACGTTCGGAAATATTCGATGCTTCAAATAAGCTTATTAAATATCTCAACAAAACCTCAATAAGCGGTGTTTCATTAGATACACTATCAAATAAGATTTATTCTGATTACAGTAATGAAAAATACTATTGCAAATCAGGTACTGATGATATTGAAAAAGTATTTAAAAATCTGAGGAATAAGAAACTCTCCCTATTTTCTTCAAATGCAAATGACTATGTTGCTGTATATAGCGATTATATTGATAATGTTCCTCTATCATCGTCCGATTATGATGCTTATGATGTGGATGTCCCGTTTTATCAAATGGTATTCAGTAATTTTGTGCCTATGTATTCTCAAAATTGGGGAAGTGCATCTGACGATAGGGAGATGTTACTTAAGGTTATTGAGTCCGGAATTGGGATTTCATTATATGCAGCAGCTGAATATGATACTGAAATACTTTCCTCTCCCCAAAAATCTATGTATTCTGTAAGTTTTGAAAATCTTAAATCAAGAATGAAACAACTTGAGGATGCAAGATATTTTGAGTATTATTCAAAAATCAAGGATGCTGCTATTACAGATCATATAATAATCAATAAAGATGTAAGAAAAACTGTTTTTGATAATGGTGTAGAGATATATGTGAATTATTCAGAAAACAGTTTTAAAGATTCAGAAATCGAAATTGAGGCAAAAGGATACATTATGAAAGGAGTAAGTTGACAATGAAAAAGAAAAAAATCAAATCCATTGAAAATCTTAAAAGTCGATATGGGATGTTGTTTATTACTCCTTGGATGATTGGAATGTTGATTTTCTTTATTATTCCTATAGGACAATCATTATGGTATTCTTTTTGCAAAGTGAGCGTTACGGCGAACGGAATAGTTTCTGAATTTGTAGGAATAAGAAATTACTATACCATATTAAACGAGCATCCCAATTATTTATCTTATTTGACAAGCTCTCTTTTATCAATTCTTTATCTGCTTCCGTCGATTCTTATTATAAGTATGATTCTTGCTATCGTTCTTAATGGTAAGTTCAAGGGAAGAATAGTTTTCAGAGCATTATATTTTTTACCGGTTATCATTGCAAGCGGTATAGTTATAGAATTGCTGTTTGCTGTAGAATCGGATTTTGCGAGTGTAGGTGTATCAACCGAAGTAAGTTCTAATATGATCAGTTTCAGCAGTGTTGTTAAAAAACTTGGCTTACCATCTGAAATTACGGATTATCTTGAAGTAGTACTCGGTGATGTATTTAATATAATTTGGAATACCGGAATTCAGATTGTTTTGTTTCTTGCAGGGTTGCAAAGCATACCTGAGCAATTATATGAGGTTTCTAAGGTTGAAGGCTGTTCAAAATGGGAAGAATTTTGGTACATAACATTTCCGCTTTTATCCAGAACATTAGTATTGGTAATAGTTTTTACTACAGTAGAGCTTTTAACTACTAAAAACAATAAAATAATGGCTTTAGCATATACTACGCTTAATAATTTGGATTACGATATAGGATCTGCAATGCTGTGGTTTTATTTTTTGCTTATAGGAACATCTCTCGGTTTAATAATGTTAATATTTCAAAAGACTTGCTTAAAGAGATGGGAGTGATGTTTTGAATGTATACACAAATAATAAAAAGAATTGATAATTATTTAAGTTCAATTAAAATCGGTAAAGCAAAAAGGTCTTTTAGCGCATTTCTAATTTCTGTTTTCCGTCTTATATTTTTGATTTCTATAGGATATATTATCCTTTTCCCAATATTTTCTGCAACCTCTGCCGCCTTAAAAACAGAGGCCGCAAGATTTGACGCTACTCTTTATTGGCTACCGCGAGAGATTACATTTGAGCATTTCAAAAATGCTTTTAAGGCATTACAGTTGCCTGATACATTTTTAAAAACGCTTTCATTAAATATCGTCTCTGCAGCTATAGAAGTTGCAACCTGTGCTATTACCGCATATGGCTTTGCAAGATTTAAATTTAAATTGAATAAGCCACTTCAAGCGCTTTTGATTTGCAGTATCCTTATACCGATGCAGTTTTACATTGTATCAATAGTCGTAAATTACAAGCATTTGGATTTTGTTGGTATTCTGGGATTATTTAATAGTCTTACCGGCATTGATTTAAGACCGAACATATTAAATACAAATCTCACGTTCTATTTACCCTCTTTATTTGGAGTAGGGTTGAGATCCGGGATTCTGATCTATATTTATATACAGTTTTTTTCCGGATTGCCCAAGGAACTTGAGGAAGCTGCTTGGATTGACGGAGCAGGTCCGTTTAAAACATTTATCAGAATTGCTATTCCGTCTTCTACAGTGGTAATTCTAGTAATAATCGTATTTTCTATGATTTGGCATTATAATGATTATTATTTATCGGTTATGTTTTTTAATAACGATTATCCGTTGGCGGTTCAACTTGCAAATATAAAGCAAACATTAACCACGTCACAATGGAACTCACTCTCAAGTGCAACTAAAAACAGTATTATGATGGCGGCCTGCCTGATATTTATCATTCCTATGTTAGTTTTTTATTTGTGCGTTCAACATAAGTTTGTACAAAGTATAGATCGTATAGGTATCACAGGTTAAATAAGCTATTAAGGGATATATCTATGAAAAGCAATGTATTTGATTTTGAAAATGCAAATAATCAGAAAGTATATTCAAAATACAAAACTTCGTATCTGGTGACTTCAATTTTAAAATGTTTTCAGCTATAGCTAAAAAACAGTTGTATTACGATTCCTATTGTAAAGGATAATGCTAAATCGTGTGATAGTGAAACACTCTTCGAAAAACAAATCGTCCTATAAGAGTGATTAAGATTATAAGGGAAATCAAAATCATGCCGATGATACACTTTATGCAGCAGCAGTAGCAACGGCATGTTCGATTCCTAAAATTCACAAGTATATAAAATAATTTATAATGTAATAAAGAGCGCTTTTGCAGCCGACAATTTCAGTTAGTTGCAAAAGCGTACATAGCAAGGATCTCTTCGTCGTCGCAGGAGAGCTTCATATTGTTAAATACTGATATTCGGGCGGCAGAACGGAGACTGTTATGCAATTTCTTGAGAGTAAAATTCAAAAAGACTTAAATTTACTTAACAATTACAGGAGAATTTCTGTTAAGAAAATGGGTGGCGTTTTATACCAGAAAAGCGGTTATAAGGAGCATTCCTCTGTTCCTCAGGATGGTTGGGAGCCGTTTGATCTTAACACCTGTTTTAAAGAGGTAGATGCTCATTATTGGTTCAAAATAAATTTTCACACCCCTAAAGTTGATAAAAATCAAAAAGTTTTTTTTAAAATTCACACTTCAAAGGAAGATGAAGTTACTGCAACAAACCCACAAGGTATTGTGTATATAAATGGGGAAATAGTACAAGCTTTGGATACAAATCATACTATGGTATTACTCGAAAGTGATACGGATATAGAGTTCGTTTGTTACTATTATACCGGTATGCTTAATGAGCGTTCGTATTTTGTTCCTCACATAATAATTATTGATAAAAGAATAGAGGAGTTATACTTTGATGTTGCCGTTCCCTTAGAGGCGGCAAAACTGTTACCGACAGATACAGAGGATAGAGTCAAAATAATAAAGCATCTTGAAATTGCGATGAATATGATACATTTCAATGATGTTTACAGTGATAGTTTTTATGCAGAAATAGAAAAGGCAAGAAATTATCTAAAAACTGAATTTTACGAAAAAGAATGCGGCAAAACCGATTTAACGGTAAGCTGCATAGGACATACACATATTGATATTGCATGGCTTTGGACATATGCACAGACTATCGAAAAGGTTCAGCGCAGCTTTGCTACTGTACTTAATTTAATGAAACAGTATCCCGAGTACAAATTTATGTCCTCACAGGCAATTCTATATCAGCATATTAAAGATTATGCACCTGATATGTATGACCAGATAAAGCAAAGAATAGCAGAGGGTCGATGGGAAGCTGACGGCGCTATGTGGCTTGAATGTGATTGCAATCTTTCAAGCGGAGAATCTCTGGTAAGACAAATCCTTTACGGAAAGAAATTTATGAAGAACGAATTCGGGAAGGAAAGTAAGATACTTTGGCTTCCTGATACATTCGGCTACAGCGCAGCTATGCCACAAATTCTTAAAAAATGCGGTGTTGATCATTTTGTTACCAGCAAAATAAGCTGGAATGATACAAATACCATACCGCACGACACATTTTATTGGGAAGGTATAGACGGAACGGAAATTTTGACCAATTTCATAAATGCACAAAGGTTTTCGGGCTACGGCGATAATGCAGTAAGAACAACCACTTATGTGGCACAATTGATTCCAACATATATTTTAGGCGCTTATGCCAGATACAGGGATAAGGAATACAACAACAGAACAATGGCTACATACGGCTTTGGAGACGGCGGTGGCGGACCCACCATGGAAATGCTTGAATATCAACGCAGAATGGAAAAGGGTTTACCCGGTTTTCCAAAAACAATGATTACAACCGCCAAGGAGCATTTGGAAACTGTTGAAAAGAATTTAACCGAAAACTCAGAACTGTTAGGCAGAGTTCCCAAATGGGTTGGCGAGCTTTATCTCGAGTATCACAGGGGTACTTATACTTCTATAGCTAAAAATAAGCGTAATAACAGAAAATCTGAATTTGCTGTAGCAAAGGCGGAATTTTTATCTGCCGTTAATTCATTGGTGCTTGGCAAAAAATATCCTAAGGAAGAAATAGATGAAATTTGGAAACTTATATTACTTAATCAATTCCACGATGTATTGCCCGGTTCTTCTATTGAGGAGGTTTATAAAGACAGCGATAAGCAATATGCAAAATTGCTTGAAGACTGTGCCGGTATTATAAACGGAGATATTGATATTATTTCAAAAAATATTTCTTCAAACGGCGGATTGCTGGTTTTCAATGCAAACTCAACGGCTGTAAGTTCCAATGCAGTCTTAAACGGAAAAACTGTTGAGGTAAAGGAAATACCGGCACACGGCTGGAAAGTTGTTAATCCAAATGAACTTCCTAAACTTAGTGTAACGGTAAAAAACAATATTGTAGAAAACAGATTTTATAAAATAGCTTTTGACAGTGATGGCAATATTATATCTTTCTTCGATAAAGAAAATGAACGTGATATTGTAAAGCCCGGTCGCAAATTTAACGAATTTATTATTTTTGAAGATTTGCCGCGTGATTATGATAACTGGGAAATCAGCGAATACTATAAGAGCAAGAGTTGGAAGTTTGGTGAGCTTGAAGGATTAGAGAATGTTTATGACGGGAGCAGAGCAGGTATTTGTATAAAGCGAAAGTATTTAAATTCAACATTAAAGCAGAATATATGGCTCTATTCTGAACTTGCCCGTGTTGACTTTGAAACTGAAATTGATTGGCACGAGCATCACCAAATTTTAAAGAGCTTTTTCCCGATAAACGTTTATACAAATAAGGCGGTTTATGATATTCAATTTGGAAATGTTGAAAGAAATACTCATCAAAATACAAGTTGGGATGCAGCTAAGTTCGAGGTATGTGCACATAAATGGGCGGATCTGTCTGACGGCAGCTACGGTGTTAGCCTTATTAACGACTGTAAGTACGGACATAGTTGCATAGGAAGTGATTTATCACTTACACTTCTTAAATGCGGTACATATCCTAATCCTAATGCAGATCAAGGTAAGCATATATTTACTTATTCTATACTTCCGCATAAAGGCGATTTCCGCACAAAAACCATACCTGAATCATATTCCCTTAACCAACCGTTGGATGTGAAATTTATAGAAAAGCAGGAAGGTATTTTACCTGAAAGCTTTAGCTTTGTTTCTATAGACAGTGAAAATGCGGTTATTGAAACAATAAAACAGGATGAAGACGGCACGGGCACGATTTTAAGATTATTTGATGCCCATAATGCAAGGAGGAATGTTAAGTTAACCTTTGGCATTCCGATTAAGAAAGCTTATATTTGCGATATGCTTGAAAATTCAATTGAGGAAATTGCCGTGGTTGATAATACTGTTTCTTTGAATTTAAATAATTACGAAATATCAACAGTTAAAATAATTACAGAACGATTCGGTTTATACGAGGAGAATGAAAAATGATTTCTACACCTTATTTAGTTACTAATAACAAGCAAATTAACTTAGCTTATAGATTGGCAATTGCTACCGTTGCAGGAAATATTTATCCTTATAAAGCGGGAGTTTTAGAGGAAGTAAAGCCGTGTTTGCTAGCAGGTCTCGGTTATTCAACTCCGTGGACCCGTGATGCCGCAATGAATGTGTGGAATGCCGCAGGACTAATTTGTCCGGATGTGGCGCTTAATACATTAAAATCCGTGATGGGAAGAGATGAAAAAGGATACTTCATTGACGGAGAGTACTGGGACAGAATCATCTGGACGATTGGCGCATGGTGGCAATATTTATATACTGGAGATAGAGAGTTTTTGAAAATTGCTTATGAAGCTGTTTGTAATTCCCTTGAATACTTTGAAAATACAGAATTTTCAGAAGAACTGAATTTGTTTAGGGGACCTGCCTGTTACGGAGACGGTGTTTCGGCGTACCCAGATATATACGCAGCTCATAATTGGAGCGGAATTATCGAGTTTTCAAAACGAAACAGAGAACTTTGTGTTGATAAAGGTGTGGGAATACCTATGTATACTTTATCAACCAACTGTCTGTACTATTATTCTTATGTATTGGCGGATAAAATGGGCTGCGAGCTTGGATTAAAAGAAAAATATACAGGTAAAGCTCTAAAAATGAAAAATGCAATAAACAATACTTTTTGGAATGAAGAAAAAGGTACATACGATTATATTTGCGATAATTTTGGCGGATGTGAATCACAGGAAGGTCTTGGAATAAGCTTTGCCATACTGTTTGGGGTAGCGGATAATGATAAAGTCAAGAAAATAATAAAGAATCATAAAACAACAGAATATGGAATGCCCTGTGTTTATCCGAGTTTTCCCAGATATAATACACCTGACGGTATGGGATTCGGAAGACATAGTGGGACGGTATGGCCACATGTGCAGGGATTTTGGGCAGATGCGGTATTGAAAGACGACAGAAGTGATTTATTTGATAAGGAGCTTATGCTTCAGACTGAAAATGCTTTGAGATTTTATCAGTTTGCTGAGATTTATCACCCAATTAGCGGTGAAATGTACGGCGGCGTACAGGAAAATGACGGCAAAGGCATTGCATACAATTATTGGGATTGCAAGCCGTGCCAGACATGGAGTGCTACTGCGTTTTTAAGAAATATTTATATGGATTTTGTGGGATTGAAATATCGTGAAAACGGTATTGAATATGTGCCTTCGGGTACAGAACTTGCGGATAATATTTCTTTATATAATCTTAAATATCGCAGTGCGGTAATTAACATTAATATAATCGGAAAAGGAAAGGAAATTAAATCATTTAGCATTGACGGAATAGAATCAAAACCGTTTATAAGCAATGAACTTTACGGTACGCATAATATAGAGATTGAATTGAAATGATGAAAAAAACTTGTATAAAAAATGCTGACGTTGTAATTCCAGGTGAGATACTTAAAAATAAATACTTACTTATTAAAAACGGCAAAATTGCAGATATTTGCAATAATCCGGTTTCTGCAGATGATGTGATTGATGCCGGAGGCAAATATATTTTGCCTGGATTTGTGGATATTCATGTTCACGGCGGAGGCGGTTCTGATTTTATGGATGGCAGTGAGGAAGCTTTTTGTAATTCGGTCAAAGCACATTTAAAGCATGGTACTACCACGCTGTTACCTACAGCTATGACAGCATCCGAAAAAGATTTGTTGTGTTTTTTGAAATGCTATAAGGATTTTAAAAATAATAGCAGTTTGTCCTGTATTACTCCCGGTGTTCATTTGGAGGGTCCGTATTTCTCCGGAGCAAATTCCAAAAGCAGTGGTGCACAACCGAGTAATTTGCTAAGATTGCCGGATGAAAATGAAATAGATGAAATATTGAATTTTGCCAACGGTGATATTATTAGATGGGATGCGGCACCCGAACTTGACGGTATTGAGATGTTTGCCGATAAAATGAAAAAAAACGGAATACTTTTTTCTATTGCACATTCTGCCGCAACAAGCGAGGAAGCACAAAACGGAATCGATATCGGCTTTTCTCATGTTACACATTTTTATAATGCCGTTACAACATATCGAAAGGAAGGGCAAAGGGTTCTTGCGGGTGTAGTAGAGGCGGCATATCTTAACGATAATGTATGTGTAGAATTGATTTGCGATGGCAGACATATTCCGAGGGATATATTGAGACTTGCTGTAAAAATTAAGGGTATAGATAAGGTTATGGCAATAACTGATGCTATGCGTATTGCAGGTACTGATATTAAATGCGGAAAGCTTGGCAGCATTGAAAACGGTACAGATGTAATAGTTGATGACGGAGTTGCAAAGTTGCCCGATTTATCCTCGTATGCAGGGAGCATTGCAACGATGGATCGTTGCCTTAAAGTATTATGCCTCAATTATGGTTTTTCATTAACAGATGCCTCGGTTATGCTTTCAAAAACACCTGCAAATTATATTGGAATAGGCGAAACAAAAGGAAGCATTGAGATTGGTAAGGATGCAGATATACTAATGGTTGACAAAGGCCTTAATGTTGAAACGGTTATGCTTCACGGAAATATTATATATTAACAAAACCGCAGATCTTGGTTGCAGTATAAAAATACTTAAGGATTGCCTAATAAATGAAAAATATTTTAAAAATTGCAAAATCAGGTTTAAAACTTGGTGATAAAGATTTTTATTTAGCTTCGGGTGATATTCATTATTTTAGAATTCACCCGAATGATTGGAAACATAGATTGGATTTAGCTAAGGATTTTGGCCTTACTGCAATTCAGGTCTATGTCCCATGGCATTTGCATGAACCGAAAGAGGGAGAATTCGACTTTTTCGGTGGAGTAGGCGAGTTGAATTTAAGGGGCTTTTTAGAGCTCGTTAAAGACTCAGGTTTAAAAATTATGTTCAGACCGGCACCGTTCATATGCTCCGAATGCGATTTAGGAGGACTTCCCTCATGGCTTTTAAAAAGAAGGGGAATTGCTCTTCGCAGCAGGGATGAAAAATATATTGATCCGGTTAAAAACTATTATCAAAGGCTTTGCAAGGAATTTGTTCCGTATCTTTCAACAAACGGCGGTCCGATAATAGCAGTTGCACTTGATAATGAATACGGCGGTTACGGAAATGATAGAGAATATCTTATTACATTACGTAAAATTCTTACTGATAACGGAGTTGATGTACCGTTTTATACAACGGACGGTCTCAGCGGTTTAATGACGGTCAACGGAAGTCTTGAGGATTGTTGGCATGGAATAAATTACCGCTCAACACCGGATATGACTGAAAAAGCAATGGAGGTTTTAGAAACCAACCGTCCCGGTTTCCCGTTGTTTGTTGGAGAACTCTGGGTAGGTCAATCTGTTATTTGGGGTGAAAATTTCAAACCAAGATCAGCAAAAGAAACCGCAGACGCTTATAGGATAGCGCTGAATAAAGGTGCGTATGTTAATTTTTATATGTTTGCGGGCGGTACAAATTTTGGATTCACATCGGGTTCTACATACGGCTCACCGTTTTTGCCTTCCGAAGATAAAAACTATCCGCGATTTTTGCCTTATGCAACTTCTTACGATGTTGATGCTTTGATCGGCGAAGACGGAAATCCGACTGAAAAATATTATCTTTGCAGAGATGTATTGGATGAATATTTAGGCAAGCTGAAAAGAGCGCACAATCTGCCTAAAAGAAAATCACAAAGCATTACAATAAAATTGACGCAGGCGGCAAATTTATTTGATAATCTGGATATCTTATCTAAAAAAACGGTGAAATCAATTCTGCCTACGACTATGGAGGAGCTTGATCAAAACTTTGGCTATGTTCTTTATACTACTGAGCTAAGGGGAAATAACAGTTGGTCAAGGCTTGCTTTAGATAATTCCGTGCGTGATAGAGCAACTGTATATATGAATGGGAAATATAAATGCACATTTGACAGGACAACTGACAATAATGCTGTCGACTTTTCAGTACCTTCCAAAGGACTTAAAATTGAGTTTTTAGTGGAAAATATGGGTAGAAGCTGTACTGCAGAAAGTTGGGAAGAATACAAGGGGATTGTAAAACCCTCTATAACCGAAAATTGCCGCAATTCATTCAATTGGGTTCAAATTTCGCTTCCATTAGATAATATTTTGGGATTAAGGTATCAATCGCTTTCTTCACGTAATGCTTGTGACAATATGCCGGTTTTTCTAAAGGGTGTTTTTGATGCAAAAGCGGGTGTAGATACATTTGTATCACTGAACGGCTTTACACACGGGTGTATTTGGGTGAACGGTTTTAACATAGGGCGTTATTGCGATAACGGACCACAAAAAACACTTTATATTCCCGGCTCGCTATTAAAAGAAAATAATAATGTTATAGAAATTTTTGATACCGAGTATAACGGCTCAACTTCGTTTGTTGAATGTAAAGAGTCACATGTTTTTCAATAGTAAATATTATTTTGCTATGTTATAATTAAAGGATAATGGTATGATAAATATTTTAAAGCATCCTGACGATATTAAAGTTTATTGCGAGGAAAAAGATGAAACAGATGCTTTTGTTGAAATCAAAGTTAGTAATAGAAGGATGTTTGTAAATATTACTGCCCAAAATAGCAGACCACGGTTTATTTGTATGCGCTGGAACCATATTATTACAGCTCCGACAAGAATAATGGGTGATAAGTGGGAACGAAGCTACGGTAATATGGAGTGGCATTCACTTAACGGGGAAATTTTTATGCCATGGTATTTTATTGCTAATTGCGGGAATAAAACTGTTGGCTGCGGAGTTATGACGGGTTGTAATAGTTTTGTCAGCTTTCAATGCGACCAAAGAGGTTGTACTGCGTGGTTTGATGTGCGTTGCGGCGGAACAGGCGTTGAATTGAACGGAAGAACTCTACTTGCTGGTGTTATTATATGTGAACGTTATGAAGATATATCACCGTTTAAGGCGGCACAGAATTTTTGCCGTCTTATGTGCAAAAATCCTCGGTTGCCGAAAATTCCTGTATATGGTAGTAATAATTGGTATTATGCTTACGGAAACAGTAGCCGCAAAGATATTTTAAGGGATGCCGATATAATATCTGAGCTTGCCGGTGAAAATGAAAATAAGCCGTTTATGGTTATTGATGACGGGTGGTCTGTAAATCGATGCAAAGGACCTTGGAAACCAAATGAAAAGTTCGGTGACATGGAAGAAATTTGCTGTGAAATAAAAAAACGTGGCGTTCGTCCCGGCATATGGTTTAGACCCTTGTTCGATTTAGAGGCACAAAATAAGCATCCCGAATGGCGAATAAAAAAACCGTCGGGCGCTTGTATGGATGAGAATTACATAAACACAGAGGATGGTTTTTTAGGATATCTTGATCCTACCGTTACTGAAGTAAAAGAACATTTGAGGAAGATTATTAGGAGGATTAAAGCTTGGGGTTATGAACTAATCAAGCACGATTTTTCGACATTTGATATATTTGGAAATTTCGGTATCAATCTAAACGGCATGGTCACGCCCGATTACGGTTGGACATTTCACGATAAGACTAAGACAAGCGCGGAAGTTATACTTGATTTTTACAGACTTCTTCGTGAGGAAGCGGGTGAAATGATAATTATAGGTTGCAACACAATATCACATCTCTCTGCTGGTATATTTGAACTTTACCGTGCAGGTGATGATACAAGCGGTAAAGAATGGAGCAGAACCCGAGCTTACGGAATAAATGCGTTGGCATTCAGAATGTGCCAAAATAATGCTTTTTATAAGGTCGATGCAGATTGTGTCGGAATTATAAAAAATATGATTGATTGGAAATTAAACCGACAATGGCTCGACTTGTTGGCAAAAAGCGGAACTCCATTATTTGTTTCTATACAACCCGATTCCCTTACCAAAGAAATAAAAAAAGATCTAATAGATGCGTTGAGAATTAATGCAATTCAGCAGAATTCTGCTGAACCGATTGATTGGCTTTATAACAATCAACCTGCTATTTGGATGATTGACGGTAAAATAAAGGAATATGATTTTGTTATGGATTCTTATCCTGTGCTTTTGGGTAGAACTGTTCAACCTTATTGATTTTATTTTTCTGATTGATGAGAATTATTTTCCATTTAAGATCCCGAAAACTATTACTATTGCTTTTTATTATCGAGCGTAAAAAAAAGAAAATGCTTTTGCCTAAGAGAAAGCGAGCGGTTGCTTTCTGATTTTGAAAACGTTGATGATAAAATAGAATATGTATCTACATTTACAGTTATTGACGATGATCATTTAATTACCTCTGTTAAAAAAAAGCACATTCATCTGGGTGAATTCATATTAAAAAATATTTTTAAAAATTTTAAATATAAAATAGAAGCCGTATTAGTTGATTGTTTTGTGTGACACCTATAACCCATTCACAAATTTTCTCAAAAGAAACACCGTAGGGGTTAGAGCACATTTTAGGATAAGCTTTCAAATCGTTAATATCGTTGGCGTAATTAGAATGGTAAAGGTTGTAATACAGCTATGAAAATATCAACCGAAATATAATCTGCAGCCAATATAATAGGAGAAGAAAGGGCTATTGAGTATATTGCTAAGGCAGGATTTGACGCATGGGATTTTTCAATATTTGCGATGTGCAAATATGATTGGGGCAGAAAAGCCCTTCTGGAGAACAACTATCCGTTAGCGTCAAATAATTACCTGGCGTTTGCACGGAAACTGAAGAAAATCTGAAACGATTGCGGAATTATCTGCAATCAGTCTCATGCGCCGTTTCCGTCTTCATGTCCTGAAATTCGTTCCTACTTTAAGCGGGCGATTGAATGTACCGCAGAAGCAGGCGGAAAAATTTGCGTAATACATTCCGATAATGATAAGTCTGCACAGGAAATGCAGAAATGTATCTGGAACTGTTACCCTTTGCAAAGGAATGCGGAGTGAAAATAGTGAATATTCCGTCCAGGTTGAACTTGGGCGGTCAAGGTGTTCAGTATTTCGCGGAATACTCAGTCATATTTTTGTTGATTTCGAAAAGATAGTCATCAATCATATCAAAAAGACAGGATAGATACTTTTATAGGAATATTGCAGATCGATCTCATCTGGTTTGTATATCTAAAATTACTCTTATAAGATTCTATTTAGATCATTTCAAAAGGATAGTCATCTTTTCATACTAAGCATCGGCAGTTTATATCAGAACGAATTTCGAAAAGGTAGTAATAGGTCGATTAAAATCTCTGAATTTAAATAAGGTGTCAAAGCCACCCTAGCTGACGGAAGAATGGATGTCGTTTTGGAATTTTATATGGGAAGATACTTCGGTTGCCGCCATGAAGAATTTGTTACTTTAAGAGTTGACCAAATTGAAAAGGCAATAGAATACCGCCAGTTGCATTTAAAGAACACAAAAGGCGGTCGTGAAAGATATATACCGGTTTATACCGATATGCAGATGAAGATATTAAATCGTGTTTTGGATTATGCAAAGAAAAACGGAAAGCTATCAAGGGATTATGTTATCTGCGATAATCACAAAAACAGTGTTAAAAGAGAACTGAAATCCTTGGAAAATCGGACGAATAACCATAAGCAAAAATTTACAGACCCCAAACGTGCAGAAGAAGTCAGACCCGGCAAAAAGCCGAGGCATAAATCTATTCATTGGCACAGTCTTAGGCATTTATATTATCAGGAAACTAGGGCCTACTTGATAGCCGAAGGTAAACTTACAATGGAACAAATTGAGGACGAGCTTTCAGAAAATATCGGTCACAGCAGATGGGATGCAAACAATTGTTATTCAGCCGACCTTGTGAGAATTAAAAGAAAATGAAAATTTTACACTTTTATACTTGACAAATTGTAATTTTTATGATGTATATTATGTAAACTTAATATGATTATTGCTGTGAGAGTTTGTTTGAACACAGGGACCTGTGGCGCATCATTTCTGCGTGTCAGGTATGTTGAAATACATACTGGTTTTTTTTGAGAAATGAGCAATATCTAAGACCTGTGTATCAACATACTTTTGTTAATTCAAGCAACATTAAGATTTTTGACACTCGTCTTAGGATGGGTGCTTTTTGTTTTATATTTGGGCTATTAAGACAAGATCACCTTTCATTGCTGGTGTTGTAAAAAGAAATATTAAGTTAATTTTTCTGCGTGCTTGGAAGGAGGATGCTTATGGGATATGCACGCAAAGATGTTGAAGCAACAAAGCGGATGGCCAAACGGTTTGTTCGTTATCAAGAGGGCGCTGAATTATATAGTCTTGGTCTCACTAAATTTCAGGAGTTGGCTAAGGAGGCTAAGGCAGTTTATAAGATAGACAAAGTAGCCCTTGTAAACTGTGAAATTTTTGAAAAGTATCTTGAAACATTCCGAAGTGCATAATTTGCAGTTTGCTTGAAATAACTTTTTTGTAACACATCATTGACAAACCTACATATATGGAAAAAATACAAATACATGTGGATATATTGCATTTACTGTCCTTTT
>UQQR01000018.1 GCA_900543215.1 uncultured Oscillospiraceae bacterium | reverse complement strand
AAAAGGACAGTAAATGCAATATATCCACATGTATTTGTATTTTTTCCATATATGTGTTGACTTAACCAAAAATGTATGATAAATTAACACAAGAGTTAGGAGGTTATATTATGGATAATATTTGTAAATTTGTAAAATCCGATCGTCCTATCGAAAACATCAATATAATTAATTTTGTTTATGAAAAAAGATGTGAATTCAGGCAATCGTTTATTACCTCTGCCTCTCATGCTCTGTATATTGTTACCTCGGGTAGCGGTGTACTGCATACCTTAAACAAGAATTTCACTTTAAACGAGGGCGATTTATTTTTAACGTTTTCCTCCAAGCCGTATTACATTGAAAACCGTAATAATCTTCAATATATATACATTAGCTTTATAGGTCTGCGCTCATCCGGTTTATTTGAAAGACTTGATATAAGCTATAAAGAACCTGTTTACAACGGGTTTTCATTCATTACCAAGCATTGGATAGAGGCATTTAACACCACTACTGACAATAATATTGATTTAAAGTGCGAATCGTTAATTTTATATACCTTTTCCTTTCTGTGCAAAAAGCTTGAAGAAAATATAAAAGTAAAGGCAAGTAATAACATACTTTTACTTAAGCAGTATGTTGATAATAATTACACTGACCCTTTATTAAGTCTGAAATCAGTTAGCGAAAAATACCATTACAGCCCAAAATACCTCTCCTCAGCTTTTTCAAAGCTTACCAAAATACCATTTACGGAATATCTTACTAACCTTCGTATAAATCACGCAAAGGCCTTGCTTAAATCCGGCAAGACAAATATACAGGAAATTGCTCTTACAAGCGGTTTTTCCGACCCGCAGTACTTTTCCAGAACATTTAAAAATCGATGCGGTGTATCCCCTAAAAATTACCTCACCCGGGAAGAAGTATAATATACGCTACTACAATATGCACGGTTTTTTGCTAATAGTTTCTTACAAAGGACGAACTGCTGTAAGCTTAATTGCTTGCGGCAGTTCTTTTGATTATTTATAATTATAAAATTTTCGTGACATTTATTATTGCATTTTTGTAGTTAAAAATTTGTATAATTGTTGACATTTACTTAAATTTCGACTCCACTTGACCTTAACAACAGTTTATACATTCTAAAGTCATAATCGTATCAATAAGGATTTTCTTACTGTTTTATCCATAAAAATATGCCCCAAAAAATTGTCTAATTTTTGGGGCATATCAGCGTTTTTTTATTATTTTATAAATTATTTATTATACACGCGAATTTCAGGAATTGGGCATGCTGTTGCTACTGCGGCGGCATAAAGTGTGGCATCGGGATGCTTTTGGAAAAGAGAACAAGGTACATTTGCGGTTATTTCACCGTGTAAGACCTTTCTTAATGCTGCTGCATTCCAATCTCTGGGCATGCACATAATAACCTTTTTAGCATTAAAAATCTCTTTCATACCAACTGTTATACACCAATCAGGAATTGCATCAAGGTTTGCTCCGCAATTCATAAATGCATTTATGGTTTTGGTTTCTCTTGTAATCTTAAGCACCCTTGTAGGCCGATTCATAAATTCCTCAACAGAAACATCTTCAGGCTCATTAAAGGCATAATGACCGTTTATACCGACTCCGCCGAAAACCATATCAAGCTTACCATATTCCTTGATTTTATCCATAACAATATGTTCCTTACCGGGTTCGGGAAAAATACGGTTTTCAGGTAGAACATTAAGTTCTTCATCAACCTTGCTGTAAAATGTTCTATCCATACCACCGCGGAAGGAAAGCGGATCGTCACGGTCAATGTATGTATGCTCATCCTTAAGATATTCATCCATATTAATAAAGCAACAGTTTTTAAGCGAAATACGGTATTTGTTCACAAGCTCTGCTATTCTTGCATACGGTCCTAAAGGTCCGTAGGGCACTACCATAATTGTCGGTTCGCCTTTTTCATTGTTAGCCTGAATAACCTCAAGCACATCAATTGCAACCTTCCAATATATATCAACCTCATGTTCACATACATTAAGCTTGATGTTTGAGCCCTTTCCAAGCTCTGACGGCGGAATTAAATTAATGTCTTTCATTTTTTAGTTTCTCCTTACTGAAATTTTTTATATTATGATAAATATCATTAATAAACTCTATATGCTCTTCGGGTGTTTTCGAGCTTTCTCTAAAACTCGGAACACCAAAATGCTTTAATATGATTTCATCTACTTTATCACGATCCGCAAGCTTTTCAAGCAATTTAAAGGCGCGCATATCAATAAGACCCTCGCCAAATATTTTTTGCCTTACCGACTGGTACGCCGTACCGTCGGGCGCAGGATAAACCAAAAATGAACCGCCGGCTCCGGCAAAGCCCCCACAGGGATCAAGCAGCGGATTAAACATTCCCTGACTCATAGGGCCGTAATAGAAATTATATCCCCAATGTAAAAAACCTTTTATATTGTGATAATAAAGCTGAACACCTAACATTCTATTACGTTCCCGTGAAACCTGCAACAAACGGTTGCTCATACCCTGTTGAGAATCCCATCCTATATAATAATGCCATAAATTATCGCACTTACCCAAAAAATTATGAATTGCGTGCGTGCTCACAATCGGCATTTTACAGTAGCCCTTTTCGTAAAAATCGTAAAGCGAAAGAGCGTCACCGAGCATTTCGCCCTCAAGCAAATCAGCAATGGTTGCTTTAGCCGCCGCATATGATTTAATATTGTGCTCCTCGGGCTCATCCGAAATATGGAAAAGAACCTTTCCCGAAAGCTTTTCTTCCTTCATAAGTTGCTTAAAGGCGGTTATATACTCCCTTAAAAAGGCAACATATTTTTTACTTGTTGCTTTAGTATGCCAACCAAAAAGCATCTTATCCTTACCATCAACATCAACAATTATTTTAGGTGCCGCCTTTGCACCCCATTGAGTGAAGAAGTGGGCATGCTCAAAATACTTAATACCGCACCTGCGACATATGTCTATATAGCGTTTCATCAAAGAAAAGTCAAAAACATATTTCCCGTCCCTAAGCTTTATCTTTGTAAGCTGAACAGTCATCCTTTCTTCTCCTACAGGTGTATCAAGTGCGGGAGTAAAGCTTGGAAGCAGGATCATATTCATTCCGTTTCTTGCTGCCTTTTCTACATAATCACTCATTATTTCAAAGTATTTATCTGTAAATACCTCAACATTGTAATAATCACAAAGACAATCATGATGAAACCAGTTAGTATACATTAAGCTTTGAATCGGTAATTTTTCATCTATAACCTCTATTTTTATCTGTGACTCACCGAGAAGCTCGTCAGTATCATTTGAATAAAGTTTAATTTTTACATCATAAACACCGGACTTTACCGTTTTTGCTTTTTCATTTACAGTAATCCAAAGCGCCTGCCAGCTGTCATTGTATGCTTTAAGCATGACCTTTTCGTCTTTTTCATAAGACCTCATACCGGCGTACGAATGCTTTTTAACAATCTGCGGATTAGTTTTTTTAGGCAATAAAATATCGGGATAAAGTCCGACAGGCTCAATTTTTTCCATATTTGCATAGTCGGTATGTAATACAGGAACACAGTTGATATAATAATTGCTCAATTCCAGTTCGGTTTCAAATTTTACATAAAAGAACACATTGGTTTTCGAGACATCGGTGATTTTATATGCCATTTGAAATGAGTACGGCTGATTTTTACACATCAAAGCTTCATTTAATATGTTACCCTGGGGCTCACAATCCGGCTTGATAGGTATCAGCGAATGATACAATCTTGTTTCTATCATTTTTTATTACCTTTCTTACTTGGAATTTAGCAAATTTTTATACCGTCAAAACTACCTTTCCCACATTCTCGCCGCGGTAGAGTATATCGTGAGCCGCCTCGGCCTCAGTAATAGGCAATACCTTGTAAATTGTCGGTTTCACTTCACCTGTTGCTACCTTCGGCCAAACATCGCGCACTAAATCCGCTAATATTTCAGCCTTAACCTCGGGAGTTCTTGAACGCAAGGTACTGCCGATAATCCGGACATTCCTTACATATATGTTTTTAAGATCAATTTCGGTTTTTTGTCCCGCAAGCGCCGCTATCATTATCCAGCGTGCACCGTGGGTCAGGTAATGTATACACTTTCCCATTATTTCTCCGCCCAAGCAGTCGATCGCAACGTCTACGCCGTGACCCTTTTCAAGTTCCTCTTTTAAAACCTCTGAAATATCCTCCTTTGTTGTAACCACAACCCTGTCGGCATTTAAATGCTTGATATTTTCTGCTATTTCCTCTGTAAGTACAGTAGTAATTACCCTTACCCCAAATGCCTTTGCCATAGGTATTATAACGCTTGCAAGACCGCTTGCGCCGGCATTCATAAGAAGTGTGTTACCCTCTTTAATCTTACCTTCAATAAATAGGTTAAGATATGCGGTGGCAAATGCTTCGGGAATAGCCGCCGCCTCTACCATAGAGCAGTTTTGCGGTACGGGCATAAGCATATCGTACTTAACATTAGCATACTGTGCGTAACCGCCACCGCCCAAAAGTGCGCAGACCTTATCCCCTATCTTCCAGTTGGATTTTTCCTTTGCGCCCTCTGAGATTTCAACAATCGTTCCGGCAATTTCAAGTCCCATCCATTCAGGACAACCCGGAGGAGGGGGATAATCCCCTTCTCTTTGCATTAGGTCCGCACGGTTTAATGCCGCCGCCTCGATTTTCACAAGGCAATCGTCATCACCCAAAATCGGATCGGGCGCATCGTCCCATCTTAAACTTCTGTCGTCGTTTACAAGTATTGCTTTCATCTAAAATCTCCTTAAATAGCGCCTAATTTTTCAAGCTCGCGCCTTATTCCTTCCTTAAAGGGCACAAAGTCATCTTTTGTAAGACCTGTTGCTTTAAGAATCTTCGTATTATCAACTTCACGATTATAATTGCGATCGTAAAGCAATGAATCACCCCAACCCTTATGAGTTTTCTTGCGATATTCATTAAGAGAGACCCATTCCACCTTAACACCCAAAAGCTCTGCATAAACATTAGCAACATCTTCCCAGGTCATACGGTGACCTGTTGAAAGCATATAGGTCTCACCCATACACTCTTCCTTAAACATTATATTGGCAATCATTTTGCCCGTATTACCTGCCCATTCAACGCCGGCATATACATTTTTGCAAAGCTCCGGCTGGTAGAGAACTTCACCGTTTTTGGCAATATCCAGCACCTCATGGAAGGTATGTAATACTATATCAAGACGTTTATCCGAAGTATTAATCATTGGGCGTATAATGGTCCAGTTTTTATATTTTGAAACCATACGCAAATATCTTTCGCATCTTGATTTTGACATAGAGTATGCATCGTTTTTAATAAAGGTTTCATCGGTAAATTTACCGATATCAACCAAATCCAAAATTGTAGGTGCTGTTTCGGTAATCGGGTGCTGTGCATCCCCGAGCGCACGAATTGAAGAGAAAAAGATTTCGTGGTCGGTCTTTGGTGCCATTACCATATGAAAATCTATATAATCCTCTGGTACTCTATGATGAAGCAAATCCAGAATACCGTTATAATGCTTATCTGCAAGGAATCCTTTTAAAAAGTCTAAGGTTATATTTGATTTAAAATAACGAAGCTTTTCATTGTCAGAGGTATAATCTTCAAGGCAAATTATATCTACCGAGCATCCCATTTCCAATAATTCCTTTGCAACATATGTACCTATGGTACCGCCGCCGCCTAATAATAATACATTTTTATTCATTAATATCAACTCCACAAGCTTTTAATAATAATTTATAGGTTTTAAATTCATAATCTACAGAATAAGGATTTTCTATTCTTCCCTTTACGGAATCTGCAAAGCATTTAAGCATATCATTAAACCGATTATAATATTCAGATTTTATCTTAGGTTCATAATGCTGCCATCCTTGCCATGCATGAGTTATACGCATTTGAGTATAGAGCCAATCTCTCGGTGCATCCTTCTCAAAGGTCTCAAGCGGTTTAAACTCTATTGTACCCTTTGAGCCGCATATGACAAGCTGTCTTCTCATATAACCGCCTGCCTCACTTGAACAGCTTTTTACAAACGAGACACCGTTTTTGTACCTGAATACCGCCATACCGTAATCCTTTGCGTCAACACCCGAAAAGCCTGTAGCACAGCTCAGCGGTATAATTTCTTCAGGTTCGCCCATTATCAAATGAACCAAATCAACTAAATGACAGCCAAGATAATACAGCATACCACCCGGGAACTGATTAAGCCACTTACGCTTTCCCGGATCATATTCACAGTTCATATGCGCTTCAACACAGTAAACCTCACCGATTTCACCCTTCTTTATTCTATCTAATGCTTCAATAATTTTAGGGTTAAAGCGGTACATATACCCTACATTAAAGGTTAAATTCTTGCGCTTAACTATATCGATAAGTTTTTTGAAGTCATCGTAATCAGGGGATCCGGGCTTATCCATATAAATATGTAAACCTTTTTGAGCTGCCATAATTGCATATTTAGTGAGATAAATATCCTCACATTCAACTATCGCCGCCTCTACACCCGGTAAAGAAAGTGCCTCTTCAACAGTAAAATAAGGTATTTTTCTGTCATCACGGTATTCCTTTATCCTGTCATCCCACTTTTTGCTGTCAAGCTCCTCTTTGGGTACGGCAAAGCCCAAAACCTCAAACACCTCAGTCTGTGCTAATATGCTATTAAAACCCGATGTTCCGTGATCATGCCCTATCCCGATTTGCACGACCTTTAATTTTTCCATTTTTGTCCTCCTTACAATAAGTGAATTTTATCCCGGATTTCACGCTGCTCGACAATTAAAGGCTGTGGATTTGTAGAACCTTCTGCCAATTCACAAACACAAAGACTCATACAGCATCCAAGCACTATTCCCAACCTCCTATGAATCAGGCACTCACCTCCACTCAAAAATAGAAACGGTATATCTGCTTTTTCCTTAAGCAAATTGGTTATTCTGAGATTTTCAATTTGTTGCTCCATGCTATCAGCATGGGTAACAATTTTTGAAATATCTGCACCACGCTTTTTATGCTCAAGCGCAATTTCCAAAACTCTCTCGGCAGAAGTAAAATTATTCACATGGGAAGACATTAAAACCTCTGCACCATGCAAATGTAATTTATTGATAAGCTCTATTTGCTTATTTATTGCCTCTGAGTTATCTGTTATCTCCTCATCGTGTTTACAGTACATATCTCCCATAACATCGCATAATGTCGCTCCATAATCTGCATATAAAAGCAATTCATCAGCAATTTCATCGTAGGTCATATTCTCATTTTGAGATAGCTTGTAATTTGTAACATAAATTGGTTTGCCATTAGCCGCCGCGAAAATAGATTTTATATTTTCTTCAGTATGATACTTACGTGGCAATCCCTCTGTTTGAATACCGAATGCTTCCGCATCCGCATTCAATGCACGCCCGATTTCAGCAATAATGTTATCCGGATTCTGCGTTTGTTTAATCATCACTGTTAAAAGCGGTTTTTCAATTTTTACAAAGCTTGACATTGAAGTTAAACCTCCTCATGCATCAAAAATATTTTATAATCACCATTTGTATATTTTTCGATAAATTTCTTACTGTTTTCAAGGTTATGTGTGCTTGCAGTAGGAATTTTGTGCTTAATATTATAGCTTGAATAGCATTCATCCCCTACAATTACACAATTACTACCGTTATATTTAAACTCAACCACGCAGGAGCCTTTTTGATGACCTCCTATTCTTATTACATTAAGAACACCGTCTACAGTTATGCTTTCTTTAAAAATCTTAACCTTGAATTTTTCAGGTATATACGATTTACCTCTGTCATATTCATCTTTTTGAATGTAAATCGTTGCATTTTTGAAATGATGTACTCCGTCTATATGATCGTGATCTGCATGAGTTATAATAACATCTGTTACATTATCAGGATTTATACCGTAATGAGCGACCGCCTCATCGGGTAACAGATAGTTATTCATCACAAAACCACCCATTGTATCACATCCAGCATCTACTAGTATAATACGCTTATCTGTTTCAATAAGGTAAAATGCAAAAATGATGGGTATTTCTTTTTTTCTGTCTCCGCCTGTATATATAGCAGTTTCGGTTAAAAAAGAATCTGCATATTTAACCTGCTTTACACTTTTTATCATAGTTGCGCTTCAATTTATTTTCTACTCTTAATTACTCTTGCCGGATTGCCTACAGCTACACTGTACGGCGGTATAGGCTTAACTACAACTGCTCCGGAGCCAACAACTGAGCCTTCACCAATGCTGCCCGAATAAAGAATCGAAACATTCATACCAATATAGCTGTCCCTGCCGATTATGACCTTTTCACAATGACCTCCCTGTGTAATTATGTTGCTGCTCGGATCGGAAAAATAATGCGAATAAGGTGTGAGGGTTATGTTTTGTGCCAATAATGCATGATCGCCTATTTCAAGACCCATATGACCGAAAAGTGAGGTGCCCGTTCCTATATAAACACTGTCAGCTATATTTATGTAACCTGTATCATATCTTTCGGTATCAAGATAAACTCTTTGATTAATCCATACATTGTTTCCTATTGTTATTCCACCCGGGCCTCTTGCTATAAGGGTGGCACCGTCCTGTATTTTTACATTATCCCCCACCGAAATATACTGAGGATTTATAATTCTAACGCCAACCCCAATACGAACATTTTCTCCCATACTCTTAAGCTGCGAAGAATAATATTCACACCTGATTTTTTCTGCCTCGGGAGAATCGGTGTTCATTATAATTGCTTTATAGCAATCCTCTTTGTTTTCCATATTCTCGAATGCATTAGTAAAAAAGTTTTCCATTTGAATTTCTCCCTTTTGCTGAAAATTTATAATTTTACAGTTTTAAAGTTCATAGAGTCAAAGGCTTCCACTTCATCAGAATAAATACCAACTCCGATTGCAGCAAGCATCGCCGCTCCAACTGCACCTGCCGATGCTCCGTTTATTACAACAGTTTCTTTTTCCAGTATTTCGGAAACAACTTTGACACATATATTTGAGTTTGTAATTCCACCTACTAAAGCAACTCGATTGCCTGAGAGTCCCAAGGCTTCACATTCAGACAAATTATGCTTTAACAGGCGTGCCGCCGATTCATAAATTGCTCTTGCAATATCATGCTTACTGTATTTACCTGCAATCTTAAAATCGTCTTCATCAAAGTTGAATTTCAAGCCGTTACAACCGTATTCTGATTTGACTATAAGCTCATCAAGCTCTCTATGAGAAATATCGCCAAGGTAAAAATTTCTAAGCTTTTCTATTTTGGGACTTAACGAGGGTATAGACTTCATCACACAATAAGGTGTTTTATTAATCATAAATCTATCAACCAACAAACCCGTTTCAATAGCCTGCATACGACTGTTAATCGGAAAAAACAAAACCCATGATGTTCCGCAGGATACTAATATATCATTAGATGTGAATACACCGGCACCTGTAGCTCCGGAGGGATGATCGAAGCTACCTAATATTACTTTTACATCATTCGATAACCCCAAATATGATGCAACTTCTGGCTTAATTTTGCCTATTACCTTGCCTTTTTGATAAATCGGAGGAAGTTGTTCCCTTATTATTCCAAATTTATTAAGAAGCTTATTGCAATAATCGCCTTTTTCCTGATCAAGAAGATAAAACGGAGTTGCCATAGAATATGATATACCCCAATTTCCCGTCAAGGAATAATTTAAGTATTCAGCTGACATACAAATCATTTTTGCATCGCTGATTATATTTTTTTTGTTTTTTGCAATCCATGGAAAATAAGCTATCGGAAATCCGTTTATAACCGGCCATCCAACCGCTTTATATATTTCTTCACATTCAATTTCGGTATAATATGAAGAAAATTCATCGTTATCAACATTACTTTGCCAACCGATAATGTGTGTGAACGGCTTAAATTCTTTATCAAGAAAAATGAGATTTCCTGACGCACAACAGGAACAAATTCCCGAAATATTGCAATCCGACGGGCACTTATCAGCAAGTTCCTTTATAACGCCAAAACAAACCTGAATAAATTCCATAGGTTCTAAAAGCTTTGCTGATTCTTCACCGTAATAATTAAATTTTCCGCAGGCAGTTGCTAATATTTTGCCGTTTGCGACAAGAAGAACTCCTTTTACAGCCGATGTTCCTATATCAAGACCAATCAAGCAATCCGTATTTTCCACTTACATTACCCCGTCAATAAGTCTTTTTGCATTATTGTACATTATATCCTCTATCTGCGAATCGGAAAGCTTTAAATCAACCGAACAACGCTTTAAAGCCCTTAACTGTTCATATATCATTAATGTGATATTCTTTTCATCGCTTTCTCTTAAATGCGGATCATCCGACACATCACCATACATACCCTTAGGCACAATATTGTAGTACACACCGTTTTCCGTAATTCTGTACATTCGCATTGTCGAAATAGGTAAATCCGACCCATACATAAGGCGTTTTGTTCCGACAGCATCAATACAAGCTTTAATTGCATCATCACACATATTTGCAGTAAAATCAAAATACATATTTTTAGTATTTCTTAGTATTGTAAAGGCATCGCCTATATCCTCTATCGAATACGCGCGACCTATATGTGCTACTATTAGCTTTAAATTTGGATATCTTTGCTCAATTTCCATTAATTGTGCAATATTAACGGCATCTTTAAGGCGTTTTGAACGCGGAATATGAAGCATTACTATCCAACCGTTTTTATCAGCTATCCTAAGATGCTCATGCGGCAAGAAGTCAAAAATGCGTATTTCTCCGGAAGGAATATATGGCGGACAATTTGTAATGTATGGTTTTAATCCTAAAAATCCACCCTTTTTCACCTGTTCCTCAAGATCGTCAGGAGTCATACTGTATTCTGAACGGAAAAGTTTAGGAAAGCCGTACTTCTTTGCTGAAGCATATACATAATCATTACACTGTGTAAGGTTATGCTTTATTCCGCCGAAAACAAGGGGAGTTACCTTATTTTTTGGGAACAAAACTTTAAGCGTATCCATTAAATCCTCCGCTGGAAGCTCATCGGCAACAAGATCTATCCACAGTGAGCCACCGTTAGCCTCACCTTCCGGAATAAAACTGTTTTTCCATATATGTGTATGACAATCGATGAATTCTTTAGGAAGAAAATTTTTAAGCTCAGTTTCGTAAACAGTATTGTCATATTCATTTACATTCAGCTTGTACATTTGTATAACCTCCTACTTAATAACGATGGTTTCAAGCCCTAACAGCTTGCCAAAAAGCTCTATTTCGCTTATACTGGCACCATATACAAATATACTGTGATGAGTTGCTCCATGAATGCTGTATTGTTCTAAAAAGCTTGCACAGTCAATACCTAATTTCATCCATCCACGCATTGAATCACCGAAATTATCATTGTCGTATTCAACTATTTCGCCGGAAGAAATCACCATTTTATAATCTTCCTTACCTCGGCTTATATTGACATATACACCCTTTCCTCCACTCATACGTGTATATCCTACATACGGATATTCTCCAGGTGAATAGTTAACGCCTACTCTCTTAATACACGGCTTAATAGCGGCAATACGGTAATTCATTTCACCCATATGGCTGAAGAATACCGTATTATTTTTCCAATCAGGGCAGAAAATTTCAACAAAGGTTGTTTCGGGATACCCTTTAAGAAAAGCACCTAAAAATGCGGCATTCATTGTGTCGCCTTCACCGGCATATCCGATACCGTTTTCCATTTCCTTACAAGCCTCAATGAACGGCATGGAAGAAAGTCCGGAACTTTCACCCATATTTGAAAAATTAACCGAAAACGCGGTAAGACCGTTTTCTTTTATACACTTTCGAGTTGCTAGGCAAGAACGAACCGATTCGTTATACTCTTCATCGATTATTCCGGCATCCAAATCATATTTCTGAGAATTAAGCTTTTTTTCGTTTTCAATTTCTTCTTCGGTAATCAATGAAGAATAATATTTCATTTGCCCGCCGGTGTATTCGGTTATTTTAATTCCGAACCGATCTTCAAGCTCTTTATACGGCATTTGAATATCGCCCATTCCGTCAAATTTACCGCCTATAAGACCTACTCTTGCCAAAGCCACGGCTTTTGCGGCAACAGCAGCTCTTACAAAACCACAGGCTTTATCTATGCAATCAGAATTATCTAAATGCCCTGCCGCTATAGCATAAAGTTTTCCCCTTCTGGTAAGCATACTGCACATATCCATGACCCCATGTACACCGTGGCAGTACATAATTTCATCAGGGCTTTGGTTATTTGTGAATTCATAGGTTTCGGTCGTGTCAAGCACGATTATCGGAAGATGACTCCCGCTTAAAGCATCAACAGACTCTAAAGAGGGTGAATAAGCAATATGCACCGTAACGATTGCGTCAACTTGATTTTCTTCAAAGTTATTTACCGTTTTTTTAAATTCTTCCGCTAATCTGCAAAATTCCGAACGGATAACTGTGAAACCTTTGTTTTCGAATTTCTCTGCAATTTTTTCATAAAATGCATCCATTCTAACGCGCAAATTCGGTAGTTTATCATCATAAAGCTTTACATAAAGAGGTAATAATCCGATTTTCATTTTTCTCGCCCCTAATCCTATGTTCATTCACCGATAATCATAATCTGTACAGTACGATTTCGGCCCCTTGTTTGATCAAAATCAATGAAGTGAATTCTCCCAAATTCCCCTAAATCGGCAACTCCGTCATCTATAACAACGGTAATACTTCTGCCTATTATTGAGGAACGCAAATGCGCATCGGTATTATGGCATCCAAAATTGTCCTCACCATGTTCCTCCGCAAATTTTAAAGCCTTAGGTCCCGGATGCAAATACATTCCCTCATATCTACAGGTGGGAATTATTTTTTCAAATACGTTTACCAAATCCTGCTGTAAGGTTTCAATACCGGTCATAGACATATCAAATGCACATTCCTGTGTAATAACCGAGCAGGTGGTGTGATGCGAATATACAACTAAAATGCCGTTATTGATTTTTGATTCTTTTACAATTTCCTTTACACTGTCGGTAATATCGTGGAAGGAGACAGAACGGTGATTTGATTCCAATTTTAAAGACTTTTTATATAACATAATTATTCCTCTTTATTTGCATTTTTTAAGATCATCGGCCGCACGCCTTGTTGCAGCTATCATTTCATCTATCATTGCAATCGGATCCTTTGCGTTCATTATGCCCGAAGCCGCACCCGCCGCTTCGCTTCCTGCCATTATAAAATCATAAACTTCTTGACCGCAAGTAATACCTGCCGCCTGCTCCACCATAATTTCGGGGTCTATTTCTTTAATGACGCGTATCGAATCCTTAACGTAAGACATTGGACTCGAACCATTACCACCACCGATTATTTCAGAGGGTTCGGGATTGATAATATCAGGATGCAACTGAGCCATAGCTTTAGCTTCATTTAATGTATCAGCACAAGCAAATACATACATATCGAGTTCTTTTGCACGGTCAATTGTAGCTTTAATTTGTGGCAAAGACATAGGCTTTTCGCAATGATTTACCATAACTCCCACAGCACCTGCGGCTTTAAGTCCTTCAGGTAAAATATCCGCACATCCTCTTCCGGGACGCAAAGTATCCATATATGTAGAAAACACAAATAAGTTCTTTGTGTTTTCTGCAACTCTGCGAACTTCTATGGGAGGGCAGATAAATAAAACATCTATATCATATTTTTCTGCCGCTTTATCTGCCGCAATAGCATATTCAAGCAACTTATCGCCATACACATAGTTTTTAGTACCTACTTCGAAATAAGGGGTTCTTATTTGTCTTTTCATCCCAATCCTCTTATCTTTCCTGTTGAAGAGTGTAATGAACATCATAAGCCTTTTCTTCGTCTGTAAACTTATGTAATGTATTAATAACTTCACCGTTATTCCACTTTCTGTCTTCAACTTCATCGGCAATCCCCATAACGGTTACATTGACCTGCCTGCGGCGCGCCCTCACATGATCCCAATCAACAAAGTATACATGGGCAAATTCGCCGCCGTCCAATTCCCCGTCTTTAATTGTCATAGTTTCACTTCTGCCGAAGAAAACCGAACGCAAATGACCGTCGGTATTCATACTTGTAAAATCTCCGGGTTCATTAACATATCTGCCGAATTTCGAATGTATAGGACCGGGATGCCGATAATCGCCCTCTTCGGTATAATCCGGTATCATCTTTCTCATAATATCAAGAAGGTCGTGCTGTAAATATTCAAGATCAAAGGTATCAATATCGTGTGAGCATTCCTGAACCATGACCGAACAAGTGGTGTGATGAGAAGCAATTGTAACTGTACCGTTTTTAACACCGGATGCCTTTACTATTTCAATAATTTCCTTTGATATATCGTGAAATGTTGGTATCCAACCCCTCGACTGTAGCTCCAATTCTTTTTGAAAAAATTTAAATTCCATTTTTATTCCTCCTGAAAATCAATTTTTGTTTAGCCTTTCACCGACGGCGCCGCCT
The DNA here is from genome assembly GCA_900543215.1 of uncultured Oscillospiraceae bacterium. Taxonomy (GTDB): domain Bacteria; phylum Bacillota; class Clostridia; order Oscillospirales; family Acutalibacteraceae; genus UBA737. Next base: position 23,182 of record UQQR01000018.1, on the reverse strand, counting down.
GGATGTACTAAGGCAAATTGCTCATTTTTAAAATTCGTTTCCTCTATTAGTGCGGTTTGCAACACATGAAAAATTACTGCTAATGCTGTTGATGAGGTGGTTCCCTGACAATTATATTTGTCGGTTTCACGGTTGACAAATTGCTTTATAACAACATCTGCACCTATTGCTAAAGGAGATTCCAAATTTTCCGTAACTGTAATTATTTTAACTTTTTTAGCCTTACAAATATCCATTATCGGCAAAAGCTCTTTTGTTTTTCCGCCGCGCGAAGCAAAAACACAAACATCGCCGTTTTGTAAAAATCCCATGCCACCGTGCACCGCCTCTGCGGGAGATATAAATTTTGCTGGCTTATCAATGCAACACATTAGATGCGCAAAATGCTGACAGATTATTCCGCTGTGCCCGCAGCCCACAGCTCCTATGCGACAGGCATTTTTAAGCAACTCGACCGCCTTTGAAAATACTTCATCATCAAAATAATTAAGCATTTCCTTTATACATTCATACTCGGTTATGTATGCCTGCTTTGCCTGTTTCAAAGCTTCACTTTTCATAATCTAAAAGTCCAAAATGGTTTTGTCGCCATATATAGACTTCCAATCCTTTCTAAAGCCTTCTATTGCAGCATCGGTCATAGGGTGCGATATCAGCAATTTCATTATATCTGCCGATACCGTAACACTATGACAACCAGCCTGAGCACACTTATGTACCTGTTCTGTATTTTTAAAGCTTGCGGCTAAAACCTTGCACGGTAAATCAAATTTTTCAAACTGATTTACTATTTCCGCCACAACAGCAACGCCGTCCCCTGCAATATTATCAAGACGGTTAACATATGGTGCTACAAAATCGGCTCCCGCCTTTGCGGCAATCAGTGCCTGTGCCGGTGTAAAAATTGCAGTCATAAGCACACCTACACCTATCTTTTTCAGTTCCATTGTAGCTTTAAGACCCTCTTCTCCAATCGGGATTTTTACATAAAAGTTTTTGCCTAATTTCTTCTTTAAAAGCATTGCTTCCTCAACAATTTTTGAAGCTTCACTCTGTACTGTCTGGACAAAAAGCGCTTTTTGATCCCCTATTATAGAGCGTATTTCTTCTGTAAGCCTCCAAAATTCAGTATTTTCCTTTGCAATTATCGAAGGATTAGTCGTAACCCCCCATAAAGGATAAAACTCATTACAGTGTCTAATTGCATCTAAATCAGCTGTATCTAATACATATAACATAAAAATTCACCTTTGAGTAATATAAAAAGTATAAATTGAAAACTTATTTTTCATCTTTCATACCATATTCAATTATTTGCTGATCCTTCTCCCAAGCATTTCTGTGAACTTCGTAAACTGCATCGGGAATTTCGGGCTCACCCTTTGAATATGGACAAAGAAGTTGATCACCTGCAATCTTCGGGTCAGTGCATCTGTTATCGTTTCTGTATTCTTCCCTTACATTGGGATCACGTAAATCTGGTATTTTTGTGGGTACACCACCGTTAAGAACCGAAATATATCCAAAGAAGCCACACATCCACATATCAAGTGCCTCATATACATCAACTATATCGGCATCCTTATCACCGGCAACATAATCAAAAGCATTATGCAAACAGTAAAAATCGCTTCCCCCGTGACCGTGCTTTTTGGCAATATCCGAATAAGGATATTCCGGAATATAGGTTTTAATATCCTTATGATATGTACTGAGCTCGCGTGGGTCTAAATTTGTATAAATACGGGATACATCCGATTGCCCGGCATCCTCTCTGGCGGACTCAATTCTTCCTTTAGAGCCGTATACCGTATACCAAATTGAATTTTTAGAGCAGCCGACACCGTGCAAACTTTTTATTATCGCGCCGTTTTCAAGCGTTACCATTTCCACCGCCGTGTGACCTGCCGCAGCTCCCATACGAGCCATACGTGCATTAAATGGACATTCAAACCCTGTAACGCTTATCGGTCTCATTCCTGTTATATGTAATAAAGGACCTACGGAGTGGGTACAATAGAAGAAAGCGCTCATTCTGTTTCGCCAATGATTACGATCTCCGTGCGTAAGTTTATACCAACCCGGCTCGCAATTATGCAAATACTCGCCTTCTCCGTATTCAAATTCTCCGAGTTCTCCTGCCTGATATTTAAGTCTCATTTCATGCGGGGCATTCATAAAGCAATAATTTTCGGCATAACAATATTTTTTCCCCGTTCTTTCAATGCATTCTATAAGTTGCACCGCTTGCGCCATGGTTTGAACGGGCAAAACTTCACTTATAACATGCTTACCCGCTTCCATTGCTTTTATTGCAAACGGGGCATGCTCCGTGGCATAATTAGCCAGTACAACAACGTCCATATCATGTTCAAGGAAAAGGTCATAATCGGTATAATATGTAATATCGGAAGACTTGAGCTTTTCGCTTTCTTTTTTTAAACCTTCCTCCCATTTATCACAAATGGCAACAACCTCGGCATTGTCGGCATCCTGGCAGTATTTACCTATCATACTGCCGCGGCCCACACCGATAACTCCTACCCTGACTTTTGACATTTTGTCATCAACCTCTTTTCCTCAAGCAAAACAATAAAAACCATTCAACACCGTTATGCTATTATTGAAATTGCTCGATATTCTTTATGTTTTTACAAATCAATTATACACTTTCACAAAATAACAATAAATGCAATATATCCACATGTATTTGTATTTTTTCCATATATGTTTTGACTTAACCAAAAATGTATGATATGATAAATTAACACAAAAGTTAGGAAGTTAGGGGGTGCGGACATATTCTTGGACTCCAAAAGGAGTAGACAAATATGTACACGAAAGAGCAAATTGAAACTGCATTAAAGGAATTTGAACGATTAGGTTCTGTACAAGCAACGATTACATTATTAGGTTATCCGTCAGGCAGTTCTTTGTATAAATGGTATGAATGAAAGCTCGCTAATAAAAAAAATTATCACGGTTCTCCCCAAAAACCGTATAATGTTGAACATAGATATATAAATTCTGCCGAGCATCCTCGTTATCCTGATACAAATTTAAAATTAGAGGCAATAAAACGTTGCTTTTCTCTTGGCGAAAATGTAGAATATGTATCAAGAGAAATAGGTTACAGCCGCATGAGCATATATAAATGGTATCGGCAATATAAAAAGTATGGAGTGTCCGGACTGATGTCGTCCAAGAAACAAATCAAACGAGAAAATATAGACTTTAATGCAGAATCCGCACCGGCTCAAGACATTGCTGAGCTACAGGAGCAAATAAAGCAACTGCAAATGGAAGTTGATGTATTAAAAGAAGCGTTAAATCTGTTAAAAAAAGACCCCGGCATCAATATAACGGAACTGAAAAACCGTGAAAAAGCAGTGGTTATTGATGCCATGAAGGACAAGTATTCACTGCCGCAGTTATTAAAACTCTTACAAATATCAAAGAGCAGTTTCTACTATCAGAAAAAGGCAATGAAAAAGCCGGATAAATACTATGAATTACGCATTAATATAATACAGTTCTTTAAAGAAAACAGAAACTGTTATGGATATAGGCGTATTCACAGCGAACTTAAGAAAACCGGAATCGCTGTTTCTGAGAAAATCGTCCGCCGTATTATGAAAGCGGAAAAATTAACAGTACCGGAAAAACGCATGAAAAAATATAATTCATATAAAGGTGAAATCACACCCGAAGCAGCTAATTTATTGAATAGAGATTTTTATGCAGACCAGCCTAATATAAAGTGGCTTACGGATATAACCGAATTTGCAATTCCCGCAGGAAAAGTATACCTTTCTCCTGTTATTGACTGTTTTGACGGCATGATTGTAAGCTGGAACGTAGGAACAGCACCGGATTCCCTTTTAGTGAACAAAATGCTTGAAGTCGCAATTAGCACCCTTTCTCCGTCAGAACATCCCATAGTACATACCGACAGAGGAAGCCACTATAGATGGCCGGGCCGGATAGACCGAATGAACACTGCGGGTTTAACTCGTTCAATGTCAAAGAAAGGCTGTTCTCCCGACAATGCAGCTTGTGAAGGATTCTTCGGCAGATTAAAGAATGGGATGTTTTATGGGCGCTCATGGATTGATGTTTCAATTAACAGTTTTATAGATGAAATTAATAATTATATCATCCGGTATAACACCAAACGTATTAAACAATCTCTGGGATATATGAGCCCGGTAGAGTACAGACATAGTCTTGGATTAGCTGTTTAAACAGTCCAAGAATATGTCTGCACCCCCGAACCGAGATATTTAAAATCTTTATTTTTTACTGTTTTCAATTGCTTCATCAATAAGTTTATTAAGTTGCTTTGCTTGTGATGATGAAGTTATTGCACCAACAATTGGTTGACCTACAATATTTCCGTTTTTATCAACTACATATGTTGTTGGATATGAATAAAGACCTGAAGCAAATTTACCGGCCTTACTGTTTGAATCAAACCAAATATTTTTGTAGGTAATACCTTTTTTAGTCAAAACATTCTTAGCCTCAGATATAGCAGTCTTGTCACCGTCAAGAGTAAATGAGTTAATACCTATAACGGTACCACCTTTTTCTGCAAGTTCTTTATTAAGCTTTTCCAAATCGCCAAGTTCACCTACACAAGGATTACAAGTAGTAAACCAAAAATTAATAACAGTTACATTGTTAGATGAGAAGATGTCATCACTGTTAACATCATTTCCGTCAAGGTCCTTACCCTTAAAGCTTGGAAACTTAGTAAGTTCGCTATTGTCACTTACCATACCTGCACTTTCAGCGTCAATACTTTCACCCTCGCTCGGCTTACTGCCACAGCCCGGATATTTTTGTTCTAAAATTGTGAGTTTACCCTCAATTTCTTTAATTTGATTTGCACCGTCTTTAAGAATTTTCAACTCATCTGCAGTAAAGTTATCTTTACCGTTTTCAATAGTATTGAGCAAAAAGTCGCCATAATTTGTTCCGTCTTCAATCATAGGAGTGTCCTTATTTGCTGACATAAACACTTTTTCCCAAAGCTGTGAATTACTTGTAAAAATTTCATTTTCTTTTTGCATAAGCTTTTGATAAAGTGCAGTTGCGTCATCTAAATTGCTTGGTTCACTTCCCATTAAATTTGAAATATCAGCAGTATTACTTGACTGAGATTTGTCGTTATTTTTAGTTGTTGAACAAGCAACAAGGCTAAACATAAGCACTAAAACCATAAGTATAGTTAATATTTTTGATTTTTTCATAATTATTATTCCTCCGTTGTTATATCTTTTTTGTTATTTGTTTTAATACCTGTTTTATTATTTTCTTTTACAGTGTTGCAAAGATTTTTTTCAGGCATACCAAATCCGTAGTGAAAGCTTAGTGCATCAGTAGGACAAGCAGTTATACACTTACCACAACGAATACACTCAGTGCTGTTTGGTGTTTTTATTACATCAACATCCATTTTACACGCTCTTGCACATTTGCCACAAGACACGCATTTATGCTCATCAACCTTTATTCCAAGCAACGACACCTTGTTCATCAATGCATAAAAAGCACCGAGTGGACAAATCCACTTGCAAAACGGACGATAGAAAACCACACTCAGTACAACTACAATAATCAAAATAATAAGCTTTTGAATAAATTTATTTCCTAAAGCCGAGCGTATACCCTCATCAATAGCAGACAATGGAATTGCACCCTCAAGCACACCCTGTGGGCATATATATTTACAAAAGAACGGGTCGCCCATTCCAACATCATTAACCACAAGTACAGGTAGCAATACAACCGTCAACAGCAAGATGATATATTTTAAATATGTTAAAGGCTTTAGTTTTTTTGTTGAAAGTTTTTTACACGGTATTTTATTAAGCAAATCTTGAATCCAACCAAACGGACACAAAAAGCCACAAATAAATCGACCAAGCAACACGCCAAGCAAAATTAAAAATCCTGTTACATAATAGGAAAACTTAAATTTTGATGAGCCTACAACAGCCTGAAACGAGCCGATTGGACACGCACCTGACGCAGCAGGACAAGAGTAGCAATTTAGCCCCGGTACGCACACAGCCTTGCCGTTGCCCTGATATATTCCGCCTCTTAAAAAATTAGGTAAATGAATATTTGTCAAAAGCGTTGCGCCTGCCTGAATACAAGTACGAAAACGGCTTACAAGCTTTGAAACATTCTTTTTTCTTTTATCCAATTCCAATACACTCCAAGCATAATCTTATTGCTTTGCTAAGCACAGTGTCTGCCTCACCACGCATTGCTCCATAGCACAGCATAACCACTCCGGCAACAAGGAAACCGATTTGATATATTGCTTTTTTTACTTTGAACAATTTAACCACTCCCTTCATTTTTTGCCTTATTATATCACGAACGATATAAAATCCTTGTTAAGAAAGAAATTTAACAAAGATTTTATTTTTTTGTGTTATAATCTATAATAAAGATATTTTACCGATAATACAAGTGATAGGAGATATTTATGCATATTTTAGTTGTTGAAGACGAGGTTGCTCTTTGTGACACAATCGTAAGAAGTCTTAAGCGTCTTGCTTACAGTGTTGATTATTGCTATGACGGTCAAAAGGCATTAGATATGCTTAATGTTGAAAGTTTCGACCTTGTTGTGCTCGATTTAAACCTACCTAATGTTGACGGAATGACAGTATTGAAAACTCTGAGGCAAACAGACATTGACACAAAGGTTTTAATTTTATCGGCCCGTTGTGAGGTTGCAGACAAGGTCTTAGGATTAGATGAAGGTGCAAATGATTATTTAACAAAACCATTTCACTTAGATGAGCTTTCGGCAAGAATACGAAACCTTACCCTTAGAAAGTTCACTCAAAACGATATTGTTTTAAAATGTTCAAATCTTTCATTTAACACAAAAACACGCAAAGCAGATGTAAATGATGAAGAATTATCTTTAACTCGCAAGGAAACAGGAATACTTGAATATCTAATGTTAAATCAAGGCAGACCTGTAAGTCAAGAGGAGTTGATTGAACACGTATGGGACAGCAGTGTTGACAATTTCAGCAACTCAATAAGAGTTCACATTTCATCATTAAGAAAAAAGCTTCGTAATGCATTAGGCTATGACCCTATTCACAACCGTATAAGCGAGGGTTATGTAATGGAGGAGAAAAAATGAAAAAACTTTCTTTACAATGGCGAATAACCTTAATGACCACAGTTTTAATTTGCATAACTTGTGTGCTAATGAATTGTTTAATCGGTTATTCAGGCAAACGACATATGGATTCAATAGGCAACGGAATATCAGCATATAGTGAAATTGATAAAGGAAAACCGAGTTCATTTAATCCGGAAAATGAAAATCTCGACCGTGAGCTTACCATTATTATCAGTGGTGCACAAGCTTCATTCAATACTACTAATTGGTACATAACAATTGCCGTAAGCGTACTTGGTGGTATACTTGCATATTTTGTCAGTGGTCGTGCTTTAAAGTCGCTAAAAAGTTTTGCCTCTCAAGTAGAGAATGTACAGCCCAACAATTTGGCAGATGTGAAAATAAGCGACGATGTTTTGCCTGAATTTAAACAGTTTTGTCAATCATTTAACAATATGCTTGACCGACTCGACAACGGTTTTACTGCTCAACGGCAATTCACAGGAAATGCAGCGCACGAGTTAAGAACACCACTTGCCTTAACTCAAGCACAAATTGAACTTTTTTCTGTTGAGCACCCAAATATGAGCAACGATACAGCAGAATTTCTTGCACTGCTACAAGAGCAAAACGAAAGAATGTCACAAATGACAAAAACTCTGCTTGAAATGAGTGAGCTTCGTACAGTTGAGTGCAAAGATACAATAGAAATTGCCCCTATGATTGAAGAAATATTTACCGACCTTGCTCCCCTTGCAGAAAAAAAGAATATTCGCCTTGAATACAACGGCAATGGTATGATGATAGGCAGTGACACCTTAATTTATCGTTTATTATTTAATTTAACTGAAAACGCAATACGCTACAACAGAGAAAACGCTTCTGTAATTATAACTGTTGACGAAAAGAATAATCAGCTTTATATACGAGTTAAAGATAACGGTTATGGTATACCCGAGCAGTACAGAGAAAGTATCTTTCAACCATTTTTCCGTGTTGATAAATCTCGTAGCAGAGCATACGGCGGTGTAGGTCTTGGACTATCACTTGTATGGGAAATTGTACTTTTGCACAACGGTACGGTAAAAGCTGAAAAAAGCGACAAAAATGGAACAGTAATGCTTGTAACACTTCCAAAAAAACAAATAAATAATTGATTATTAAGTTTTATATAAATGTTTTAGATAAATTTGATATAAATATTATTTGTTACTTAATGAGTCTTTTAGTTGGAATTTATTATTGAAATAGCAATTTAAAGTTAGAAAGATTATTTTTTCAATTGGCGATTTCTAATTCAATTATATATTAAATATAATGAGAGCTATCGGACTTGTTCATAAGAGACGGGGGTGCGGACAGCGTAGTTTGGTCTTCAAGTAACACAGCAATTGCGCAGGTTGATTCCGCAACCGGAAAGGTAACGGCAATAGCACCCGGCACTGCAGTTATAACGGCAAAAGCAGGCAGCAAATCGGCAACCTGTAATGTTAAAGTAACATGTGCGCACAGTTTAACAACAATTCCCCAGCACAAAAAATAATATGCCAAAAATTAAAGCAAGCGCAAAAGTAAAATAAGCAGACAAAAAAGCAAGCCCCTTGAGGGCGGCTTGAAAAATATGTGATTAGAAAACTTTTCAGAGCCGTTTTAGGGGCTGTGTCTGTAAAAATTTTATAGGACTTATTTGAGCTTCCGCTTAGCCGGATGCCTTGACTTTTGAACAGTTTCTCGGCATTTCCTAATGGTACGGATGTTCATAAGGGATTTAATAACAACGCCGGAGCGTACAATCATATTCACCCAAACGCACATTTTCAAAAAGTCCTCTTTTGCGGTACAATGTACTTGCAAAGGAGGATTTTACTATGAAAGAACAAAAACGATTTTTGGAATTATCGGAATTTGAGTGGCGGTTGCTTATCAAGTGCTTAAATGAAGCACGGTTGTTATTTCTCGACAACGGTAATCCCGTTGAGGATATAGACGAACTTTTGGTAAAAGCATTTAAAATGAAGCATAAGAAAGTGAAAATTTGACTATGGAAAAATATAAATATGACGAAAGCAACGGACTTTGGTATGAACTGCAGGGTGATTATTATTTGCCGTGTCTGAAATTGCCGGAAGAAAAACACCAACCTATCGGAATATGGGGACAGCGCCATCACGAATATCTCCGCCGTAACAAACGAATTATTTTGTCAAGCTTGCAAATTAGCGGTGAGTTAACCAGTTATCTTGCCGACATTGACCAACAGGCGGAGGAAATGTTTGAGCGCCTGGTAAAACAGATGGCTGCAGCAGAGGGCGTTACCGAACGCTTAAAATCTGACAATCAAATGGTCTGGGTCAGGAAGATGAATAACATACGAAGTCTGGCATCGGAAATTGTGAACAACAAAATTGTCTTTAGATAAGGACAAATAGGCGGAATAATTCTTTGTTGAAAGTGATTGTGCAAAATCTGGTTCGGGGGTGCGGAAATCTATCTTTAATATACTCTGCAAACATTTTCTGTGTTAGTTTTAAAAATTTTTTCCTTCTGTGATATTTTCATTTTTAAGAAATTTTTCACATTCAACCAGTGGGAGGATCTTTGAAAAATAAAATCCCTGCATCATATCACAATTTATTTTGTCGAGAAAATCTGCTTGTTCCAAATTTTCAACTCCCTCACAAAGAATCTTTGCGCCGGACTCATGCACAAGTGTTATTATATTTGAAAGCATAGTTCGCCGCCTTTCAGATGTGCAAGAGGCAATAAATTCTCCATCGATTTTTACTAAATCAATTTCATTATCATATAAGTCGGCAAAAGACGAAAATCCCGCTCCCATATCGTCAATCGCTATTTTAAAGCCTGCTCTGCGGCATTTGCTGATATTTTCCGAAACCGCCTTTGAATTCTCAGCAATTGAATCTTCGATAATTTCAAGAACGAGTCGACTGCGTTCAAATTTGTAAGCGGATGAAATTTCGGATATGCGGTCGAAAAAATCATTTTGACTGAGCGAAGTCCTTGTGAAATTGCAGGTTAAAAAAAGTTGCTTATACGGTTCAGCACACCAAGCCTCAAGTTGTCGGCATACAGCAGAAAACATTTTGTAATCGTGTGCTATTATTTGTTCGGTTTCTTTCAAAATATCAATGTATTCGTGTGGGCGCAATATACCGTATTCTCTATTTTGCCAACGTGACAGAGCCTCCGCACCGCAAATTTTTCCGGATTTATTTTCATTGATAAACTGTAAATACACCCGGAATTCGCCATCGGTAACCGCTTTGGCAACATCCTTTCGCAATTTTTCCTGTCTTCTGCTTTGTGTCAAGTGGTTTTCACAGGTTATCACTGCAGAAGTATTGCTCCTTAGAGCTGCAAAATAACCCTGCTTTGCATTATAAAATGCAGTTTCGGCATTGCAATCAGGATGTTCGCAAAGCCTTGAGACTCCTGCTCTGAAAGCATTTGCCATATTTGGATAAAATTCCTGCAAATATAGGTTTAAGCTGTCAACAACCTCGAACATTTTGCTTGCACATTCTTTTTCTGTAGGTGCCTGAATAAGCATTACAAAAACTCCGTCATTTATTCTTGCCAAGTATTCGGCAGAGGCAATTTTTGAATTTAATTGTGCAGCAGCGTACCTCTCAATTTCTTTAATTGTTTTTTCTCCGCATTCAATGCTTATTTTTTCAACTTCACATGCCAAATAAACAACCGCATAAAGATTTTTTGATTGACGGGATAGCAGTTTCTCAAAGGCATAATTATAATATTCTGCATTGCCTATACCCGTCAATTCGTCAATCATCGAATCTTGATTGCTGTGTTTTTTTCTTTTGACTGCAACGATGGCAATAATACCGCAAATGACAATAAGAAAAGAAATTGACGAAATTATTATTTTTATTAAACGGTCTTTGTTATTCAACTCAGGATCATTACTTGAATTGGCAAGTAAAAATCCCATTTTTTCTTCTTCGGATATTTCCGAAAAAGCATTTTTTATTTTCCCGATAAGTTCGGGAGAAGTGATTTCGGTAAAGCCTATGCAATAAGTTGTATTTTCCCCTTTAGAATAAAACTTTAAAACCGGCAGCAGTTCATTCACTTTGCACTCGTTCTGTTTATCGGAGAGTACTGTCAACAATTCAACCTGATTGTTGCGGGAAAGCTCTTTTTGCCGATTTTCGAAAGAAGCTGAAATATAGGTAAATGAAATGCCTGTTTTTTCGGATACAACCTTCAGCATATCGGGAAAAACACCGCAAAAAGCTTTATCTTCCTTACTGTAATATTCAAGCGGATATGTATTGGGATTTCCGGCAACATAAACGGTGTCCGCCTCACCGCTGTCGTTTGGTACTGTATAAACAGCGGCATAAACAGGCAACCCGATATTCAATATCATCGCAATAGAAAAAATGCATATAATTAAGCTTTTATAAAATTTTCGGCAATCATTCATACCCTTGCTCCGTCCGCAAATCCGAAATTCTTTTTTCGGCCGAATTTAGCTGTTCTTTAACTTCCTCAAGCACTGAAACGGTCGCTTTGCGAATTTCTTCAATTTGGTTTTCCAATTCGATTGACCTTTTGTCGGATAATTCAAATTTTTTCTGTAATTCATCGTTAATTCTTTTAAGATCGGTGTTTTCTTGATTTAAACGGGAATTATAATCATTCAGTTCCTCATTCTTTTTATTCAGTTCCTCTAATATATCTTTCTGCTCTTTGATTTTTTGCGCTTCCTTTTGTTCATAGATATAGTTTAACTGTGAAATGTATTCGCAAACATCGTTTTTATTAAATCCGAACAATGCGGTTCTTAAATCCTTAAGTTCCATATATTTCTCTCCTCTTATTTAAAGTTAATTTTTTTGCGTTCAATTCGACCCCATTGCAGTTTTTTCTTGCGATAACCGAAAAAAGCCGTTGCCCTGACCCAAGCCAAAACAAACCTAAGACATGTAATTTCGAAAATACACAAAAGGCAGGCTTTAACTGCGTCTGAAAATGTCACTTTCAGATCCGAAGTGTAAATTCTTGAAAAAAACGCCGTAAGCGACAACACACTCCCAAATACTGCATAAATAAGAAAAAACAGGACCATAAACGGAATATTAATCAAATCTATCGCAAAAGCCAAAAGCATTGTCAGAACCCCAAATATTTCTATAATAGGCGAAAGTAATTCATAAATCAAAAAGTATAAATACGAAATATAACCTACCGCACCGAATTTGGGGTTGAAAAGCATTTTTCTGTGTTTAATCATACTTTGAAACAGTCCAAGGTGCCAACGCTTGCGTTGTTTTTTCAGATCGCTCAGTTTTTCCGGAGCCTGCGTCCAGCAAATGGCGTCGGTAGCATAGCAGATAGTGTATTTCATATTGTTGACCGTACAGTATTCATGCAGCTTTACCACAAGCTCCATATCCTCGCCCATTGTCTTATTGTTGTATCCGCCGGCGGCAATTACAATATCCTTTTTAAACAAACCGAATGCACCCGAAATAATAAGCGAGCCGTTGAATTTATCAAACATAATGCGTGATGCTAAAAATGACCGATCATATTCAAGCACTTGCATACAAGCGATGATATTTTTTGGAAGTTGATATTTTTTCACTCTGCAATTTTCAAGTTCAACATCGTTTGACAGCCTTATCAAACCTCCGACCGCAACAACATTCGGTTTTTCTAAAATAGGCTGAGAGATATTTTTAAGTGAATCATACTGAAGTACCGAGTCTGCATCTATACAGATAAAATAAGGGTAATTAGCGGCGTTTATACCCATATTCAGCGCATCGGCTTTTCCGCCGTTTTTCTTTCGGATAACAGTAAGCGGCACACGGGTATCCCTTGTTTCATAAATAAATTCCTCGGGCTGACATTCGATTTGTCTGCGAATCGGGCGTGAGACACGGTGCATTGAAAATGCGTCTATAACCTTTTTTGCGGTTTCATCGCGCGAGCCGTCATCAACCACAATGATTTCGTAAGACCGATAATCAAGCTCCAGCAGAGACTTAACCGTTTCCACTACGGTTATTTCTTCGTTATAAGCAGGGACCACAATGGTAATCGGTACAAAATAATCGTTCGGGAAAAAATTTTTAAGGCGTTTTCGGCGATGTGTTTTGTAAAGCTCGGAAGAGCCTACCAAAACAGACAGAAACAAAAAAGTTGAATAACCAATCATATAAATAATAAAAAACACACCGACGGCTTTTAGGAATATATCTATTGCTTCTATCATATATGAATCGCCTCCTTTTCCCCCGAATAATCTCGTTGCAGACAATACCTGATAATTTCCGAAGCATAACGGTCGTTTCCGTCAATAATATCGCTTAATTCCGAATATGTAATTCCGAGCTTTTTTAAGCTTTCCGCCGAATTGAGCCGTACATACCAGTTTCGGCTGTACAGATTTTTCTTTAAAATATGTACGGTGTTTTCACACGGATATGAACCGAGAGCGGTTGAAGCAATAGCAGCATATTCCCACTTTTGCTCTGAATTCTCCTCGGCGAAATCACACAGCGACTCATACGCTTTTGAAAACGGATATTTTCCGAGATACCGGATTGCCGCATAGCGTATTTCATCATTCAAATCCTCGTTTATCAAAAGCGATAATGCAAACTTTTGGTACTCACTGCCTGAAAAGCGCAAATAATCAAGTAATGTCACTTGCATTCCTGCTGAAAAATCAAAGAATTTTTCAACGATTTTTTTGCCCAAAGTATTACCGCTGCCGGCAAAATTCAAAAGACCGTCGGATAACAACTTTCGGTGATAGAATAAATCACTTCGGTCAATTATTTTAAGAGCTTTTATAATACAGTCAACATCGCCCGTAGTGTAAAGCGCCTGCATAGCATTTTCACGGCAGTAAATGCTCGGTTCGTTCAAAAGCTCAAGTAAAGCCCCCTCAAGGCTGTAAAAGGAACGGTATGCAATTACTCGGTATTTTTTTATAATATAGGGGAAATAGGCGGCTTCAATTCTGTTTCGTTTCATATAATATGCCATAAGCGATATGAAAACCTCGTCAAGACTACGTAAATAGTTACGGATTTCCTGTGGGTGGCTTATATATTCGGCTTCCAGCATTTTGTCAAAGGCTATCATATTTCCGACTTTTCGTAATTTTCGGCTCAGATACAACTTATGTTTTTTGTTGACAGCGGAGTTCGCTTCCGCCGCTTCAAGCTGAAGCATAACCTCATAACGCAGATTTTTGCTGACCTTTTCTGTCTTTCGTTCGTTTTTGCGAAATAAAATCGCAGTGACTATATTGAAAACAATCATTGCTCCGCATACAAACAAATAGACATACAGCATTATTTCTACTCTCACGGCGACACCTCTTTATTCCAATAACTTTGTAATGCATAATAGGAGCTCTTAAGCCTTTCGTGATAAGTTACTTTGTTTCCCCACCCCTTCAGTTCAAAGGATGAAAGATGGCAGCGGTTACTGCTTTCGGTCATAATTCCAATATTCATTTTATTGATATTTATAAATTTAATTCCGTAATTTCCGCTGTAATAATCATCGAGGATTTCCATTTTAGACGGATCGGAGAAATTAAGCAGCTGCCACGGCAATTTCACTTCTATATAATCTCCGCTTTGGGCAAAATCGGCAAGCGAGTCAAAGTCGGCAGAATCCGGGTTGGCGTTTCCGTATCTCAGCTTTCCGGTTTCAAATGAAGGCTCACCGAAATTAAAGAGATTACTGTGTCGCTGTTCTTCCGTGACATTGAAAATTTCAAGGATCATATCAATATTTACAAATTTTGAGGAGTTCTTATCGGGAACATTATCAACAAGATAGGTATCAAAGCCTTTAAGATTTTGCGAATAGGTAGATCGCAGTACTTCATATCGTTCCTGAACCATAAGCCGACTGTTGTCTTTCCCATTGATTACAAGGACAAAATCCGCTGCCTTATCAAACTTCAAGCCAAAGTTCTCACAGTAATTACTGCCGGATTTCGGTGTGGTATCAATAGGAATAAATATTTTGTCATTTTCAAAATCAAGGTTTTTCTTATAGATTAGAAAATACATAAACCGCTCATCATAACGGATACTTACAGACATATCTCCCGATTGTACTACAGGCTTTTCTCCCGACCATTCCGAAATATCTCCGTCTGCATAACAAACGGATTTTTCTTTCCCGGGGTCAAAGGAAAGAAGTCCGAAATACTGCTCGTTTGTTTGATAATCCGACCAATAAGGATTTCGGGTTAAATTTACGGCATACATAGTATTCCAAGTGCGCTTGAACCATTCGTCTTGCCATGAAAACACGCAAGAACCCGCACATCCTGCAGCCATTATATCTTCATAGCACCGAATAAGCGCCTGTCCTTGATCCTTTTCGGACATATTGCCTTGATTTCGGTTCGTGTTTAAATCTCTGTGTGCCATTCCTCTGCCTGTTGAAACACCGAATTCAGAAATTACTACGGGAATTGTATGGTGCGAGGTAAGCATATTTAAGTATGCTCGGTAGGTATTTAATTCTTCACCGTCATAAAACTGAGTTTTGTCGGTGATACCCGAAAAGCTCCAATCGTCGGTCCAATTAAGATAATCGGGATAGTAAGGATAAACATGATATGAGGCAAATTGTCCTGTAAGCAACTTGTCGGTTGTTTTAATATGCTCAACATCCACATAGGCGCATTTCATATATAAGTTTTTTACAGTTTCGGGATATTTAAAAGGATCGGTTGTCGGCCAATTTGAAAAGGCAATCAGCTTTTGCGTTTTATAGCGTTTTGTTTCATAATCTATCAAATGATTTCCAAGCTTGCACAAAAGCGTTTCAAAAACCGAGGCATTTTCTGCCGTATAAAGATATTCTCCTTTAAAGGACGTATACTCCGTCATATTCTTATAGGTTTCATCTGTATAGGCTACCGTAATATCGTCCCATTCAACACCGAGAATATAGCCGATAACCCACTCTGAAACATCCTTGCGGTATGTTCCGTGACCGGCGCTGGCAACGCGCCCTAAGGAAAGCTTTTTCTTTCCGTGAATAACATCAATCATGGTAATGCTGTCACGGGAAAAGGTGGTGTAAAAGTCTTTATCATAAGCGTCTCTGTGGGAATTCTGAACATAATCGTTTACCCACACTCCGTGAATCATATAAAGAGGATCCGGATTTTGATAGTTATATTCATAAAATGCGTTATAAAAGGTATCGTTCTGAATGGTGTAAACACGAATAGTGTTAGCACCCATTTCTTTTATATATTTAAACCATCTCTTATAGGTTTCTTTGTCTATGCTGAAATCCGTAGACCATTCACCCGGCTCGCCCGAGCCTAAGTTAACGCCTTTTATTTCAAATTCATTATATCCTTTTCCGCTGTTAAGCAGAATTTTGTTTTCCTTTGTTTTTACAAAGGTTTTCACTTCTTTTGAAGGGTTAAGATCGATATATACTCCTAAACGGTAGTAAGCGGCATCAACACCGACAAATAAAAGAGCAATACATAAAACAATAATAATAAATTTTTTCATATATGCTCCTTTCTAATCTGTTACCTCGGTGTATTTCTTGATTTTTGATGACGCACTGTATTGTTTAAGTGTTTCAATGTTATCGTCAAGCCAAGCTGTACGCACACTGAAAAATGTTTTTAGCTGCGTTACTGCCTCGTTATACGAATGAAGATTTCTGCCTTCGGGTTCAAGAAGAGTATCGTCGCTAAAAGACGAAGCCCATCGTTTGTTGTTCCGTTCTATTGCCGGTCCTAAAAATTCGGTAACCCCGTCAATATATTCTTCTAAATATTTATCGCTGAATACAGTTTTTCGTAAAGACCGATATTTGCTTATAACACTTTCAACAAAATCTTCATCTTTCATCAGCATACCGAACCATAATTTGTTTTGAATTTCAAAATGCTGTACCGTCATAACGCTTTGTTCTTGATAATTGTCACAAGCATTATTAAAGTCCCAAACGCACATCTTGTATTTTCCGCTTGTATCCTTATAAATATAGGTGGAATAAGATCCGGCGTCATAGTTTACAACAAGCTCGTGAATGATAAAATACGAGACGAACGAATCAACATCACTATAATTTTTATAGCCGTATTTTTTGTTGTTGAAATCATATGAATAAAGCGCCTTTTCAAAGCGTGAGAAGTCGGTTTCAATAGATCTTTTAAGCGTTTCGTTCAGTTTCTGCTGTCCGGGATATTCAACCTCTAATTTTAAATCCCTGTCTGCTCTTAGAGTATATTCAGTCAGGTTATTTACACGGTCTGCTTCAATGTCGTTTTGTCGGTCTAACCTTAAAAGGTAACCGGTGTAGGTATTATCCTTAGCGTCAACCGACATATTAAGCCTTGCACCGTCTTTGCCTGCTGTAATCAGCTCAGTCAAAACATATACTCCCTCATATTCGCCGTTGATAACAACCTCACAAAAACGCACATTCGGCGCATAGTCCATAATTTCTCCCGATAAGTTATACATCATATAGTTGCGTATCAGTGTTTTATCAAGGTAAGGCCCGTGCAACACCCAGTCTTGGTGTTTATCCATTCCGAGCAGTGACTGAGGATTATTGTTTCCATTCTTATCAATAAGCTTAATGCGATAACCTGATTTTTCAAAAAATCTCGAGCTGTTACCGCGCACATGAATAATTACATCGCTTGAAACCGTAGATTCATCGGAAGTATGATTATATTCGGATTCCGAATCCATAATCCGCATAGAGGCAGTTATTCGGTCGTTTCCGTCGGGTGTGGAGGAAAATCCGGTGTGTTTCCCGTTTTCGTCTTTCATTCCTTTTCCCGGTATTTCCTGACCGTTTGTATCAATAGAAATAAGCGGGAGGTGAGTGCAAAGCTCGCCGTCATTATGGGTTTGCTCGCATTTTTGTTTTGGCACATAAGATAAATGCTGATGAACGCGTTTTTCGGTTGTAAGATCAAACAGCAAATTCCAATTAAGTGCACCCACAAGCAATATTGCAATGCACGCAATCGCCCCGATAGATTTATATTTCATCTGAAAATCCTCCGTCAGTTGGATATTTCATCATTCTGCATTACAAGATTTACATATTCTATATTTTCAAGTTTATATATGCTGTCAGTAATATTAATTTCGACTTTTTCTGCTTTTTTAACCATTTTTTGCGTCAGCTCATATATTAACTCTACGGTATCCTGCGTAGTGTTTTCTACTCTTAGAATTGCTTTTCCGGAAAACAGCTTGTAAACCTGTGATTTAATCATAGGCTGTTTGGCACGGTCGGCGCGCACTATCAAGAGAATACGGTTATCGCTTTTAATACAGCCGAGAATAAATATAACGGCAAAGGTAACTGCACTGCCTATTGAAGCTACCAGATAATCCCCGACACCGCAGCAAATACCTATTATGATCGCCCAAAAAATATACACCGTATCGCGTGAGTCCTTAATGGCAGTTCTAAAACGCACAATAGACAATGCTCCGACCATACCGAGGGATAACGCTATATTATTTCCGATAACAGTCATAACCGTACCCGTAAGCACGGTTAAAATAACAAGCGAAGCATTAAATTTTTTACTGTAAATAGTCCCTCTGTGAGAAATCAGATATGAAATAAAAATAAACATTCCGAGAACTGCGGCCGCGGATATATTCATTAAAATTTGTTGCCATGTCATATCGCTGGGGTTAGTAAAAAGACTGTAAATTTTTTCTCTCATTTTTTATTCTCCTATAATCTTGTTTGATAACCGTTCTGTCTGGCTAAAACATATTTACTGACTGAAAGCTCGCTTCTGTTAACGGGATTTATCATCCGCTTTATATATTCAAGCAAAAAACCGTTGAATTTCACCTCAAGCACCACATTATATGGGTCGAGCACAGGATTCATATTCAGATTTTCGCTGAATAAATCAAAACAGCTTTCCGTAGAAACAATATGATTGTCGAAGGTTACTCTTATTTTGTTTTCTTTTGCGATATAAGCCTTACGATTGTATTCCACAATGGTTTTCGGCAAATAGCATTTGGTATTCATCAAAGCATAACATTCGGCGGCAAAGGGCTCGGAATATGAAAGCAACGGAGAGTAGTCTCCCAAAGTCAGTCGAACGGCGTCCTCGCGTTTTAATTTAAGCGAACGCTTTAGCTGATTTGCCCCTTGCTTTTGTTTTATTTCAAGCATAGCGTAATCCGCTTTCGGATCATAACAACGAAGCCGTATTTTGCGCCGCAGCTCAACGCCCGCCTGCTTTTCAAAATAATCCCGATCGTAAACAGTGTCAAAATAAAGGGAACGTATTGTGTATCCGTGAGTGCCGTTATGCGGATCTGAAAGCATAATATTTCCTAATTTGTGCGATAGGGAAATAAACTCGTCAATATTGATTAAAAACTTTTTTTCTTCTCTTAAAACACGGTTCAAAAAATCACCTCAATAAAAAAAACTGACCGCACATTTCGGGTGCGGTCAGTCAATCATACGGAAAATTCCGGTTAGACACTTAACTTTGCGTCGCTGTCTTTCGACAGGTTTGCCTGTATTTTTTATCATTATAGCAAACTTTAATATCAAATACAAGAAAAAGTTTTTTTATGGTTCGTTTGTATGGTTTTTGTTTAAATACATTTGCTCGTCGGCTTTTTTAACAGTATCGGATATTTTGGTTTTGTTCGGCTCAAAAAGCGCATAGCCTATGGCTACCGACATTGCAGTGCCGATGTCGTTATTGTGTTTTGAAATCTGATTTTTAAATTTTGCATTCAGATCCTCAATTTTGCAAAAGTCAGCCTTGCGGTCAATAATAACACAAAATTCATCCCCACCTACCCTGTAACACAATCCGCTTTTGCGATACACCTTTCTTATGGCAGACGCTACGGATTTCAAGCACATATCGCCGGAATTGTGACCAAAAGTGTCATTTATACTTTTAAAGTTATTTACGTCAAACAAAATTATATATGCTTTTCTTTTTAATGAGGATATATGCACCTCATAGGCCCTGCGGTTTAAAAGTTCGGTCAAAGCATCGAGTTTGTAGATCATGTTACAGTAGTAAATGTAGAAAAGTATCATACCTATTGCCATTGTAAGCCAAACGATTTTGGCATCGTTGTCAATGTTTTGAAACACGACTCCCACTGTTAAAAACGCCAAAAGTATAAATAGTGAACTGCGGTTTTGGTTCTGAAATTGTGCTTCGAATTTTGCAACGGTGAAAAAAAGACACATCATACTTAAAAACACAAATAAATAATACAGCCAATACAGTTCACCGTGATGATAAACGTTTTTATCATCTATATAAAATATAATTCCTAAAAAGAGTGACAATGTTTCAAAAGCGATATGAATAATGGGTGGCAGAAAAATCATTTTATTGGATTTCATCGGATAAAATGCAGATGAAAACACAAGCGGAATAATCGGCGCTACACAGAACTCGATATACTTAACAACAATATGCAAAGGTTTTAATATAGTTGCCGCTCCGTCAAGCAACACTCCTGAAAATTCTGCAAATGCACATACCATAATCAGAGCAGATGCGGTTATGATTCCCGTTTTTACACGTTTAGGCAAAACCTTGCTTTTTGTTACAAACACAATCAGGGTGAGCAACGATAACTGTGTTATTATTACGGTAGAAATATAACTTTTCATTTTACGTCCCTTTAAAATTACTAATTAAATTTCATTGTTGATATATTAAATACAAAATATTCGGTTCATACCCAAAAAAACTTAAATATCAATTTGATTACTGTTATGCCGCAAAAAGCATATGCAAAAATTCATAAATCGGCAAATGTTATAGCATAGCGTTAAGGTGTTGTAAAGAATCCAATCAAAAAAAATATATGGAAACACCCAAAATTCTAAAAAGCATAACGGAAAACGTTTTTGTCATCGGTTTAGATGCAACATAATCAGCATTATGTTGTAAAAGAAGTTATATGAGCTGCTTATAAATATAAAACAGGTAAAAAATGTGTATAAAAAATCAAGCCCCATTCCTTTGTTTTTAAAAATAAATAATAAGGCTTTAATTGTTATGTTTAAATTCAGATGATTTTGGAATTTTATACCTTTTTTTGCCGCAAACGCTTTACAGTCGGCAAATTTTGTGCTACAATACTTATGTGAATTCAACTTAGTTATGTATAGTTTGCAACATAATGCTGATTATGTTTCTGCCGTCGAGTTCGGTGGCTGTTTTTGTTTTTTCAGGCTAAATTATCAGCCGCATATTCTCCATACAGTGGCGGTGTTCCGTTCCGGTTGAAATAATATAAATTCTGGTGGTGTTTATGCTTGAATGACCGAGAATATCCGCAAGCTTGGCAATATCCTTTTCAATTCCGTAAAACACCCTTGCAAATAGATGGCGCAGGTTATTTGGAAATACCTTTTGCGGGTTGACGTTTGCTTCCTCGCATAACGCTTTCATTTCTCGCCAAATATTTGTGCGGCTTATCGGCTTGCCTGTTCGCGTAACAAAAATCATACCGCTTTTTTTCCCTTGCTCTGCTGCATAGCGGAGCAATTTTTGTTTTAATTCTTTTACAATAAACACCGACCGAGTCTTTGCTTTGCTGTTTACAACTGCCTCGCCGTTCTTTACCGCCTCAACGGTTATATATTGTAGCTCACTGACTCTAATGCCCGTGCCGCAAATTGTTTGCAAAATAAGATTAAGTCTTTCGTTGTGCTTGCGTTCCGCTGTTCTGCAAAGCCGTGCGTATTCTGCTTTTGTCAGTTCCTTTTCTTCGGGGCAGAATACCTGCTGTTGAAGTTTTAAGGATTTCACCTTTAAATCGTGCCAACCGAGAAATACAAATAAGCTGTTGATACTTGCCAGCATTGAATTAACGCTACGCACAGCATAATTTTCCTGCAAGTGTTTTTTGTATGCAATTACGGTTTCTTTTGTTACGGAAGTGTTCTGTGTATACGCTGAAAACGCTTTTACATCACGGATATACTTCTCAACTGTTGCCGCACTCCTTTCCTCTAAGATTAGATGTTCCTTAAATTCGGCAATCATTCTTGCTGTAATAATTTGTCCTTTCATCTCAATTTACCTCCGAGTATTTTTCTAATATTTTACCCGAAAAGCATGAAAACAAAAATTGTCACTGTTTATTGTAGAAAAAACAGTGGAAATAGTCGAATGTGCGATACAATATGAATTTGCTTATGCCTTAAAAAGCGTAAAACAACAAAAGGCTTATTCCCGGCACCGTATGAAAAATAGAACGGAGAAATCTGTTTTGCTTTTCATGCGGTGTTTTTTATTTCAGCACAAGTTTAAAGTAGCTAATCAAGAAATTTTAATGGCAAGGGGGTTAATTTTCCAATATTTTTTCAGCAATCCAATATAGAGAGCAGACAACACATAAAAGCGACAAATCAAAAATTAAATCAAAATATTTTTCCGTAAACTATGCATATTTTCTTTAGTTTTTGACGTTTGGTGGAGGGACTGATCACAGCACCTTGAAAATTGAATGACCGGCTGAATGGAGATATGACTTTGCCATCCATGACATTTTTGTAGAATTCAGCATCAGTAAATAGCTTGTTGTAGGACTCGGTACTTTAAGCCCTCTTTATTTTTTGAAATGTCTCTCAAATTTTTTGCTCATTTCAATTCGTGTTACGATTTTGATTTTAGCGATGTCTCTCAAAAGTCTCAGTCATAAATGCCCTAAATCGCACTAAAATGACTTTGAAATTTTGAAATCTGCTGTCTCTTAGAATCTCTCAAAAGCTCTCGCAAAAATTTTGAGGCAAAGAAAAAGTGCCCGAATACCGCCGTAAAAAGCAGTATTCGGGCATAAAAAAGCCTCGGAACACGAATGTTCCGAGGTAATGGCAGAGGTATAAGGATTCGAACCTTAAATGACGGAGTCAGAGTTATAGATATGAGAAAATTATTTAAAATTGAAAGTCCCGCAAAGCCTTTAACCAAGC